>NZ_JBQCWS010000001.1:0-364298 GCF_051957155.1 Neisseria sp. P0019.S002
TTCTTCTGCCGCTCCTAAGGCCGCCCAGCCTGCCGTGAAAAAATAACCTGACGGACGATCGTGCCGTATACGCCGCCCCGAGGCCGAACTGCTTGCCGGTTCGGGATGACGGGCGGCTTTGTTTGGGCAGTGGCAATAAAACTTGGGCTAATGGGGCTTTCATTGGGTGAAGGGATAAACGGATAAGGTCCATCCTGTCGGATAGGGATATAAAAGATAAAGGGAATAAAGATATGTACTTAAAAGCATTTGACGGAAAACGGAATAGGGCAGCTGTGCAGAGGGGGTACTCTTTGATACAGCTGTTGGTGGTGATGCTGCTGGTTTCGATCTTGGCGACGGCTGCCTTTACGGCCTATCGGGAATCGGTCCGCTCGGCCAACCTGCGTGCGGCTCATGCCGCGCTGCTGGAAAATGCGCGCTTTATGGAGCAGTTCTACACAAAAAAGGGCAGCTTTAAGCTGACGTCGACGAAGTGGCCGGAGCTGCCGGTGAAGGAGGCGGGTGGTTTCTGTATCAGGATGAGTGGCCAGGCTAAGGGTATCCTGGAAGGTAAGTTTACCTTGAAGGCGGTGGCGCTGGATAGGGAAGCGGAGCCGAGGGTGCTGCGCTTGAACGAGTCGCTGACGGCGGTGGTGTGCGGGAAGATGAAGGGTAAGGGAAGCTGTACGGACGGCGAGGAGATATTTAGGGGCAATGATGCGGAGTGCCGGCCTTTTACGGGGTAGAAACCTAATCGAAAGGGAGAAAGCGGATAAAGAAAAAGGACGTGCTCAGGCACGTCCTTTAGGGAGAGGGGTTATTCGCTCCAGCTGACTAAGCCTAGTATCCAAGTAAGGAGAATCAGACCACCAAATACAATACGGTAGTAGGCAAAAGGCACATAGTTTTTACTGGAGACAAATTTCAGCAAAGCTTTTACTGCCAATAAACCGGCGATAAATGCTGCGATAAAACCGATGGCAATTTGTCCGACATCTTGCAAGGTAAAAAGTTTGTAGTTTTTTAAGATGTCGTAACCTGTGGCCGCAATCATCATTGGTACAGCAAGGAAGAATGAAAATTCGGTAGCCGTTTTGCGTTCCAGTCCCCACAGCATACCGCCCATGATGGTACTGCCTGAACGTGATGTCCCAGGGATAAGGGCACAAATTTGGGCGCATCCTACAACAAATGCGTCAATTGGGCGTATATCATCGACATGGTTGACTTTAGGTTTGGCTGTTGTTTGGCGTTTTTCAACCCATAAAATGAAGAAGCCACCTAATACCAGCATGGTAGCAACGGTAATCGGGTTGAAAAGATGCAATTTAATTTGTTTACTGAATAAGAGGCCAACAATCGCAGCGGGGATGAACGCGATAAATAAATTCAGCACAAAGCGATTGGCTGTTCGCTCTTTGCCTAGTCCTTTTATGATATGGGTAAATCGTTGGCGATATTCGAATACGACGGCTAATACGGCACCGAGCTGGATGGCAATTTCGAATACTTTTCCGTTGCTTTGGAAATTCATTAAGTCGCCAAATACAATCAAGTGACCGGTACTTGAAATAGGGAGGAACTCGGTTAAACCTTCGATAATACCGAGAATAAGTGCTTTAAATAAAATCAGAATGTCCATAAGTTTTCAGACGGCCTTGAGGCCGTCTTTCTTTTGTTGAATAGTTAAAGTGGTTTTGAGGATTGTTCGCTGCGGACTTTGACGATGAGCTCGTCTATGGTTTTCATACCGACTTTCCAGTCGCCACCATTGAAATTGACTTTGTATTTACCACCGACAATGACAGTTGGTGTGTTTTCAATTCGATAAGTTTCCGTCAATTGCTGCATTTTTGCAGCAGCCGACGCGGCAGCAGGGCTATTGTAGGCTTGAAGCAGTTTTTTACTGTCAAAACTTGTCTGTTTACCAACCCATGATCGGAATACATTTGCATCAGCCAGGTTGATTTTTTGTTCGTAAACTGCTTTGAAGATGACTGGATTGGCTTGATATTTCAAACCTGAAAGATTGACGGCTGCGGCAACCTTGGCCAAGCCTAACATTTCAGGCATCCAAACGACGTGTTCTGTCCGCAAGGAAACATCTTTGGCAAAGGTTTTGCTGTGTTGCAACAAAACTGGATCGAGATGGTAACAATGGACGCAGAAGTAGCCGAAAAATTCTAGCACTTCAATTTTTCCAGCTTGTTGCTGCGGAATAGGGCGACTGAGGACAGTATAGTCCACGCCCTCGGTAGCAGCCTGCGCACTCAGACTGAGCAGGCTCAGGCTGAGTGCGGCAATGGTTTGTTTTATACGCTGCTTCATCAGTGATTCCATTATTTGGTAGAACGAATCAAGCTATTGATATTATGGCCTTGCAGGTTTTTTTGCAGTTTTACAGCGGCTTCCTGCGGCATGGTGTTACTTTGAACTCGGTAAATGGTTTTGTCGCCGTTTTGCGATTCAACCACTTTGGAAGAAACACCTAAAATAGCCAGTTTGGCACGTTGTGAGTCTGCGCTGGAGCGGTCTGCATATGAACCAAGTTGCAGGAAGGCTTTTTTACCGCTGTTGGCAGTCGCTTCGGCTTTTTCTGCTGACTGTTTACTGCTTTCTTTTGTTGCAGAGGCATTTGCGGCTTTACGTGCTTTTTCGATGCTGCCGCTGTTGAGGATTTGCTCAGGTGTCGGCTTGTTTTGTTTTTTGGCTTCGGCTGCTTTTTTCTCAGCCAATTTGCGCTCGGCACGCTCTTTTTGTTTGTCGGTCAGTTGGTCGGCCGCTTTTTTATCTTTTGCAGTTTTATCAGCAGCTTCTTTTTCAGCTTTGGCTTTTTCTGCGCGTTTTTTTTCTAATTCGGCTTTTTTCTCGGCCAGTTTTTTCTTGGCGGCTTCTTTTTCTGCTTCCGCTTTTGCGGCTTTTTCTTTGGCTTCACGTTCGGCTTTGTCGGCGGCAGTTTTGTCTGCTCTTTCTTTGGCTTCGCGTTCGGCTTTGTCGGCGGCGGCTTTTTCAGCTTTTTCTTTAGCTTCGCGTTCGACTTTTTCTGCTTCAGCTTTATCCGCTTTTTCTTTGGCTTCGCGCTCGGCTTTTTCCTGAGCCTCTTTTTCTGCTTGAGCCACTTTCTCTTCAGCTTCTTTGGCAGCCTTTTCAGCCGCTTCTTTTGCTTTGGCTTCTTTCTCCGCCACTTCTTTTTCAGCTTTGGCTTTTTCTTCATCTGCTTGGCTGGACGAATTGTCGGTAGCAGGGCGTTTCTCTGCTTTGTCTTGAGGCTTCAGGATTTCAGGTTCTTCACTTTGTTTAGGCTGGGTCAGCTCTTTGAAAACGTTTTGGTTGCCTTGGTTCAGGAAGAACAAAATACCGGCAATAATACCTGTTGCCAGTATCAGACCGAAAAAGAAACCGGCCAAGCCTTTGCCATATTGTGTAGATTTTTTCATGACTTACCTTGTAATAATGTGTTCAGACGGTCTGAAGGGAGACTGTCTGAGTTTGGATTCGATATTTTATCAATAACCGTTATAGACGGCAAAATCCTGATGCTTTGTTTACTTTAGTTTTACTTAAACATAAAGATTCAGGCCGTCTGAAAAGTTAAAGGGCGCGACGGAAGCCGATGGCTTTCATCACATGGGTTTTGCTGACTTCTTCGTCGCCTGCCAAATCGGCCAGTGTACGGGCGACGCGCATGATGCGGTGGAAGCTTCGAGCGGAAAGGGACAGTTTTTCGAGCATGGTTCCCAAGGCTTCTTGCGCTTCTTTTTGGATGCGGGCTTTGCCATCGAGCTCGCTGACACTCAATTCGGCATTAACTTTGCCTTGTCGGCCGTATTGGATTTTGCGTGCGGCGGTAACTCGTTCCAATACGGTGGCACTGGATTCGCCTGCTTCTTGTTGCATTAACTCGGCAGCGGAAAGGCTGGGTACTTCGATGGTTAAATCAATACGGTCGAGCAATGGCCCTGAAATTTTGTTGCGGTAGCGGGCAACACTTTCAGGCGTGCAGCGGCAAGGTTTGGATGGATGACCAAGATAGCCGCAAGGGCAGGGGTTCATGGCGGCGACAAGTTGGAACTTAGCCGGATAAACCGCTTGGCGTGCGGCACGGGAAATATGGATTTCGCCGTTTTCTAAAGGTTCGCGCAATACTTCTAATACTTTACGGTCAAACTCAGGCAATTCGTCTAAAAACAACACACCGTGATGAGCCAATGAAATTTCACCCGGACGCGGGTCTGAACCGCCGCCTACCATGGCAGCCGAGCTGGCACTGTGATGAGGGCTGCGGAAAGGACGGTTACTGTCGAGTTGCTGTTGATGGTTGGGCAGGAGCGAACGCAATGCCCATACTTCGACTAATTCGTCTTCGGTCAAAGGCGGAAGGATGCCGGGCAAACGTTGCGAAAGCATGGATTTGCCCGTACCCGGCGGACCCATCATCAGCAGGCTGTGTCCGCCTGCCGCTGCGATTTCCAAAGCAAGGCGGGCGGTATGCTGGCCTTTAACATCAGCTAAATCAGGAATTTTACTTTGTTCAGACGGCCTTTGTGGCAGTTTGCATTCGGTTTGTGTCAACGGTTCGATGCCGTTTAAATGGGCGGCCACTTCGCCCAAAGAACGCGCGCCATAAACCGCGATACCGCGCATGACGGCAGCCTGTTCGGCATTTTCTTGTGGCAATACGAACGAACGGCCTGCCTGCATTCCCTGCCATGCCATAGCCAGCGCGCCGCGTACGGGACGCAGCAGCCCGGACAGCGCCAATTCTCCGGCAAACTCATATTGCGCGAGCTTTTCAGGATTAATTTGTCCCGATGCGGCAAGAATGCCCAAGGCAATAGGTAAATCGAAACGGCCGGATTCTTTGGGGAGGTCGGCCGGTGCGAGGTTGACGGTAATTTTCTTGGCGGGGAAGTCGAAGCCGCTTTGGATGATGGCGGCACGCACGCGGTCGCGGCTTTCTTTGACTTCAGTATCGGGCAAACCGACGATATTGAAATGTGGCAAGCCGTTGGCAAGGTGGGCTTCCACTTCGACCAACGGCGCGTTCATACCGCTTAAGGCGCGGCTGTAAACCAAAGCAAGCGACATGTTTCAGACGGCCTTATTCGGCGGCTTCGGTTTGTTGTACGATTTCGGCAACTGCTTCTTCAGCAGCGGCTTCGGCCGCTTTCAAAGCAGCTTCTTCAGGCTCTTGGGCGGCTTCGAGTTTGGCCAAACGGGCTTCCAATTCGGCCAGCTTGGTACGGGTTTTAATCAAAACCTGTTGTTGGATGTCGAATTCTTCTCGGGTTACCAAATCCATGCGGTTGAACGCGCTGCCGAGCATGGCTTTAACGTTTTTTTCCATGTCTTTGGCAGGGCTGTTGGCGATGGTTTCGCTGATTTTGGAGCTGACTTCTTCAAAAAGTTGTTTGCCGAACATAATCCGTATCCTTTATTCAGAATGTATATAGAAATTCAAGTGGCTATTGTATAAGGAAAAAGGCCGTCTGAAAACGGGAATTTTGAGACGGCCTTTGCTTTCTATCGTAAATATTCCGTGTCTTTTAACGCTCAACACGGGCTTCAAAAACAGGCATCAGCCATGCGCCGCCCATGAAGCCTTTGCAAGAACCGGTGGTGTGTTCCTCACTGCGGACAAACGTTTTACCGTCCCACACTGCGGCATTGCCCGACCAACAGTCGCCGATTCCTCGGCCTTTGAAGCTGCCGCTAAGGGTGGCTGTTTTCTCATCGAATCCGCCGTGCCCGCCGTATGTCATTGGTGGCAGCACTTGTTCGATTTTGGTTAATTTTTTGTCGGCAATGACATAGTAGCCGCTGGTTTGATAGGCTCCGCCGATACAGACGGCCTCCACCAAAACTTGTTGTTTGTTGAGCGGATAAATATTTAGGCTGCGGTTCCAATCCATTTGCTCTTTATTGTGCAGGGCGTAACAGTAATTATCGTCGCCTTCAGAAACGCGGTTGCTGTTGCGCAGCAGCTTCATGACGGCACTGTGGCGCGGTGTGTCTTGTTCCAGTATATCGCCTGCTGTTTTCGGCACGGCAACGGCGCGGATAACGGGTTTGGGTTGAGGATTGAGGACTGCCTGAGTGCTGTTGCCTTTGCGTATCAGCGCGGAAGGTGTGTTCAGACGACCTTGGAATTCGTCCGCTTTCAACATTGCTGCCGCCGCGCCTTTGTCGGACAAGTGCCATTCATATTTGCCGGCGCGGATGCTGATTTTGCTTTCTTTTTTCAACGCTTCGAGCAAGGCGTTGGTTTGCGCGCTGCTCAATTTGCCTGTGCCTTTTTTATTCAACGCCAATTTGCCCAGTGATTTGCCGTTCAACATCAATTCGCTGCGGGCTGCCACACGGGCGAGTTGCCTATCATCGTCGTTAAACGGCAGCAGGGAAACTTCGCCAGCTACGGCGGCATTCGCCCCCGCTTTTCGGGTAAACAGGATGGAAACCGGCGTTTCTGTTTCATCCGCCTGATATCCGGCAAGACGGCAGGTGCCGGTATTGTCGCAAGCAATGTCCCAGTCTTGGTAATTTTGATAAAAGCCTTGAGGCGGAGCAGCCAGTGCAGTGGCAGGCAAAACAGCCAGCAGCCATTTTTTCATGATGTATTCTTTCAATTTTATTTATGCAGATTCACAAAGACAGCATAGCAATCCAAAATTTCGTTGCGCTGTTTTTGTGAAAATACGATGTGTCGTTCGTAAAAAGGTTTTGAATATTTAGATGTAAAAAGGCCGTCTGAAACTCCCGTTCAGACGACCTTTATTATTTTTTTACACGCCTGCGGCTGCTTTCAATGCGGCTGCTTTGTCAGTGCGCTCCCAAGTAAATTCAGGCTCCTCGCGGCCGAAGTGGCCGTAGGCGGCGGATTTTCCGTAAATCGGGCGCAGCAGGTCGAGCATTTGGACGATGCCTTTAGGGCGCAGGTCGAAATGTTCGCGAACCAGGGCAATCAGTTTTTCTTCGCTGATTTTGCCGGTGCCGAAAGTATCGATGGAAATCGAAGTCGGTTCGGCAACGCCGATGGCGTAGGAAACTTGGATTTGGCATTGGGTTGCCAAACCGGCGGCGACGATGTTTTTCGCAACATAACGGCAGGCGTAAGCGGCGGAACGGTCCACTTTGGACGGGTCTTTGCCGGAGAATGCGCCGCCGCCGTGCGGAGCCGCGCCGCCGTAGGTGTCGACGATGATTTTACGGCCGGTCAGACCGCAGTCGCCTTGCGGGCCGCCGATAACGAAGCGGCCGGTCGGGTTGATCAGGTATTTGGTTTCGTCGGTCAGCAGTTCAGACGGCAGAACCGGTTTGATGATGTGTTCGATAACAGCGTTTTTCAGCTCTTCGTAGCCGATAGACGGATCGTGTTGGGTAGACAGGACGACGGTGTCGATGCGTTTTACTTTGCCGGTTTCGCTGTCGTAAACCACGGTCAGTTGGGCTTTGGCATCAGGACGCAGCCAAGGCAGGCGGCCGTCTTTGCGCAATTCGCTTTGGCGTTGCATCAGGCGGTGGCTGTAATAGATGGCAAACGGCATCAGGGTAGGGGTTTCGTCGCAGGCATAGCCGAACATCAAACCTTGGTCGCCCGCGCCTTGGTTCAAGTCGATGCCTTCGCCTTCGTTCACGCCTTGGGCGATGTCGGGAGACTGTTGGTCGTAGTACACGCCGACTGCGCAGCCGTTGGCGTCAAAGCCCAGCTCGGAGGAGTTGTAGCCGATGCGTTTGATGGTTTCGCGTGCGACTTTGATGTAGTCCACTTGGGCGGTAGTAGTGATTTCGCCTGCCAATACGCACAAGCCTGTGTTAACTAAGGTTTCTGCGGCGACACGCGCTTTGGGGTCTTGCGCCAAGATGGCATCCAAAATCGCATCGGATACTTGGTCGGCAACTTTATCCGGATGGCCTTCGGATACCGATTCGGAAGTAAACAGATATTCGCTCATTGCTATTCTTTCATTAAAAAACAGGCTGCTGTGTTTTCAGACGGCCTTTTATTTCGGACAGCGGAAATCATAACAAAAACTCCGCTTTTTCTCTATACAAGTGAGAAACATTCGCACTTGCCTGCTGTTTCGGAATCCTGTTGCGCGTTTCTTACAGGCAAAAAAATTCCCGCATTAAGCGGGTTTGGATTGCTCTGGCGAGCCACATCGGTTTTTCAACCGTCCACCTTACCTTTCCGTTTGAAAAGCAGGTTGGCATGGAATTCCCAACTCTTAATGCAGCGCGGATAGTAGCAGAAAAGCAGGTGTGCCGCAATATATTTGCCCGAAGTCTGTTTTGTTCAGACGGCCTGTTTCGTTTACAATCTGTCCACTTCATTTTGGTAAAACCTTATGCAAACGCTTGTTACCTTTGTTTTTAAATTTTTGGCCGCGCTGCCTTTGGCTTGGTTGCACAAATTAGGCAACCTGCTGGGTAGTTTGGGTTTCCGCGTGCTGTCGAAAGATCGCCGGCGTGTTTTCGAAAACATGAAACTTGCCGGATTGAACCCGACGGACGAGGCAGTAAAAAAAGTTTTCCGTGAAACGGCAAAAGGCGGCTTGGAATTGCCGGTGGCGTTTTTCAGACGGCCTGAGGAAATTGAAAACCTGTTTGTCAGCGTCAACGGTTGGGAACATGTTCAGACGGCCTTGAGCGCGGGCGAGGGTTTGCTGTTTATCACGCCGCACATCGGCAGCTATGATTTGGCGGGCCGCTACATCAGCCAGCAACTGCCGTTTCCGCTGACGGCAATGTACAAGCCGCCGAAAATCAAGGCTTTTGATGCGGTAATGCAGGCGGGTCGAGTGCGCGGCAAAGGCAAGACTGCGCCGACCAGTATTCAGGGCGTCAAACAAATCATCAAAGCGCTGCGAGGCGGCGAAGCGACCATTGTGTTGCCGGACCATGTGCCGTCTCCAGAGGAAGGCGGCGACGGCGTGTGGGTGGACTTTTTCGGCAAACCTGCCTACACCATGACGTTGGCGGGCAAGCTGGCGCAAGTCAAAGGCGTGAAGGCTTTGTTTTTCTGCGGCGAGCGTTTGCCCGACGGCAAAGGCTTTGTCTTGCACATAGAGCCATTGCGCGGCGAATTGAACGGCGATAAGGAGAACGATGCGCGCGTGATCAATGAAAATACCGAGTATTGGATACGCCGTTTTCCGGAACAATATTTGTTTATGTACAACCGCTACAAACATCCCGAAGGTGCGCCTTTCCCTCCGCCGGAAGTATAGGCTTGCCGGATGTAAAAAACCTGCTTGGACTCAAGCAGGTTTTGTATTTGGTCGGAATGAGAGGATTCGAACCTCCGACCCCTTCGTCCCGAACGAAGTGCGCTACCGGGCTGCGCTACATTCCGAATGTGGGAAATTATAGGATAGGGGAAGCCGGTTTGTACAGGGGTCGATAAATAATTAATAATTGGCTGCCGATGGGTTTGTTTTAGGCCGTCTGAAGCGATGTGTTTCAGACGGCCTGTGTTTTTGTTTGCTGCTTCTGCTGAAGCATTTGTCCTAATGGCATTATAATGTGGGCAATTGTTTTTTAGATTGTCTGCTATGTTTTATCTTTATCAGTCCGACCGTTTGGAAGCGCTTGCCGAAATGTGCGCGCATATTCATCAGGCCTTGCCCTTGGATTCTGTATTGGCGCAGGAAGAAGTGGTAGTGCAGAGCCAGGGGATGCGGCGGTATCTGAATGTGTTTTTTGCGCGCAAACTCGGCGTGGCGGCGAATTTGAAGTTCAGCCTGCCTGCCGGTTTGGCGTGGCAGCTGATGCGCAAATTGGTTCCCGATGTGCCGCCGCTCAGTCCGTTTTCGCCTGAAGTCATGCGCTGGCGTTTGCTGGATTTGTTCCGCAGCGAAGTGTTTCAGACGGCCCCGGAATACGAAAACGTACGCCTGAAGCTGGAAAGTTATTTGCACAGTTCGGCCTCGGCGGATTATCAGCTTGCCGGACAGATGGCGGATATTTTCGACCAATATTTGGTGTACCGGCCGGATTGGATTGATGCGTGGCAGACTGGGAAGCTGCTGGGTTTGGGCGATGATGAGGATTGGCAGGCGCAGCTGTGGCGTTATTTGGACGATGGCAGCCAATCAGCGCCGCACCGCGTGGCCTTGTGGGAAAAGCTGTTGGCACAGTTGGATAAATCAGTTTTACCGCAAAGGTTGTTTGTATTCGGCATTTCGACAATGGCGCCGATGTATCTGCAACTGCTGCACCAAATTTCCAAGCATTGCGATGTATTTGTGTTTGCGCTCAACCCGAGCAGCCAATATTGGGGCGAGGTTATCGACGAGGCGCAGATTTTGAAAAGGGGCGATGAGGCGGATTTGTCGCAGGCAGGGCATCCGCTGTTGGCTTCTTTAGGCAAGCAGGGGCGCGATTTCTTTGATTTTTTGTCGGAAGTGGAAACCGAACAGGATATTCAGGTTTATGAAGAAGGAAAAGACGATACCTTATTGCATTGCCTGCAAAACGATATCCAAAACTTAATCATGCCGTCTGAACGCTTGTATCAACAGGAAGAAAGCGAAGTAGGCGGGCAACAGGCTCTGGTTCAGGTTCGCGATGCGGATGGCAATTCAGTGTGTGTCGAGCCGGACAAGCTGCTGAACGACGGCTCGGTCAAAATCGTCGCGGCGCACAGCCCTTTGCGAGAATTGCAGATTTTGAAAGAAGAGCTGTCGCTGGTGTTGCAAAAAAATCCCGACTGGCAACCGCACGATATTGCCGTTTTGACGCCGAACATCGAGCCGTACAGCCCGTTTATTGAAGCCGTTTTTGGACAGGAGTATGCAGGCAGTCAGGCTTTGCCGTATTCGATTTCGGATGTGAAACTCAGCCGCCGTCAGCCGTTGCTGTATGCTTTGGCTCAAACTTTGGACTTGCTGGAGAGCCGGTTTGAAGTGGACAAGGTTTTGCCTTTGCTGGAAAGTCGGTTGGTGCTGCAACGCTTCGGGTTGAGTGAGGAAGATGTGCCGCTGCTGCATGAGACTGTTGCCGGATTGAATGTGCATTGGGGTTTGGACCAAACCATGCGCGAGGGAAAAGACAACCTTTTTACTTGGCAGCAGGCGGTAGAGCGTTTGGCCTTGGGCTGGATGCTGCCAGAAGGCGGAAACGGCATGTGGCAGGGCGTGAGTGCGTGGCATAGCAACGTCAACCAGTTGGACGTGTTCAGCGGTTTTGCCGAATTTATCCGTACTTTGGCCGATATGGCGGCGCAGTGGCAAGAACCTGCCTGTGTGGAAAACTGGGTACAACGTTGCCGCGATTTGCTGGAGAAACTGTTTGCTCCGGATACGGACGACCAATACGCCAAGCAGCAGTTTGAACAGTCTTTGGCGAAATGGCAGGAAGAGGCGCAGTTGGCCGAATTTGACGGATTGTTGCCGTGTAAAACCGTTATCCGCCATATCCGCCGCTTTTTGGACAGCGAAAGCCAAGCCGGATTTTTGAGCGGCGGCATCACTTTTTGCAGTATGGTGCCGATGCGCAGCCTGCCGTTTAAAATGGTTTGCCTGTTGGGTTTGAATGACGGCGATTTTCCGCGCAATACCAAAGCGGCGGTGTTCGACCTGATTGCCAAACATCCGAAAAAAGGCGACCGTGCCCGCCGCGACGATGATCGTTATCTCTTCCTCGAAGCCTTAATCAGCGCACGTGAAATGCTGTATTTGTCTTATATCGGCCGCGATATACGCAATGATGCCGAGTTCGCGCCGTCCTCGTTAATCAGCGAGTTGCTGGATACTATTGCCGCCATGACGGGGAAAAGCGGGCGCGAGTTGTCGGAGAAATGGGTGAAACATCATCCTTTGCAGGCTTTTTCACGCCGTTATTTCCAAAAGGACGCGCTTTCAGACGGCCTCTTCAGTACGCGCCAAGATTACGCTGATGCGTTGAACCAACCGCCAGCGGAAGCGCAACCGTTTTTCCTTGAGGCCTTAAATCAGGAAGAGCCGGGCAAAACCATTCATCAGGGCGAGCTCATCAGTTTTTGGCGCAACCCTGTCAAAGTTTGGCTGAAGAGAAATTTAAGCTGGGATCAGCCGTATTTGGACGGCGCATGGGAGTCTGCCGAACCGTTTGAGCCGCAACATGAGGGTCGGATTGCCGATGCCTATTTGGATGCGCGGCGCACAGGGGAAGATTTTGAAGATACGGCCATTCGGCTGAATGCCGAAAGCCTGATGCCGGTAGGCGAATTGGGCGGTTTGTGGCAGAAGCAGTATCAGATATCTGCGAAAAACGTAGATGCCGAGCTGATACGCAGTAACAAAAGGCCGTCTGAACCTTATGAAGAATCCTTTGACGACTTGGTTTTACAAGGTACCATCAGCAATCTTTACGAATGCGGCCGCATTGTGTTCCTAAATCAAAAAGACAATGCACCCAACCGCATTGCCCGTTTATTGGAGCATTTGATTTTTTGCGCCGTCGCCCCTAAATCCGTTGCAAACCGACAAACCTATATTGTCAGCTTGGGGCAGTCCGAAACCTATGCTGCCATCGAGCAACAAACAGCAAAAGAACTTTTGAAAGAATGGTTGGTATATTTCCGAATCGGACAAAATACCCCCTTGCCGTTTTTTGCCAAAACCAGTCTTGCCGCTGCGGAGGAGTACAGCAAAAAAGAGGATTGGGATGCTGCCTTGAGAAAAGCCCATGAGGTTTTTAACGGCAATAAAATGAGTAAAGGGCAGAAAGAATATACCGAAGTGAAGCTGGTGTTTGGTCATTCGGAAGAATCGCCTCTTGATGAGCCGCTATTTGAAAACCTTATCGTCAATCTGCTTGTGCCGCTTTTGACCGGCGTGGCAGGGAAAACCGATACAACAGAATAGGAGTAAAGCATGGCCACTTATACAGAATATTTGGATTTTGATACCGAAGAAGACAAATTGAAACAGCAGCAGCTCTATCAGGTGACCGAGCTGTCGGCACAAGCGGTAGCGGCGGTTAAAAAGATCAGCCGTCCGCAAAATTGGCTGCTTGCCGCTGCGCCATATTGCCCAGATTGCCGCGTGTTTGTGCCGTTTATTCAAAAAATGGCGGAGTTGAACCCCAATATCCGCGTCAACTATATTGCCCGCAACGATTTTGACGACAGCAGCCGTTTTGAGAATCCGCGCCAACAGGAAATCGTCCGTGCCAACCAAAAAATCCCTGCGCTGTTTTTGATGGGGCATGAAGAGGCCGGGCCTGTGTTTAATGAGTTTCCGCAAGTGGTGTTAAACCAAATTGCGGCAGATGAAACCCGTCGCACAGAATTGCGCGATGCGTACCGTGTCGGCGAGTTTAATGCCGATATTGAGGCTCAGATTGTAGCGGCGTTGGCATGGGCAGAGCAGCGTTGTTGAGCAAATATTGCTGGTGTGTTCGCCTATGTTTTGAACTGTTTTGATATTTAACGCTTTATCAAATCTCGATTTTATTCGGCGTAAAGGTTTGCCATTTGTTGCAGGCAGGGCAGTGCCAGAAGAAGACTTGGGATTTGAAGTGGCAGTTGCGGCAGCGGTACATGACGCTTTTTTGCAGCTGGCGGCCGATAATCGAACGAATCATATCGGTGTCGGCTTTCCACTCCGGATTCATACTGCTGAGTTTCAAGCCAAGCAGACGGTACACGCCGTTGAGGTCGGGTTTTTGGCGGACAAGTTCGACAGCGATTTGCGCCGCTTCGGTTTCGCCTTTGAGCAACAGTGCTTTCTCGTAAATGACGTTGATCAGGTCAAGATCGGGGAAGGTTTGCATATAGCCGATGAGGCGGTTGAGGCCTTCTTCTTGCTTGCCTTGCGCGGCATAGGCTTCATAGAGTTTTTCGCCGACCATGCTCAGATAGGCGTGGTTTTGCTGCTCGATGGCGGAATACGCTTCCACTGCAGCATGGAAGTTGCCCTGACGGTATTCAATGTCGCCGAGAATGATGTTGGCGCGCGTACATTTCTTGTTGGCTTCGAGTGCTTTGCCGATGTTGTAGCGAGCGGCATCGAAGTTGGATTTGAACAGTGCGGCTTGGGCGATTTCGCAATAGAACTGGGCGATTTCAAACTGGTAGGTTTGTTCGTCATGGCTCAAGAGCTGCGCCATTTCGATGGCCTTTTCCCAGTCGCGGTCTTGTTGGTAAATACTCAAAAGGTGTTGGCGGGCTTCGCGTGCCATATCGCCTTCCTGCAAACCGAGGAAGATTTGTTCGGCACGGTCCACCAAGCCTGCGCTTTGGTAGTTTTGCGCCAATTCAAAAAGCACGCGCGCGCGTTTTTCGTTGACGGTGTCGGGCGAATCGAGCAGGGCGCGGTGCATATTGATGGCTTTGTCGTTTTCGCCGCGTTGGCGGTAGAGCTTGCCTAGGGTCAGGTTTAGGTCGTATGACTGCGGCTGTTGGTCGATCACTTCCGCCAATTCGCGCGCGGCGCGGCCGCTGTTGCGGTCAACGAGGGCATCAAGGCTTTTGTAAAACCCTGCCGGTATGCTTTTGGCCTGTTTCAGGACGGTCTTCATATCGACGCGCGCGGCAAACCAGCCCATAGCGAAGAAAACGGGGAGGAGGACGATGGGCAGTAAGATGACCCACAATTCGTTGTCCATGGTATTCCTTTATTGGTTGGTGGCGTTACGCTTTGGGAGTGGCTTCGGAAGTCGTTGCCGGTGTTTCGGTTTTGACCGAGGTCAGGTCTTTTTCGGAAAGGTGGGCATGTTTTTTTACTTCGGCGCGCAGGCGGTTGTTTTCGCTGCGTAGGGTCAGCAGACGGCCGAAGAGGGCAAACATACCGAACACGATGCCGATAATAAAGGCGCCGAAAAGCACGACAATCAGCGGCAGATTGACGTTTTGGCCGGGCAGGTAGAAGAAGGATACGTTGTGGGTATTGGTGATGGCCAGCAGGAGGAAAACAAGAAGAATCAGGATTTTGATGATGGTATAGATGAGTTTCATGGGTTGCTCCGGGGGGCCGCGGGTGGGGCAGGCCGTCTGAAAAATGGTATCAGTTTAAACGATTTGCCGGATTTCGGATAGGACGGCATGTTTCAGACGGCAGGGGGGATGGTGTCTTTATGCTGACGGGTACTTGTCAAACCCATATTGAAAGGCGTATTGTTCAGTCTTTAGTTATTATCTTACAAATCAGAATAAGAAAGGCAATCATCATGAGCAGACCAGTCCCAGCCGTATTCGGCAGCGTTTTCCACGCTGAAATGCCCGTTATCGCTTATCGTGAAGGTAAATGGCAACCGGTAGAATGGCAATCTTCCAAAGACCTGACACTCGCCCCCGGCGCACACGCCCTGCATTATGGCAGCGAATGTTTTGAAGGTTTGAAGGCATTCCGTCAGGCAAACGGCAAAATCGTGATGTTCCGCCCGACTGCAAACATCGCGCGTATGCAGCAAAGCGCAGATATTCTGCACCTGCCGCGTCCTGAAACGGAAGCTTATTTGAATGCTTTGATCGAATTGGTCAAACGTTCCGCCGAGGAAATCCCTGACGCACCTGCCGCTTTGTACCTGCGTCCGACTTTGATCGGTACCGACCCTGTGATCGGTAAAGCCGGTTCTCCTTCCGAAACAGCCTTGCTGTACATTCTGGCTTCTCCTGTTGGTGACTATTTCAAAGCCGGTTCGCCCGTTAAAATCTTGGTGGAAACCGAACATATCCGTTGCGCCCCACATATGGGTCGTGTGAAATGCGGCGGTAACTACGCTTCCGCCATGCCTTGGGTATTGAAAGCCAAAGCCGAATATGGTGCAAACCAAGTGTTGTTCTGCCCGAATGGCGACGTTCAGGAAACCGGCGCGTCCAACTTTATCCTGATTAACGGCGATGAAATCATTACCAAACCGTTGACCGACGAATTCTTGCACGGCGTTACCCGCGATTCCGTACTGACTGTTGCCAAAGATTTGGGCTACACCGTTACCGAACGCAACTTTACCGTTGATGAGCTGAAAGCAGCTGTGGAAAATGGCGCAGAGGCGATTCTGACCGGTACGGCTGCGGTCATTTCTCCGGTAACTTCTTTCGTGATTGATGGCAAAGAAATCGAAGTGAAGAGCCAAGAGCGCGGTTACGCAATCCGTAAGGCGATTACCGACATTCAATACGGTTTGACAGAAGACAAACACGGCTGGTTGGTCGAAGTTTGTTGAATAGAACGCATTTAATAAAAAAAGGCCGTCTGAAATATTTTTTCAGACGGCCTTTTTTTATTGGTTTTTAGATGGTGAAAGCAATAATAAAATACTAAATTTTGCAAATAAACGGTAGTATTTTAAGATAATCGGTATATAATGCGCAATTATGTTGTAAAAATACACATTGAAAATATCGAATTTTATTGATTTTTAGAAGAAGTTAAAAACAGTTATAGATATTTATTCTGTATATTTTGTAAATTTAGTTAAATAGGGAATGCTAAAGACATGTCGTGTTAGAATTTCCCTCCTTTTTGGCTTCGCGGGATTCACTCTGTCAAGTCAAAAAGGAAACCAGTGCAAGATAAAACCATTTTTATTTTGCTATAAAAATCAAAAATAACTTAACTCTGGATGAACTAATCAATTAAAAAGGGACTCTGATACATTTCCGTCAAAAATAACCGGACACATGGTACGCGGACAGATCGCCTATATAAAGTCATCCAAGGGTTCTGTCTGACACCATGACCGTTTCCAATCAGAAAACCGGCAGAAGGGGAAACGCTGCCGAGTTTCTCAAAGCGGCCAACTTCAGTTTGGCCTTTATACAGGCAATTGTTGTTACGACAGAATCCGTCTTACCTCTTTAATCAATCGGCTTTTTTGTTGCACGCTTGTGCGGTGGGAAAGGCGATATTCGATACAAGGAAATACGCTGATTATGTCACATAAACTTGCTCCTCTTGGCCGTACCCACATTCGTCACGGTTCATCTACACCTGAAGCAAATTCCAAATCATCTTCTCCTCTAAAAGAATGGATACACACCCACAATTGGGGGGATATGCCGTCGGTTTCTCCTGAGCTTAAGCAATTAGGTGGTAAAAATACGGTAACGAGAGAAGTAGTGCATGTGGCGGAGGCAGCAAGATTTGACAGTTCTTCATCATCTTCAGACGGCCTTGTGACAAAAATGCATGTTGCACGGACCAGCGTTGCTTCTGTAAGCAGCGTTTCCAGTAAACATATCATTGAGCCTAAAGTGGCGAGCAAACACGTTGTTTCAAAAGAACCGGTAAACAAGCCGGTTAGTCAATCGATAGAAAAAATTCTGGCTGAAAAGCAAAAAATTTACGAAGAGGCTAAAGAAAAAAAAATAGCCGAAGCCGCCGCAGCCAAAGCAAAGGCGGTTGAACGCGCAAAAGAAGCGCATAAAGCAGCAGTCGAAAAAGCGATTGCAGAGCGTAAAGCCAAACAAGAAGCCGCACGCAAAGAAAAAGAGGCGGAAGACAGAATTGCCGAAGAAAAAGAAACCGTTGAGATTGTCCATAAAAAGAATCTGAAGGATTCAGACGGACATGACAAAATAGCGGGCGTTTCTTCCGGCAAAAAAGCAATCAATAGCCACGATAGCCACCTCAATTCGGGTAAAGCAAACAAAATTGACGACCATGCCGAAGGCAGGGAAGGTCTATCTGGAAAATACCGTGTGTATGAATCCAAAGAGTACGGTAATTACGTCCGCGTGAATGATTTTGGTGCCGATGCACAGGGTAAGAAAGACAGCCTCCAGGCATTTAAAGCAGCTTTAGAGGCGGCGCACAAAGAAAAAGCCATGGTTTTCTTGGATGGTGCTTACTATATTTCCAACCAGATTGTGATGGATAAAACCGTTTCCGGCGCGCGTGGTTTGTTTGGTTCGGGGATGGGTAAAACCAAAGTAACGTTTGATAAGGCGCAGACGGGCGTGTTCAATCCGGACACCAACCATGATGATATTCGCCAATTTGCCGGTATTTTAGTCGATGGACAAAACAATAAAACCATTGCCGACTTGTCGGTTCAATATACCAACCCTGATTTTTACCGAAAAGGCTTAAGCTATTTTGGCAAGGTAAACGGCATTTTGGTGAACGATGCGGACAATACTTTAATCAGCAAAGTAGAGGTTTCCGGTGCCAACCGCGCTGGTGTGATGTTTACGTCGACCGCTTCTTTGGAAACGGAAAAAGGGCATAAGTTGACCTTTAAAGCGCGCGTACAAAGCGGCGAAATTGATGAAACATACGAAGCGCTGCCTTTGGGTGAAAACAACCGTATTATCGATTCGTATTTACACCACAACCGCGTTGCCGGTGCGCTGATCGGTTTTCAACAAAACTTTATCGGCGAGGGCAACCGCTTGGATTGGAACGGCCACGAAGCGGATGGCGGTACCGGCTACGGTATGGCTGTGGCTGCCGGAAGCTACAATTACGGCATCACATACCGTAAAAACACGACCGACCACAACTACCGCAAAGGTTTGGATGTGCACGATGGTACGGGCATTGTCATTGAAGACAATGTGTTAACGGGTGACCGGCTGTATGGTATTGTTGCCTACAATCGCCAGTTTTCTATGGATAAAGTCAAAATTACCGGCAATACCATTATCCAAGACCCGAGCTTCCGTTTGAATGTTGATGATGACTTGGGCAAGTACTACCACATGTATTCAGGGATTCAGGTGCAAACCAATACCCAATACAAAGATTTGCACTCGGCTGACAAAGGCTATTTTGATATCAGTAATAATGTCATTAAAAATCTGACGGTTTATCAAAACAATATTCAGACCTACGCGATTGAGTTCCGTAACCATGAAAGCAAAATGGATTACACGCTCAATATGGCAAACAACAAGATCAGCGGCGAATCCACCAAATATCTGATTGCCGTCATCAACGATACCTACGACCGCGTTTTATCTAAAAACGGCATGGGTAGCGGTACCATTACCATCAGCGGCAATGATGCCGATATCGGCAAGATTATGAAAGGCGCAGTACCGGTTTATGTGGAAGAACACCATGGCAATGTCGCTATGCATGGGGCGGTAACGATTCACAACAACAAAATTTCCGTGCGTGAAGAATCTGCCGGTTACGTCGAATTTGCTTATTTAAAGAGCAATGCCAAAGAGTACAACATCACCAATAACACATTGAAACTTGGTGGTGCCCTGAATGATGCTTTGGTAGACGTACACAGTACCAACCCTAAGGGCAAGGCATCTTTAAATGTAGCCAACAATAAAATCATGACGGACATTAAAGGTGAACTGTATGATTCATGGCTGCGCTTTGAAAATAACATCAAAACGTATTCTGAAGGCAATAGCCATAACGGCGCAGCACTGAAAAAGGTGAATACGGCCGGCAGTAAAGTGGCATTGAGCGATATCTTGTCAGAAGCCAACCATATTGTCGAAACGACTAAAGAGACTGTATATCACCATACTCAGAACGTGTATACATCAGGAGTGGAAGAACATCATACAACAACAGGGATTTTGTAAGTTGTTGAAGCCGTAATTTTTATGGTTTAAATATCGATAAATAAAAAAGGCCGTCTGAAAATTTTCAGACGGCCTTTTCATCTAACTCACATTATTTAGCCAGTTCGGCACGCAGTTTGTGGGTTACGTTCATCATCACTTGGAGTTGTTCCAGAGTTTCTTTCCAGCCACGTGTTTTCAGGCCGCAGTCCGGGTTAACCCACAGACGCTCAACCGGTACAACCTCGATAGCTTTGCGCAACAGGTGCTCAACTTCAGCTTCAGTCGGTACGCGTGGGCTGTGGATGTCGTAAACACCCGGGCCGATGTCGTTCGGGTATTTGAACTCGCCGAATGCAGTCAAGAGCTCCATGTCGGAACGTGAAGTTTCGATGGTGATGACGTCAGCGTCCATAGCGGCGATGGCAGGCAGGATGTCGTTGAACTCAGAGTAGCACATATGAGTGTGGATTTGAGTGCTGTCTTCGCAACCGGTAGAGGACAGGCGGAAAGATTCTCCGGCCCAGTTCAGGTAGGCATCCCAATCGGCACGTTTCAAAGGCAGACCTTCGCGGATGGCAGGTTCGTCAATTTGAATGACTTTGATGCCGGCTTTTTCCAGATCCAATACTTCGTCGTTCAGAGCCAGTGCGATTTGTTTGCACACGGTAGAGCGAGGAATATCGTTGCGGACGAAAGACCATTGCAGAATGGTAACAGGGCCGGTCAACATACCTTTCATCGGGCGTTTGGTCAGGCTTTGTGCGTAAGTAGACCAAGCGACAGTCATGGCTTCAGGACGGCTTACGTCACCGAAGATGATAGGTGGTTTCACGCAGCGTGAGCCGTAGCTTTGTACCCAGCCGTATTGGGTGAATGCAAAACCGCTCAACAATTCGCCGAAGTATTCGACCATGTCGTTACGCTCGGCTTCGCCGTGTACCAGTACGTCCAAGTCCAGTTTTTCTTGTTCTTCAACCACCAAGGCGATTTCTTTTTTCATCGCGGCTTCGTAATCAGCGGCAGACAGTTCGCCTTTTTTGAAGGCTGCGCGTGCTTGGCGGATTTCGGTAGTTTGTGGGAAAGAACCGATGTTGGTAGTCGGCAGCAGAGGCAGGTTCAACCATGCTTGTTGCGCTTTGATACGGTCGGCAAATGGAGATTTGCGTTGGTCCGCGTTGGCAGGCAAATCGGCCAGGCGTTTGGCAACGTCTGCACGGTGGATTTCGCTGCTGTTGGCACGGGAGTCGGCAGCAGCTTGGCTGGCGGCGAGTTCTTCGGCAACGGAATCACGGCCTTCGTTCAATGCGGCTTTCAGAACGCGCAATTCTTGGGTTTTTTGCAGGGTGAATGCCAACCAAGAGTACAGGTCAGGTTTGTTGGCTTTCAGTTTTTCTTCAACTGACAAGTCAAATGGAGTGTGCAGCAGAGAGCAAGAGCTGGAAATCCACAAACGGTCGCCCAGTTTGGCTTGCAGAGGCTCGACAGTTTCCAAAACTTTGTTCAGGTTGGCACGCCAAATATTGCGGCCGTCGATAACGCCGGCAGACAGAACTTTGTCGTAGTCGGCAAATGCGTCCAGTTGTTCAGGAGCGCGTACCAAGTCGATGTGTAGGCCGTCAACAGGCAGGGATTTCAGCAAAGCAGCGTGTTCGGCAACAGAACCGAAGTAAGTGCTCAACAGGATTTTGGCGTTTACTTTGCTCAAAGTGGCGTAAACGTCTTTGTAGGCTTCTACCCATTCTTTAGGCAGGTCAACAGCCAAAGCTGGCTCGTCGATTTGAATCCATTCGGCACCGGCTTCAACCAAAGCGTTCAGGATTTCAACGTAAACAGGCAACAGTTTAGGCAACAGGCTCAGACGGTCGAATTCGACAGCGCCTTTTTCTTTACCTACCCACAGGAAAGTCAATGGGCCGACGATGGTCGGTTTGGCTTTCAGGCCCAAAGCTTGGGCTTCTTGCAGTTGTTGAACGTAGTGTTTGGCGTTGGCTTTGAATTCGGTATCGGCGTGGAATTCAGGCACCAAGTAGTGGTAGTTGGTGTCGAACCATTTGGTCATTTCGATAGCGAATTGGTCTTTGTTACCACGGGCCAGTTGGAAGAATTGTTCCAAAGACAGGTTTTGGCTGTCGAAGCCGAAACGGGCAGGGATGGCACCGGTGGCAACTTGCAGGTCGAGGATGTGATCGTAGAAAGTGAAATCGCCTACGGCAACGTAATCAGCGTTGGCAGCAGCTTGGTGTTTCCAGTTTTTCTCGCGCAAGTCTTTAGCAACAGCCAGCAATTCTTGCTCGCTGATTTCTTTGCGCCAGTATTTTTCTTGTGCGAATTTCAATTCGCGGAAGGCACCGACGCGCGGGAAGCCTGAAAAATGTAATGTTGTCATGTTAACTCTCCTAGTTGGAATTTTGAATCAGGCCGGTATGGCCTGAATGTTCGATATTGTAAATCAGAATGGTGAGGCCGTCTGTTTTATTAACGGGGACGTACACCCAAAATATGGCAGATGGCGTAAGTCAGTTCGCTGCGGTTGAGGGTGTAGAAGTGGAAGTCTTTGACACCTTCGCGCGAGAGGACTTTGACCATGTCGATGGCGATGCTGGCGGCAACAAGGTTGCGCGTGCCTTGGTCGTCATCCAAACCTTCGTACATTTTAGACAGCCAGCTTGGGATTTTGACGTTGGTCACTTGGGCCATTTTGGTCAATTGTTTGAAATTGGTTACAGGCAGGATGCCGGGAACGATTTCAACATCGATGCCCATCATCACGCAACGGTCGCGGAAGCGCAGATAGCTTTCCACGTCGAAGAAGAATTGGGTGATAACGTGGTTTGCACCCGCATCGATTTTGCGTTTCAGATTGATCAAGTCGGCTTGGGCGGATTTGGCTTCCGGGTGTACCTCAGGATAGGCTGCTACGGAAATGTCAAAGTCGGCAACGGAGCGCAACAGTTTGACCAAATCTTCGGCATAGAAAGGTTTTTTCTCGTAGCCAGGCGGCTCGTCGCCACGTAGGGCAACGATGCGGCGGATACCGCTGTCCCAATAGTCTTTGGCAATTTGACGCAACTCGTCAGGGCTGGCATCGATACCGGTCAAGTGAGGGGCGGCTTCAAGGCCGGTTTCTTGTTGGATGCGTTTAACGATGCTGTGAGTGCGGTCGCGCTCGCCTGAGTTTGCACCGTAAGTTACGGAAACAAATTTCGGGTGCAGGGTTTGCAGGCGATGGATGGAATCCCACAGCATGGTTTCCATTTGTTCGTTTTTCGGCGGAAAAAATTCGAATGAAACGTTGATGTCGCCTTTTAAATCGGAAAGGCTGTGATTTAATGCGTTAATTTCTCTAGCGTGATTCATGCTTATGCACCTTCTGCATATCTTTTATTTGTTGTCAGGCTGCATAATAAATTTGAGGTTGGCATGAGTCAATTTCGAAATTTTCCGAAATTGTATGAATAGATTTAATAAAGGCCTCAGGCCGTCTGAAAAACAGCCTGAGGTCTTGTTTGATAGGAAAGGGAGGAAGGATTATTCTGCTTCATCTATCCATGCTTGTTGCACGGCTTCGAGAATACGCTCGCCGCAACGCGCAGGATCATCGTCAAATTCAGGCAAAGCCATAATTAAATCACGCAGTTGGGTAAAACGTACGGTTTTCGGATCGATGCTGTCGCCGTGTAAGTCGTAGAGTTCTTCGGCGATGCGTTGGGTATCTGTCCATTTCATGATGTGTTCCTTTATTGGGTTTGGGCTATTAGTAATTATTTTAATCAAGAAGAAGTCGGACTGCCAGATTGTTTTACGGAAGATGGGCAGATAAATGATGGCGCTATTTTTTAACAAAATAGCATAGTTGCGTTAAAATACGGCAAGACACTTAAAATTCACGGCAATCTGCCGTTTTATACTTTCTATTCCGCTTTGTATGATTTGGTTTTCATGCAAAATTTACATTTTGTTATGCAACCAAATTTTTTGGAATGGCTCTTAAGAAAATCCATCGCTTAAAAATAAAAGGAAAAAAGATGAATAACGCACTCAACGCCAAATTGTCCAAACTGATTTACGCGCTCGCTTCCGATGATCCGGAGTGTCTGTCCAAAACAGGCGCATTTGACCGTTTGTTGTTGTTGGTTCGCGAATTTTATCGGATGCTGGACGAAACAGAAGGTTTGAAACAGCTGGTGTTCCGTCTGTATTACGGCAAACACTATGGCTTGATTAAACTGGATGCCGCTTCACTCAACGACGATGCAGGCGCGTTGAGGTTGAAACGTTGGATGGTTTATTCGCGTATCGCCGAGCGTATCGAGAATTGCGGCAAACATTTGTCGGTCGTGCTTGAAGATGCAGTGTTGGAAAATGGCGTGGACAAATCGCGTTATATAGATGAAGCCAATGCCATTATCGAGCGTTTCGGTTTGGTAAGGGATGAGGCAGCACTTTCGGCGATTGAGGCAGAGGAAGCGTTGAAGGCAGAGGCTGAGCTGCCGACAGTAAATAAATCTCAGAACGCCGCTCCCCGTTATAACAGCAATATGCATCAAATCAGAATGCAAGAAAAAATTGAAAATTACTCTGCTACGCAGAAAGTGGCCTCCATGCAGATTTCGCGTATGCGTTTTATTTTCCCTCATATCGAATAGTTTGGGATGTAACCAAAAGGCCGTCTGAAACCATAACGCACATGGTTTCAGACGGCCTTTTTCATTAAATCTCGTTTTAATGGTCTTCGCGAGCGTGGTTAATGGTGTATTTGGGGATTTCGACCACTAAGTCTTCATCGGCAACCACCGCCTGACAGCTCAGGCGCGAGTCGGCTTCCAAGCCCCATGCTTGGTCGAGCAGGTCTTCTTCCAATTCGGTCGGTTCTTCCAGGCTGTCAAAACCTTTGCGGATAATCACGTGGCAAGTGGTGCAGGCGCAGGATTTTTCGCAGGCGTGATCGACTTCGATGTCGTGGTCGAGCAGCACGTCAAGGACGGTTTGGCCTTCCGGTGCATCTTCGATAACCGCGCCTTCAGGGCATAATGTCGCGTGTGGGAGTACGGTAATTTTTGGCATTTTTATTGTCTCGGTTGTTTAAGAGTGGTTGTGGTTAAAGTGGTTTCAGACGGCCTTGGATATTCAATATTCAGGCCGTCTGAAAAATGGGTTTATAACATGATGCCTTTACTTTTTAAATTTTCCAGACATTCGTCCAAGTAGGCATCATCATGTTCGGCGTAAATCGGCGAAGTGGATGCTTCAATCGCGTGCGAATGGTATGGGGCAGCGGCTTTGCCGCGATATAGTGGGTCTTTCCATAAAACATCCGGTTTGTAACCGCGCTTTTCCATCTCTTCCATAATCAATACGTGATACAGGTAGAGTTTGTAGGGTGAATGGGTAAAAACGTAATTTACCGTCGCATGCGGCCTGCCCCAGCCTGCTCCGCGTAAAGCGGCGCATTCGCGGTGTTGCCCCAAAAGCTGGGCGCGGGGGAGTAGGGGGATAAGGGTTTGGTGCCAGAGTCTCATTGTGATTCAAATAATTCTGAGTAATCTTCGTAAGCTATCTTCAAATCCTTTTTTGAGTAGGTAGTATAAATGTGAAGACCCTCTTCAATTTCAGTGGTTAGCTTCGATCCACTTTTCCCAAAGTATTCGTCTTTATATAGACGGACTTTGGAATTTTTGGGTTTATATGCATTTTCTGAAGAGAGGAGATTTCTTAATATGGAAGGATTTTGTTGATGCTTTTCCTTGATAAAGGAGATAAATGCACTTCTGTTTACTTCAAAAATTTTTTCTTGATGATGTTCTTTGACAGTTTTTTCAAAACCTAACTCTGCTATTTCATTCTTAGGAAATACAATTTCACCTCTTAATGAGAGAAAAAGCCTTTTCACAAGATTTTCATCAATTGCAAAAAGCTCAGTTTCTCCTATTTGGCTTTTGCCGAAAATTTCATGAAGTAAGGTTTCTTTTTCTTTATAGTTGTCGGTTTTAATCGCTAGAATACGTTCTAACCCGGCAACGTTTGCGTAGCCGTTGTTTTCCAAATGGCGCATTCTAGTTTCAAAATTATTTTCGTCAGTAATACCAATTTTATATACGCCTTTGATGACGGTTTTCATCAGGTAGACAATGCCCGCTTTTTCCATTGTTGTCCTTTATTTTTATTTCTGTATGAAGATATCTTTTCAGACGGCCTTTTTATCAAAGTCCGTCTGAAACCATTTGCCGTCAAATATTATCAACGCTTTGTCCTGTCAATGCGCGTTGGATGTTGCGGTTCATGCGTTTGGCGGCGAAGTTGTCGGTGCTGTGGCTGAGCTTGGCGACGGCGGAGCGGATCTCTTCGGCTTTTCCGTCTTTCAGACGGCCTTGCAAAGCAGCGATGTCTTGCTGAATCTGTTGCAATTCTTCAGCATCCAGCAAATCGCTATCCAACTCAAGGGCGGCGTTGACGGCATCGGTCAGGCTTTCTGCTTCGACCACGGCTTCGGCGCGTGCGCGTGCAGCCATGTCTTCGGCAGCGTTGCTCATGCTGTCTTTGAGCATTTGGGTGATGGTACTGTCGTCCAAACCGTAGGAAGGTTTGACTTCGATTTGCGCCTGTACGCCGGTGCTTTGTTCTTGTGCGGAAACGGACAGCAAACCGTCGGCATCAACTTGGAAGGTCACGCGGATACGCGCTGCGCCTGCGGCCATCGGCGGAATGCCGCGCAGGGTAAATTTGGCAAGGCTGCGGCAGTCGGAAACGAGTTCGCGCTCGCCTTGTACGACGTGTATCGTCATGGCGGTTTGACCGTCTTTGAAAGTGGTGAAGTCCTGCGCGCGTGCGGTAGGAATGGTGGAGTTGCGCGGGATGATTTTCTCGGCAAGACCGCCGTAGGTTTCCAAACCAAGCGACAAAGGTGTAACGTCCAGCAGCAGCCATTCGCCGTCGTTTTTGTTGCCGGCAAGGACGTTTGCCTGTATGGCGGCACCTAGTGCGACCACTTCGTCAGGATTGAGGTTGTTCAGCGGAGTTTGACCAAAGAATGTGGCAACCGCTTGTTGAACGTGCAACATGCGGGTAGAGCCGCCAACCATAATCACGCCCTTGACATCTTCCTTGGTTACGCCGGCATCTTTCAACGCCTGTTTGACAGGTTCGATGGTTTTTTGTACCAGGTTTTGGGTCAGATTGTGAAACTCTTGGCGGGTAATGACAGTATGGATTTTATGGCCGTCTGAAAGTGTGGTTTCGATGACGGCTTCGGTTTGAGTGGTCAGTTTTTCTTTGGCGGTACGGACAAGGGAGAGCAGAAGCTGGCTGTCTTGTTCGTTGAGTTTGGAAAGGTCGTTTTGTTCGAGCAGGTAGCAGAACAAACGATGGTCGAAGTCATCGCCGCCCAATGCGCTGTTGCCGCCGGTGGCTTTAACTTCAAACAGGCCTTTGGTCAGTTGCAATACGGATACGTCGAATGTGCCGCCACCCAAGTCATAGACGACAAACGTACCTTCTGAGGCGTTGTCCAGTCCGTAGGCGATTGCGGCGGCAGTCGGCTCGTTGAGGAGGCGCAAGACATTTAAGCCTGCCAAGCGTGCGGCATCTTTGGTGGCTTGACGTTGGGCGTCGTCAAAATAAGCAGGTACGGTAATGACGGCACCGACCAAATCGCCGCCTAATGTTTCTTCGGCACGCGATTTAAGGGCTTTGAGGATTTCAGCCGATACTTCGATAGGCGTTTTTGCACCTTGACGGGTGTTTAATTCAACAACGCGCTCATTGGGTGTAAATCGATAGGGCAGATATTGCGCCTCTTGTGCGAGGTCGGTAAGGGTGCGGCCGATCAGGCGTTTGGCGGAGCTGACTGTATTTAGCGGATCGGTTTTTTGGGCAGAAAGGGCGTTTTTGCCGACTTCTACTTCGCCATCTAAATAACGGACAACCGAAGGCAGGGTGGTGCGGCCGTCTGAATCGGGCAGGCAGACTGCGCTACCGCTGCGGACGGTGGCAACCAAGCTGTTGGTTGTACCTAAATCAATGCCTACGGCGAGGCGGTGTTGATGGGGGGCGGCGGACATGCCGGGTTCTGAAATCTGCAAAAGAGCCATGATTGTGTGCCTTCTGATGCTGTATTTATTAGGATGGGGCAGATTTTAGCAGATTTTTGGCAGATAGTTGAGTGGTTTGCTAGGAAATAACCATAAGGCCTAATGTTGTTTTTTAATTGAAAAGAAAGTGGATTTTGAATTCAGACTTGTATTTTTTAAGAAATGCGGATAAAATTCGACCTCTTTGCCTTGCCTTTTACTTCGCATGGTGAAAGGCTGTTTTTAATCATCCATAAGGAGATAACATGCGTCATTACGAGATCGTGTTTATCGTTCATCCTGATCAAAGCGAGCAAGTGCCTGCTATGGTTGAGCGTTACAAAACCATGATTACTGAAGCCAGCGGTAAAATCCACCGTTTGGAAGACTGGGGCCGTCGTCAATTGGCTTACCCAATCAACAAAATCCACAAAGCACACTATGTTTTGATGAATATCGAAACTACTCCTGAAGTGGTTGAAGAGCTGGAAACTGCTTTCCGCTTCAATGATGCCGTACTGCGTCACCTGACCATCAAGACAAAACACGCTGTAACTGAAGCTTCCCCAATGCTGGGCGGCGAAAAAGCAAAAAACTTGCTGAACGGTGCAGCTGAAGAAGTTGCAGCAGCTGAATAAGATTGAACAATCTGATTAAGCTTACCGCCCGTATCTTGCAGGTTCAGCCCTTGAGATATACGCCGGCAGGAATTCCTGTTTTAGATATTGTGTTGCAACATGAGTCTTGGCAGGAAGAAAACGGACAGAAATGTCTGGTCAAGTTTGAAATCCCTGCGCGGAT
The DNA here is from genome assembly GCF_051957155.1 of Neisseria sp. P0019.S002. Taxonomy (NCBI): domain Bacteria; kingdom Pseudomonadati; phylum Pseudomonadota; class Betaproteobacteria; order Neisseriales; family Neisseriaceae; genus Neisseria; species Neisseria sp. P0019.S002. The sequence continues at coordinate 28,309 of NZ_JBQCWS010000001.1, forward strand.
TTTAGGTAAGCAGGCTGAGGAATGGCAGTATCGGCAAGATGCCGTCATCGAATCGGAAGGTTTTTTGGCGCAACGCAGCCAACGCTTCCCCAAGCCGGTACTACGCATACAGAACATTAAAGAATATAAAGGTTAAACGACAATGGCCCGTCAATCATTCAAACGTAGAAAATTCTGCCGCTTTACGGCTGAAAAAATCCAAGAAGTTGATTACAAACAAGTTGATTTGTTGAAAGACTTCATCTCTGAAAACGGCAAAATCATCCCTGCCCGCATTACTGGTACTAAAGCACACTACCAACGTCAGTTGGCTACTGCTGTGAAACGTGCCCGTTTCCTGGCTCTGTTGCCTTACACCGATCAACACAAATAATTTTGGAGTTTAAATCATGCAAATTATTCTGTTAGAAAAAATCGGCGGTCTGGGTAACTTGGGTGACATCGTTACCGTTAAAAACGGTTACGCACGCAACTTCCTGATCCCTGCCGGTAAAGCAAAACGTGCAACCGAAGCCAACATGAAAGAATTCGAAGCACGCCGCGCTGAATTGGAAGCCAAACAAGCTGAAATCTTGGCTGATGCTAAAGCCCGTCAAGAAAAACTGGAAGGCCAAACCATTACTGTTGCTCAAAAAGCCGGTGTTGATGGTCGTCTGTTCGGTTCTGTTACCAATGCTGACATCGCTGAAGCGATTGTTGCTACCGGTATCCAAGCTGCTAAAGCAAACGTACGCCTGCCTAACGGTCCTTTGAAAGCTGTTGGTGAATACGAAGTTGAAGTGGCTCTGCACACTGACGCTGTTGCTAAAATTACCGTTGCTGTTGTTGCAGCCGCTGAGTAATTAATTCATTCAAGGCCGTCTGAAAATCAAGGGTTTCCTTGAATTTCAGACGGCCTTGTTTATCTGCTTGGGCCGAAGTAAGTAAATATCGATTTGTCTATATTTTTTAAGTCTGTCTAGAAATATAGCGGAAGAGATGATGTATTGGCCGAATATTCATTCGTGTTCGGGTTTGTCGTATTATTTAGTAAAGAGATTATTTATGAATAAAATTAAAATCTTTGGGATAGGTCTGACTGCTTTGGCTTTAGCTTCATGCGGCACTCCGCAAAAGCCTGCTGTTGATACGGCAAAACCTGTCGAGCCTGTTTCCTCTGCAAAACGACCTGTATTTGATGCAGCGGCTGAATCTGTTGCCAGCAGCGGTTTTAATGAAAACGTCAATGTTCAGCAGTTTATCCAATATGAAGTGAAAAACCGTCGTTTCAGTGCAGAAGAATTGCGTAACTTCTTCAATGGCGTGGTGTATAAAGGCAATATTATTACCATTATGTACCGCCCAAGCACTTCGCGTCCGTGGTATGAATTCCGCACCGGTAACTCTGGTGCAGCCAAATTTAACGGCGGCAGACAATTCTATGCGGCAAACCGTGCCGTAATCGATGATGTGGCACGCAAATACGGCGTACCTGCCGAATTGATTGTGGCGATTCTCGGTATTGAAACCAATTACGGCAAAAATACGGGCAGCTTCCGCGTTGCCGATGCCTTGAGTACATTGGCCTTTGATTATCCCCGCCGTGCCGAATTTTTCCAAAACGAATTGAGCGAACTTTTGCTGATGGCAAAAGAAGAAAAAGAAAATATTTTTGACTTCAAAGGCAGCTATGCTGGCGCGATGGGCATGCCGCAATTTATGCCTTCAAGCTACCGTAAATGGGCGGTGGACTATGATGGTGATGGTCATCGCGATATTTGGAATAATGTCGGCGATGTGGCGGCTTCTGTCGCCAATTATATGAAACAGCATGGTTGGCAGACCGGCGGTAAGATGGTTGTGCCGGTAAGTCTGACGATTACCCCGCACTTGCAGGCGATTATCGATGAGAAAACTGCCTTGACGCGCACTGTCGCAGATTTCAAAGCTTTGGGTGTCATGCCTCAAGCTGCTGTTGCGGATAATGAAAAGGCTGTATTGTATGCTTTGGAGACCAGCCCGGGCGTATTTGAATACTATTTGGGCCTGAATAACTTCTACACAGTATGGCAATACAACCACAGCCGCATGTATGTAACAGCGGTACGCGATATTGCGAATGCAATCAATAACAATGGACTGTAAGCTATAAGAAAACCACCCTTTGGGGTGGTTTTTAAATATTGAGGATTTGTAAGGGGGTTAAGCCATCAGTCTGATTTTCATGGCGTAACGTTTTTTACTGTGTCCTGAAACAAACTGTCCTCCGCGGGCAGGGGATAAAAACGCATTGCCTTCTGCGGTTGGCTCTGCACAAGTATATTGGCCGTTTCGATCGCTCCAGAGTGCGTACACAGGCAGATTGTGGGTGCGGATATCTAGTTTCAAGCCGTCAAATGCAACGTGTGCATCCTGGTCGGAGGAAACAAATTCGGTATGGGAGATATAGTCGGCATCGTATGGTGCGCCGTTGAAATCAAATTGTGTGCCGGCAGCGGTAAAGTAGGGGTGGAATCCCGGAGACGTGCGGACGGGCGATTCGCCGTAATTGCAGACGGTCAGGATGGCAATGGCTTCATTTTCGTTAGGTAGGCTGTAATCGAGCAACCATTCGACGTGTTCATAGCCTTTTTCTGTGCTGATTAATTTCAAGCCGATATCCGATTCATTTTGATGACGGATTTCCCAGTCTGAAGTTCTGCCGAAACCATGTTGGGCCAGATGATTTTTGCTGTCCGGTCCGAATTGGGGTAAGCAAACGTGCATGCCGCCACGTAATTTTGTATCATCGCCCACGTGGACGCTGGTTTTCGGAAATAAGACTTCCCGTCCTTTTAGAATCAGGGAGTCAATATATCCGCCTATTGTATTGACTTGCATAGTGGCTGATTTGTTGTGTAGTATGATTTCAGTCATAATGATTTGAGTTTCAAATTGTTTATCATTTATGTAGTATTATAACATTGCGATGACATGCTGTCGCTGTCGGCTTGATAGAAAATCCTTAATAAAAATCAAAAAAATGCTAGAATATATGCCATTTTCTGAGGCCGTCTGAAAAGCGGATAATTCTTTTCAGACGGCCTTCCGATTTATTTCCCGTAGAGAAACAACATGGCTTATCAAGTTCTTGCACGAAAATGGCGCCCGAAAACCTTTGCCGATTTGGTCGGTCAGGAACACGTCGTCAAAGCCCTGCGCAACGCGCTGGACGAAGGCCGTCTGCACCATGCCTATCTGCTGACAGGGACGCGCGGTGTGGGTAAAACCACGATTGCCAGGATTTTGGCCAAGAGTTTGAACTGCGAAAATGCCGTGCATGGCGAACCATGCGGTCAGTGTGAAAGCTGTACGCAAATCGACAGCGGCCGTTATGTGGATTTATTGGAAATCGACGCGGCATCGAATACCGGTATCGATAATATCCGCGAAGTGTTGGAAAACGCCCAATACGCGCCGACAGCGGGTAAATACAAAGTCTATATCATCGACGAAGTGCATATGCTTTCCAAAAGCGCGTTCAATGCCATGCTGAAGACTTTGGAAGAACCGCCTGAACACGTTAAATTTATTTTGGCGACCACCGATCCGCATAAAGTCCCCATTACCGTATTGAGCCGCTGTTTGCAGTTTGTTTTGCGCAACATGACAACCCAGCAGGTTGCGGAGCATTTGGCGCATGTCTTGGATCGTGAAAACGTTCCTTATCAGCCACAGGCTTTGCAACTTTTAGGCCGTGCCGCCGCCGGCTCGATGCGCGATGCGTTGAGTCTTTTGGATCAGGCGATTGCCATGGGTTCGGGTAAAGTGGCCGAGCAAGATGTCCGCCAGATGATCGGAGCGGTCGATAAACAATACTTGTTTGAATTGCTTGAAGGAATCATCAATCAAAACGGTGAGGCCTTGCTAGAAAAAGCTCAGGAAATGTCCGCCAGGGCGATTGGTTTTGACAGCGCATTGGCAGAATTAGCCATGCTGTTGCAACGTTTGGCTTTGATTCAAACCATTCCTTCCGCCTTGGCGAATGATGACCCTGAATGTGAAACTTTGCTGCGATTAAGTCAGGCTTTGAGTGGCGAGCAGATTCAGCTTTATTATCAATGTGTTATTCATGGCAAACAGGATTTGCCGCTGGCTCCGGACGAATATGCCGGTTTTGTCATGACGCTTTTGCGCATGCTTGCATTTGCGCCGTTGGCTGCTTCGGGTTGCGATACGCAAAGTCAGATTGAACACACGGATTTGCATTCCGACCATCAGAAAGCTGAGGCCGAAAAAAAGCCTTTTCAGATGCCGAAATCTGAGCCGATAGCAGCACCGGCGGTTGAGAAAGAGGCTGTTTCTGCCAAGCAGGATACCGTTGAAAGGCCGTCTGAAGAAACGGTTCAGCCTGTTCAGCAACAACAGGCGGATGTGCCGCCTTGGGAAGATATGCCGAGCCAAGTATCGGCTGAGCCGCCTCAAACTCAAACGGTACAGATACAAGAAGCAACGGAGCCATTGCCTGTTGCAAAAGTTCAGACGGCCCCTGAGCAGGAAGAATATCCGCACATGGATGAGGAAATTCCGCCTCCGTTTTTTGATGAAGCATATACATATGAAGATTCACACCGTGCTGATGTGATGGAAGTACCTCAGCCGGTTGCGTCTGCTGAGCCTGAAGAAGAGGAGGGAGATGAAGAAGAGCTTCAGTTCGCTCCTTTGCCTGAGTTTAAAACGGAGAATTGGCACAGCATTATCGAACGCTTCGCCCGTAAATTAGGCGCGGCGCAGATGTTGGCGCAAAATGCGGCATGGACGAGTTATGATGTGGAAGCAGGATTAATCATGCTGTCGTTGACGGATGAGGCCAAAGCCACCGCTAATAAAGAGCGCTTGGACAAAATCTGCCAGACATTGGGCGAGGCCTACCATCTTGGTAATTTAAGGTTGCAAACCGAGCCTTGGCAGGATGATAAAGGCTGGGAAACGCCGGTGATGCGCCGCAAACGTATTCAAGAAGAAGGACGGCAGCAGGCGCAAGATTTGCTGGAAGCGGATACAACGGCGCAGAAAATTTTGCAAACCTTTGAAGCGCAATGGCTGCCGGATTCTTTAGAGTTGGCAGGGCATTCTTAAAATACTGACATACAAGGCCGTCTGAAAGGCAATAGCGTTTTTCAGACGGCATGAGTGAAACCCATTTATTCAAACCCATAGGAGTAAAACATGTTCGGAAAAGCCGGATTAGGCGGCCTGATGAAGCAGGCTCAACAAATGCAGGAAAACATGAAAAAGGCACAAGCCAAGCTGGCTGAAACCGAAGTTGAAGGCGAAGCAGGCAATGGTTTGGTAAAAGTTGTGATGACGTGTTCGCACGTTGTCCGCAAACTTGAAATCAGCCCTGATTTGATTCAAGAAGCCACTGACGACAAAGAAATGCTGGAAGATTTGGTATTGGCCGCCATCAATGCCGCTTCTGAAAAAGCCGAGGAAACGACCAACAAAACCATGGGTGCGTTTACCCAAGGCCTGCCGGCAGGCATGGGCGACTTCTTCCGCTAAACCCGCGCCGCAAAGCAAACAAAGGTCGTCTGAAACACTAAAAATTAGTTTCAGACGGCCTTTGGATTATCTGTTCTGCAGATTGAAATCAACATATCGGCAGTTATTCCGCTTATTGCATTCAAATCAGCTCAATCAATATTAAAACCAACCGATACACTAAACAAAATGAAACCGTCCCTTCCCATCCGCTCACTTCTTTTAAGCTGTATGTTCGCCACAGCAAGTGCAAACAGCTTTGCCGCCGAAACCGTCATTACTTCTCCGGATAAACAGTTCAGCGTCAGAAAAGTCTGCAGCCACAAAAACCAAGAATGCTCTTTCTTTGCAGGCAAAAAAGCCATCGAAAAAAAATCTTCCCGAAGACAGGACAAGCTATGAATGGATTGGCAATACCTTCGCATTAAGAACCAGCTTCGGGTCGTATGATTCCTACACCACCTTCGCCGATCGTACCCACAAGCCCCATACGCTTTCCTCCGTCATCGCCATCGACAGCAAAACGCAATGCGCCGTAACCGCAGATAATAAAGGCGTGTCTTTCTACTCGCTCTTCCGCGACAAACCCGTCAAATTCATTGCTGCAAACGACAAAAAATTTGGCTTCCCTCAAGATGTTGCCACGCTGGAATCAGTCGTCGAGGCAGAGTTCAAAGGCAAGAAAGTCCACATGACGTATATAAACAAAGCCGAACGCAATGTCTCAGTCGTTTTAGATAATCCGTGTGTGAAATGATGTGCCAAATTTGATGGACAAGGCCGTCTGAAAAGATGCCGTTTATTCAAAAAACGAAACAGCCCGAAACCTTTTGCAGTCAGTTTCGGGCTGTTTGCACCTGTTCGCCAGACGAAGCGGGTAGGGCGCAAGGCGTGCCAGTTTGGCGGATAGAGACCTTGGCAAAGGTCTCATGAGGATTCAGGGCTTTCTTTGGGAAAGAACAATCGTTCCTTATTGATGTAAAAAAGCCTGAACAGCAGTTCAGGCTTTTGAAATTTGGCTCCCCGACCTGGGCTCGAACCAGGGACCTGCGGATTAACAGTCCGTCGCTCTACCGACTGAGCTATCGGGGAATGGGGCGTATTATAATGGCTGGAAAAAATGTGTCAATCAATATTTTTAAGAAAATGGTGCAAAATATTTCAAATGTTTGAATGTTAAAAATATTTTGTAATCAAGTTTTACATGCTCCCCAGCCGTTTCAGACGGCCTTTAGTATTTGGCGTTAACCAATTTGCCGTTTTGGAATACTTGTTGCTGCATCACCGTGCCATTGTAGGCGTAAGTGGTCAGCGAGCCGTTGCTTGGCGTGGCGCGGAACTGCATCAGTTGGTTGCGGCTGAGGACGTAAGGGTCCGTGCGTTTTTGGCTGTTGTCGCTGTAAAAGTCTTGGACGACATATTCGTTGTTGCGTTTGCTGATCAGTTGGCGATGGAAGCCGCCTTTGACTGCGCTGTTGCTGGGTGTGCCGTGTGCATCAAAATAGGTCACGATTTGTTCTTCTGAGATACGGATGCCGTCTGAATCCGTGCCTTTGGTGGTTTTGGTTTTATCCAAGCCGACAGGGATGTTGATGGATGTACCCAGGCCGACATGGCGGCCGATGCTGGTGCCGACGCCTAAACCGACGGAAACACCTGGCGTGCCGACTGTACATGCGCTGAGTGAAGCGGCCAAAAGGGCAGGTAAGAGAACTTTTTTCATAATGTGTATCCTTGTAATAAGAAATGTTTGTAATGTGGGAAGTATAGTATTTTTGCGGGGTGGCTGGTGTTAGTATTGGTAAAAGGGCGCAAGGCCGTCTGAAAAACAAGATAGAAACGAATATATCATTCTGGTGTAGAATGTGCCGAAATAATGATTTAATAAGAATGTGAATGAATCATGAAAACTTTGAAATTTACGAAGATGCACGGCTTGGGCAATGATTTTATGGTGGTCAATGCCATCGAACAGGACTTTGATCCGTTGGCTGCGCCGCTTGCCCAATGGGCAGACCGCTATTGCGGCGTGGGTTTTGATCAGTTTTTGGTAGTGGAGAAGCCTTCTTCTGATGCGGTCGATTTTCGGTACCGCATTTTCAATGCCGATGGTCGGGAAGTAGAGCAGTGCGGCAATGGTGCGCGTTGTTTTGCACGTTTTGTTGCGGATAAGGGTTTGACGGATAAAACGGAAATTTTGGTCGAGACGGCCAAAGGGATTATTGTGCCGAAGCTGTTGGATAACGGTTTGGTTACCGTCAACATGGGTAAACCGCGTTTCATGCCGTCTGAAATTCCGTTTGTGCCTGCCCATGGTGAAAATGAAGATGCGTTGACACATATTGTCTTAGTCGGTTTGGAGTCTGTACCGGTAAGCTGTGTGAATATGGGTAATCCGCATGCGGTAATTTTGGTTGATAATGTTGAAACCGCACCGGTGGAGCATTGGGGCGGCGCTATTGAATCGCACGAGCAGTTTCCTGAACGGGTCAATGTCGGCTTTTTGCAGGTTGAAGATGAATTGTCAGTCCGCCTGCGCGTGTTTGAACGCGGGGTGGGGGAAACTCAGGCTTGCGGCACCGGAGCGTGTGCGGCCGTGGTGGCAGGCGTGCGCAATGGCTTGCTGAAAGCGGGTGCGCCTGTGCGTGTTACTTTGCCTGGTGGCGAATTGTTTATCAGTTGGGAAGAGGGTGGCGATGTGCAAATGACTGGCCCTGCTGAAACCGTTTTTGAAGGCGAGTTGCAGTATTCATGATGGTTTCTTTGGATTTTTGGTTTGCCATCGCGTATGCTGCGGTATCGTTGGCATTTATTTTTCGCGCACAGCAGTTTCAATGGCTTTGGGCTGCGGTGTTGTTGTGGCTGGGGGTTTCGGCATTGGGTGCACGCTTGTTGCCCGGAATGTGGGGCTTTACGCATACAGGCCCTTTGTTCATCCCTCATTTTTATCTGACAATCGCCAGTATTTTCTTCTTTATCGATGACTGCAGTAAAACGGAAGACAAAAAGTTTTGGTCGGCAGGCGAATATGCCGGTTTGACCTTATTTGCGGTTTCCAATGTAGTCATGACTTTGACTTTTGTTTTCTTGGCAGGCGTGGTTTATTTCATCTTGCCATTAGCAGGCGCGGTTTTTGCATGGGCGGCCTTACTGAAAATTTATGCTTTGAAACCCATTTATTGGTTTGCATTGCAGGGCGTGTTGATGCTGGTGTTTTATCTGCACCGTGTGGTTGTTTGCAAGCAGTCTGCCTCTCTTTTCAGTATGCGGCAGATGTGGGCAGGCTGGATGGTTGCCGTCGTGATGCAGGCTGTGGTTGCCGTTGCATTGATTTTTGAGCGCAGTGGATATTGACCGCGCTTGAACCAAAAGTTATAAAGAAAGAAATTTTCGATATTGGTTTTTCAGACGGCCTGAGTTTAATATGCAGGCTGTATTACATCTAAATCAGGAGCAGGAAATGAAAATTGCAAATAATATTACCGAGCTGATCGGCAACACACCTCTGGTGAAACTGAACCGCCTGACCGAAGGTTTAAAAGCGCAAATCGCCGTTAAACTTGAATTTTTCAATCCGGGCAGCAGCGTAAAAGACCGTATTGCCGAAGCCATGATTGAAGCGGCCGAGCAAGCCGGTAAAATCAATAAAGATACCGTTATCGTCGAGGCAACCAGCGGCAATACCGGTATCGGTTTGGCCATGGTGTGTGCGGCCCGCGGTTACAAATTGGCCATCACCATGCCTGAAAGCATGAGTAAAGAACGCAAAATGCTGCTGCGTGCGTTTGGTGCAGAATTGATTTTGACCCCTGCTGCCGAAGGCATGGCAGGCGCTATCGCCAAAGCCCAATCTTTGGTAGACGAACATCCGGGCACTTATTTCATGCCGCGCCAATTTGATAACGAGGCCAATCCTGAAGTTCACCGTAAAACCACTGCCGAAGAAATTTGGCGTGATACAGACGGCCAAGTTGATATTTTCGTGGCCGGTGTGGGTACTGGCGGCACGATTACCGGCGTAGGTGAAGTGTTGAAAAAATACAAACCCGAAGTTCAAATCGTGGCTGTCGAGCCTGAAGCTTCCCCAGTATTGAGCGGTGGCGAGAAAGGCCCGCATCCGATTCAAGGTTTGGGTGCAGGCTTTATCCCCAGCGTTTTGAATACGACTGTTTACGACAGCATTTCCAAAGTACCTAACGAGGCAGCGTTTGAAACTGCGCGCGCTATGGCTGAAAAAGAAGGCATTTTGGTAGGTATTTCTTCAGGTGCCGCAGTATGGAGTGCATTGCAACTGGCCAAAAAACCTGAAAACGAAGGTAAGCTGATCGTTGTCTTATTGCCATCATATGGCGAACGCTATCTTTCTACACCTCTGTTTGCCGATTTGGCATAATATAGGATTGTCGTTAAAAGGCCGTTTTCAGACGGCCTTTTTTGCGTATGGGCTTGAGATATCGTATGAAATCTGTTGTAATTCAGTTAATCTGTTTTGAATACCGTTATTCAAAAGTTGGTTTCTTCAACGAATCATGCTTATAATGCGCATTATGAAAAAATACATTCTTCCTATCCTTGCTGTGGCGGCACTTGCTGGTTGTGAATCGATTTATGTTCCAACATTGAAAGAAGTGCCAGTTCGACCAACTAACGTTAAGAAACCTAAGGCTGATTCACAAGTTTCAGCTACCGGTTATCATTTAGCTCCTTCGCATTGGGCAGATGTTTCCAAGATTCATGATGAAGCACGTCGCTTGAGTACCCAAGTGAGCCAAGGTAGTCTGACCAAAGTTCAGGCTGCCCAATATTTGAACCGCTTCCGTATCCAACAAGTGGGACGCAACTCCGTCGATGACAGTATGTACGAAGTTTATCTGCGCTCTGCCGTTGACAGCCAACGTGGTGAAATTACTACCGAGCAATCCAAACAGTACATCCAAGGTGCTTTGCGCGGTTGGCAACAACGTTGGAAAAACATGGATACCAAGCCAAGTAATCCTGCGTTTACCAACTTCCTGATGGAAGTTATGGGTATGCAGCCTTTGAAATAAAAAGTCATAAACCGAGAAGGCCGTCTGAATATTCAGACGGCCTTCTTCTTATTATTTATATATGTGTAGTTGAACTCTATCTAATCAATAACCAAACAGCTTGTCAGCCGCTTGACGGGCTTTTTCTTGAATATCTTCGGTCAGATAGTTTTTCATCTGAGAATAAACCAATGCAATGACGGCAATGTCGTCACTGAAACCAAATGGAATCAGCAGGTCGGGAATGCTGTCGATGGGGCTGAGAAAATAAACCAGTGCACCGACAATAATCATTTTGGCCCGTTTGGGCGTGTGTTCAGATTCCCAAAGGTAATAAAGTGCATAAAGCTGTCGGACGACAGGTTTGCCCAGGCGGCCTGTAAAGCGTCCGAGTTTTTTCATAAAACCGGATGTGTCCAAGTTTCGACGGCGGAAGGAGGGGATGTAGTCTTCCGGATCGGGTGTGTTTTGATGAGGGGAGTGTGTCATGATGCAGCTTCCTTATAAGGTATGGAAACATTGTTGGTGTTGTGCTGTATTTTAGTCCATCTAGAGATGGATGAAATGTCTTTGAATGTATAACTATGTAAGAGTAGTGGTGATAATGCAATGGTAATAAGTTAAGAATGGCTTATGCCTTTGTAAAGATTAGGTATCAAGAGTGAGAATTTATCTCACAATAGATACAATTCTCAAACAATAATGATGTTATCGTAAGTGCTTTGATGGGGAGATGGCTTAATTGCAGGAAAGTAACAAAAAAGGCTAGCCACGCAAAAAAAAATCTAAGAATGATTGTTTGATTTTATTAGTCTTTTGGTAAAAATCATTAGAGCATTCATAAATTGCACTGTTCAAAATGAGATAAAACAGGTAAATTATGGTTTATGTAGCTTATTGTAGTGCTGAGCTATAGGTTTTGAGCTGATAATAAATCTAGAGGAACTGACCATGTCCGCCAAATCACGCCCGGTATTTTTGGAAATTCCGAATATCCGATTGCCCATACCGGGGATTGTATCTATTCTTCACCGTATCAGCGGCGTCGGCTTGTTTGTGATGCTGCCTGTTCTCTTGTATTTCTTCTCTGGAACGCTGGATCGCGAAGCGTCGTTTGAAGCATATCGTTCTGCTATCTCCAATCCGTTTGTGAAGCTGATCCTTATCGGTCTGTTGTGGGCATATCTGCACCACTTTTTCGCCGGCATCCGCTTTCTGTTTTTGGATGTGCATAAAGGCCTGGAATTAAATACTGCCCGTACTACTGCTAAAGTTGTATTTGCTTCTGCTTTGATTCTGACCGTCGTTTTGGGAGCTTTGTTATGGTAGAACGTAAATTGACAGGTGCGCATTACGGTTTGCGCGATTGGGCAATGCAACGTGCAACTGCGGTCATCATGTTGGTGTACACCGTGGTTCTTTTGGTTGTTTTGTTTACATTGCCTAAAGAGTATTCGGCATGGCAGGCATTTTTTAATCAAACTTGGGTGAAAGTATTTACCCAAGTGAGCTTCTTGGCCGTATTCCTGCATGCATGGGTAGGTATCCGCGATTTGTGGATGGACTACATTAAGCCTTTCGGCGTGCGTTTGTTTTTACAAGTTGCCACCATCGTTTGGTTGGTCGGCTGCTTGGTATATTCAGTTAAAGTAATCTGGGGGTAAATATGAGTTTTCCTGTTCGCAAGTTTGATGCCGTGATTGTTGGCGGTGGTGGTGCAGGTTTACGCGCAGCCCTCCAATTGTCTAAATCCGGCCTGAATTGTGCTGTTTTGTCTAAAGTATTCCCAACCCGTTCTCATACTGTAGCGGCTCAAGGTGGTATTTCTGCTTCATTGGGTAATGTGCAGGAAGACCGTTGGGATTGGCATATGTACGATACCGTGAAAGGTTCTGACTGGTTGGGCGACCAAGATGCGATTGAGTTTATGTGCCGCGCAGCGCCTGAAGCCGTAATTGAGTTGGAACACATGGGTATGCCTTTTGACCGTGTGGAAAGTGGCAAAATCTACCAACGTCCTTTCGGCGGCCATACTGCCGAACACGGTAAACGCGCGGTAGAACGTGCATGTGCGGTTGCCGACCGTACCGGTCATGCGATGTTGCATACTTTGTACCAACAAAACGTCCGTGCCAATACACAATTCTTTGTGGAATGGACGGCGCAAGATTTGATTCGTGATGAAAACGGCGACGTAGTCGGTGTAACCGCCATGGAAATGGAAACCGGCGAAGTTTATATTTTCCACGCTAAAGCTGTTATGTTTGCTACTGGTGGCGGCGGTCGTATTTATGCTTCTTCCACCAATGCTTATATGAACACCGGTGACGGTTTGGGTATTTGTGCGCGTGCAGGTATTCCGTTGGAAGACATGGAATTCTGGCAATTCCACCCGACTGGTGTAGCCGGTGCTGGTGTATTGATCACCGAGGGTGTGCGCGGTGAGGGTGGTATTCTGTTGAATGCCGATGGCGAACGCTTTATGGAACGTTACGCTCCAACCGTAAAAGACTTGGCTTCCCGTGACGTGGTTTCCCGTGCGATGGCTATGGAAATCTACGAAGGTCGCGGCTGTGGTAAAAACAAAGACCACGTATTGCTGAAAATTGACCATATCGGCGCAGAAAAAATTATGGAAAAACTGCCGGGCATCCGCGAGATTTCCATCCAGTTTGCCGGTATTGACCCGATTAAAGACCCGATTCCTGTTGTGCCGACTACCCACTACATGATGGGCGGTATTCCGACCAACTACCATGGCGAAGTTGTTGTTCCGCAAGGTGAAGATTACGAAGTGCCTGTAAAAGGTCTGTATGCGGCAGGTGAGTGCGCTTGTGCTTCCGTACACGGTGCAAACCGTTTGGGTACCAACTCCCTGTTGGACTTGGTGGTATTTGGTAAAGCTGCTGGTGACAGTATGATTAAATTCATCAAAGAGCAAAGCGATTGGAAACCTCTGCCTGCTAATGCCGGTGAATTGACCCGCCAACGTATCGAGCGTTTGGACAACCAAACCGGCGGCGAAAACGTTGATGCATTGCGTCGCGAACTGCAACGCTCTGTACAACTGCATGCCGGCGTGTTCCGTACCGATGAGATTCTGAGCAAAGGCGTTCGAGAAATCATGGCGATTGCCGAGCGCGTGAAACGTACTGAAATCAAAGATAAGAGCAAAGTGTGGAATACCGCGCGTATCGAAGCTTTGGAATTGGATAATCTGATTGAAGTAGCGAAAGCGACTTTGGTGTCCGCCGAAGCGCGTAAAGAATCGCGTGGCGCACACGCTTCAGACGACCATCCTGAGCGCGATGATGAAAACTGGATGAAACATACCCTGTATCATTCAGATACCAATACTTTGTCTTACAAACCGGTACATACCAAGCCTTTGAGCGTGGAATACATCAAACCGGCTAAACGCGTTTATTGATGAGTTTTCAGACGGCCTTTACCTTAAAGGCCGTCTGAAACCTAACCATACCCACATTGAACTGCTTGAATTCATAATACAAAATCATTGGGCAGTTTATGAGAAAAGGAACACTTCTCATGGAAAAAATGAGTTTTGAAATTTACCGTTACAACCCGGACGTTGATGCCAAGCCTTATATGCAACGTTATGAGTTGGAATTGGAACCAACCGACGTTAAACTTTTGGACGCTTTGGTGCGTCTGAAAGCACAAGACGATACATTGTCTTTCCGCCGTTCTTGCCGCGAAGGTATTTGCGGTTCTGACGGTATGAACATCAACGGTAAAAACGGCTTGGCATGTCTGACCGATCTGCGCAGCCTGAAACAGCCGGTTAAAATCCGCCCTCTGCCAGGTCTGCCTGTTATCCGCGACCTGATTGTGGATATGACCCAGTTCTTCAAACAATATCACTCCATTAAACCTTACGTTGTCAACGATAACCCTATCGATGCGGACAAAGAGCGTCTGCAAACTCAGGAAGAGCGTAAAGAGTTGGACGGTTTGTACGAGTGTATTTTGTGCGCCTGCTGTTCGACTGCCTGCCCGTCATTCTGGTGGAACCCTGATAAATTCGTTGGTCCGTCTGGCTTGCTGAATGCTTACCGTTTCATTGCGGATAGCCGTGATACCATTACTAATGAGCGTTTGGATAATCTGAACGACCCATACCGTTTGTTCCGTTGTCACACCATTATGAACTGCGTAGACGTATGTCCTAAACACTTGAATCCGACCCGAGCCATCGGTAAGATTAAAGAGATTATGTTGAAACGAGCCGTTTAAGAAATGATGGTTTTTGACGATATTGCCAAACGGAAAATCCGTTTTCAAACCCGCCGGGGATTGTTGGAATTAGACTTAATCTTCGGTAGGTTTATGGAAAAAGAATTCGAGCACCTGAGTGATCAGGAGTTGTCCGAATTTTCCGAAATCCTCGAATTTCAAGACCAAGAATTGCTTGCCTTGATTAACGGACATTCGGCGACGGACAAGAAACACCTGATTCTTATGCTTGAAAAAATCAGACAGGCATGACGTGTTATAGAGCTTGTTTGCGATGCCAATCCGAACAAGCTCTTTCCATACTGAGGCCGTCTGAAAAAAAAGGACCGTGCCGCTTAGGCGGCAACGAAAGCCCCAACTTACAAAGGAGTTTAAGAATGTCTAAATCAGTCAAGCTCACCACCCCAAATCAAGAGACCTTGGAACTGCCAGTATTGGAAGCAAGTATCGGCCATGATGTGGTTGACATCCGTGCGTTGACAAAAAATACAGGTCTGTTTTCCTTCGACCCCGGATTCGTGTCAACTGCAAGTTGCGAATCCAAAATCACTTATATTGATGGCGATGAAGGTCTGTTGTATTACCGTGGTTATCCTATCGAGCAGCTGGCCGAAAAATCTGATTACTTGGAAGTTTGCTATCTGTTAATTTACGGCGAACTGCCTACCCCTGAACAGAAAAAAGAATTTGATGCCACAGTCAGCCACCATACTATGGTGCATGAACAGCTGACTTGGTTCTTCCGCGGTTTCCGTCGCGATGCGCATCCAATGGCGATGATGGTTGGCGTGGTTGGCGCTTTGTCTGCTTTCTACCAAGATAGCTTGGATATTGCCAATCCTGAGCACCGTAAAATTGCGATTTACCGCTTAATCTCCAAAATTCCGACCATTGCGGCAATGTGTTACCGTTATTCCAACGGTCTGCCGTTCAATTATCCAAAAAATAACCTTTCCTATGCTGAAAACTTCTTGCACATGATGTTTGCGACACCATGTGAAGAATACAAACCTAATCCAGTATTGGCTCGCGCGCTCGACCGCATCTTTATTTTGCATGCCGATCACGAGCAAAACGCGTCAACTTCAACCGTACGTTTGGCCGGTTCTTCCGGCGCGAACCCATTTGCCTGTATCGCTGCCGGTATCGCCTGTCTGTGGGGTGCTTCACATGGCGGTGCAAACGAAGCTGTGTTGAAGATGCTGGACGAAATCGGCGATGTATCTAATGTTGCTGAATACATGGAAGGTGTGAAACAACGCAAATACCGTCTGATGGGCTTCGGTCACCGCGTATACCGCAATATGGACCCACGAGCCAACATCATGCGCGAAACCTGTTATGAAGTTTTGAAAGAGTTGGGTTTGGAAGACAGCCCGAAATTCAAACTGGCAATGGAATTGGAACAAATTGCACTGAAAGACCCATTCTTTGTTGAACGCAAGCTGTATCCAAACGTCGACTTCTACTCCGGTATCGTCTTGTCCGCATTGGGCATTCCAACTGAAATGTTTACCGTTATCTTCGCATTGTCGCGCAGTGTAGGCTGGATTTCACATTGGCATGAAATGATTAGCGATCCGACACTGAAAATCGGCCGCCCACGTCAACTGTATACCGGTGCGGAACGTCGTGATTATGTTCCGGTAGATAAGCGCTAACAGACAATATATTAATATATTGTTGAAAAGTCGTTTGAAAAAATCGAATTGCCGTTTTCAATGAGGTTGGTCGTAATTAATTAAGTTGATAGCAGGTAATTTGATTTGAAATAGGGTAGAATAAAGTGTCATTTCAGACGGCCTGAATTCCGTTCGGAGAACACGGGATTCTACCCTTTGTTTATATTTTAAAGAAAAGAGCTCACGCCATGATGGACGAAAAACTCAATTTCTCTTATCTGTTTGGTTCTAATGCACCATACATCGAGGAGTTGTATGAAAAGTTTCTGGATAATCCGGAATTTGTCGATGAAAAATGGAAACAGTACTTTACCGATTTGAGTAAACAGCCGGGCGCAGTCGCTGTCGATGTTGCCCATACACCGATTCGTGAATCATTTGCCACTTTGGCTAAAAAGAAAATTGCCGCAGCCGTCGTAGGCGGTGTGGATGAGGCAATGATGAAAAAGCAAGTCAGCGTTTTGCGACTGATTTCTGCCTATCGTATCCAAGGCGTGGGTGCAGCCCAACTTGATCCGCTCAAACGTATTCCTCCTCAAAATATCGAAGCTCTCGATCCTAAATTCCACGGTCTGTCAGATGCCGATATGGTACTTCAGTTCAATATGGGCGAGGGCGATTTTTCCGGTCAGAGCAAACTGCCTCTGTCCCAAATCATCAGTAACCTCAAACAAACCTACTGCGGCCATATCGCGGTAGAGTACATCTACATTCCAAATACCGAAGAGCGTCGTTGGGTTCGTAATTATTTTGAAAGCGTACTGTCTACGCCAAGCTACAACGTTGAACAAAAACGCCGTATCTTGAAGGAAATGACTGCTGCCGAAACTCTGGAACGCTACCTGCATACCAAATATGTCGGTCAAAAACGCTTTGGTGTAGAAGGCGGCGAAAGCGCGATTGCCGGTTTGAACTACCTGATTCAAAACGCCGGTAAAGACGGTGTGGAAGAAGTCATCATCGGTATGGCACACCGTGGCCGTCTGAATGTTTTGGTTAACATTTTGGGCAAAAAACCGGCTGATCTGTTTGCCGAATTTGAAGGCCGTGCCGAAATCAAATTGCCTAGCGGCGACGTGAAATACCACATGGGCTTCAGCTCCGACATTGCTACGCCACACGGCCCGATGCACGTTTCTTTGGCATTCAACCCGTCACACTTGGAAATCGTTAACCCAGTAGTAGAAGGTTCTGCACGCGCCAAACAAAAACGTTTGGGCGAAAACGGCCGCGATAAAGTCTTGCCGGTATTGATTCACGGTGACTCCGCATTTATCGGTTTGGGTGTTAACCAAGCAACATTCAACCTGTCTAAAACACGCGGCTATACCACCGGCGGTACTGTTCACATCGTGATCAACAACCAAATCGGCTTTACCACTTCCGATACCCGCGATACCCGTTCTACCGTACACTGTACCGATATCGCGAAAATGGTTTCCGCTCCGGTTATCCACGTGAACGGCGATGACCCTGAACGCGTTTGCTTTGCTATCCAAGCCGCTTTGGATTACCGCAAAAAATTCCATAAAGACATCGTGGTCGACGTTGTCTGCTACCGTAAATGGGGCCACAACGAGGGCGATGATCCGACCCTGACCCAACCGATGATGTACAAAAAAGTATCGCAACACCCGGGTGCGCGTGCTTTGTACACCGAACAACTGATTGCCGAAGGCGTGGTAACCCAAGCTGAGGCTGACGGTTACATCCAAGCCTACCGTGATGCTTTGGACAAAGGCGAACATGTTGAACAAACAACGTTGAGCAATTTCCAACGCACACAAATCGACTGGAGCAAATACCAAGGCAAAGATTGGCGCGAAAAAATCGAAACCGGTTTGCCTGCCGCCGACATTGAGCGTCTTACTGAGAAATTCACCGCTGTACCGGAAGGCTTTGCCCTGCATCCGACTGCAAAACGTGTGATCGAAGCGCGTAAAGCCATGGCATCCGGCAAACAAGCCATCGACTGGGGTATGGCCGAAACCCTCGCATACGCAAGCCTGCTGACTAAAGGTCATGGCGTGCGTATCTCCGGTGAGGACTCCGGCCGCGGTACATTCTCACACCGTCATGCCGTTCTGCACGATCAAAAACGCGAAAAATGGGACGACGGTACTTATGTTCCTCTGCGCAACATGGGCGAAGGCTTGGGCGAGTTCCTGGTTATCGACTCTATCTTGAACGAAGAAGCCGTGATGGCGTTCGAGTACGGCTTTGCCTGCTCCGCTCCTGACAAGCTGACCATTTGGGAAGCTCAATTTGGTGACTTCGCCAACGGCGCGCAAGTAACTATCGACCAATTCCTGTCTTCAGGCGAAACCAAATGGGGTCGTTTGTGCGGCCTGACCACCATCCTGCCGCACGGCTACGACGGTCAAGGCCCTGAGCACTCTTCTGCACGCGTAGAACGTTGGTTGCAACTGTGTTCTGAGAACAATATGCAAGTCATCATGCCGTCTGAAGCGTCGCAAATGTTCCACCTCTTGCAACGTCAAGTCTTGGGTTCATACCGCAAACCGCTGGTGATTTTCATGTCCAAACGCCTGTTGCGCTTCAAAGGTGCAATGAGCCCGCTGGAAAACTTCACCGAAGGTTCGACTTTCCGTCCGGTTATCGGCGATACCGCAGAACGCGCAAGCAACGACAGCGTGAAACGCGTAGTATTGTGTGCCGGTCAGGTTTACTATGACTTGGAAGCAGGCCGTGCCGAGCGTAAACTGGAAGATGATGTCGCTATCGTCCGCGTTGAGCAGCTGTATCCGTTCCCATACGAGGAGGTTAAAGCTGAACTGGCGAAATATCCGAACGCAAAATCTGTGGTTTGGGCACAAGAAGAGCCGAAAAACCAAGGTGCGTTCTACCAAATCCGCCACCGCATTGAAGACGTTATCAGCGAAGAGCAAAAACTGTCTTATGCCGGTCGTCCAAGCAGCGCATCGCCTGCAGTGGGCTACTCAAGCAAACATATTGCTCAATTGAAACAATTGGTTGAAGACGCTTTGGCGTTGTAAGCCTAGTGGCATTCCGTTTGAAATTGTTCAGGCGGAATGCCCATATGCAGAATTAAAAACACACAACAGGCCGTCTGAAAGGGCCATTGGAGACACAAAATGATTATTGATGTAAAAGTACCTATGCTGTCTGAAAGCGTATCTGAAGGCACGCTCTTGGAATGGAAGAAAAAAGTTGGCGAAGCCGTTGCCCGTGACGAAATCCTGATCGATATCGAAACTGACAAAGTGGTTTTGGAAGTACCTTCTCCACAAGCCGGCGTATTGGTTGAAATCGTAGCGCAAGACGGTGAAACCGTTGTTGCCGACCAAGTTTTGGCACGCATCGATACAGCTGCTACTGCCGCTGCTGAAGCCCCAGCCGCCGCGCCTGCCGAAGCTGCCCCAGCCGCCGCTCCTGCTGCTGCACAAAACAACGCCGCTATGCCTGCTGCCGCCAAATTGGCTGCCGAGACCGGTGTTGACGTAAACGCATTGCAAGGTTCCGGCCGTGACGGTCGCGTATTGAAAGAAGACGTACAAAATGCCGCTGCCAAACCTGCCGCAGCCGCTGCTCCTGCTGTTGCACTTCCTGCTGGCGCACGCCCTGAAGAACGCGTACCAATGAGCCGCCTGCGTGCCCGTGTTGCAGAACGCCTCCTGGCTTCTCAACAAGAAAACGCCATTTTGACTACATTCAATGAAGTCAACATGAAACCGATCATGGACTTGCGTGCGAAGTACAAAGAAAAATTCGAGAAAGAACACGGCGTGAAACTGGGCTTTATGTCCTTCTTCGTTAAAGCCGCTGTTGCCGCCCTGAAAAAATACCCGGTTGTGAATGCTTCTGTTGACGGCAAAGACATCGTGTACCACGGCTACTTCGACATTGGTATCGCAATTGGCAGCCCACGCGGTTTGGTTGTACCAATCCTGCGCGATGCCGACCAAATGAGCATTGCCGACATCGAACAAGCAATTGTTGATTACGCGAAAAAAGCAAAAGACGGCAAAATCGCTATCGAAGATCTGACCGGCGGTACATTCAGTATTACCAACGGTGGTACTTTCGGTTCTATGATGTCTACCCCGATCATCAACCCGCCTCAATCTGCGATTTTGGGTATGCACGCTACTAAAGAGCGCGCTGTGGTTGAAAACGGTCAAGTTGTTGTCCGTCCAATGATGTATCTGGCTCTGTCTTACGACCACCGTATCATTGACGGCCGCGAAGCCGTATTGACCTTGGTAGCCATTAAAGACGCGTTGGAAGACCCAGCCCGCCTGTTGTTGGATCTGTAATCGTTTCAGACGGCCTTTTATTTATTAATGAAAAGGCCGTCTGAATTTTTATTTAGATGTAGCGTAATGTAGTATCGTGCTACAATAGGCTCAACGAACGATTGAGGCCGTCTGAAACATTTGATTCGAATGAATCGACAGATATGGACTTTCAGACGGCCTTTTCTTAAAACCATCAAAACGCAGTCATTCAAAATAAAAAAGAAACAAAAAGTATCGTTTTTATTTTGAGATACTGCTAAAAGCAAAGGATGACACGATGTCTCAATATGATGTAGTAGTGATTGGTGCAGGCCCGGGCGGATACGTTGCCGCCATCCGTGCCGCGCAACTGGGTTTCAAAACCGCTTGCGTCGATGCAGGCGTTAACAAAGCAGGCAATGCCCCTGCATTGGGCGGTACTTGCTTGAACGTAGGCTGTATTCCTTCCAAAGCCCTGTTGCAATCCAGTGAACATTTCCACGCTGCGCAACACGATTTTGCCGAACACGGTATCACTGTCGGTGATGTAAAATTCGACGCGGCCAAAATGATTGAGCGCAAAGATGCCATCGTAACCAAACTGACCGGCGGCGTGAAATTCCTGTTCCAAAAAAACAAAGTAACCAGCCTGTTCGGTACTGCTTCCTTTGTCGGTAAAAATGGCGATGCTTACCAAATCGAAGTCGATAACAAAGGCGAGAAAACCGTTATCGAAGCCAAACACGTCATCGTAGCCACCGGTTCCGTACCGCGTCCGCTGCCACAAGTCGCTATCGACAATGTGAACGTATTGGACAACGAAGGCGCATTGAACCTGACCGAAGTGCCTGCCAAACTCGGCGTGATCGGTTCCGGCGTGATTGGTTTAGAAATGGGTTCCGTATGGAACCGCGTGGGTGCAGAAGTTACCATTCTTGAAGCCGCGCCGACCTTCCTGGCTGCCGCCGACCAACAAATCGCCAAAGAAGCCTTCAAATACTTCACCAAAGAGCAAGGTTTGGGCATCGAATTGGGCGTGAAAATCGGCGACATTAAATCTGAAGGCAAAGGCGTTTCCGTTGCTTACGAAACTGCTGCCGGCGAAGCCAAAACCGAAGTATTCGACAAACTGATCGTTGCCATCGGCCGTATTCCAAACACCAAAGGCCTGAATGCCGAAGCCGTCGGCTTGGAAAAAGACGAGCGTGGCTTTATCAAAGTAGATGGCGAATGCCGTACCAACCTGCCTAACGTATGGGCAATCGGCGACGTGGTTCGTGGCCCGATGTTGGCACACAAAGCCAGCGATGAAGGTGTTGCCGTTGCCGAGCGTATTGCCGGTCAAAAACCGCATATCGACTTCAACAACGTACCGTTTGTGATTTACACCGACCCTGAAATCGCTTGGGTGGGTAAAACCGAAGAGCAGCTCAAAGCCGAAGGTGTGGAGTACAAAAAAGGTACTTCAGGTTTCGGTGCAAACGGTCGCGCATTGGCAATGGGCAAAGCCAAAGGTACGGTTAAAGTATTGGCAGATGCCAAAACCGACCGCATCTTGGGCGTACACATGATCGGCCCGGTTGTCAGCGAATTGGTTACCGAAGGCGTGACTGCGCTCGAATTCTTCGCCAGCAGCGAAGACATCGCCCGCATTATCCATGCCCACCCAACCTTGTCCGAAGTGGTTCACGAAGCTGCATTGGCAGCCGACAAACGCGCTTTGCACGGTTGATAGACATTAAGGCCGTCTGAAACTTTTCAGACGGCCTTAAGGCCTCCGACAAATTGAATGTTCCGAGAGCTTCGTTTTCTGATTTATAATTTCGTCAGGCAAACAAACAGCATTTACATTCATTATGAACAAAGAAATAGTCGGTATTTTCTTTATACCGATGGGCATCATCAGCATGTGTATGGCCGCATTGTGGCAAATGTATGTGATGATGACCGAAACTTATACGCTCAACCGTTTCAAAGATAAAGAATTGGTTTGGCGCGTGGCATTGTTGTTTATCAGTTTCAGCCTTGCCGTTTATCTGCTCTGCCCGAATTCGCGTAAAAAAGGCATTGTCTTTTTTATTCTCGGAGGAGGCGGTGCAACCATGTATCTGCTGGCGCGGATGTGGTTGCCCTTCAGTAAATAGTAGGGCCGTCTGAAAATATGGGATTGGCCGCAGGGCGATTCCTAAAACCCACTCACCTTAAGGAGAAATCCATGAATTTACACGAGTATCAGGCTAAAGAACTGCTGGCTAGCTACGGTTTGCCCGTACAAGGCGGTATTTTGGCACACAACGGCGAAGAAGCCGCTGCAGCTTACGACAAATTGGGCGGCAAATTCGCTGTTGTCAAAGCACAAGTACACGCCGGCGGCCGCGGTAAAGCGGGCGGCGTAAAAGTCGTTAAAAGCCGCGAAGAAGCAAAAGAAGTGGCTGAAAGCCTGATTGGCACCAACTTGGTAACTTACCAAACCGATGCCAACGGCCAACCTGTCAACAGCGTTTTGGTTTGCGAAGACATGTATCCGGTTCAAACCGAGCTGTACTTGGGCGCAGTGGTTGACCGTTCTACCCGCCGCGTTACATTCATGGCTTCTACCGAAGGTGGCGTGGAAATCGAAAAAGTTGCTGCCGAAACTCCTGAAAAAATCTTCAAAGTAACCGTTGATCCGCTGGTCGGCCTGCAACCTTGCCAAGCTCGCGAAGTTGCCTTCCAACTGGGCTTGAAAGACAAACAAATCAACGAGTTCGTCAAACTGATGACCGGCGCGTACAAAGCGTTTATCGAAAACGACTTCGCCCTGTTTGAAGTAAACCCATTGGCAGTTCGCGAAAACGGCGCACTGGCTTGCGTGGACGGCAAAATCGGTATCGACAGCAACGCGCTCTACCGCCTGCCAAAAATTGCTGAATTGCGCGACAAATCTCAAGAAAACGAACGTGAGCTGAAAGCTTCTGAATTCGACCTGAACTATGTTGCTCTGGAAGGTAACATCGGCTGTATGGTTAACGGTGCCGGTTTGGCGATGGCCACTATGGACATCATCAAACTCAAAGGCGGCCAACCTGCCAACTTCTTGGACGTTGGTGGCGGCGCAACTAAAGACCGCGTGGTTGAAGCGTTCAAACTGATTTTGGAAGACAAATCCGTTAAAGGCGTATTGATCAACATCTTCGGCGGTATCGTACGTTGCGACATGATTGCGGAAGCCATCGTGGCAGCCGTTAAAGAAATCAACGTCAACGTTCCTGTCGTTGTTCGTTTGGAAGGTAACAACGCCGAACTCGGCGCGAAAATCCTGAACGAATCAGGTCTGAAACTGACTTCTGCAGACGGCCTGAATGACGCAGCCGAAAAAATTGTTGCAGCCGTAAACGCCTAAGGAGAAAAGAATGAGCGTATTGATTAATAAAGACACCAAAGTATTGGTTCAAGGTTTCACCGGTAAAAACGGTACTTTCCACTCCGAACAAGCTCTGGCTTACGGCACTAAAGTTGTCGGCGGCGTTACCCCAGGCAAAGGCGGTCAAACCCATTTGGATCTGCCTGTATTCAACACCATGAAAGAAGCCGTTAAAGAAACCGGCGCTGACGCATCTGTAATTTACGTTCCAGCTCCGTTTGTTTTGGATTCTATCGTTGAAGCCGTTGATTCAGGCGTAGGCTTGGTCGTTGTGATTACCGAAGGCGTGCCTACTCTGGACATGCTCAAAGCTAAACGTTACTTGGAAACCAACGGCAACGGTACCCGCTTGGTCGGCCCTAACTGCCCGGGCGTGATTACTCCGGGTGAGTGCAAAATCGGTATTATGCCGGGCCACATCCACCAACCTGGCCGCATCGGTATTATTTCCCGTTCCGGTACGTTGACTTACGAAGCCGTGGCACAAACCACCAAACTGGGCTTGGGTCAATCAACCTGTATCGGTATCGGCGGCGACCCGATTCCTGGTATGAACCAAATCGACGCACTGAAACTCTTTCAAGAAGACCCAGATACCGATGCCATCATCATGATCGGTGAAATCGGCGGTACTGCAGAAGAAGAAGCAGCCGAATACATCCAATCCAACGTAACCAAACCTGTTGTCGGTTACATCGCTGGTGTTACCGCTCCTAAAGGCAAACGTATGGGCCACGCCGGTGCGATTATTTCCGGTGGTAAAGGTACTGCCGAAGAAAAATTCGCCGCTTTCGAAAAAGCCGGTATCGCTTACACCCGCAGCCCTGCCGAGTTGGGCACTACCATGCTGGAAGTGTTGAAAGCAAAAGGTTTGGCATAAAACTTAAGTCTTTAAACTGAATTGAAAAGGCCGTCTGAAGTTTTCAGACGGCCTTTTTTAAATTCCATTGGGTTGTTTTCAGAATAAGCACTTAATTTAATTTAAATTAACGTTTATTTGGAAATAAATGGTTATAATATTATTAACAGATGAACAATCTGTAACCATATCAACCTATATCAAGGAGAAAACCATGAAAAAACACGATTTTGAGGCACGTCGCGAGGCTTTGCTGAAAGACATCCGAGAAGTGATGGATGATGTGGAAGAGTTGTACCGCGATGGTGTGGAAGCCGGTTCGGAAGAGGGCGGCAAAGCCCGGGCCAAATTGGAAGAGAAATTGGCCGCGGCCAAAGAGCGTTTGAGCCGTTTTGAAGAAGAGGCCGGCGAACGTTTGCGCCATCATGCCGAGCGTGCGCGTGAAAAATACGAGCAGTTTGAAGAGGCGGCTCAGGAACGTTTTAAAGAAGGCAAAGAGCGTTTTGCCGAATTTGAAGCTGATGCGGGCGAGCGTTTGAAACGCGGTGCCAAACACGCTGATGAAGTGGTGCATGAAAAACCATACTATGCGATGGGTTTTGCCGCATTGGCCGGTTTGGTTGTCGGTGTGTTGTTGAACCGCCGTTAATGTGAATATGTTAAGGCCGTCTGAACAGGTGTGTATATGAAATCATGGATTTCATTGCGCCGTGCAGACGGCCTTAGCCTTATGTTTCCTGAGAAAAAGGATAATCGAGATGGGAATTCGCCAACGTTTTGAACATGGCAAGGCTTTGTTGAATCAGGGCGCGGATTTGCTGCTGCTGCGTTTGCAGGTATTGAGCTTGGATTTGACACGTCAGGCGGAGAATGTGTTCCGGTTGGCGGTTTGGCTGGTGTTGTCCGGCGCGCTGTTGATGGTGGGCTTGGTCGGTTTGCTGTTCGGCTTGAACCGCGTGCTGTCGGATGTGGCCGCTTTGTGGGTATTTTTCGGCATTTTCTTTGTAAGCCTGTTGATTATTGCTGTATTGTTCCGCAAAGTATCGGCAGATTATCGGGAGCAGGGCAGCCGTGTGGCTGAGACCTTGCAGGATATTCGATCGGATATTGCGTATTTGCGCGGTGAGATAGATAAGGATGCGGACGATGAAGCGACAGGAGTATGAAGAAGCGCGCGAGCTGCTGCTTTTAGAGGCCAAGCTGGTGCGGCTGCGGATTGAAGCGGAAAATTTGAAACTGCGTAAAGCGGAAGAAGGTAATGCTCGGCAGACTAATCGCTTGGTAATGTTGGCCGATGTGGCGTATCAGCTGAGCCAAACGCGTTTGCTGTCTCAACGCGCTTTGTTTTCTACATCGCGCCGTCGGCATTGGATTTGGCTGGTATTGGCGGTCATACTGGGCTTGTCGAGATAATCGAGGGCAGAGGTTTGGTCGAAATGATATTTGCAGCGTATTGTTGGCTCGTGTGAGCCGCGTGTTGAGGACGCTGCGTCATTGTGTTGCCGAAACTGAAACTTTATCTATGTTGAGTATTTTTTACAAAAGACACCGGCCGTCTGAACATTTCAGACGGCCTCAATGTTTGGAGTTTCAGATATAATGGCGGCAATTTTGAAATTATTAAATGAAGGATAAATGATGAACCGTTTGTATCCCCACCCGATTATTGCCCGTGAGGGCTGGCCAATTATCGGCGGCGGTTTGGCTTTGAGCCTGCTAGTGTCTATGTGCTGCGGCTGGTGGTCTTTGCCGTTTTGGGTGTTTACTGTATTTGCTTTGCAGTTTTTCCGCGACCCTGCGCGTGAGATTCCGCAAAATCCTGAAGCGGTGTTGAGCCCTGTTGACGGCCGTATCGTGGTGGTCGAGCGCGCACGCGATCCGTATCGTGATGTCGATGCTTTGAAAATCAGTATTTTTATGAACGTGTTCAACGTGCATTCGCAAAAATCGCCTGCCGATTGTACGGTAACGAAAGTGGTCTATAACAAAGGCAAATTCGTGAATGCGGATTTGGACAAAGCCAGCACAGAAAATGAACGTAATGCGGTTTTGGCGACTACGGCTTCTGGTCGTGAAATTACTTTTGTTCAAGTAGCCGGTTTGGTGGCACGCCGTATTTTGTGCTACACCCAAGCAGGTGCGAAACTGTCTCGCGGCGAACGCTATGGTTTTATCCGCTTTGGCTCGCGCGTGGATATGTATCTGCCTGTCGATGCGCAGGCGCAAGTGGCGATTGGCGATAAAGTCACCGGCGTCAGCACTGTATTGGCGCGTTTGCCGCTGACTGCGCCGCAAGCTGAATCTGAGCCTAAAGCCGCAGCTCCACAAGCCGCGCCAGTTTCACAAGCAACTCCGGCTTCTCAAGCTGCTCCGGCTGAAACAGTGGCAAGCCAATCTACCGAACAACAGCAAATCGAAGCAGCGGCGGCTAAGATTCAAGCGGCTGTGCAAGATGTGTTGAAAGATTAATAGTCAGTTTTAAATGATTGGCTAAAACAAGAAAAAGGTTTTCAGACGGCCGTCTGAAAACCTTTTTTGTTTGCCTGTCCGATTTTAAAACTTCACGTTTACGCCGCCGGTAAAGCTGCGGCCCATTTGCGGCGTATCAGAGAGGAAACTGCTGTGGGCGTAAACGGATTGGTTGAGCAGGTTGTCGGCTTTGACGTACCAATTCCACTCGCCATAGCGCGTATTGCGGCGGTAGTTTGTGCCGAGGTTGAGCATATGGTGTCCGGGCGTACGCGTTTCGTAGCGTGCAAGTTTGTTTTGGGCGAACACGCGGTAGTAGTCCAAATTGGCATCGATGCGGTCGGTCAGCGCGGCTTTCAGGTGGACACCGAAGCGCGCAGCCGGAACACGGGGCGCGTTTTGGTCGTCCTGCGCGATGAAAGGACGGTTGCCGTAGGCATCTTCCCTGCCGGGTAGGGACGGCAGGTTTTTCAGACGGCCTCGTACATAGTCGCCGGAAACGCCGATGCGGGAGTGCGGTGTCGGTTTGAAGTAGATTTCGCCTTCCGCGCCGTAGAAGTCGGCGCCGGATTGGTTGTAGCGCACGAGCTTCATTTCGCTGTCGTCTTCGATGGATTTGGGGCCGCGTCCATCGTTTAAGGTTTGGGCGTAGATATAGTTGCCGAAGCGGTTGCGATAGAGTGCCAGATTGTATTGCCAGCGGTCGCCTTCGTAGCCCAGCGCGAGTTCGATGTTGTTGGAACGCTCTTTGTTGAGGTGTTTGTTACCGACTTCAAAGGTGTTGGTGGCGACGTGCTTGCCGTGTGCGTACAGCTCTTGCGTTGACGGCAGGCGTTCCTGATGGGAGGCGGTCAGGCTGAGTTTGTGATGTGGCGTGAAATACCAGTTGCCCGAAAGCGCGAACGAGCGGGCGGTTTGGCGGTGTGCGCCGAGGTCGGGCAGGGGTTGGTTGTAGTAGTTTTCCCGATCAATCAATGCTTTGTCGTATTGGATGGAGGCTTTTTGTTTTTCCACGCGTACGCCGCCTTCAAGCGAGAAGTTGTCCCAGTTCGCCTGTTCTACGCCGAAAAAGCCGTAATGGCGGACATTGTTGTCAATCAGCATCGGTTGTTGGACGGTTTCGGGAATGGCGGAGAGCGCGCTGGATTTTTGTCCCAAATATTGCACGCCCCAGCTGCCTTTCAGACGGCCTATGGGTTGGTGGCGCAACTCGATACGGGCGTTGTGTGTTTTGTTGTTGAAGAAGTTTTCTACTGCATCGCCTGCTTTTTCGTCGTGGTGGTAGTCGTTGCGGTTTAGGTGTACGCGCAGGGCTTCAAAACCTGGAAACGGCTGCTTCCATTCGGCGCGGAGTTCGTAGCGTTTGTTGCGCAGGTCTATCCAAGGTTTGCCGTTGTGGGCATGGGCGTGTGCATCATCGTCGTCGTGAAAGCCGCAGCTCAAGCCCGGATTGTCGTAATCAATGTCTTCTTCGGTCAGAAGGTGCGGATAAAGCTGCAAATAGCGTTTGTTAATCAAACTCTTTTGCCAGATGATGTCGGCGTGGCAATCATCGTATTCGTGGCTGTGGGCAGGCAGGCCGTAGCTGTCGCGACGGTCGCTGTACGCCACACCGAGGAAACCTTTATCCCCAACCCAAGACAGGCCGATGCTGCCGGTTTTTGAATCAGCATAGCTGTCGGGCAGTCGTTTCAGACGGCCTTCTTCTTTTTGATAGCGCGGTACGGCGTAATCGCCCGATTTGCGGTACAAGCCTTCGGTATGCAGCACGAAGTTTTTGCCTAAACCGATATTGATGCCTGCGGATGTCAGTTTTTCCAAATTGCCACTGCTCAAACGCAATCCGGCTTCGCCCGATACGCCGTTTTCAGGCATTTTTTCGGGGATTTTGCCATCGGCAACATCGACCAAACCGGCTACATTGCCCGAGCTGTACAAGAGCGTAACCGGACCGCGCAGGATTTCGACCTGTTGCGACAAGGCACTGTCCACCATCAAGGCATGGTCGGGAGAGAAGTCCGCCATGTCGCCTGTTTCGTCGTGATGGTTCAGCACTTTAATCCGTCTGCCTGTTTGACCGCGAATAACGGGAGCAGACGCGCCGCCGCCGTATTGCGAGGCATGAATGCCCGGTACGCCGTCTAAAGCATCGCCCAAGTTGACGGCCTTTTGGCGCAAGGTATCGCCGGAGATGATTTTGTCGGAGGCGGTCGAAGTGTGCAACAGCCCTGAAGTGGCGCGCGGACGGCTTTTGCCGACGACGGTAACCTCGTCCAAGTCCACCGACTGATCGGTTTCATGCGCTTGGGAGAGGATAGGGGCGCTGATTAAAAGAATAGATAAAACAATGGGTTTGAGTGTGGTTTGTGTCATTTTAGTTTCTCATCATATTTTGAAAGGCTGTTATTATATAACATTTCATTATTTATATGATAAGATTTTTGAGAAAAAAAAGGCCGTCTGAAAACGAAGCGTGGTTTTCAGACGGCCTTTAGCTTGTATGCAGGTTTAAATGAAAACGGAACAATCTCTCTACTGCCTGGTTTGGGTAAGGCAGAAAGTTATGGCAGATTGTTTGCTTTCATTGAAAGTATTACTTGGTTTCGGCGGCTTTAGCGCCAGCGGTCTCTGCAATCAAATCCAAGAATACCAACGGCTTTTTGCCGATGTTTTTGAGTGCGTGGGACTGGCCGGGGCGGGCGATGGTAATGTCGCCGGCGCCGACTTCGGTTTGTTTGCCTTCGCTATCGGTAAACAGGCCTTTGCCGGATACGATGATGTAAACGTCTTCATTGCCGGTATGTTTGTGTTGGCCGATGGAAGCGCCCGGCGGTAATGTGAGCCAGCCAATTTCTTTGAATGCGTCTTGTTCTGCGGTTTGATGGCGCGTGAAGGCAAAGCTGCCGAGTAGCGGGCCTTGGCCTCCAGCTGCGTTTTCGCGGTTCCATTCTGCTAAGTCGGCTTTTTTGTACACTTGGATGCTGCGGTCGGTGGGGATGGGTTGTTCGGCAGCTTGAGTGTTTAGAGATGTGCCGAGCAGAAGGGCGGCAGATAATGCGGCAAATAGTGGTTTCATGGTGGTTCTCCGTTTGTCAGGTTGAGTCAGATAATGCGGATTCCGTTTTCAGACGGCCTGCGGAGGCGATGGCTTTGCCCCGCAGGCGTCAAGGCTTATTTCACGTTGCGCAGATAGTTCAGCAACAAGGGAACGGGGCGGCCGGTCGCGCCTTTTTCGCTGCCGGATTTCCATGCCGTACCTGCGATGTCGAGGTGCGCCCACGGGTAATCTTCGGTGAAGTAAGACAGGAAGGTGGCGGCGGTAATCGTGCCTGCGCCGGGCGTGCCGATGTTGGGGATGTCAGCGAAGTTGGATTTGAGCTGGTCTTTGTAGGTCTCGAAAAGCGGCAGTTGCCATGCTTTGTCGTCCACGTTGCGGGAGGCAGCAAGCAGGCTGTCAACCAAATCCTGATTGTTGCCCATCACGCCGCTGACGTCATGTCCCAAGGCGATGATGCACGCGCCGGTCAGGGTGGCGACGTCAATAACGGCTTTGGGTTTGAACTGCTCGGCGTAAGTGAGTGCGTCGCACAAAATCAGACGGCCTTCGGCATCGGTGTTCAACACTTCGATGGTCAGGCCTTTCATGCTTTTCACGACGTCGCCCGGTTTGTTTGCCGCGCCGGAAGGCATGTTTTCGCAGGTGGCAACGACGGCGACGAGGTTGATCGGCAGTTGCAGTTTGACGGCGGCGCAGAAGGTGCTGATGACGGTTGCCGCGCCGCACATGTCAAACTTCATTTCGTCCATGTTCAGACCGGGTTTGAGGGAGATGCCGCCGGTGTCGAAGGTAATGCCTTTGCCGACCAAGACGACGGGCGCGGCTTCTTTGTCGGCCGCACCGAAATAGCTCAGTTCGACCAAATATGGATCCTCAACGCTGCCTTTGGCGACAGACCAAAATGAACCCATGTTTTCTTTTATGTAGTCTTTTTCAATGATTTTGGCGTGTGCGCCCAATTTTTCGGCTTCGGCTTTGGCGGTACGCGCGAGGAACTCAGGCGTGCATTCGTTCGGTGCGGCATTGCCTAAGTCGCGGCAGAGGCTTTGTCCGTAAACTTGCGCTTCGGCAACGCGCAGGGCTTCTTTGACGGCGGCTTCGTGTGCGCTGTGGAACACGGCTTCTGCAAATTTGGCCGGTTTGGCTTCTTTTTTATAGCGGTCGAAACGGTAGGCGGCATTGCCGAACGCAATTGCAAACGCTTCGGCAATGTCTGCTGCTTGCGCTTCATCAAAGGCGTGAACGTCCACATTGACCGTTTCTTGATTTTGCGCCCATTTGGCGGCTTCGGCTGCGGCTTTGTTCAATGCGGCGCGGTCGGTTTTTTCGAGGCGGGCGACGGCAATGGCTTGCAAACCGTTGTCCGTCGGGATTTTGGTGTCGGCGAAATTTTGACCTTCTTCAAGGGAAGCGAAGAGGGCGAGGGCAGTTGGGTTGTTCAGTTGTGATGCTTCGGCGCAGACAAATAATTGCGCACCTGCCTGTTGAGCCTGCAAAGTTTCGGCTTTTGTGCTAAATTTCACGTTTATTCTCCTGATTGGAACGGTTGTCGGTTGTTCAGACGGCCTGTTGACCAACCGTCCGAACAGATGAAAATCATTGTACTCCATTTGTGTCATGCCGTCTGAAGCCTTATTAATAAATATAGGTTTCCCATAAACCGTATACCACGCTCAATCTTATGATTTACCAAAGAAACTTTATTAAAGAACTTTCCTTTACCGCCGTCGGCATCTTTGTCGTCCTCTTGGCGGTATTGGTGTCGACGCAGGCCATCAACCTGCTTGGCCGCGCAGCCGACGGGCGTGTCGCCATCGATGCCGTGTTGGCCTTGGTCGGCTTTTGGGTAATCGGCATGACCCCGCTTTTGCTGGTGTTGACCGCATTTATCAGTACGTTGACCGTATTGACCCGTTACTGGCGCGACAGCGAGATGTCGGTTTGGCTTTCCTGCGGATTGGCATTGAAACAATGGATACGCCCGGTCATGCAGTTTGCCGTGCCGTTTGCTATTTTGATTGCCGTCATGCAGCTTTGGGTGATGCCGTGGGCAGAGTTGCGCAGCCGCGAATATGCCGAAATTTTGAAGCAGAAGCAGGAGTTGTCTTTGGTGGAAGCCGGCGAGTTCAATAGCTTGGGCAAGCGCAACGGTAGGGTTTATTTTGTCGAAACCTTCGATACCGAATCCGGCATCATGAAAAACCTGTTCCTGCGCGAGCAGGACAAAAACGGCAACGACAACATCGTTTTTGCCAAAGAGGGCAATTTTTCGCTGACCGACAACAAACGTACGCTTGAATTGCGCGACGGCTACCGTTACAGCGGTACGCCCGGCAAAGCCGATTACAACCGCGTTTCTTTCCAACACCTCAGCCTGATTATCAGCACCACGCCGAAACTCATCGACCCTGTTTCACACCGCCGTACCATTCCGACCGCCCAACTGATTGGCAGCAGCAATCCCCAACACCAAGCGGAATTGATGTGGCGTATTTCCTTGACCGTCAGCGTTTTGTTGCTGTGCCTGCTTGCCGTGCCGCTTTCTTATTTCAATCCGCGCAGCGGCCACACCTACAATATCCTGATTGCCATCGGTTTGTTTTTGGTTTACCAAAACGGGCTGACCTTCCTGCGCAACGCCGTGGAAGACGGCAAAATCCATTTTTGGCTCGGACTGTTGCCTATGCACATCATCATGTTTGTGATTGCCGTCGTCCTGCTGCGCGTGCGCAGTATGCCTAGCCAACCCTTCTGGCAGGCGGTTGCCAAAAGTCTGACATTGAAAGGCGGAAAATGAACCTGATTTCACGTTACATCATCCGTCAAATGGCGGTTATGGCGGTTTACGCCCTCCTTGCCTTCCTCGCTTTATACAGCTTTTTTGAAATCATCAACGAAGTCGGCGATCTTGGAAAAGGCAGCTATAACGGCGCAAAGTTGGGGCAGTATGTTTTAATGCAGATGCCTGCGCGCGCATATGAACTGATGCCGCTTGCCGTTTTGATCGGCGGCCTGATTTCCCTCAGCCAACTGGCTTCCGGCAGTGAGCTGACCGTTATCAAAGCCAGCGGCATGAGCACCAAAAAGCTGCTGTTGATTCTGTCGCAGTTTGGCTTGATTTTCGCCATTGCCACCGTCGCGCTTGGCGAATGGGTTGCCCCCACGCTGAGCCAAAAGGCTGAAAATATCAAAGCCGCCGCCATCAACGGCAAAATCAGTACCGGCAATACCGGCCTTTGGCTGAAAGAAAAAAACAGCATTATCAACGTGCGCGAAATGTTGCCCGATCATACGCTTTTGGGCATCAAAATTTGGCAGCGCAACGATAAAAACGAACTGACCCAAGCGGCAGAAGCAGAATCGGCCGTTTTGAATCCTGACGGCAGCTGGCAGTTGAAAAACATCCGCCGCAGCGTATTGGGCGAAGATAAAGTCGAGGTCTCCACTGCCGCCGAAGAAAACTGGCCGATTTCCGTCAAGCGCAACCTGATGGATGTATTGCTCGTCAAGCCTGACCAAATGTCTGTCGGCGAACTGACCACCTACATCGACCATCTGGAAAAAAACAACCAAAATACCCAAGTCTATGCCATCGCATGGTGGCGCAAGCTGGTGTATCCCGTTGCCGCATGGGTGATGGCGCTTGTTGCCTTCGCCTTTACGCCGCAAACCACGCGCCACGGCAATATGGGCTTGAAACTTTTCGGCGGTATCTGCCTCGGTTTGCTGTTCCACTTTGCTGGACGGCTCTTCGGCTTTACCAGCCAGTTGTACGGCGTGCCGCCGTTTTTGGCAGGCGCATTGCCGACGGTTTTGTTTGCACTGTTGGCGGTGTATCTGATACGCCGTCAGGAAAAAAGATAAGGCAAAATAAACTTCAGGCCGTCTGAAAGGCAATCTTCAGACGGCCTGAGTATTTTGTGTGCAAAAAACAAAATGCTAAAGTAAAATAATACCTTTCCAAACCAATGCGGCTATTGAAAATGTCCCAAACCATCTGCTTGAATATGATTGTCAAAAACGAAGCGGCAATCATCGAAGAAACACTGGCCAACATCACCGACCACATCAAACTTGACTACTATGTCATCAGCGACACCGGCTCGACCGATGATACCGCCGGCGTGATCCGCCGCTTTTTCGATGCAAAGGGCATCGCGGGCGAGATTCATCATGATGGTTGGCAAAATTTTGCATACAACCGCAATCAGGCGTTGAAACACGCAAAAGGCAAAACCGATTATGTGTTGATTTTTGATGCGGACGACCGCTTTGAAGGCAAATTGGAATTGCCCGAGCTGACCGCCGACCGTTACCGCCTCCGCATGAGAAATGCCATGGGCAGCGTGGTTTATTATCGTCCGCTGTTGTTGCGCAATGACGGAACATTCTACTGGCGCGGCGTGTTGCACGAGTTTATTGAAACCGACAAACAAGATACCAGCGAAGCCACGCTTCATGGCGACTATACGGTTCTCAGCGGCCGTTTCGGCGCACGCAGCAATATGGCGAACAAATACCTGCTTGACGCGGTTTCTTTGGAAAAAGCGTTTTACAGCCCTGAAGATGAAGACCTGAAACCGCGTTACGCCTTTTATGCGGCGCGTTCTTATTGGGATTCCGATATGCCCGAGCGTGCAAGCGAATGGTTTAAAAAACGCATCGAGTTGGGTGGTTGGATCGAGGAAGTGTCGGTTTCTTACCAACAGCTGGGCGAGTGCTACAAATTAATGGGCAAACGCGATGAAGCCTTGGCAACCTGGTTGGCAGGCTATGATTACAACCCGCGCCGTGCCGAGTGTCTCTACCTTGCGCAAACCATGCTGCGTCAGGAAGGGAAATACCGCATTTCCCATGCAATCGGCCTGATGGCGAAACGTATCCCGTTCCCGAAAGACGATATTCTTTTTGTCCAAAGCAATGTTTATCAGTTGGACATCGACTATGAATTGTCGGTTACCGCATATGCGGCTGGCGATTTGCGCCAAGGCTATGAGTCTTGCCGCCACTTGCTCTTGCTGAATGTACGCGAGGCATTGACCACGGTGACCATGCAAAATATGTGGCTCTACCGCGAACACGCGCAAACAGAAACGCGTGAAGTGTTGGAGCAACTGGTGGTCGTCATGCAGCCTTATGCCGAGCAGGGCGCACGTTTGGCGGAAGTGACCGAATATTTTGCCGATATTTTGAAAAACCGTTAATCAGCACTTTGACCCAGCCATAAGGCCGTCTGAAAGGAAATTTTTTGAGCAAGCGCAATCTGTTTTCCGTCGATAAATCTTTGGAGCAGCCCGAACGCGTCCTCTTGGTCGGCGTGATGTTGACGGCGGATTATTCCGGCGCAAACGAAACGCGCGAGCGCGGCTTTCAGACGGCCTTGACCGAAGCGGCAGAATTGGTGAGCGCGGCCGGCGGTGATTTGGTTTCTATCGAAACTTCACGCCGCGACAAACCGCATCCGGCTTTGTTTGTCGGTACGGGCAAGGCGGAAGAGTTGGCGGCAGTGGTCAAGCAGCATGATGTCGGGCTGGTCGTGTTTAACCACGAACTCACGCCGACACAAGAGCGTAATCTGGAGAAAGAGCTTCAATGCCGCGTACTCGACAGAGTGGGTTTGATTTTGGCGATTTTTGCCAAACGCGCCCAATCGCAGGAAGGTAAGTTGCAGGTGGAGCTGGCTCAGCTGAACCATTTGAGCGGACGGCTGGTGCGCGGTTATGGACATTTGCAAAGCCAAAAGGGCGGTATCGGCTTGAAAGGGCCGGGCGAAACCCAGTTGGAAACCGACCGCCGTTTAATCGGACAAAAAATCACGGCATTGAAAAAGCAGCTTGCCGATGTCCGCAAACAACGCGCCACGCGCCGCAAATCGCGCATGAGCGGCCGTCTGAAAACCTTTGCCATTGTCGGCTATACCAATGCCGGAAAATCCAGCCTGTTCAACCGTTTGACCAAAGCGGACGTATTGGCAAAAGACCAGTTGTTTGCCACTTTGGATACCACTGCGCGTCGGCTGTTCCTGTCGCACGAGGCGAGTGTGATTTTGACCGATACCGTTGGTTTCGTCCGCGATTTGCCGCACAAGCTGGTGTCGGCGTTTTCCGCTACTTTGGAAGAGACGGCGATGGCGGATGTATTACTGCACGTCGTTGATGCGTCCAATCCCGATTTTGAACGGCAGATGGACGATGTCAACGAGGTCTTGGAAGAAATCGGTGCGCATGAAATTCCGCAATTGGTGGTGTACAACAAAATCGATTTGCTGCCGTCGGGTATGCGTGAAGCAGGCATTTTGCGCGACAATTCCGGACAGGCGGTCGGCGTGAATGTTTCCGTTACCGAAAGTTTGGGCTTGGACGGTTTGCGTGAAGCGATGATTGAATTGGCCGTACAGCCGAATGCTTGATGTTTAAATGAAACAAGGCCGTCTGAATGTTCAGACGGCCTTACCGTAAAATTCTAAATCCGAGGATTATGCCGACAGAGGGCTTTTCTTTTTGAACACGCTTTCGTAAAGCATCCAAGCAGCAAGGCTCAGGTATACGGTGCTGGACAAAATGCCGATAACGGCAAAAATAGGCATAAGGCGATCAATCATGGTGAGGTTTCCCAATAAGTTAGTTTTATAAGTAAATGTGTGTTTTTTGATTTCCGTCTTCGCGGAATGCCTAAAGTATGCTGCTTAAGTGGGCTGAGGTCAACAAAGAATGTATCGGAATTTTTAAAAAAGTTCCATTTTTACATTAAAATAATCGGAAGTTTTTAAGAATAAACGGTATTTATATGTTACCGTTCATCATTTGATAAACGGTCAATACTTTGTTTTCCATATTTTTTATAAAATTCGACAGTCTATTAATTCAAAAGTAAATGAAATGAGGCGAAAAAACGCTTTTTGCTAAAATGTAACACCCTGAAACGATTGTTTCAGGCCGTCTGAAAAATAAATCGAACACATTATGACATCTTCCACACATCCCCAAAAAAACTGCTTCCATTGCGGACTTGAAGTCCCGGAGCATCTGCATTTGACGGTTCGTTTTGAAGACGAAGAACACGAAACCTGCTGCGCCGGCTGCCAAGCGGTGGCGCAGAGCATTATTGATGCTGGTTTGGGCAATTATTACAAACAGCGTACTGCCGACGCGGAAAAATCCGAATTGCCGCCGCCGGAAGTGTTGTCGCAATTAAAGCTGTACGATTTGCCCGAAGTGCAGGCGGATTTTGTCGAGGTCGGCGCAGGGGATGAGCGCGAGGCGGTGTTGATGCTGGGCGGCATTACCTGCGCCGCGTGTGTGTGGCTGATTGAGCAGCAGTTGTTGCGCATGAAGGGCGTAGTGCGTGTGGATTTGAATTACAGCACCCACCGCTGCCGCGTGGTGTGGAACAGCGCCCACATCGAATTGTCGGATATTTTGCTGAAAATCCGCCAAACCGGTTATACCGCCGCGCCTTATGATGCGCAAAAAATCGAAGCGCAGGCGCAGAAGGAACGCAAACAGTTTATCGTCAGATTGGCCGTGGCCGGTCTGGGCATGATGCAGACGATGATGTTTGCCCTGCCGACTTATTTTTACGGCGGCGACATCGAGCCGCTTTATTTGGAAATCCTGCATTGGGGCGGCTTTTTGATGGTGTTGCCCGTTGTGTTTTACAGCGCGTTGCCGTTTTACCGCGGCGCATGGCGCGACTGGAAAAACCGCCGTGTCGGCATGGATACGCCGATTGCCATTGCCATTGTGATGACCTTTATCGCCGGTATTTACAGCTTGGCTACCAACGCAGGGCAGGGCATGTATTTTGAATCCATCGCCATGCTGCTGTTTTTTCTGTTGGGCGGGCGTTTTATGGAACAGATTGCCCGACGCAAAGCAGGCGATGCGGCGGAGCGGTTGGTCAAACTGGTTCCGGCATTCTGCCACCGTTTGCCTGCTTATCCTGAAAGCGAAGCCATCGAGGAAGCCGCAGTCGTCCGCCTCAATATCGGCGATACGATTGTTGTGAAACCCGGCGAAGTCATTCCGGTGGACGGTACGGTTTTGTCCGGCGAGAGCGAAGTTAACGAAGCCATGTTGACCGGCGAAAGCCTGCCCATCGTGAAAAGGCCGTCTGAAAAAGTAACTGCCGGCACGCTCAACACCAGCAGTCCTTTAATCATCCGCACCGACCATACCGGCGGCAACACGCGCCTGTCCCATATCGTCAAACTGCTCGACCGTGCGCTGGCGCAAAAACCGCGTGCTGCCGAGTTGGCCGAGAAATACGCGTCCAGTTTCGTGTTTGGCGAGCTCTTGCTTGCTATTCCCGTTTTTATCGGCTGGGCTTGGTATGCCGACGCGCACACCGCCTTGTGGATTACCGTCGCCCTGCTGGTCATTACCTGCCCGTGCGCCTTATCGCTTGCCACACCGACTGCGCTGGCAGCTTCGACCGGCGCACTTGCCAAAGACGGCATTCTCATCAGTGGCAAACAAAGCTTGGAAACGCTTGCTCAAATTGACGATGTCGTGTTCGATAAAACCGGTACGTTGACCAAAGGGCAGCTTTCCGTCAGCCGTATGTTGTCCGCAGGCCGTCTGAACGAAGTCCAAGCCCTTGCTATCGCCCAAGCATTGGAACAGCAATCCGAACACCCCATCGCCCGTGCCATTTTGAATCATACGCTTTCAGACGGCCCTGTATCCGCGCTTGATGTGAAAGTGCAACAACGGGTCAACCGTATCGGACACGGCGTCAGCGCGCAAATCGAATTTGATGGCGAAACCCAAGTTTGGGCTTTGGGCAAAGCAGCGTTTGTCTCGGAAATTGCCGGTAATCTTCCCGAAGCATTTTCCCATATCGACCACACCGGCGGCATTATTTTCTTGGGCAATCAAAGCGGTTTTCAGACGGCCTTTTTGTTGGAAGACCAAATCAAAGACAGCGCCGCTGAAATGTTGCAAAACCTGAAACAACACGGCATCCGTCTGCACCTTTTAAGCGGTGACCGTCAAGCTGCCGTAGCCCAAGTCGCGCAAGAGCTGGGTTTGGATGCCTATCGTGCCGAAGCCACGCCTGAAGACAAGCTGGCTTATGTAGAAAATCTGCAAAAACAAGGACGTAAAGTCATGATGATCGGCGACGGGATTAACGATGCCCCCGTCCTTGCCCAAGCCGACGTGTCGGCCGCAGTGGCTACGAGTGCCGATGTGGCGCGAGACGGTGCCGATGTGGTTTTGCTCAATGATGATTTGAACGTTTTGCCCGTGATGATGGAACAGGCTCGCCGCACCCATCAAATCATCCTCCAAAACCTGACTTGGGCGAGCGCATACAATCTGGTTGCCGTTCCGCTGGCCGTGTTTGGTTACGTGACCCCGTGGATCGCCGCGCTCGGCATGAGTTTCAGCTCGCTGCTGGTGTTGGGCAATGCCTTGAGATTGTTGAAAACCAAAAAGGCCGTCTGAAACCGGCCAATCCATTGCCTAAACGAAAGAATACTCCATGCCTAAAGCCACTTTTTATACACATGTCGCCCAGCCGGCCGCCTTTGCCTGCCGCCTGATTGCGCGCGCCATACGCGATGGCGGTCAGATTTTGGTGTGGTCGGATTCTGTTGCGGCAGTACAGCAACTAGATGTTGATTTGTGGCAGCAGATTCCCGAAAGCTTTATTCCGCATGAAGTTTGGCTGCCTACCGACCCCATGCCGTCTGAAACGCCGGTATTACTTGCGTTTGGAAATGCATTGCCGAATATTCCGCAAGATTGCACGGTTTTGAACCTGTCTGCTGATTTCTGGAGCCAAGCCCCAGCCATTCCAAACCGTATCCTTGAAATTGTCGGCAATAGCTTAGAAGATTTGGCCGAAGCCCGAGACCGTTTTCGAGCTTATCGTCAGAGCGGATTTGAGATTGAGCATTTTTCGAGAGAAGGGAAGGATTGAGTATTGAAGATATTCAAAGCCGTCTGAATATAAACAAAGGGACATTTTAATGATGTCCCTTTATTTTTTAGATTGATTATCGGAAGGCTTCGCGCCATATGCCATAAAACATGAGACAACAGCAGAAAGCGTAGAAATAGTGGAAAAAGCGTTCAAAAAGGGAAGTATTGGCAAGATACCATTGAACAGACTGATGGTGGTGTTGGGGATTTTTGAGGATTAAGTTGGGGAAACGGACAATCGAAGGTACGGCAAGCAAGTCAAACAGATTGAGGAAGACTGTAACCAATAATGAAAAACCGATTGTCTCATGAAATACGTCGAATGGCTGCAATGACAGGGTGTGTGCAAATAGGGAGGTCAGGGCAGATTTGTTGGACATCCATAAATAAAACAGCCCCCCGATAGATAGGTAAAGCGCAAGACGGACCCATATGGATAGTTTGCGTGGCAAATAAAGGATGAAGAATAAGTTGAGCAGGATAAAAAAAATAGGGAAAACGGATTTCATGGGTTTGTTTGCTTACAGTTTGGTATTTAAAGCTGCTAAGGGAAACGCATCATTGATTGTATGAAGGGCTGCCTTAGAAAAAGACAGTCTGAAAAGGCCATTCTATTTTAGGCCGTCTGAAAAAGATTTGCGTAAGGGCAAGGGTTTCAGACGGCCTTAAGTCTTTTTGAGGTCAAAATCCGATGGTTTAGGATTCGGTTTTTGAGGCCGCGTTGGCAAAATAGCGGTTGGATACCGGATTGAAGATGAGGAGCAGCAAAGCAGGGTGGAGAATGGATTGAATAATGATTTGTTGAGAACTATAGCTCGCCATATCGCTATACACCATGAATAGCGAAGCGGCAGCCAACACAACAGCCAGCCAACGGGCAGAACGGTTGCCTGAAAGCAGGCCGACAGCAA
This sequence comes from Neisseria sp. P0019.S002, assembly GCF_051957155.1. Lineage (NCBI taxonomy): Bacteria > Pseudomonadati > Pseudomonadota > Betaproteobacteria > Neisseriales > Neisseriaceae > Neisseria > Neisseria sp. P0019.S002. The sequence continues at coordinate 69,665 of NZ_JBQCWS010000001.1, forward strand.
TAAATACCGGTAAGAAAAGGAGGATGAAGTATAGGGGCATAGACAGCCACCAAGGCAGGAAAGGGAATGCCAAGGCTGCAACCTCTATCAGTAAATCGCCCGAATAAATCGCAAGAGCAACAGTGGTAAAGCAGACAAGGGTAGTTAGGATGAAATAGAGAACGGTGGCGATGGTAACAGGGACTGGGCGTTTCATGTAATAAAAGCCTTGGATAGAATATCGGGGATAAGGATTAAAATCGGTATCGGCCAAACCTTGTCATTAAAGGCGATGGCCGTCTGAAACAGGCTATTCGTCTTTCTCAAATGAAGAAAGCTTGATAATGGCAGGCTGGAAGACAGCAACCAAATAAATCACGATAGGGAGGATGAGATACGCAAAAGGAATATCTGCGCGAAATAGTGCAATCAGAAAGGCAAGGTATAAGGTCAGCAGGGCAAGGAAAATAACGCTCTTTTTCCATGTCGCTTGGCGGATTTCTTTTGCAGTCGGCTGCTTATAGCGGACTTTTTTGTGGCAGGTCGGGCACTCTTTAATGCTTTTCAGTCCTTTGAATGCACTACCCCGAATCGGATTGGAACAATGAGGACAAGAAAATGGGGACGATTTCATTATTTTTTATTGGGCCGTATAAAGTATTGCCCATCCGGAAAAGCGGGTTGGATGGGCAAAGTATATGTTTATTCGTCTTTTTCAAAAGATGAAAGTTTGTTTTGAATCGGGATAATGTAGTAGACGAGAAAGCCGATAACTAATACCGTACTGATATATGGGGGAAATGTACCAAACAGGCTGATCAGTATTGCCGCTACGATGCAGACGACGACTACAAAAATAGCAAAAGGCTTCAGTAAAGCTTTGAAATATTCGCCAACAGGCGGCTTTTTGAATTTAACTTTTTTATGGCAGGAAGGGCATTCTTTGACTGCGGCCAATCCTTTAACCAATCCGCCTTGGATCGGGGCATGGCAGTGTGGGCAGGGGAGTGAAGGATTAAGATTATTCATTGTGTTCAACCTGACTTAGGGTTTGGAAAGGTGGTATCGATGTTGCCGATACCACCGCTATTTATCGGAAACAATAGGCTTATTGGGAGTATTTTTTGCCTAAAGCTTCGGCAGCTTTTTGTACTTCTTGATTGGCTGCACGCAGGGTTTCTTGCAATTTTTGAGATTTTTCTTGGAAATCATTGGCAAATTTGAGCGAATCTTTATCTTTGCCGTTGATAGTCAGCTCAGAAGCATGTTTGCCTGCATAAATCATCATGTTGTTGGCAGCACTGCTGACTTGTAATGCACGATCCAGAACTGCTTTGATTTCAGGATCTTTGATGTCGAGGGCAGCTGCGCTCTGATGGAATTGTTCCAGTGCGGCAGTCAGTTTGTTCATCTGCTCCAAAGCTTCTTTTTCTTTATTTTGGTTAGCCAAGTTTTGCAATTCTAGGCCTAGCTGAGTAATTTTTTGAGCTTCTTCACCAGTGGTGAAGTGAATGAATTTTTGCAATTCGGCAAGACCGTCTGGAGATTTTTTATCGGAAATGACGATAGGTTCGGCCAGTTTAGGATCTGCTTCTGGGAATTCGCTCAGGGCTTTTTCGTATTTGTTGGCTGGGCTAGATTCGCTTTGGGCAACTTGTTCTGCCGGTTTGTCGCTGCTACCTTTATTGTCGGAGTCGCCGCAGGCTGCCAGCAGGGAAGCGGTCAAGATTAGCATACCGAATTTGTTTAATACGTTCATATTAGGATTCCTTCTTAAGTTAGGGGAAAATTGGGGGAAATTTGTTTTTATTAATGAGTATAGATAATTATCTGTACTTTTGTTCTATTTTATTACAAATTTGTTTATTTTTCTTAAATTAGGTTAAGTGGTATGTTTTTGGAATTAAACGGCAAGGTAGGGTGGATATACTGTTTTGAGCAGAAGTGGATGTATTGCGCATCATAGAATTGTTGATTGATATGATGGAAATAAAAAGAGGCCGTCTGAAACTTTATTGTTTCAGACGGCCTTTTAACAGACTGGAATTAGTTGCCTAAGTCGAATGCTTTATGCAGAACGCGGGTAGCCAGTTCCATGTATTTTTCGTCAATCAGGACGGATACTTTGATTTCGGAAGTTGAGATCATTTGGATGTTGATGCCTTCTTCTGCGAGGGTGCGGAAGATTTTGGCGGCTACGCCGACGTGTGAACGCATGCCCAAGCCGACTGCGGAGACTTTGCATACGGTGTCGTCGCCGTCAATGTAGGCTGCGCCGATGCTGTCTTGGCGTTGTTGCAGGAGTTCGATGGTTTGTTTGTAGTCGCCGCGTGGAACGGTGAAGGAGAAGTCTGTTGTGCCTTCGCTACCGACATTTTGGATGATCATGTCGACTTCGATGTTGGCATCGGCAACTGCGCCGAGGATTTGGTAGGCAACGCCGGGTTTGTCAGGTACGCCGCGTACGTTGATGCGTGCTTGGTTTTTGTCGAATGCGATACCGGTTACGGCTGCTCTTTCCATGTTGTCGTCCTCTTCAAAGGTAATCAGGGTGCCGTTGCCGCCATCTTGCAGGCTGCTGAGTACGCGCAGGCGCACTTTGTATTTTCCGGCGAATTCTACGGAGCGGATTTGTAAAACTTTTGAGCCGAGACTGGCCAATTCGATCATTTCTTCAAAAGTGATCGTGTCCATGCGGCGCGCCTCGGGTACGACGCGCGGGTCGGTGGTGTAAACGCCGTCCACGTCGGTATAAATTTGGCATTCGTCGGCTTTGAGGGCTGCGGCGATGGCAACGGCAGAGGTGTCCGAACCGCCGCGGCCGAGGGTTGAGATATTGCCTTCGCTGCTGATGCCTTGGAAACCGGCTACGATAACGACTTTACCGTCGGCCAAATCGGCACGCATTCTTTCGTCGTCGATATTTTCGATGCGGGCTTTGGTGTGGGAAGTGTCGGTTTGGAGGGCGACTTGCCAGCCGGTGTAGCTCTTGGCGTCAACGCCGATGTCTTTCAAAGCCATGGCCAGCAGGCCGATGGTCACTTGTTCGCCGGTAGCGAGAACAACGTCGAGTTCGCGCGGATCGGGATGCTCTTGCATTTCGTGTGCCAGTGCGACCAGTCGGTTGGTTTCACCGCTCATGGCGGATACGACGACTACGATGTCGTGTCCTTCGGCGCGGGCTTTGGCGACACGTTTGGCTACGTTTTTGATGCGTTCTGGCGAGCCTACTGATGTGCCGCCGTATTTATGTACGATTAACGCCATGTTTCGTGCTTTCTTGTGGGGGTTGTCGGGCAGCTTGGTTTGCTGGAAAAAGGGTTATTATTACTATTTTTTACATGAAATTCAAGGATGGGGCGCGCTTTTTTGAGTAAATGCGCATAAATGGACGGGGTTAAAAAAGGCCGCCTGAAATCTTTCAGACGGCCTTGCTGCTTATCGGGACAAAAGGGCGGCCTTTTGGTGTTGAACCAATTCGGAAATGCCTTTATGCGCGAGGGCAATGAGTTTGCCCAATTCTTCGATGCTGAACGGTGCGCCTTCGGCTGTACCTTGGATTTCGATGATTTTGCCGGATGCGGTCATGATGATGTTGACGTCGCTGTCGCAGCCTGAGTCTTCGGGATAGTCTAAGTCCAAAAGCGGTACACCGCCCACCACGCCGGCGGAAACGGCAGCAACAGCTTCACGGATCGGGTTTTCGCTGATAAGGCCGTCTGAAAGCAGTTTGTCTACGGCGATTTGCAGGGCAACGTAGGCGCCGGTAATGGAGGCGGTACGCGTGCCACCGTCGGCTTGGATGACGTCGCAGTCAATCAGGATTTGGCGTTCGCCGAGTTTTTCCATATCGACGACGGCGCGTAGCGAGCGGCCGATTAGGCGTTGGATTTCTTGTGTGCGGCCTGACTGTTTGCCCGCGGCGGCTTCACGACGCATACGGGAGGCGGTAGAAGCCGGCAACATGCCGTATTCGGCCGTTACCCAGCCTTGTTCTTTACCACGCAGGAACGGTGGGACATTTTCGTCGATGGAGGCAGTGCAAATCACTTTGGTGTTGCCACACTCGATAAGGCAGGAGCCGTCGGCGTGTGGCAGGAAATTGGGCGTAATTTTGATGTTGCGCAGGCTGTCGGCGGCGCGGCCGGTGCGGGTGTAGTCGCTCATGATGGTCCTTTGGGGGAAATAAAAAACAGGTTGCCTTGAATTATAGAGGAATTTGGCACCAAAGGCCGTCTGAAAATCGTCGGTCGGGTGTGTTATAGTATCCGTACTTTCACTCGTATTTGGAAACGGAGTAAAACCATGGCTACAAGACGAACTATTCAAATCCACAGCATGACCGGCTTTGCCAATGCCGCAGGCGAATGCGGCGGCAAGCGGATTAATTTGGAAATCCGCGCGGTCAACCATCGTTATTTGGATGTCCAATTCCGTATGCCGGAAGAGCTGCGCTATTTGGAAGGCGCATTACGCGAACAGATTGCCGCGGCTGTGGCACGCGGTAAATTGGAGTGCCGTGTTCAGCTGCAAGATGCAGCTTCGGGCGGTCAGACTTTGGAAGTCAATCAGGATTTGGTCGCACAGCTGGCGCATTTGAACAAAGAATGGCGCAAGGAACACAATTTCGGCAAGCTGAGCGTGGCCGACGTTTTGCGTTTCCCCGGCGTTTTGGCAGGTCAGAGCGAAGACTCTGAGGCCTTGGCGAAAGGTGTCAAAGATTTATTGACCGGCGCGTTGAAAGAGTTTACAGCCGCCCGCAAACGCGAAGGCAAAAAGCTGGGCGAACATTTGCTGCAACGTCTGGACGGTATGGAAGAGATTGTGGATGCTTTGAACGAGCTGTTCCCAAGCCTGCTGCAAGCGCATATGGACAAAGTCAAAGCCCGTTTGGCAGAAGCCATCGGCAACATCGATAACGACCGCTTGCAACAGGAATTTGCTTTGTTTATTCAAAAATCCGATGTGGATGAAGAGTTCAGCCGTTTGCGCACCCATATCGCCGAAGTGCGCCGCATTGTTACCGAAGGCAAGGGCAGCGCAGGTAAACGTTTGGATTTCTTGATGCAAGAGTTGAACCGTGAAGCCAATACCTTGGGCAGCAAAGCCATCGCTGCCGAATGCACGCAAGCGTCAGTTGAACTGAAAGTCTTGATCGAGCAAATGCGCGAACAGGTTCAAAATATCGAATAAATCGATCATGAATGGATAGGATAAGGCCGTCTGAAAAGGTTTCAGACGGCCTTTGTGTTGATATTGGGTGGAATCGTTGTGGTTTGTTTTTAAACATTATTGGATGGCGGATTTCCTGTTTCGTTATTGTAATTGCGCGAAAGAGTTAACATGTGTTAAATTATGGCAATTATTGTCATGATAAGAACATACAAAGGAGTAAAAACATGAACTTTCTAACCGCAGTCAGTCGGCAAATGACCCGCTTCACCGCCCTGATTATCGTCCTTGCCTCCATCATCGCCTTTATCGAACCTGCTACGTTTTCGTGGGTAAAAGGCGATACGCAAGTCGTTGTACTCGGCATCATCATGCTCGGCATGGGCATGACTTTGGGTAAAGAAGATTATCAAATTCTGGCGCAACGTCCGCTCGATATTTTTATCGGCGCAATCGCCCAATACACGATTATGCCCCTGCTTGCCATCGGCATTGCCAAAGCCTTTGACCTTTCGCCCGGATTGACGCTAGGTCTGGTTTTGGTCGGTACCTGTCCGGGTGGGGTTTCGTCCAATATCATGAGTTTTTTGGCTAAAGGCGATGTCGCTTTTTCGGTCGGCATGACCACCGTCTCCACCGTCCTCGCGCCTGTGATGACGCCGCTTTGGATGACTTATTTGGTCGGACAAACTGTCGAAATGGACGGCTGGGGTATGTTCAAATTTATGCTGCTCGTTACCCTGTTGCCTGTCGTTATCGGCTCTGCCGCCAATATCTTGCTGCATAAAAAACATTGGTTTGAAGACGTGCGCGCGATTATGCCGGCCGTTGCCGTTGTCGCGTTTGCCTGCATCGTCGGCGGCGTTGCTGCCGTTCACGGCCACCGTTTCGCCGAATCCGCCTTCGTTATGGTACTTGCCATCGCTGCCCACAACATCGGCGGCTACATCCTCGGCTATTACAGCGGCGCACTGACCAGCATGAACACCGCCAAAAAACGCACCCTTGCCATCGAAGTCGGCGTACAAAATGCCGGACTTGCGACCGGTTTGAGCGCTAAATTCTTCCCCGGTAATGCTGAATCCGCAGTTGCCGCCGCCGTTGCCTGCGTTTGGCACTCCGTATCGGGAACGGTTTTGGGCAACTTGTTTGCTTGGTGGGACAAGCGTAAGCAATAAGCTGTAAACATTGCCAGATAGCAAAAGGCCGTCTGAAATATTTCAGACGGCCTTTTGATTGCCTTTTATTATCAATGCGCTTTATGCGTCGTGCTGTACACGATTTTGTCTGTTAAAGCCATGGCGAGGGCGGAAATCAGGAAGCAGATGTGGGTAATGCACTGCCACATGATTTGTTTTTCGGTCAGGTTGGCGGCGTTGAGGAAGGTTTGCAGCAGATGGATGGAGGAAATGCTGATGATGGACATCGACAGCTTAACCTTTAAAACCGAAGCATTGACATGACTGAGCCATTCGGGCTGGTCGGGATGTTCGTCAACGTGGAGGCGGGAAACGAAGGTCTCGTAGCCGCCGACAATGACCATGGTCAGCAGGTTGGCAATCATTACGACATCAATCAGGTTCAATACGGCGATCATGATGGTGTTTTCATCCATGATGCTGAAATTGGATACCAAGTGCCACAAGGATTTGAGGAACTTACAGGCATAAATGACTTGGGCGATAATCAAGCCTATATAAATCGGTAGTTGCAGCCAGCGGCTGGCAAAAATGAAATGCGCGAAGATGCCCATTCGGTCGTGGGCTGTGCGTTTGGTCGGGGTGGAATGTTCCATAAAATGTGTTGTGTGTAGGAAAGATAAGGGGCGGCATTTTAATGGAAAAGTTTTTAAGCTGCAATTTGAGCGGCTGAATTTAAAAAGAAAGGCCGTCTGAAAACAGAATATCGTTCCTTGTTTTTCAGACGGCCTTGTAGGTTGTCAGGACAGGCAAACACGCGCAAAATCGCTTTGCTTTTTAGAGATGGACATTATGCTTGCAGATTCGTTTTTTTATTATCTGGTATTGGTCGGTTTTGCTGCTGGGCTGATGGATGCGGCGGTTGGTGGCGGAGGGCTGTTGCAGATTCCCGGATTGTTCAACCTATTGCCAAACGCTACGCCTGTGGCCTCGGTGATGGGTGTCAATAAATTTGCTTCCTGCTGCGGCACGTTGACCGCGACGGGGCAATATCTGCGCCGAATTCCCGTGCCGTGGAAAATGCTGCTGCCTGCCGCGGCGTTGGCGTTTGCCGCTTCATATTTAGGCGCGAAAACGGTGGTGTATTTCCCCGTGCAATACATGAAACCGGCAATGTTGGTCATCATGATTGCCATGTGTCTGTACACTTTTTTGAAAAAAGACTTGGGGCAGACGGTGCGCACTGAAAAGCTGACGCGCCGCGAAACTTTATGGGGCTTATTTTTCGGCGCGTTAATCGGGTTTTACGACGGCGTGTTCGGGCCGGGGACGGGCAGCCTGCTGGCTTTTGTGTTCGTCCGCTTTTACGGCTATGATTTTTTAGCGGCGAATGCTTCGGCAAAGGTCATCAATTCGACCACTAATCTTGCCGCGCTGACGTTTTTTATCCCACAAGGCCATGTCGTGTGGGCATGGGCGATACCGTTGGCGGTGGCGAATTTGTGCGGCGGCGTGGTCGGCGCGCGCTTGGCAATACGCGGCGGAACTAAATTACTGCGTTATGGGTTTATGTTGCTGCTGTGCCTGACCATCGGAAAGTTTGCTTGGGATTTATTGGGTTGATATCGAATGAAAAAAAGGCCGTCTGAATGTTTCAGACGGCCTTTGCGTTTTACAGTTTAACCGAATGCTCGCGCGTTTCGTGGAACACGATATCCGGCCAGCGTTCTTGCGTCAGATTCAGGTTGACGCGGTTAGGCGCGAGGTAGGCGAGGTTGCCGCCTGCGTCTATCGACAGATTGCCTGCATTGGCTTTTTCAAATTCCGCCAGCTTTTTCTTGTCTTCGCACGATACCCAGCGCGCAGACCAGATGGATGCGCTGTCGAACACAGCTTCTACGCCATATTCGTTGGCGAGGCGCGAGGTAACAACTTCAAACTGCAACACGCCGACCGCGCCCAAAATCAAATCTGCGCCGCTCATCGGTTTGAAGACCTGTACCGCGCCTTCTTCGCCAAGCTGTTGCAAACCTTTTTGCAGTTGCTTGATTTTCAGTGGGTTTTTGATGCGGACGCTGCGGAACAGTTCGGGCGCGAAGAATGGGATACCGGTAAACGCCAGTTGTTCGCCTTCGGAGAAGCTGTCGCCGATTTGGATGTTGCCGTGGTTCGGGATACCGATGATGTCGCCCGCGTAGGCTTCTTCCACCAGCTCGCGGTCGTGCGACATGAATGTTACCACGCTGGACGCGGCGATTTCGCGGTTGATGCGCAGGTGTTTCATTTTCATGCCGCGCTCGAATTTGCCGGAGCAAACGCGCAAGAAGGCGATGCGGTCGCGGTGTTTCGGGTCCATATTGGCTTGGATTTTGAAGATAAATCCGGAGAACTTCGGCTCGTCCGGTTCGACCATGCGTACGGTCGCGTCGCGCGGTTTCGGCGCAGGCGCCCAGTCAATCAATGAATTGAGGATTTCCTGAATACCGAAGTTGTTAATCGCAGAGCCGAAGAACACGGGCGTGAGTTCGCCGGCGAGGAATTCGTCGAGATTAAACTCGTTGGAAGCAGCCTGCACCAATTCGATTTCGTCACGCAACTGCTGTATTTCAAGCGGAAAGCGTTGTTCCAGTTCGGGATTGTCGATGCCTTTGATGATGTCGAACTCGTGCGGCTGGCGCTCGCCGCCTGCGTCGAAGAGATAAATTTCGTCGTTCAGGATGTGGTACACGCCTTTGAAGTTTTTGCCCATGCCGATCGGCCAAGTGACGGGCGCGCAGCGGATTTGCAGGATGTTTTCCACTTCGTCCAGCAATTCCAAAGAATCGCGCACTTCGCGGTCGTATTTGTTCATGAACGTGACAATCGGCGTATTGCGCAGGCGGCAGACGTTCAAAAGTTTGATGGTTTGCGCTTCCACGCCTTTTGCCGCGTCGATGACCATTAATGCGCTGTCGACGGCGGTCAATACGCGGTAGGTATCTTCGGAGAAGTCCTGGTGTCCCGGCGTGTCCAAAAGGTTGACGGTGTGGTCTTTGTAGTCGAACTGCATCACGCTTGATGCCACGGAAATGCCGCGCTGCTTCTCGATTTCCATCCAGTCGGAGGTGGCGAATTTGCCGGTTTTCTTGCCTTTTACCGTACCTGCGCTTTGAATCGCACCTGAAAACAGCAGCAGTTTTTCGGTCAGCGTGGTTTTACCCGCGTCAGGGTGGGAGATGATGGCAAACGTGCGGCGGCGGCGCACTTGGTCGAGGATTTCTTGGGACATGGTTTTCTTTGCAAAAAGTTTCAGGCCGCTTTTTCAGACGGCCTGAAGGATATGGGTGTTGGAAAACAGGCTAAAATAAGGGCGTGTGCGACACGCCCTGCAATAGATTGAAAGATGCGGAATTGTACAAAAAAATGCTTGATAATTCAATGTTTGCACCAAACCGAAGGCCGTCTGAAAAGTTTCAGACGGCCTTGTGCTATGAATCGATGATTAAATATCCATCGGTTTCCATTCCGCGCCTTTTACCGGCGGCAGCCATGATTGCGTACCGCTGGAGGCAAATCCCCACAAGGTGTCGGGGAGGCCGTAATGGTCGGCGTGTGTCGGGTCGAGTTGCGTTTCGATTTCAGCTTCGCGGCCTTCACGGATTTGCGTGGCGATGTGCGGATTAATCATTACGGTTTTGCCCAATGCGATAAATTCTGCCCAGCCGGTTTCATAGGCGGCCAAAATTTGATCGGCGGTAAACAGGTTGCCCACGCCGATAAGCGGCAGTTTGCCGTTGATGCGTTCGTGGATGAACTGCATACGGGTTTGCGCAGTATCGCCGCCGCGACGGATTTTTTTATTAAATTCCCACAGGGAAACGTGCAGGTATTGCAGCGGTTTTTGTACCAATGCGTCAATCAGTGCGCCGGTTTCGGTCATGGTTAAGCCGTCATCGCCCGGCTCTTCAGGGGAGAAGCGGTAGCCGATAATGAAGTCGTCGCGCTGGTGTTTTTCACGGACGGTAACCACGGCATCGATAACGGCCAGAGGGAAGCGCATTCTGTTTTCCAAGCTGCCGCCCCATTGGTCGTTGCGGCGGTTGCTTTGAGCAGAATAAAACTGTTGGATCAGATAGGTATTGGCACCGTGGATTTCCACGCCGTCAAAACCGGCACGAAGCGCCAAATCGGCGGCTTGCGCATAAGAGGCGATGAGTGCCTCGACTTCTTCTGCGGTCGCTTCGCGTGCGTGTTCGGCTTCGCTGTCGGAAGCGCTGATTTTGTCGAGACCGTCCAAAAGGTCATCAATGGCTTTGGAACCGCCGTGATGAATTTGCAAAATCGCTTTTGCGCCTTGCTGTTGCAGGATTTGTGCGGTTTCTTTCAGGCTGTCGAGGCAATGTTCGCCTGTGGCTTCAGGTTGGCCGTGAAAGGCTTTGCCGTCTTTTTGAACCAAAGTGGCGGCAGTGATAAACATGCCCATATCGCCTGCGCGGTTGCTGAGGAAAGTACGCTCTTGGTCGCTGATCAAACCGTCGGCTTGTGAGCCGAAATGGGTCATGGGAGCGACGACAAGGCGGTTTTTGATGGTTACGCCGTTATTGAGGGTGTATGTTTGAAAGAGTGGGGCGTATTTTGGATTCATGAGATTTTGCTCTTGATAAGTGAATGGTTGGCAGAGAATTGGGCCATTCGGGAAATTATCAAGTAAACAGGCCGTCTGAAAAGTTTCAGACGGCCTGTTTATTCTTTAAGCCTTAGGATTAAAGATTAGGATTAACAATGATTTTTACTGCGGATTCGTTGTTGTGGATCAAGCGCTCGAAGCCTTCGGAAATCAATTCGTCCAGTTTGATGCGTTGGGTGATGAAAGGCTCAAGGTTGATTTTGCCTTCTTCAACCAATTTGATGGTTTCGGCGTGGTCGTTGCAGTAGGCGATGGTGCCGCGCACGTCCAGCTCTTTCATCACAACGCTGTGGACGTTGATGGTGGCGGGGTGGCTCCAAATGGATACGATGACGACTTTCGCAGTCGGACGGCATGCTTCGACCATGGTGTCCAGCACTTTGTTGACGCTGGTGCATTCGAATGCAACGTCTACGCCTTCGCCGTTGGTCAGTTTTTTCACTTCTTCAACGACATCGACTTCAGATGGGTCGAGGATGTAGTCGGCAACGCCGGCTTCGCGTGCTTTGTCTTTGCGTGCTTTGCTCAATTCGGTGATGATGACTTTGATGCCTTTGGCTTTCAATACGGCAGCCAATAACAAACCGATTGGACCTGCGCCGCCGACCAATGCGACATCGCCTTCTTTCGCACCACTGCGTACATAAGCATGGTGGCCGACAGACAGAGGCTCAATCAAAGCAGCTTGGTCTAATGGGATTTTGTCGGAAATAGGGTGTACCCAACGGCGTTTAACGGCGATTTTTTCAGACAAGCCGCCACCGCAGCCGCCCAAGCCGATGAAGTTCATGTCTTTGGAGAGGTGGTAGTTGCTGCCTTCGCCGGTAGGTACGTCGTCGCGGATGATGTAGGGCTCAACGACAACGTGTTGGCCAACTTTGATGTCGTCCACGCCTTCACCTACGGCATAAACCACGCCGGAGAACTCGTGACCCATGGTGACTGGCGCTGACTCGCCGGAGATTGGGTGCGGATGGCCGCAAGGCGGAATGAAAATCGGGCCTTCCATGAATTCGTGCAGGTCGGTACCGCAGATACCGCACCAAGCAACATTGATGCCGACAGTACCCGGAGCTACGGTTGGCTCGGGAATGTCTTCGATGCGGATGTCGCCTTTGTTATAAAAACGTGCTGCTTTCATTGTAACGCTCCTTTTTTAAAGTGGAGGCCGTCTGAAAAAGACGGTCAATTGGGGAAAGGGAAGCAGTGTGGCGTGTGAAATGTTTTTATTGATATGTTTTATGTTTGTTATTTTACTACTGATAATATGGAAATGGTTTGTCTTTGCTCAAATTAAAGTTTGTAAATGAAAAAAAAGGCCGTCTGAAATGGATAATCTGTTTTCAGACGGCCTGGGGCAATAGTTTGAATGCATTATGGTGTAGGATTATTACTTTTGCCGCGCTTCAGATGCTTTTGGTAAGCGATGACGTAGTCGGCCTTGCTTAAGCCCGCCAATACGCGGATGTGGGCGGCGGCGGATTTAGACATGGATTCCAAGGTATATCCGCCCTCCAGTACGGAAACGACACGTCCTTGACAGCTTGCCGTTGCTTGGACGATTTTGTGCGTCAGCCAGGCAAAATCGGCTTCATGCAGGTTCAGACGGCCTGTTTCGTCTTGTTTGTGCCCGTCAAAACCTGCCGAAAGCAACACCAACTCGGGGCGGAAGGCCGTGAGCTTGGGCAGCCATTGTTCGCGGATGGTCGTGCGGAAGATACGGCTGCCTGTGCCCGGTTTGAGGGGCGTATGCAGCATATTTTTATTGCCGGCGTATTGTTCTGCTTGAGGGAAGGGGAAGATGTCGGTTTCAAACAGGTTGAAAAACATCACGCGCGGATCGTCTTGGAGAATCTCCGCCGTACCATCGCCGAAGTGGACGTCGAAATCGATGACGGCGATGCGTTGCAAGCGGTATTGGGCAATGGCGTGCATCACTCCGGCGGCAACGTTGTTGATCAGGCAAAATCCGCCGGCACTGTTGCTGTGGGCATGATGGCCGGGAGGGCGGATGGCGCAAAAAGCATGCCAGGCCTTTTTGTTCATCACCATATCGACTGCCTTGATAACGGCGCCGGCCGCAAAACGGGCGGCTTGGAGGGAGTCGTGGCAGATGACGGTATCGTCGTCGATACGGTGGATTTTACCGGGGAGCGGCTGGGCGGCTTCCAACTCGTGCAGATAGTTGCGCGAGTGGACCAATGCCAGTTGTGCATCTTTGATTTCCGGTGCTTCGGTGGTTTGCAGATGACGCCAAATGCCTTCCGTTTTTAAGGCGGCTTGAATGGCGCTGATGCGTTCGGGCCTGTCGGGATGGTTGGACCCCGGCTGGTGCTGTAGGAATATCGGATGCGAAATCCATACGGTGCGGGCGTTTTTGCCAAACAAACGGCGTAGGCGGGTGCTGATGCGCCAAAGGATTTTTTTGAACATGGAACAGTATGTGTCGGACAAGTCGTAAAGACTGCTAAATATGGTTAATAAATACGGAAATACTTGGAAATTTTTCAGACGGCCTTTAGAATAGCTCAATTTTGCAGTCCAACCAATGTGTTTGATTGCAGTGTGCAGTTTTTTACTTAATCTAAAACTTGAAAGAACGGATATATTATGAATCAAGCAGTGGCTCAATTTGCCCCTTTAGTGCTGATCATGGTGGTGTTCTACTTCCTGATTATGCGTCCTCAACAAAAGAAATTCAAAGCGCACCAAGCGATGTTGGCCGCTTTGAAAGTCGGCGATAAAGTCGTTTTGGCGGCAGGTTTCAAAGGCCGTGTGACCAAAGTCGGCGAGCAATTCTACACTGTCGACATCGGTCAAGGTGCGAAAATCGAAGTGGAAGTTGAGCGCAACGCGATTGCCGCGAAAGCCGAATAATCCGTTTTTTTGCAAAAAGCCGCCTCATTTTCCGAGCGCGGCTGTTTGCCTTTATAAATAAAGCAAAGGTTTACCATGAACCGTTATCCTTTATGGAAATACCTGCTGATTGCGTTCACGATTGTGGTTGCGGCTGTTTACTCGCTGCCCAACCTTTTCGGTGAAACGCCTGCCGTACAGGTATCGACCAACCGACAAGCCATCGTGATCAACGATCAAACCCAGTCTAAAGTGGATGCCGCGCTGAAACAGGCAGGTATTCAGACTGATGGTATGTTCATCGTCGACAACTCGCTGAAAGTGCGTTTCAAAGATACCGAAACGCAACTGAAAGCGCGCGACGTCATCGAAAATACTTTGGGCGAGGGCTATATTACCGCGCTAAACCTGTTGGCAGACAGCCCTGAGTGGATGGCAAAAATCAAAGCCAATCCGATGTTCCTGGGTCTGGACTTGCGTGGCGGCGTGCATTTCACCATGCAGGTGGACATGAAAGCCGCGATGCAGAAAACGTTTGAACGTTATTCCGGCGACATCCGCCGCGAATTGCGCCGCGAAAAAATTCGTACCGGCACGGTGCATCAGGCTGAGAATGGTCTGACCGTGCCTTTACAAGATGCTGCCGATGTACAAAAAGCCTTGCCTCAGTTGCAAAAATTGTTCCCTGAAGCCACTTTAGTTGCAGACGGCAACAATATCCTGCTGACCCTGTCTGAAGAGGTAATCAATAAAGTACGCTCTGATGCAGTGAAACAAAACATCAACACTTTGCACAATCGTGTGAACGAATTGGGTGTGGCAGAGCCGGTTATCCAACAATCTGGTATTGACCGCATTGTCGTACAGCTGCCGGGTGTGCAAGATACTGCCAAAGCAAAAGATATTATCGGTCGTACCGCGACTTTGGAAGTGCGTATGGTGGAAGATGATCCGATTAAATTGCAGGAAGCCTTAAACGGTAATGTACCGAATGGTTACGAGTTGTTGTCAAGCGGTGGTGATCGTTTTGAAACTATTTTGGTTAGTAAACAAGTTGAACTGACCGGCGACAATATTAATGACGCGCAACCTAGCACTGACCAAATGGGCGCACCTTCTGTGAGCCTGAGATTGGATAGTGCAGGCGGTAGTATTTTTGGCGAATTGACTTCGGCCAATGTGGGTAAACGTATGGCTATGGTGTTGATCGACCAAGGTAAATCTGAAGTCGTCACTGCACCTAAAATCCTCGGTGCAATTACCGGTGGTCGTGTAGAAATTACTGGCAGTATGACAAAAGCAGAAGCTGAAGATACTTCATTGTTGCTGCGTGCCGGTTCGCTGGCCGCGCCGATGCAGATTGTCGAAGAACGTACCATCGGCCCGTCTTTGGGTAAAGAAAACATTGAAAAAGGTTTCCACTCTACCTTGTGGGGCTTTGCCGCCGTTGCAGCGTTTATGGTGGTTTACTACCGTCTGATGGGTTTCTTCTCTACTATCGCTTTGAGTACCAATATCTTATTTTTGGTAGGTATTTTGTCTGCCATGCAGGCAACGCTGACCTTGCCGGGTATTGCCGCGTTGGCATTGACATTGGGTATGGCGATTGACTCCAACGTATTGATTAACGAACGTATCCGTGAAGAATTACGCGGAGGCATACCACCTCAACAGGCCATCAACCTCGGTTTCCAACATGCTTGGGCAACCATTGTCGACTCTAACTTGACCTCTCTGATTGCCGGTATTGCTTTGTTGGTATTCGGTTCCGGCCCTGTACGCGGTTTTGCCGTTGTACACTGTATCGGTATTCTGACTTCGATGTATTCGTCTGTAGTCGTGTTCCGTGCTTTGGTCAACCTGTGGTACGGCCGCCGTCGCAAATTGCGGAATATTTCCATTGGTGCGGTATGGAAGCCGAAAGCTGAAATGGCAGAAGGCAAGGAGTAAAACATGGAATTATTTAAAATCAAACGCGATATTCCGTTTATGAGCTACGGCAAACTGACGACTTTTATTTCGTTGGTTACGTTTATCGCCGCCGTGTTCTTTTTGGTAACCAAAGGCCTCAATTTCTCCGTTGAATTTACCGGCGGTACGGTGATGGAAGTCCAATATCAGCAGGGCGTGGATGTGAATAAAACGCGCGAACGCCTCGATACGCTGAAAATGGGTGATGTACAGGTTCAGGCATTGGGTACGAACAAGCACATCATGATTCGCCTGCCGAACAAAGAAGGCGTAACGTCAGCCCAGCTGTCCAACCAAGTGATGGATTTGCTGAAAAAAGACAATCCTGACGTTACTTTGCGCCAAGTTGAATTCATCGGCCCTCAGGTTGGTGAAGAATTGGTTACCAATGGTTTGATGGCATTGGGCTTCGTGGTGGCAGGTATCATTGTTTATCTGTCTATGCGTTTTGAGTGGCGTTTTGCAGTGTCCGCGATTATTGCGAATATGCACGATATCGTGATTATTCTCGGCTGTTTCGCCTTCTTCCAATGGGAATTCTCTCTGACTGTCTTGGCAGGTATCTTGGCTGTTTTGGGTTATTCCGTGAACGAATCAGTGGTTGTGTTTGACCGTATTCGTGAAAACTTCCGCAAACCGCATATGCGCGGCCATACTGTTCCGGAGGTCATCGACAATGCGATTACCGCAACCATGAGCCGTACCATCATTACCCACGGTTCGACCGAGGCAATGGTTGTTTCTATGCTGGTGTTCGGCGGTGCAGCCTTGCACGGTTTCTCTATGGCGCTGACCATCGGTATCGTGTTCGGTATTTACTCTTCCGTATTGGTTGCCAGCCCGCTCTTGCTGATGTTTGGCTTGAGTCGTGAGAACATTGCCAAAGAAGTGAAGAAAAAAGAAGAAGTTGTAGTTTAATCGCTGCAATAATTCGATAAAGGCCGTCTGAAAATTGATTGAATCAGTTTTCAGACGGCCTTTTGTATTTAAATTTCAGAATATTTTGTTTTAATGAAACAGGAGGGGATAAATATGAAAGAAAAAGAAAAAATAGGAACAATATAATTTTGTGATGAATCAAGTTTATTGTCTGATATTCCCTTAATTGCTTGTCAGTCCCAACATTTTAAAACATAATACTTTTGCCCCCGATGCTGGAGTTTTACTACAAGTACATGATTTGCAAAAAATCTGTCGGGTGTGCAGACCCTGCCAATCAACCTCAAAAAAGGAAGGCCAAGAATGAAAGTAACCAGTTTCGGCGAAGTGCTGTGGGACGATTTTCCAAACGGGAAGGTATTGGGTGGTGCACCCTTGAATGTTGCTGTCCGTTTGCAGTCTTTGGGTATCGATGCTGTCATCATCAGCCGTCGCGGCGATGATGCCGATGGTGAGGAATTACTACGTCAAATTCAAAGTAAAAACGTCAATACTGATTATTTGCAGGTTTGTCACGAATGTGCGACCAGTTTGGTGAAAGTACACTTGGACAAGTCTGGCAGCGCGTCTTATGAGATTGTTTACCCTTGCGCGTGGGACAGGATTGCGGTTGATGATGCGGCAATTAAACGTGTGGCAGAATCCGATGCTTTCGTTTTTGGCAGCTTGGCAACCCGCGATGAAGTTTCGCGTAAAAGTTTGGCTGTTTTGCTGAAAGAAGCCAAATTCAAAATTTTTGACGTTAATCTGCGTAAGCCTCATTACGATATTGACCGCTTGTTGGAGACTATGAAACAGTCCGATATGGTCAAACTCAACGATGATGAGTTGTATGAATTGGCTGCGGCTTACGGCTCTCCTTATCACAGTATCGAGCAAAATATCAGCTACCTCGTTGAGCTGACCGGCGTCAAAATTCTTTGTGTGACTTTGGGTAGCCATGGCGCAGTTTTGTATAAGGACGGCGAGTTATACCGCCATTGCGGTTTCCGCGTCAAAGTGGTGGATACTGTCGGCTCCGGCGACAGCTTCCTTGGCGGTTTGACTTACAAACTGCTGAATAATGCGCCTCCTCAAGAAGCCATTGCTTTTGCTTGTGCGCTGGGTGCATTGGTGGCTTCACGTCATGGCGCGACGGCGGATATTTCTTTGGAAGAAGTTGAAGCGTTTATGAATCCTGCTTGATATTTTGACAAGAGACATAAAAAGACCGTCTGAAAACCATTAAATCAGGTTTTTCAGACGGCCTTAGTATTTTCAGGCTTTACCAATAAGTTGTAAAACATTCTAAGTTGGTATTTTTCGGGCCGCTTCCTTCTTCGGTCGGCGAACCAATCATCATCAGGCCAATGATTTTGTCTTTGTCGGCACACTCAAATGCTTCGCGCAATAATGGGCTGTTGACCCACATGCCCGTAATCCAAACATTGTCGAAGCCTTGAGCAGAAGCAGCCAGTTGTAAAGCATAGGCGGCGCAGCCGGCAGTCAACATTTGTTCCCATTCAGGTTTGGGTTTTGCTACTTCACGGTTTGGTACGAATGTAACGGCGATAATCATAGGCGCCATGTTGCCGACGCGTTCGGCCTTTTTCATGGCATCGTCGCCGAAGTTGAGTTCGGTAACGGTCTTGCTCAAAAGCTCGCGGAAACGTTGTAAGCCGGCCTCGCTTTGAATCACAGTAAAGCGGAAAGGGCGCATATTGCCGTGATCGGGTACTTGTGTTGCCGCTTGCAGCATTTGTTCCAGTTGCTCGGCATTGGGTGCCGGAGCAGTCAGTTTTTTGGAAGAACGACGCGTGGTCAGGAGATTTAAGGCATTCATTTTTATTCTTTCTTGTGAATTCGAATGAGAATAATTATATAGCAGAACGATAAATAAATCAGCAAAGGACTAAGGCCGTCTGAATTAAGGTTTCAGACGGCCTTTGAGTTTTACAGGATACCGTTGTTTTGTGTATTTTCAGTCATCAGTGCTTTGCTGATTTCGTCGGCGGTGTAGCTCTTACCGTTTCCGAATACAAAGCTGTCGACATTATTGTTGGCAATGTCATGGATGGTCAGGGTTTCGCCTGTATCTTTGATGGTTAAGACCCAATCATCACCGGTTTTCAACTGTAAATCTTTCAGCGTGAGCCCTTCTTTGAAACGGACTTGGGTATCGCTGCCACCATACGGATTAAAGGTGTCGTTGCCGCTGTTTCTGCCAAACATGATAACGGTGTTATCGGCACCCGGGTCGGTAATGGTATCGTTGCCCCCGGCCGTATCAACGATGTTGATGCCTCGGCCCAAAGTAATGGTTTCATCGCTGCGGTTGCCCCTGTATTCGACAACAGAAGTATAACGCGACAAATCTAAATCGCTGTTGTCGCTATCGGCATGGATGGTGTGGTTGAAGTTGTTGTACGCATCCCGGTTGAGTTCTTCAACGGGTTGGCCGGTGTATTGGACGATGTTTTTGTTGCCGATCATGTGCGGGATAGACAGTTTGAAGTGGTTGATCAGCTCACCCGTGCTGTATGAGGCATTGCCGTCAAACTGAAATTCAGAAATTGCACCATAAATACCGCTTTGGTTTTTGATGGTCAAAACATCGTCTGTACCTTTGATGCGGATATGCCAAGTGTCACCATCCAGCAGGGGTGGAGATACAAATTGGTTGCTGTCGGGCAGGTCGGCAATCCCGGTTTTGTCGTAACCTTTTTCAACGGTAATTTCAAGGTCGTCAAGGGTAATGCCGCCGCTAAATTTCACGACGTTGGCGTTGAGCGTATGCAGGCCGGCCTCGTTGTCGAAACCGAAGTTGTAGTCGAAAATGGTGTCGTGTCCGTAACCTTTTCCGAAAACATAAGTATCGTTGTGTTCGCCGCCTTCCAGATAATCATTGCCTGCGCCGCCGTCAAGCAGGTCGGCGCCTACATGGGCATAGAGTTTGTCGTTACCGTTGCCACCATAGAATTTATCGTCGGAAGCAGGTTCGTTGCCGTAATAGGTTTCGCTGTGTTCGCGCAAGATGTCATCGCCGTCGTGGCCATAGAGGGTGTCTTGGCCGTCATTGCCGCCGTTGATTTCATTGTTGTCTGCATTGCCATGCAAGGTATCGTCGCCGTTTGTGCCGACAAATTTAATGGTTTCGTCTTTCAGCGCTTGGAAGGCTTGTTGGAACTGCGCGGCAATATAGGTTTGGTCGTTGAACTGGAAACGGTCGATGGAAATACTGCCATCAGCGCCGATTTGGTTTTGAATCAGGGCTGAACCTTGTTCCGAAGTGATTTCCCAACTTTGGCTGCCATCATCGTTCTGAATGGTCTTCAGGTGGAGCTTGGCATTGTTCAGGCCGTCTGAAAACTTGAGGGTATTGATGCCTTGGTTATCGATAATGGTATCGTTGTCGCCGTAGATATAGGTATCGTTTCCGGCGCCGCCTTTCAGAATGTCTTTACCTTTGCCGCCCACCAAAATGTCGTCGCCTGCATCACCATTGATGACATCGTTGCCGTCGCCGCCATCCAGATAATCGTTGCCGTCGCCGCCGTTGAGGTTGTCATTGCCACCCATGCCGTAAACGGTATCATCACCGCGTCCGCTATTGAGGCGGTTGCGGCCTTCGTTACCGGTCAGGATATTATTGCTGTTGTTGCCGGCGGCAAAAATATTGGCAGAGCCGGTTAAGGTGACATTTTCGACGTGGGTAGCGGCAGTATGGGAAATGCTGCTGAATACGGTGTCTTCGCCGCCGCCAGCTTGTTCAATCACCACGTCTTTTACATCATCAACGTAGTAAGTGTCATTGCCGTCTCCGCCTTCCATAATGTCGGCACCGGCCTTGCCATCGATAATATCATCGCCGGATGTGCCGATCAGGTGGTCATTGCCGTCGCTGCCATCGATGGTCTGACCGCTTTCGGTATGTTCAGTCAGGGAAATATCGAAATATTTGGCAAAGTTGTTTACATCCAGTTTTTGTGTGCCGATGATGAATTGGGAGACTGCCGGTATTGTACCGTTTTGAGTGTATTGGTTTTTGATGGTTAAAACGGCGTTGCTGTTTTTCACGGCAATCAGCCAGTCATGGCTGCCGGTTTCGTTGTTTTGGACTTCAACGGTTAAATCGTTAAGGCTCAGGTCAGGATGAAAGCGGATGCTGTTGTGGCCTTGATTGTCGATGATGGTGTCTTGCTCGCTTTTTGCAGAGAAAAGGTAGGTATCGTCGCCTTCGCCACCTTCAAGCACATCGTTGCCTGCTTCGCCGTTGAGGATGTCATTGCCTGTTTCGCCGAAAAGACGGTCGTTGCCTTCGCCGCCGTTGATGAAATCGTTGCCACCACCGCCGTAAACGATGTCGTCGCCGCGGCCGCTGTTGAGGCGGTTGCGGCCTTCATTGCCGATGAGGATGTTGTTGCTGTTGTTGCCTGCACCGAAAATGTTGGCTGTACCGGTCAAAACAAGGTTTTTAACGTGGTTTGGAAGGGTATAGCTGACGTTGCTGCAAACCGTATCATCGCCGCCATTTGGGTTTTCAATGATTATATCGTCACTGAGGGTTACATAATAAACGTCATCTTCCGACGTGCCTATCGTTACTTGTTCAAGGAAGGAAGGTTGTAATTGCTCTAAATGTCGTAATTCAAATTGCGCATTGGAGGTGCGCATTGCTTTTTCGATTGTCATGATATTTTCTTTAGATATTGATGAGAGTAACAAGGAAGTAAACGTATCCGGCATATGGCCGGTATTGCTTAATTTGTATTGTGTTTAGGCTGTATATACTAGTGCCGAAATTTGATAAAAACAACAGAAACGTTAAGATATGACAATATATAGAGAGCCTTATCAGGCTTAGTTTGCCGTCTATTCTTTTGCCAAATGGCTTTGCCTTATGCGGCTGTTTTGTTTCTTATATACCACACATTAATTTTAATAGTTTCAAACTATGAATGGTTGTAAAAAGGCCGTCTGAAAAAAAGAAGCAGGTTTCGCATTGTAAAACCTGCTTCTGATTTTTCAGACGGCCTGTCTGATTACAGAGTACGGGCAACTTCGACGATGTCGAAACATTCGAGTTGGTCGCCTTCCATAATCTCGTTGTAGCCTTTGAGCATCAGACCACACTCGAAGCCCATGCGGACTTCTTTGACGTCGTCTTTGTAGCGTTTCAAAGAAGACAGCTCGCCGGTATGGATAACCACGTTGTTGCGGATGAGGCGGACATGGGAATCGCGTTTGACCACACCGTCGGTAACCATACAGCCTGCAATATTGCCGACTTTGGATACGCTGATGACCTGACGGATTTCGACCGTACCGGTGACTTGCTCTTTCTCTTCCGGAGAGAGCATACCGCTCATGGCGGCTTTCACGTCGTCGATGGCATCGTAAATGATGTTGTAGTAACGGATTTCCACGTTTTCATTCTCAGCCAGTTTGCGTGCGGAAGCATCTGCACGGACGTTAAAGCCGATGATGAATGCGCCGGAAGCGATGGCCAAGTTAACATCAGATTCGGTAATGCCGCCAACGCCGCTGTGCAACACGTTCACTTTCACTTCGTCAGTGGACAGTTTTTTCAGGCTGCCCGCCAAAGCTTCGTAAGAACCTTGTACGTCTGCTTTGATGATGACAGACAAGGATTGGGCTTGGTTTTCGCCCATGTTGTTGAACATGTTTTCCAGTTTCGCGGCCTGTTGTTTGGCCAAGCGCACGTCGCGGTATTTTCCTTGACGGAAGAGGGCGATTTCGCGCGCTTTTTTCTCGTCGGCCAATACCATTGCATCTTCGCCTGCGTTCGGTACGTCGGACAAGCCGAGGATTTCGACAGGGATAGACGGACCGGCTTCATTGATGGCTTTGCCGTTTTCGTCAACCATGGCACGGATTTTACCGAATGCAGTACCGGCCAGCAGCATATCGCCTTTTTTCAGTGTACCGCTTTGAACCAGTAATGTGGCAACCGCGCCGCGGCCTTTGTCCAAACGTGCCTCAACGAT
This sequence comes from Neisseria sp. P0019.S002, assembly GCF_051957155.1. Classification (NCBI taxonomy): domain Bacteria; kingdom Pseudomonadati; phylum Pseudomonadota; class Betaproteobacteria; order Neisseriales; family Neisseriaceae; genus Neisseria; species Neisseria sp. P0019.S002. Next base: position 92,374 of record NZ_JBQCWS010000001.1, read on the forward strand.
GATACCTTTTGCAGGTGCATCGACTGGGGCAGTCAGTTCCAAAACTTCGGCTTCGAGCAAGACGGCTTCGAGCAATGCATCGATGTTCAGGCCTTTTTTAGCGGAAACGTCGATAAACTGTACATCGCCGCCCCATTCGTCAGGCACGACTTCGTGCGCGGTCAGCTCTTGGCGGATACGCTCAGGGTTGGCGGCTTCTTTATCGATTTTGTTGACGGCAACCACAATTGGTACGCCGGCGGCTTTAGCGTGGGCAATTGCCTCGATGGTTTGCGGCATCACGCCGTCGTCGGCTGCAACCACAAGAATCACGATATCGGTTGCTTTTGCACCGCGCGCACGCATGGCGGTAAACGCTTCGTGACCCGGAGTATCCAAGAAGGTAATTACGCCGCGAGGGGTTTCAACGTGGTATGCACCGATGTGTTGGGTAATGCCGCCCGCTTCGCCTTGTACCACTTTGGCGCGGCGGATGTAGTCCAGCAGGGAAGTTTTACCGTGGTCAACGTGACCCATCACGGTAACAACCGGAGGACGCGGCAATGCTTCGGCTTCTACTGCTTCAACGCCTTCATCCAAGAATGCTTCAGGGTCGTCGGCTGCGGCAGGTTTGCCGATGTGGCCGAGTTCTTCCACCACAATCAGGGCAGTGTCTTGGTCGATGGATTGGTTGATGGTTACCATCATGCCCATTTTCATCAGGGCTTTAACCACTTCCACGCCTTTAACGGCCATTTTGTGTGCCAAGTCGGCAACGGTAATGGTTTCAGGTACCAAAACTTCGTGTACGACAGGTTCGGTCGGCGCTTGGAAGGCGTGTTGGTTTGGTTCAAGTTTGAGTTTTTTGCCTTTTTTGCCGCCGCGTACGCGCTCGTCGTCGCCATTGCGCGCATTGTTGCGGTCGCGACCACCTTTGCCGCCTTTGCCTTTGGCGTTACGGCCTTGGTTTTCTTCGTCACGGTCACGGCGGTCTTCTTTTTTACCGCGCGCGTTGTGTTCGGATTTGCCTTCGCCGGATGCTGCTTTGGCTTTCTCAGCAGGTTTGTTGCGTTCGCCTGATTTGGCTTCTTTAGTAGGTTTTGAGTCTTGATCGGCCTGTTGTTTCATGGCTTCACGGCGTGCTTGACGCTCTTGTTTTTCTTTCAACAAAGCTTCTTGATGCGCACGCAGGGCGGCGGCACGACGGGCCTCTTCATCGCGTTGAGCCTGTTCTTCCACGCTGACGACAGGTTGCGGTACGGCAGGAGCGGCAGGTTTGGCTGCCTTTTTCGCTTCTTTGCCTTTGCTGCCTTTGTCTTGTTTGGCTTTGGCAGGTTTTTTGGCTTCAACGGATTTTTCAGACGGCTTGTTGTCTGCTTTAGCCTCAACTTTTGCTTCGGCCTTGGCTTCTACGGCTTCAACCGGTTTGGCTTCTTCTTTTTTGGCTTCGGCAGGTTTGCCTTCTGCTTTTGGTGCGGCTTTGGCTGCTTTCAGTCTGGCTGCTTCGGCCTCTGCTTTGGCACGGGCTTCGGCTTTTGCGGCAGCTTCTGCTTCAGCTTTGGCTTTTTCTTCGGCAGCTTGAGCAGCTGCTTTTTCTGCTTCGGCTTTTTGGTTTTCCGCTGCTACTTTGGCTTTAGCTTCCGCTGCCAATTCTTCGGAAGAAGGAATGGTAACGGCACGGCTGCGGCGGCGCGTTTCCACTTTTACGCCGTCAACGGTGCTGACTTCGGTTTTTTTGCGGCGGATGCTGATGGTGCCGCTGTTGCTGCCGTTTTTCTTTTGCAGGTAAGCGGTCAGCAATTGTTTGTCGTCAGTGGTTATGCTGTCATTACCGCTGTTTTTATTGACCCCGGCTTCTTTCAATTGTTTAAGCAAATCATCGACGGGGCGGTTTAGTTCGGCGGCAAATTGCGCTACGGTTGTATTACTCATTCAGTACCCCCTTAGTTGTTTTCTTCAATAAACCAGTGTTCGCGTGCAGCCAAAATCACTTTTTTGGCTTCTTCTTCGTCAACACCGGTAATTTCGACCAATTCGTCAACAGACAATTCGGCCAGATCATCGCGTTGGGTAACGCCGGCTTCGGCCAGTTTGCGCAACATGTCGGAATCTACGCCGTCTAAATTGCGCATGTCTTCAGACACCTCACCCAGTTTTTCTTCTGCGGCGATGGTAATGGTCAGGATCGCGTCGCGTGCGCGATTGCGCAGGGTTTCAACGATTTCTTCGTCAAAGCCGTCAATGGCGAGCAATTCTGCCGCTGGAACGTAAGCAACTTCTTCCAAAGTGGCAAAGCCTTCTTCCACCAAGATATCGGCGGTTTCGTCGTCGATGTTCAAGTGGGTGGTGAAGAGGTTGCGGATAACGGCGTCTTCGGCGGCATTGCGCTCGTCGGCTTCTTCAACGGTCATGATGTTCAGCTGCCAGCCGGTCAGGATGGAAGCCAGGCGGACGTTTTGACCGCCGCGGCCGATGGCCAGCGCCAGTTGGTTTTCATCAACAATCACGTCAACGGCGTGTTTGTCTTCGTCAATCACGATGCGGCTCACTTCGGCAGGAGACAGCGCGTTCATCACGAATTGGGCTGGCTCAGGAGACCACAATACGATGTCAATGCGTTCGCCGGACAATTCGTTGCTCACGGCGTTAACACGGGAACCGCGCACGCCGATACAAGTACCTTGCGGGTCGATGCGTTGGTCGTTGGCTTTAACGGCAACTTTGGCGCGTTGGCCTGGGTCGCGTGCTACTTCGCGGATTTCCAACAGGCCGTCTGCAATTTCAGGTACTTCGTTGGCGTAGAGTTTGGCCAAGAAGTCGCCGCTGGTACGGCTCAAAATAACTTGTTTGCGGCCGGTATTGCCGATTTCGTCCACACGCAGGAAGAGGGCGCGGATGCGGTCGCCGCTGCGGAAGTTTTCGCGCGGAATCATTTCTTCGCGCGGAATCAGTGCGTCAAGTTTGCCCGCGACGACTTCAACGATGATGCCGTGGCGCTCGACGCGTTTTACCGTACCGGAAACGATGTCTTCTTTAGAAGCGAGGAACTCGTTCAGGTTTTGCTCGCGCTCCGCATCACGGATGCGTTGCAGGATGATTTGTTTGGCAGTTTGCGCGGCTTGGCGGCCGAAGCCTTCGTTTGGCAGCTGCTCTTCGTAGTATTCGCCGATTTGGATGGTGGTGCCGGGAATTTCTTCTTGGATTTCCTCGATGGTTTTTTCTACATCGGGGTAGGTATAGTCTTCATCGGCAACAATCAGCCAGCGGCGGAAGGTTTGGTATTCGCCGGTATCGCGGTCGATTTCGACGCGCACGTCCATGTGCTCGCGGTCGGCTTTTTTCTTGGCGGCAGTAGAGAGGGCGAATTCAAGGGCTTTGAATACGACTTCCGTTTCAACGTTTTTTTCACTTGCCAGCGCTTCGGCTAGCTGTAACATTTCGCGACTCATTTTCTAGAATCTCCAAGTAATCGGTTTTTAAAATTTAAATTCGGGGCGCAAACGGGCTTTGTCGATGTTGCTCAATTCGATTTGGGCAGTTTTGCCGTCGAAAGAGACGGTAACGATGTCGTTTTCGCAAGATTCGATGCGGCCGATGAAGTTTTTCTGACCATCAATCGGCAGGCGTGTTTTGATTTTGGCGTTCTGGCCGGCAAAGCGCACGAAGTCGGCGGCTTTTTTCAACGGACGGTCAAGGCCCGGGCTGGAGATTTCCAAACGTTTGTAGTCGATGTCTTCAACCATAAACACGCGGCTCAGATGGTTGCTGACAGTGGCGCAGTCTTCGACGGTGATGCCGCCTTCTTTATCGATGAAAACGCGTAAATCGCCTTGTGCGGTCAGTTCGAAATCGACCAGCTCGTAGCCCAAGCCGGGCAGGGTTTTATCAAGAATGCTTTGAATATCCATGCTTCTCCAGAAGTGCATAAACAAAAAAATGGCCGCGCGGCCATTTTTCGTGTGATTTGAAAAATTGGCCTATTATAACTGTTTTCAAGATAAAAGAAAAGTGTTGATTTGGCGTGGATTTTTTGAAGTGATTGCTTAAATGTAAAGGGGAGGGTTGAGGCCGTCTGAAAAGGAAATTGTTGACAAGTTTTGGTGTGGTGTTTCTTAAATTAGTTTGGAAAACAAATAATTGGTATTGCTTTGTTTTCAGACGGCCTTGGATTTTCTGATTTTTCGTGCTTGCACAATGTGCAAGGCGGTTCTACAATTTCTTCATACCCACCGAATAAGAAAGAAGGCCGCCATGTCCGCACACCCGATTTACAATTTTTCCGCAGGTCCTGCCGTATTGCCGGAAGCGGTATTGCGTACCGCGCAACAGGAAATGCTCGACTACAACGGTACGGGCTTTCCCGTGATGGCGATGAGCCACCGTTCGGATATGTTTTTGAGTATTCTGCATCATGCCGAACAAGACTTGCGCCAGCTTTTGAATATTCCGTCCAACTATAAAATCCTGTTTTTACAGGGCGGTGCGACCACGCAATTCAATATGGCGGCCATGAATCTGGCGCACGGTTTTGCGACTGCCGACGCGGTGGTAACGGGCAACTGGAGCCGTATTGCCTATGAGCAGATGAGCCGTTTGAGCAATGCCGAAATCCGTTTGGCCGCGCATGGCGGCGAGCAATATTCCTATAAAAACCTTCCTGCGGTTGAGGATTGGGATGTCAACTCGAATTCCGCGTTTGTTCATTTTGCGATTAATGAAACCGTAAACGGCTTGCAGTATCAAAATGTCCCCAAACTTTCAGACGGCCTGCCGCCGCTGGTGTGCGATATGTCGAGCGAGATTTTGTCGCGTGAGTTTGATGTATCCGATTACGGCTTGATTTATGCCGGCGCGCAAAAAAATATCGGCCCTGCCGGTGCAACTGTGGTCATTATCCGCGAGGATTTGCTGGAGCGTTGTCCAAACGATATTCCCGATGTGTTCAACTACCGCTCTCACATCAACCGCGACGGTATGTACAACACGCCTTCCACTTATGCGATTTATATGTCGGGTTTGGTGTTCCGCTGGCTGCAAACGCAGGGCGGTGTGAAAAAAATTGAAGCAGTCAATCGAATAAAGGCACAAACCTTGTATGAGACGATAGACGGCAGCGGCGGTTTTTACATCAACGATATTCATCCTGATGCGCGCTCCAAAATGAACGTGGTCTTTAAAACCGCAAGCGAAGACTTGGACCGCCGTTTTGTGTTGGAAGCCGAGTTGCAGGGCTTGTGCCTGCTTAAGGGTTATAAAACCGTCGGCGGTATGCGTGCCAGCATTTACAATGCGATGCCGCTTGAAGGCGTGAACGCGTTGGCTGACTTTATGAAAGATTTCCAACGACGTTACGGTTAAGATGAAGATATAAAAAGGCCGTCTGAAACTGGGTTTCAGACGGCCTTTTGATTTGAACAAGCCTTATTCGGTGACTTCTTCAGTAATGCTGTCGCGGTAGATGGTGCTGTCGTAAGTTGGAACAGGAGGCGGCAGCAGGTTGTCGAGTGTCAGTGCGGACGGGTTCAGCGTAGGATAGCTGCTGAAGGTTACGGAATAACCGCCGTTACCGGTACTGCGGACTTTGGCATGCGCGCCCAACGGGAAAGTGGTTTTGTTGGTGATGTGGCCGAATGGGAAGCCGGTCAACACAGGAATCTTGGCGGTGCGCGAAATGTGGTTGACGACGGCGGAGAAATCGTAGCTGGAGTCGTACACGTCGCGGATGGTGCCCATGCGGAAATCGCCGAAGATGATGGCGCGTTGTTTTTGTAAAACACCTGACAGATAAAGCGTGTTGAGCATGCGCTCGATGCGGTAGGGTTGCTCGCTGACGTCTTCGATAAAGAGGATGCCGCCTTGAATATCGGGCATGTAAGGCGTACCGGCGAGGGAGGCGAGAACGCTGAGGTTGCCGCCCCACAATGTGCCTTCAACGTTGACATCGGCGCGTTGGATGGTTGGGACATCAACGATGTTGACGTTGTTGGTCGTGCCGCGGATGAACGAATCCATGGTAAAGATGCTGGGGTCTGCTTTGCCGAATTCGCTGTACACCATCGGGCCGGCAAAGCTCATCATATTGCCTTTGGCCAACAGGGCGAGTTGGACGGCGCACACGTCGCTGAAGCCGAAGAACAATGTGCCGCGTTCGCGCATTCTGGCACCGAGTGAGGCAAATTCGATTTGCGGCAGGATGCGTGCCGCGCCGTAACCGCCGCGCAGGCCCATCAAGACTTTAGGCGTTTCGACGCGGCCGCCGGCAACGTCTTGGAAGTCGGCGGCGCGTTGGGCGTCGCTGCCGGCAAAGCGTTGGTAACGGCGGCTGCCTGCCTGTTGGTTGGTCACGGTAAAGCCTGCGTTGTAGAGGCGGGTCAGGCCGGTGGTTACGCGGTTGGGGTCTTCGGCGAAGCCTGACGGCGCAACAACGCGCAGGAGGTTGTCGCCGGAACGTGGCGGATGGGGTTGCTTAGGTTGCACGGTTTGGGCTTTCGCGGTGGTGGAAGTGGTTTTGGTTTGCGGCGTGGTGGTCGTGCCTGTACCGCAGGCTTGCAACAACCCTGCGCCTGCCGCGGCAGAGCAGGTGCGCAGGAAATGGCGGCGCGTGGTGGAAGTCATTGAGGTTTTCCTTTCGTTATATGTTCAGACGGCCTGAACTGGGCGTGTCGGACCTTGCAGGCCGTCTGAAAGTTTAAGCGATTAAGTTTTTGATTTGTTCCGGCCAATTTTCGGGCAGGGTCATGCCGTGTTCGCGTACGGGCGCGGCCCAAATCGGCGCGGGGAAGTTGGCGTCGTTTTCAAAGCGGGCGATGACGTGCCAATGCAAGTGGGGCACAACATTGCCGAGGCTGGCCAAATTGATTTTGGCCGGGTGGAAGACTTGGCGCATTGCGGCTTCAACCTGATACACCATTTCCATGATTTCGTTGCGTTCGGCAGGGGAAAGGTTGGTCATCTCGGAAACATGGTTATTCCAAATAACGCGGCAGAATGCCGGTGCGCCGGCTTCGTTGTGGACGGCGATGACGCGCAGGTTTGGCGTTTGCAGCAAAATATCTTCGTTGTCGGCAGTGCAGATGGGGCAGGTCATGGGTTTTTCTTTCTCAGTCTGAATAGGAATCGGATGATTTCAATCAGGATTTTTAGAACGAGGTAAATGGCAGTCAGAGATATGAATGCGAAAAGCCACGGTTCAGGTATAAACCACCAAAATAAATAGGAGGGCGTGATTAAGTCGGCACATTCTTCGGCACTCTTAACGTGATCGCACAAGCCAAAGCGAAAAAAATCATTGACATCATGAAAGGGCGAATAGGCGAACATAAGCGCTATGGGCATCACACAAATCAATGCAATGATGGCAATCCAAAAGAATGGTTTGAGATGTTTGAGTGCAGTCATGGATGAAATGTTATAAAAATTTTGCTGCGCCTCGGTTGGCAAGCTCGTCGGCTTTTTCGTTTTCTTGGTGTCCGGCATGGCCTTTTACCCACGTCCAGCGGACATCGTGCTGTTGAACCAAACTATCCAGCTCTTTCCATAAATCGTCGTTTTTGACCGGTTTTTTGGCGGCGGTTTTCCAGCCGTTTTTTTTCCAACCGTGTATCCAGCTTTCCATGCCGTTTTTGACGTATTGCGAGTCGGTGCAGATGACGACTTGGCAGCGGCGTTTTAAGGATTTCAGGCCTTCGATGACGGCGGTCAGCTCCATGCGGTTGTTGGTGGTTTCGGCTTCGCCGCCGAACAGTTCTTTTTCGTGCGTGCCGTAGCGCATAAACACTCCCCAGCCGCCTGCGCCGGGATTGCCTTTGCATGCGCCGTCTGTGTAGAGGTAAACGGGTTTATCCATGGGCATGTCTTTGTCGAATAAGGCGGTATCATAACATAAGGCCGTCTGAAATATCGGCAAATACGGTTTGCGCGTGTAAAATAACCTGTACTTTATCACTCGTTAAGTTGTGCTGGATTGGCGTTGGTTAAGGCTAGAGGGATGTTGAAATCCAAGACTAAAAATGCGGTTAATTAATCAGAAGATATAGCTAAATATAGGAGGAAATCGAAATAAAGGATTGAATGAAAGGATTTCTAATCGCCAAAAAGATCATTACATCAACGAGCAAGAAAATAAATACGAATTTGAAAAATGGAAAGGTTATGTGGGAATTAACTACATCTAGTGATAGATTATAAGGAACCTAAAGTAACAGTTTACCCGCTAATGAAATATGAGCTAATTATGGATTTTAAGTTTTATTGGTATATATCGTCTACATGGAAGGATGAGGTTTTGAGACCTCGTTGCTCAATGTTGAATGTAGATGAGGCTTTAAATATAGTTAATTTTTTGATTGATGATGAAGGATTAGGTATAAGCCATTTGCAAAAGTGGATAAAAAATGGTCTTGAAGAGATTGATAAAATATCTAAAAAAGAAATTCTTGAATATGATATGTGGGGGCAAACTTTAGGCGCACTAATTTTGTTAGATAAAGTAACTATTTATTGGGGTGATGAAGAGTACCCTGATGATTATCTTGAGTTTGAGCAATTTAAAACCATTTTAACTAATTGGTATAATTTCTTAATATCTGAACCCAATATAAGTAATGAAGTTTATTTTTCAGTGTAGATTAGAGGTATTTTATGACAGTCATGATCGGTGGCCATTCCGCCTTAGGCAATATACGTGTTGATCGGATATTATATACTTATCCAAATGGCGTATATCTTGCACAAATTTCCGCTTTTGATAGTGAAGCTAATCAATATATGACTAAAACTAACAATAATGGGGAGACCTTGATGTTTCCTCAAACGTGGACGGCAGATCGTATCAAAGTGGAAATTAATTCTGCTTATATGAATCAAGTAGATGATTTAGATTCTATTCGTAAAGCTGAAGGTATGTGGGTTGGCATTTCAAATTCAGGCGTACGTGTAGAAGGTTATACCTATCCTGTCGTCACGGCTTTCCCAAGTGCTGGGCAGGAGTAAAGATGAAACTTATTTTTACGTATATTCAACATAAAGGGCAAATTATTCCAGCTTGCTATTTGGAAGAAAATCACCAATTAAATCCATTAACCGGCTATTTGAATGATCCAATGGGTGGTCCAAATTATTTCTCTTTTTTGGATCATTCATTGTCAATCTTAACAGATGAGACGATTCAAGAAGCGGATATTTCTTCCAATTCTTGGGGTGTTGAGGTGATGAACGATCAAGTGAATTTTTATTTTCTCTTTGCTCAAGAAGAGGAATCACTTTATCTCACTTTGCCTCGTGGAGTTATGGTTGATGTGTTAAGGTTATGGCTGATTTTCCGAAGCCAAGAACCTGAAGAAGGCTTAATACAGCACTTAGAGTTCTAGATTGGAAAGATGGCCAATTATCAAAGAGTTTTAAAATATCTCAAAATTGCCTGCACTTTATTGCCATTCAGAAAGCCTTGGCAGAAGCCGTGTTGAAACCGTCAAAATAGAAAGGAAATATGATGAGCGAACAGCAAGAATTGTTTTGTTACAAACAGATGCCGGTATGGACGGCGGACGAGATTCCCGAAGCCTTGTTGTCCAAACACAATACCGCCGCCGGTACTTGGGGCTGCCTCAATGTCCTCCAAGGCCGTCTGAACTTCAACGAAGTGGACGAAGCGGGCAATATTACGGCTACGCACGAGTTGACGCCTGAAAGCGATGATTGGATTATCCATCCGCAAGCATGGCACTTTATCGCGCCGCAAACGCAAGACACGGAAATCCAACTGTCGTTTTACTGCGAGGCGGCGGACTATTTCAATAAGAAATACGGCATGAGCGCGACACATTCGGCCGTCCGCGCCGCCGAGGGCATCGTACCTGTCGGCAAGGTTTTGGATATGGGCTGCGGTCAGGGCCGCAATGCGCTATATTTAGGTTTGAAAGGTTTTGACGTTACCGCTGTCGATAATAATCCGAACGCGGTTCAAAACGTGGAAGAGCTGGCGCGTATTGAAGAGCTGAATGTTCGCGCGTTTGAATACGACCTCAACGCCGCCAATATTCAGGAAAACTTCGATTATATGGTGGCGACCGTGGTGTTTATGTTCCTGATGCCACGTTACGTTCCTGACGTGATTGCCAATATGAAGGAACACACCAACCCTGGTGGCTACAACTTGATCGTTTCTGCGATGGATACGGAAGATTTCCCTTGCCCGATGCCGTTCCCGTTCAAGTTTGGCGAGGGCGAGTTGCGCGAATACTATAAGGATTGGGAATTGGTGGAATACAAGGAAGAGCTGGGTTCGATGCACGCGAAAGACGAATTCGGCAATCCGATCCAGTTTAAATTCGTCACCATGCTGGCGAAGAAACCGGAATAAAGGTTTTGCCGTAAAAAGGCCGTCTGAATTCAGTTTTCAGACGGCCTTTGCCGTAATCAATCCACAATCCTTTTGCCCAAAATCACGACGTCTGCCAACATGGTTTCCAAATCGCAGACTTGCGGCAGCCGTCCCCATTCTTCAAAACCGAAACGGTGAAACAGGTTCAGGCTCGGATAGTTGTGGCCGAACACAAGCGCGATGACGTTGCGGATGTCTAAGGAAGGTGCGCGTTCGAGCATATGCCGCAACAGGATTTTGCCCACGCCTGCGCCGCGCATATCGTGGCGGACATAAATGCTGACTTCCGCGCTGATGTGGTAGGCGTAGCGCGGATGGTAGTCGCTGAAACTGCCCCAGGCCAATATGGTGCCGTCGGCATCGTAAAGGGTGTAGATCGGGCGTTTGTCCGTGTGTGCGGCAAACCATATTTCGCGTTCGGCAACCGTGGTCGGCGACAAATCGGCCGTAGATTGGCGCGTGGCCACAGTGCTGTTGTAAATATCGACGATGGCGGGCAAGTCTTGGCGCAGGGCAGGGCGGATGGTGTATTGCATTTCAGACGGCCTGTTATTGAATCAGTTTGGAGATAGTCTTAAAGGCCGGATGTTTGGCATCGCCGAGCAGTTGGAACAAAATACTTTCGACATTGGAAACGATAATGCCCTGACGGCTCAGTTGCGCCAAACCATTGTCGCGGTTGGCTGTTGTGCGCGAGGCGGTACATTCAAAAGGCAGGGATACGGCGTAACCTTGCGCTTTCAAATCCAAGGCCGTCTGAAGCATACAGATATGCGCTTCCGCTCCCACTAAAATAACGTTTTTGATGTCGTTTTTGCGTAAGATTTCCTGAATTTCAGGTAAAAACGCCGAGAATCGGGTTTTCTCGACAACAGGCGTGCCTTCGGGCAACAGCAGCGATACGGCGGATACGGTGTTGCCCAAACCTTTCGGATATTGTTCGGTTACGGCAAAGGGTACGTCCAAAGCCGTCAAGCCTTGAATCAGCAGGCGGCAGCGTTCCAACATTTCGTCCGCGCCGGAAAGGGCGGGCTGCAGGCGTTCTTGAATATCGACAATCAGACAAAGCGTATTTTTGGGGTTCATGGCTTTTCCTTTCAGACGGCCTTTACAGCAAAATCGTTGAATCAGAATGCAATCATATAACAAGCCGCTGGAAAAGTATTGCAGCTTGCCCTGTTTTAAAGCCCGAAATTCTTTTAAAATACCGCCTGATTTGAATTGATAGAGACCGACAACATGAATTTATACCAAACCGTCGAACGTGAAGCCCAAGCAGCCTTTGCCGCCGCAGGCATTGCCGACAGCCCCGTTGTTTTGCAGCCGACCAAGAATGCCGAACACGGCGATTTCCAAATCAACGGCGTGATGGGTGCGGCGAAAAAAGCCAAACAAAATCCGCGCGAGTTGGCGCAAAAAGTGGCCGAGGTATTGGCGGACAACGCTGTGATTGAAAGTGCGGAAGTAGCCGGCCCGGGCTTTATCAACCTGCGCCTGCGTCCTGAGTTCCTCGCCCAAAACATTCAGACGGCCTTGAACGACGCGCGTTTCGGCGTAGCGAAAACCGACCAACCGAAAACCGTCGTTATCGACTATTCTTCGCCTAATCTGGCCAAAGAAATGCACGTCGGCCATCTGCGCTCCAGCATCATCGGCGACAGCATTTCACGCGTGTTGGAATTTATGGGCAACACCGTTATCCGCCAAAACCATGTCGGCGACTGGGGTACGCAGTTCGGCATGTTGGTCGCTTATTTGGTCGAGCAGCAAAAAGACAATGCCGCGTTTGAGCTGGCGGACTTGGAGCAGTTTTACCGCGCCGCCAAAGTACGTTTTGACGATGATCCTGCCTTTGCCGACACCGCGCGCGAATACGTTGTGAAGCTGCAAGGCGGCGATGAAACCGTATTGGCATTGTGGAAACAGTTTGTTGATATTTCGCTCTCACATGCTCAAGCCGTTTACGACACGTTGGGCTTGAAACTGCGCCCTGAAGACGTGGCGGGCGAATCGAAATACAACGACGATTTGCAGCCCGTGGTCGATGATTTGGTCGAAAAAGGTTTGGCAGTCGAAGACGACGGCGCGAAAGTCGTGTTCTTGGACGAGTTCAAAAACAAAGACGGCGAACCTGCCGCATTTATCGTGCAAAAACAAGGCGGCGGTTTCCTTTATGCTTCCACCGACTTGGCGTGTTTGCGCTACCGCGTCGGCACGCTTCATGCCGACCGCCTGCTGTACGTCGTCGACCATCGCCAAGCCCTGCACTTTGAGCAACTCTTTACCACTTCCCGCAAAGCAGGCTATCTGCCGGAAAATGTAAAAGCCGAGTTTATCGGCTTCGGTACGATGATGGGCAAAGATGGCAAACCGTTCAAAACGCGCAGCGGCGACACCGTAAAACTGGTTGACCTGCTGACCGAAGCCGTCGAGCACGCTACCGCTTTGGTAAAAGAGAAAAATCCTGAATTGGGCACAGACGAAGCAGGTGAAATCGGCAAAACCGTCGGCATCGGCGCAGTCAAATACGCCGATTTGAGCAAAAACCGCACCAGCGATTATGTGTTCGACTGGGACGCCATGCTTTCGTTTGAAGGCAACACCGCCCCCTACCTGCAATACGCCTACACTCGCGTACAAAGCGTGTTCCGCAAAGCAGGCGAATGGGACGCAACCGCGCCAACCGTTTTGACCGAACCGCTGGAAAAACAGCTTGCCGCCGAGCTGCTGAAATTTGAAGACGTGCTGCAAAGCGTGGCAGATACCGCGTATCCGCACTACCTCGCCGCCTACCTCTATCAAATCGCCACCCTGTTCAGCCGCTTCTACGAAGCCTGCCCAATCCTGAAATCAGAAGGCGCAACCCGCAACAGCCGCCTGCAACTGGCGAAGCTGACCGGCGACACGCTGAAACAAGGCTTGGAATTGTTGGGTATTGATGTATTGAATGTGATGTAAGTTTTTGAATGAAAACGATGAAAGGCCGTCTGAAACTTTGCAGGTTGCAAGGTTTCAGACGGCCTTTTTTATGCTTTGAAAAATATTGTGATACCGTTGATTTTGAGCCTGAGCGGTTTTATATTTGCTCAGGTAATGCGTTCAGACGGCCTTATCTTTATTTCAAATTGCTTGCCAACAACCAAGCCTGTGCTTCAGTGGCGTCGCTGAAATATTTGGGATGTTGGTTGGTCAAGAGGCTGGAAAGGCGCGCGCCGAGTTTGATCCAGATGTCGTCGGTAATGACGGCAACGCGGCCGAAGTCGGTTTCGTGTTGGTTGAGGAATTTGATTTGCTCGACCGCCATATCGATGGTGAAGTCTTTCAGCATGGACAAATCCAACAGGATGTCGGGCAGATGGACTTTCTGTTTTGCGGCCAACAAGGCTTCTTCCAATTGGCGGAAATCGTCCAAAGTGAACTCGTTGTACAGCGCTACGTTTAAGCCGTAAGATTGTTCGCGGATGGAAATCATGGTGTTCTCCTTGTTAAATTATTGCTTCATCAGAAATTTTTTGATTGAGGCCGGAGTAAAACTGCTGAACACGCCGCCTGCAACAATGATAACCATGCCGGCGGCTTCCTGCCAAGTGATTTTATCGCCGAAAAGCAGTACGCCGGATAGGGCGGAGAAAACGACGGTCAAGTAGGAAAGCGAGGCAACGGTAAATTTCTTGCCGACCTTATAGGCGCGGGTCATGGCCAGTTGGGCAATCATGGCGGAGATGCCGATGCCGGCCAGATAGGGCAGGGAAGAGACGGTCAGCGGATGCCAGCCTGTGATGGTACTCCAGACTGCGCCCATAATCAGGCCGGTAAGCGAGAGGTAAAACACCACGCGCCAGCCCGGCTCGCCCAAAAGAGAGAGTTCGCGCACCTGCAAATACGCCCAGCCCGACATGGCGCCACCTGCCAAACTGACCAGCGCGGCAAATTCTTGTCCGCCTTGAAAAGATGGGTTGAGCAAGAGGATAACGCCGATAAAGCCCATAACCAAAATGGCTTGGGTATAAAGCGTAATTCTTTCTTTTAAAATGAAAAATGAAAAGATGGCCAGCCAGATGGAGGACGTGTAGTTGAGCGTGACGCCTGTTGCCAGCGGCAGGTGCATGACGGAATAAAACGTGCACATCATGGCAAGCGTGCCGATGACGCTGCGGTTGAGATGGGTTTTCCAATGCGGTGTGGAAAACGTGTTGCCTTGCACTTTGGCCATGATGCCTAAGAACAGGGTGGAGACCAGCATGCGCCAAAAGACCAGCTCGCCGCTGGAAAAGCCGAAATGTGTAGAGGCGGCTTTGACGGAGAGGTTCATGACGGTAAAGCCGAGCGCGGCGATAACCATCCATGCCGAGCCGAGCGGATCTTTTCTGACGGTTTCCATTTGATGGGTATGTAAAGCGATTTTATTAATAAGAAAATATTATACAGGTCAATCAGGTCGTCTGAAAAATATCGTTGGGTTTCAGACGGCCTTTTATTAGAAATAAGAATTATTATTGAATAATGAAGTGGTTTTTTATAGAATGGGGGTTCTGTTTTTAAGAAAGGCTTGTCATGAAAGTTGCCAATATTTCTGCCGTATTACTGTCCGCTTTGTTTTCTGTTGCTGTTTCTGCCGCGCCTTTGGGAGAGGTTTCTTCCGAAAACGGTAAGATTTTCAGCGGCGAAAATTACATGGTCGTTAAGAAAGATATGAAAAAAGGGGAACAGATTAAGCCGCACGATCATCCGGGTTTTAAAACGCTGATTTTTGCCGTTGGAAAGGGAAGTTTTGACGTAACGTTAAATCAGACTGAAAAACATACTGTCGGCGCAGGCTCGGTGTTGCGGTTTGGCGGCGATGCTGTGATTGAGGCAGTTGCAACCGAAGATGCGGATGTGGCAATTACTTTGATTAAGTAAACCGATAGATAATAAAAGGCCGTCTGAAAAATGATGTTTCAGACGGCCTGGTTTATTCAGTCAACCATTGCCATTAAGCGCAAATCAAATAGATGAAGCCGGAGCCGAAGATATCTGCCAAGGCGTGAATCAGGAAAAACGGCAGCAGATTTTTGACTTTGTATTTGTAGAAGAAGTAGTACATCAAGCCGAAAACAACGCCGATAACGGTCGCCCAAAGCATGCCTTGGTAAGTATGGAAGGAGATGCGCACCAAGGTCGAATAGGCCAATGCCTGCCATTTGTATTTGTCTTCCACGCAGGTCAAAAGACCGAGGAAACAGAATTCCTCATAAAAGCCGTTTAAAAGGCCGTAGAGGATGGCCATCGGCGCAAGGGCGGCGAATTTGTCGAAGATGGATAATGGTTTGATGTATTGAAAGATTTCAGTGGTGAAGTAATTGTAGCCGCCACTTAACGAAGTCACCGCGTCGGCGGTTAAGCCCATCAGGATAAAAATCACAGGCGTCCAAAACAATACGCCTAAATTAAAGTGAATCGGCAATTGTTTGAAGTCGAAACGGCGGATAACGAGGTAAATCAGAGCAATAGCAAGTAGCGTCAGCTGCAGGCTCATGTTTTCCGAATAAGCCACACCGGTTACCGCAGTATCGCGCGCCTCTTCGGCAACAGCGGCCGTTTCTATTTGCGGTATCAGGCTGGCAATATAAAGTTGGGTAGAACGGTAGGCAAATTGACCGAACAGGATAGCGGTCACAATCAGCATGTCAAACCAGCGCAGATGGCGCAAAGGCTCTTTAGGGCGGATGGCGGCGAGTATGCTCATATTCTCCTCTTTGCTCTAATAAATAGCGGTGCGCAATAGTTACATAAACATACAAAAATCGTCAACAATTATCACAATAAAACATGAATTAAAAATCAGACCGTTTCAGACAGCCTGAAGTGCTTCTAAAAATGCCATATTTTCCGAAGGGTTTATCTTCAAAAATATGGCATAATCACTTTATTGCAAACCAAGGAATCTTATCGTGAGTATTTCTCTGTCCCAATATCTGCTCTACCTGCAATACATGTTGGCAGGTATCGCCATGACCGTTGTTTTTGCTGCCGTATATCTGCGGATTACACCCGTTGAAGAATTGCGCCTGATTAAAAACGGCAACCTTGCCTGCGCCTTATCATTTGGCGGCGCGTTGGTCGGTTTTTGTCTGACACTGGCTTCAAGTATTGCCCACAGCGTCAGCTTCATCGATTTTATCCTGTGGGCCCTTGCCGCAGCAGTGATTCAGATTTTTGTCTATTTCGCCGCCACCATGATGATTAAAGGCGCTACCGCAGAACTTATCGGCAACAATGTTGCCGTCGGCGCGCTGTTTGGTGCAGTGTCCATCTCAATCGGCATTTTGAATGCTGCTTGCTTGACTTGAATACCCATACCTTGAATTTTGTATCCCTATTTATTTTATAAGGAGTTGAAATGTTCAACTTTATCAAGAAACAGTTTATCGACGTCATTCAATGGCCGAATCCCGATGACAGCCTGTTGATGTGGCGTTTTCCGATTGCCGATGAGGAGATCCAAAACGGTGCGAGCCTGACTGTGCGCGAGGCGCAGATGGCGATGTTTGTCGATGAAGGCGTAACCGCCGACGTGTTTGGGCCGGGGCGTTACACGCTCAATACGCAAACGCTGCCAGTGCTGACCAATTTGAAAAACTGGGACAAGCTTTTTGAGTCTCCGTTTAAATCGGATGTTTACTTTTTCAATACCAAACAACAGCTTGCACGTAAATGGGGTACGTCCCAGCCTGTTACCGTGCGCGATGCCGAGTTTGGCGCGGTGCAACTGCGTTCGTTCGGTATGTATTCTTACCGTATCAGCGATCCGGTAAAATTCTTCAAAGAAGTCAGCGGCGTGGCGGCTCAATACAGCGGTGTAGATTTGGAAAACCAGTTGCGCAATATTGCAGTCACCCAATTGGCGGCCGCGTTTGGCAGCTCCGGTATCCCATTCTTGGATATGGCGGCGAACCAAGTTTTGCTGTCGCAAAAAATCGGCGAATTGCTCGGTGCGGAATTTGCCAAGCTGGGTTTGGCGCTAGAAAACTTCACTGTTGAAAGCATTACCTTGCCTGCGTCTATTCAGGCTGCGTTGGATAAGAAAATTTCGATGGGCGTTATCGGCGATTTGGGACGCTACACCCAATATCAAACCGCCGAATCCATCCCGCTTGCGGCACAAAATGAAGGCGGACTTGCCGGAATCGGTGCAGGTTTGGGCGTAGGTGCCGGCATTGGTCAGGCGATGGCGGGTGCCATGTCTGGCATGATGCAGCCGAATGCGCAACAGGCTCAGCAAAATGTTCAGCCGGCTGCCGAAGATCCGCAGGCGAAATTGGTGAAACTCAAGTCTTTGCTGGATGGCGGTTTGATTTCGCAAGAAGATTTTGATAAAGCCAAGGCTGAAGTGTTGAAACAGTTGATTGGTTGACAAATTGAAGGCCGTCTGAAAAATATCATTCAAAGAAGCGTTGAGCTGCTTCTGTGAAAAGGTTTCAGACGGCCTTTCGAGTCATTTGAGTGAGTTCGTTCGGCGATTTGGTTTGTTTCTAATCTGAAATCATTGATAAAACCAGTTGATATAAACATTAAGGCCGTCTGAAATACTCCAACCCATTCCGAAAAAGCAAATCTATGTCTCAAACTCCTTTCTTCAAAACCGACTGTCCAAGCTGCGGCGCACCTGTTGAAGCGCATTCTGCTTCTGCCGTGACGCTGGTGTGCGGCTATTGCAACAGCATGCTGGTGCGGCAAGATAACGGCGTTGTCGACTCCGGCCGCGATTCCGCATTGCTGGAAGATTTTAGTCCGCTTCAAATCGGAACCAGCGGCACATTTGTCGCTCAACGCTTTACCTTGGTCGGACGGCTTCAGGTGCAATACGACGATGGTGCGTGGAATGAATGGTATGCGCTGTTTGACGACGGCAGGGCAGGTTGGCTTTCTGAGGCGGGTGATTTGTATGTGATGACCATGTCGGTCGAAATCGATAATCCGCCGAAATTTGAAGACACGCAAGCCGGATTTAGTGAGCTGACTTTTCAAGATAAGCACTATATTGCCTCCGATGTCCGCAACATCAGCTTGAAACGCGCCGCCGCGCAGGGCGAATTGCCGTTTGTTTTGAAAGAGGATACAGAAAATCGGGTTTCCGACTGGCGTTGCGAAAACCTTTTCATCACGCTCGATTACAGCAACAAAACACCCGAAGCCTTCTTCGGTCGGATGGTAAACCTAGATGATTTGAAGCTGGAAAACACGCGCCACGAAGATGAAATTAAAGAAAGCGCAGGCCGTCTGAAAGGCAGTATTACTTCAGAAAACTGTCCTAACTGCGGCTCATCCATTCATTGGGTAAACGGGCTGACTTCCCATCTGAGCTGTCAAAGTTGCGGCAGCGAATTGGCAGTCGGTAAGGATAAAGCGGAACTCATTACAGCCAATAATCTGCGTTTGTCGCAAAATACGATGTTTACTTTGCCTGTCGGATCGACAGGCCGTCTGAAAAATAAAGAGTTTCATGTTATCGGCGCAATTAGATATTTAGAAACAGATGCGCAGGAAACATTTGATAACTTGTTCAAAGGTGCCAAACATACATTGGCACCAGAAGGGCAGTGGACAGAGTATTTGCTTTACAACCCAACTCAGGGTTTCTTATGGCTGGTTGAAGCTGATGAAGGTTGGAATATTTCCGAAACCTTGAACGATTGGCCGCGCCTCGACCGCAACCGCCAACCGCAAGGCTATGGCAAACTTTATGACTATGGCGGACGGGTCAGGATTGCCAGCGGAGCGTTTTATTGGCGTGTCCGAAACGGTGATTTGAACTATTACAGCGATTACCGAGACGGACAAAGCCGTAAGATTGGCTCCGAACTAAACAGTCACGAAATGGCATGGACTAGAAGTGCCCCAATTGCTTATCGGGAAATTGCAGATGCATTTGAATTGACCAATAAAATATCATCTTACACCGTGAAAATGAGTGCAGATGATATCGATGAAAAATTACGACTTCTGATGATTGCTATTTTGGTTATCGTCAATATTCCGTCATTGTTTATGAATGGCTTCGATGCACTGTTCGATATATTTCTTATCGGTTGGGGTGTCTATGCTCTTTTTATAGTCGGACGGAAGAGAGATGAAAATGGCGAACAGAGTATCTCTCGAGTGGGATATGTTATTTGCGCAATGGCTTTGATTGTTTTTGTTACGATGATGAATTATGCAGATTTGTCTGATTTGGATGATGACGGTAGCCGAGTTCATTCAGGAGGAAGCTACGGAGGCTATTCAAGCGGCTATTCCGGAGGCCATAAATGACCCATGTGCCCGGTAATCATGGCCTATTGGATTTATATGGCTGCGATGAAGCCATCTTAAAAGATGAAGGCCGTCTGAAAACCGCTTTGATGGCTGCCGCACAGGCAACAGAAGCGACTATATTAACCGAACATTTCCACACCTTCGGCGGCGCAGGCGGCGTAACCGGCGTTTTGCTGCTTGCCGAGTCCCATATCAGTATCCATACTTGGCCGGAACACCGTTTTGCTGCTATAGACGCATTTATTTGCGGCGGTATGAAATTGGAAAAAGTGAAGGAAATCTTGTGCAGGGAATTGGCGGCGGAACGGGTGGATTGGACGGTTGCGCAACGTGGCGAAGGTATACTGGACGATATATAACCATCGGTTGAACAATAAAATCTGTCAGGCCGTCTGAAAGCATATTCAATCCGTTTTCAGACGGCCTTAAACCTTGTGCTGATTAAACTGAAATATTGACGTTATATGGAAAAAACGCCTTTTTTTAAAACCGATTGCCCAAGCTGTGGTGCGCCTGTGGAGGCGTATTCCGCTACTGCCGTGACGCTCGTGTGTGGCCATTGTCACAGTATGCTGGTTGCTAGAAGCGGTAAGGGGAGGAGCGGATATTTTGTTGCCAATTCAGGGCATAATTCTACGTTGCTGGAAGATTTCAGTCCGTTGCAGATTGGAACGCGAGGCGTTTTTGATGATCGGAAATTTACGCTGATTGGGCGATTGCAGGTGCATTACGATGTCGGCGCATGGAATGAATGGTATGTCTTGTTTGATGACGGGCAGACCGGCTGGCTTTCCGAGGTTGGCGATTTATATGCGATGACTTGTTTGCTTGCCCAGAAGAGGAGACGGGGGCCGAAAAAATTTAAGTCGGTGAAAGCCGGCTCCAGTTCGTTGGTCTTTAATGGCCAAACCTTTATTGCGTCAGACGTCCGCACCATACATTACCGTAATACCGATGCGCAAGGTGAGTTGCCGTTCAACCTATCTGGGAATCAAGCGACAGGCGAGGTTTGCGACTGGCGACGCGGCAATTTGTTTTTGACCTTGGATTATTCGACTTTTCCAATGGACTCCTACTTCGGACGCATAGTCAGTTTGGACAGTTTGAAGCTGGAAAATAAGCGCAGTGATGATGAAATCCGTGAAAGTGCAGGCCGTCTGAAAGGAGAGATTTTTTCTGAAAACTGCCCTCATTGCGGCGCTCCTGTCCATTGGCCAAGTGGTGTTACTTCTTTCCTTTTGTGTCAGTCTTGCGGCAGCAGTTTGAACACGACAAAAGATACTGTTGCGTTGATGAAGGCAAATGCCCAAAGGAAAGAACAAGAAAACCTGTTTACACTTTCCATTGGTATGAAAGGCCGTCTGAACGATACAGAATATCTGATTATCGGGGCTGTAAGATTTGCAGAGATATCGTCCTATAACCAAAATCAGTCCGAATACTGGACGGAATATCTGCTTTATAACACTCAACAAGGGTTTGCCTGGCTGATTGAGTCTGGAAAACGCTGGCGGCTGTCAGAAACCTTACACACATGGCCGGACTTTGATTCAAGTGGCAATCCTGCCGGTGAAATGTTGATTGATCATTACCGCGGGCGGGTCGAGGCAGCGGCTGGCGCTTTTTATTGGAAAGTCAAACAAGGCGATTTGCTTCATTACAAGGAATATAGCGGCAAGAAAAGTTATGGCCGGAATGTCATTCTGTGTTCCGAGCAGAGCAAGGATGAAATTGTCTGGAGTAAAAGCAGCCCTGTGTCTTACCGTCAAATGAGAAAGGCATTCGGCCTGTCTTTTGATACTAAGGAGATGCTCTCTTACTGGCTGAAGGGCGACAATAGAAATGTTGGGAGTAGAGATAATGTAGCCCGTATTATTGCTATGCTGATTCTTATCATCGTCAACCTTCCGGCCTGGCTGTCGCCGCACCTACGTAGCCCTGTCGGCATAGTGGTCAGTCTGTGTGCGTTGGTATGGATATGGATTTCTGACAGATATAAAAGCGATCGTGATTATGAAGAAGAACGGGTAGGGACGATTATTTTCTTTGCTTTCATCATTTTTCTTACCGTCTTGTTCAACTATGTCAAAGCGGAAGACAGCGATTCATCGCATTCCGGCGGCTCCTATCATGGTTATTCGGCAGGGCATAAATAACGTGAGATCTGCTTAACCTCGTTGTGCCGTTTTACTTTTATTTTTTCAGACAACCTTTTTTATAAAACATGCTAACCCGCCGTCAATTTCTCAGTTATACCGCCGCGCTTGGCGCTGCTTCTGCTTTTTCTTGGCAGACTTACCAATACTTCAACCGCAAACCGCCGGTTTCTATTAACCGTGTAGGCTTGCCGTTGGGGCATTTGTTGCGCGACGGGGAATTGCTCAGTCCGCCGACCCGTCGTTATGAATGCAATACGTTGATACTCGGCGGCGGTGCGGCGGGTTTGGGGGCGTTGTGGTATTTGGCGAAGCATAATCACCGCGATGTATTGTTGGCAGAAGGGTTTGAGCGCAATGGCAACAATGCCGCCTATACGTCTTCAGACGGCCTGAAAGCGCCGAGCGGTGCGCATTATTTGGCTTTGCCGTCGAAAGAAAGCGTGTATGTGCGCGAGATGCTGGCGGATTTCGGTATTTTGCAGTCGGACGGTAGCTTTAGGGAAACCGATTTAGTCTATGCGCCCGAATCACGTCTCTTATATCAGGATAAATGGATGGAACATTTATTGCCGAAAGAAGATGCGGATTCCAAACGGTTTTTTGATTTAATAGGTCGTCTGAAACAGGCTTACGGCAATGACGGTAAGAAAATTTTTGCCATTCCAATTGCGCTGTCATCGACAAATGAAACATGGCGAAAACTCGATCATCTGACGTTTAAACAATGGCTTGAGCAAGAGGGCTACACCTCACTCGAGCTTTTGTGGTATCTCGATTATTGTTGCCGCGACGATTACGGACAGGGCATAGCGCAAGTATCCGCCTTTGCGGGACTGCATTATTTTGCCGCCCGCAACAATGCAGAAACCGTCCTCACTTGGCCCGAAGGTTTGGCACATCTTTCTGAAAACCTGCGCCGTCATGCTGGTTTGCAGGAAGGCTGGCAATGGCCGTCTGAAAACCGTATCCGTTTGGAGAAACCTGCTTCGGTTAATGCTTCAGCCGTCAAAATCAAACCGCTTTCAGACGGCCGGATTGAAGTGTGGCTGCGTGATAATGCAAAAGGGGAAACCGTTGCCGTCACCGCGCAACACGTTATCTCCGCCATGCCGCTGATGGTTGGCGCCCGCATTATTGAATCTCCTGAACAATTTGGTCTGGACATCCCCGAATACGCGCCATGGCTGGTTTCTAATTTTGAACTGCACAGTTTCCCGAAAGAAAAAAACAACAGCGAACTTGCATGGGACAACGTGGTTTATGGCAGCCAAGGGCTGGGCTATGTTGTTGCGACCAATCAGCTTATCCGGGTTGCCCGTCCTGAACGCACGATTTTTACCGCCTACGCCGCGCTCAATCACGATACGCCACAAGCCGTCCGCCGCCAGCTGCTTGATGCAAGCGATGAAGAGCTGCTCCAGCTTGCCGTCCAAGATCTGCTTACCGCTTACGGCGAAGGCTTTTGGCGGCATGTTTCCCATGTTGACATTACCGTGCGCGGGCATGGCATGAGCGTGCCGAAACCCGGCTATTTAAGCGATGAGGCTTTATTAAAAATCAGAAACCGAAATGCCGGATTATTGTTTGCACACAGTGATTTAAGCAGCTATTCGGTATTTGAAGAGGCTTTGTATTGGGGTGTGGAAGCGGCACGGAAAGTGTTGGGAAAAGGATAATTAGAATGAGGCGGATATTCGGCTAAATTTCTGTTTACATTCAAATTTCAATTTTAAAAGGAAACTATATGAAATATTTGAGTTTTTCTCTGATTGTTGCCTTAGGGTTAGGGAGCGCGGCATTTGCCTCTGCTGAAAAAATGCTGCCTCTGAACGAAACAGGCTGCATTGACCAACCCTTACAGGTTAAACGTGGCCAAGTGTATGGTTTTAATAGTTCGGCAGATGCCGGTTTAGTGCTTTCATTCGCGCCTGTCAGTCCCGATGTCGTTGTGAAAGACCCGAAAGGCAAACGGATTGCTTTGGAAGTAGGGGCTGATGGTGATACGCCTGAAAACCGCTTCAGCTTTGCCGAAATTGATCAGAAAGGACGTTACACCATCCACTTCCCGAGGGCAGGTAAGATTGAATCTTTGTGTGTTAATGCTGCCAGTTAGGATAAATATTAAGCCGAATAATGTTTGATTCGGTATGCTTGCAGTAAAAAAGGCCGTCTGAAATCATATTCAGACGGCCTTTTTTTAACCTTATGACCTGATTAGGCTTTGGGTTTCAAAGCGGCAGCTTCGCGAGCAAGACGGGTGATGGTATCCCAGTCCTTGTTTTTGATGGCTTCTTTCGGAGTCAGCCATGAGCCGCCGACGCACAAGACATTAGGCAGCACCAAGTACTCGGGTGCAGTTGCCAGGCTGATGCCGCCGGTTGGGCAGAAGCGTACGTCGGCATAAGGGCCGTAGAGTGCCTTGAGCATAGCTTTGCCACCAACGACTTCGGCGGGGAAGAGTTTGAGTGTGTCGATGCCGTGTTCCAAAGCCAGTTGGACTTCACCCGGAGTGGCAACGCCGGGAATCAGGGGGATGCCGCTGTTGTGGCTGGCTTTGGCGAGGGATTCGTGCAAACCCGGGCTGATGGCGAAAACTGCGCCTGCATCTTCGACAGCTTTGAGCTGTTCTGGATTGGTTACCGTACCTGCGCCGACGATGGCGTTGGGCACTTCTTTGGCAATCAGGCGGATGGCGTCGAGGCCGACAGGGGTGCGCAGGGTAATTTCGAGGGTGGGAATGCCACCTTCGACAAGGGCATGGGATAAATCGACAGCAGTACTCAAGTCGTCAATCGCCATTACCGGAACAACTGCGCCGGCAGTCAGAATTTCACGAGGGGTCAGTTTGGACATTTTAGGTCTCCGTTGGGGACTGTATCGTAATAGGTTCGTTAACATGGTTTCAGACGGCCTGATTGTTTTAAAAGGCCGTCTGAAAAGGGTTTAGGCAAATTCGCCGCCGAAGCTCATGGCGCCGGTTTCTGCGCTGCTGGTCATGCTGCGGAAGTTGGCGAAGAGTTCGCGGCCGCAGCCTTGTTGGTTGGCGCTCAAGTCGATGCGCTCGACTTCGCGGGCGTTCCATTCGGCTTCGTTAATCAGGACGTTGAGTTCGCCGGTAACGGAGTCGAAGCGGATCAGGTCGCCGGTACGGATTTTGGCGATGTTGCCACCCATCAGGGCTTCAGGCGTCATGTGGATGGACGCAGGTACTTTGCCGGACGCACCGGACATACGGCCGTCGGTCAGCAGCGCCACTTTGAAGCCGCGGTCTTGCAGAATGCCCAAAGGCGGAGTCAGTTTGTGCAATTCGGGCATGCCATTGGCGCGCGGGCCTTGGTAGCGGACAACACAGACGAAATCGCGTTCCAACTCGCCGCGTTCAAATGCCGCCAACACTTCGCGTTGGTCGTTGAATACGATGGCGGGCGCTTCGATGATGCGGCAGCCTTCGCGCACGGCGGACACTTTAATCACGCCCCGACCGATGTTGCCTTTCATCAGGCGCAGACCACCGTCTGGGGAGAACGGGTTGTCGGCTTTGCGCAGGATGTCGTCGTTGCCGCTGGTTTCGGGTGCTTCACGCCATTCGAGTTTACCGTCGATGAGGAAAGGCTCTTTGGTGTAGTGGCGCATACCGTGTCCAACGACGGTATCGACATCGTCGTGCAATAAGCCTGCGTCCAGCAATTCGCGGATAACGAAAGGCAGGCCGCCTGCTGCGGTAAAGTGGTTCACGTCGGCTTTGCCGTTTGGATACACACGGATCAGCAATGGGATGATGGAGGAAATTTCGTCGAAGTCGTCCCAGTTCAAAATCACACCTGCGGCACGCGCCATGGCGACGAGGTGCATGGTGTGGTTGGTCGAGCCGCCGGTTGCCATCAGGCCGATCAGGGCGTTGATAAAGGATTTTTCGGTCAACATTTCGCCCAATGGTTTGATGGTGCCGTTTTTGATGCCGCGTGCGAGATGTCCGGCTGCGTAGCGGGTCAGTGCTTCGCGCAGGTCGGTATAAGGGTGGACGAAGGCGGCGGCAGGAAGGTGTACCCCCATCATTTCCATCATCATTTGGTTGGAGTTGGCGGTACCGTAGAAGGTACAAGTACCCGGGCTGTGGTAAGAGCCCATTTCGCTTTCAAGCAAGGCGTCGCGGCCGACTTTACCTTCGGCGAAAAGCTGGCGGGTACGGGCTTTTTCTTTATTGCCGATACCGCTGGACATCGGGCCTGCCGGAACGAAGATGCCTGGAATATGGCCGAAAGACAACGCACCGATCATCAGGCCGGGAACAATTTTGTCGCACACGCCCATAAACAGGCTGCCGTCAAACATTTGATGCGACAGACCGATGGCGGTACTCATGGCAATCACGTCGCGGGAGAACAGCGACAATTCCATACCGGCATAGCCTTGCGTGATGCCGTCGCACATGGCGGGCGTGCCGCCGGCGACTTGGGCGGTCGCGCCGTTTTTCTGTGCTTCGTCTTTGATTTGGTCAGGGAAGTCTTTAAATGGCTGGTGTGCGGAAACCATGTCGTTGTAGGCAGTGATGATGCCTAAGTTGGGGACGGTTTCCTGAAGCATTTCAATTTTGATGCTTTTAGGCATGGCGGCATAGCCGTGCGCCAAATTGCTGCAGCCGAGCTGGTTGCGCTCTAAGCGTCCCATCTGTTTGGCGCTGCGGATTTTCGCCAGATACTTTTCACGCGTCGGGCGGCTGCGCTCGATGATGCGCTCGGTAATTTCGGCGAGTTTCGGGTGAATAGGAGTGGGGTTCATGTGCGGTCTCCTGGCTAAACGATATGATAGGGATTTTGTTTGCGCGTTTCTGATTTTTGTATTGGGTATGTTTCAGACGGCCTTGAGCTGTGGGAATGAATAATATGGGCCGTCTGAATATTTGAAGATTTCTCTTCGAAGCGTCTGCGTATTATAGTACAAAATCTGTAATTTTGTTACAAAATAATTCACTAAGTGGAAGAAATTTGATTTAAATCGAGGTATGGTCAATTCGTAAAATGGCAGGCTGCAAAAGTCATCAAACTTTTATGTTAAATCAAACAATTTGTAAAAATGAGAATGGACAAAATCTGTAGCCATGTGTAGTATTACTACTCATTAGCCCGCTTGTTTGAAGTTTTGGTGCAGGCGATTGGTTTTTTACTGCTTATTGCTTAAAGGCTTTTGATTCTAATCAATTTTTATAGATGATGACAGTCCAAAAGTTTTGAAGCAAGCTTCCTCAACGAGAGATGAAACGATGAGTACACAGACAAATTTTGATTTGGTGTTGTTTGGCGCGACCGGCGATTTGGCAATGCGTAAACTTTTGCCTTGCCTGTATCAGGCGCATGTAGCCGGTTTGCTTCATCCCGAAGGTCGTATTTTGGGTGTAAGCCGCAGCGAATTGGATACCGCCGGCTTTTTGGCCAAAGTGGAAACGAATTCTAAAATCCATGTCAAACAAAACTTCTCAGAAGAAGCGTGGGCATCGTTTATTCAACGTCTTGAGTATTTGAAAGTCGATGTGACAAAGAAAGACGACTTCATTGCTTTGGGCGAGTTGGTAAAAGCGCGCAAGAATACTGAGAGTGTCGTGATCTACCTCTCAACTGCGCCGAAATTCTTTGCGCAAGCCTGTGAAAACCTTGCTGAAATCGGTTTGAATGCCGATAACGTGCGCGTGGTTTTGGAAAAACCGTTGGGTACGGACTTGGCCTCTTCCCAACAAATCAATACGGATGTAGCCCGTTATTTCAAAGAAGAACAAATCTACCGTATCGACCATTACTTGGGTAAAGAAAGCCTGCAAAACCTGCTGGCCTTGCGTTTTGCCAATGTGATGTTCGAGCCTTTGTGGAACAACAAATATATTGAAAGCGTACAGCTGACCATCGCCGAGCAGTTGGGCGTGGAAGAACGCGGTGAGTTTTACGACATTACCGGCGCATTGCGCGATATGGTGCAAAACCACTTGATGCAAATGCTTTGTATGACTGCGATGGAAGCGCCGGCAAGCTTGGATGCGGATGCCGTACGCGACGAGAAAGTGAAAGTCATCAAATCGCTGAAACCGCTGACCATCGAATCCGTCAACGAAAATGTTATTCGCGGCCAATATGTTGCAGCAAACGGCATGAACGGCTATCTGGAAGAAGTCGATGTACCGAAAGACAGTTTCACTGAAACCTATGTCGCCATCAAAGCCGAAATTGAAAACGAGCGTTGGAAAGGTGTACCTTTCTACCTGCGTACCGGCAAACGCATGGCAGGAAAAGTGGCGGAAATCGTGTTGAACTTCCGTCCGCTGCAAAACCATATTTTCGACAACAGCCAACCTGCGCCGAATCGTTTGGTTATTGAACTACAACCGACCGAATCCGTCCGCCTTTACACTCAAGTAAAAACCCCGGGTGCAGGCAACAAAGTCGAAGTGACACCGATTGGCGTCGACTTGGGCACAGCCGTAGAGGGTCGCCGCGCTGAGGCTTATGAGCGTCTGCTGCTGGACGTGATTAACGGCAAACTCGCTTTGTTCAACCGTCGTGACGAACTCGAAGCAGCTTGGGAATATGTGATGCCGATTTTGGAAAACTGGGCGAACAATACAACGCCTCCACATGCTTACGAAGCCCATTCTTGGGGTCCTGAAGCTGCGCGCGCGCTGTTGGCCCGTGACGGCAACAAGTGGCACGAAGAGCAATAATATTTCTTTCAGACGGCCTTGTTTTCCAACAAAAGGCCGTCTGAAACCATGAAAGGACGAAACATGTTTGTTTGGCACGAACAAGAAAACGCTGCAACTGCCGCGCAAGCTCTCGCCGATGCCGTTGCCGCCGCATTGCAAGCCGCGTTGAATGAGAAAGGTCATGCGGTTTTGGCCGTTTCCGGCGGTCGTTCGCCGATTGCGTTTTTCGAGGCTTTGTCGCAAAAAGATTTAAATTGGCAAAATGTCGGCATTACTTTGGTGGACGAGCGTATCGTCCCGACCACGCATGCCGACAGCAATACAGGCTTGGTACGCGAATATCTGCTCAAAAATAACGCGGCCGTTGCCACATGGATTCCTGTTGTTGAAGACGGAAAGTCTGAAACTGAATTACAACCTGAAGTTGTCGTTGCTTATGCATTGAAACATTACAAGCAACCTGACGTGCTGGTGTTGGGCATGGGTTCAGACGGACATACGGCGTCGTTGTTCCCTCAAGCGCCTCAATTACAGGCAGCAATCAATGAAGCCAATGACCCGACATTGATTCATACTACGCCGGTTACCGTGCCGCATGAGCGTGTGAGTATGACTTTGGGTGCGATTGCCAAAACGCCGAATGTGTTTTTGGCTATTCAAGGTGCAGAGAAAAAAGCAGTATTTGATAAAGCTGCCGCAAGGGCCGATACCGAATATCCGACCAGTCTGATTCTCAATCATCAAGGAATTAACTGCCATGTCTACTATGCACACTGAAGCTTATCCTCGTTTGGTTGCCGATATCGGCGGTACGAATGCCCGTTTTGCACTTGAAACTGCACCACAGGTCATTGAAAAGGCTGAAGTCTTGCCTTGCCAGGATTACGACACCATTGTCGATGCCGCCAAAACTTATTTGGAACGCGCAGGCAGTCCGAAAGTCTTGCACGCCTCCTTTGCGATTGCCAATCCGATTTTGGGCGACTGGGTGCAGATGACCAACCACCACTGGGCATTCTCCATCGAAACCACCCGCCAGGCTTTGGGTTTTGAAACGTTGATTCTGTTGAACGACTTTACCGCCCAGGCTTTGGCGGTAACAAAAACCGATAAGAAAGACTTGATACAAATCGGCGGTCAAAAGCCCATCGAATTTGCGCCTAAAGCCGTTATCGGTCCGGGGACCGGTTTGGGTGTCAGCGGTTTGGTGCACAGCGCTGCCGGCTGGGTAGCGTTGGCAGGCGAGGGCGGCCATACCAGCTTCCCGCCGTTTGACGATATGGAAGTATTGATTTGGCAATACGCTAAAAACAAATACGGCCATGTTTCTGCCGAGCGTTTCTTGAGCGGCGCAGGTTTGAGCCTGATTTACGAAGCATTGGCCAAACGCGACAACATCAAACAATGCCGTCTGAAGCCTTCTGAAATCACCGATAAGACATTGAGCGGAACATCGCCGATTTGCCGTCAGACTTTGGATATTTTCTGCGCCATGCTGGGTACGGTTGCTTCCAATTTGGCTTTGTCATTGGGTGCGCGCGGCGGCGTGTATTTGTGCGGCGGGATTATCCCGCGCGTGTTGGATTACTTTAAAACATCCCCGTTCCGCAGCCGCTTTGAAAATAAAGGCCGCTTTGAGGCTTATCTTGCCGCCATTCCCGTGTATGTCGTATTGAGCGAGTTTCCGGGCATCGTCGGCGCGGCGGTCGCATTAGACAATCATTTAAATAACGTTTAAACACACAAACGGCGGTGCAGGGCAGGGTGCGAAAATGTGCCTTGTCCTGAACGTCAAAGAATCAAAGGGTAGAGTATATGTTAAGCAAAATCAGCGAATCATTGTCCAATCTCTCCGGTGCGGAACGCAAAGTTGCCGAATCTGCGCTGGCCGAGCCGAAATGGTTCGTTCATGCCGCTGTGGCGGAAATCGCCGAGCGTGCATCCGTCAGTCAGCCGACTGTAATCCGTTTCTGCCGCAGCTTGGGTTACAAAGGCTTGCCTGAGTTCAAACTCGCTTTGTCTGCCAGCATCGGCCACGAAGGCATGCCTTACGTTCATGAAGAATTAAACGCCGATGACAACATGGGCAGCGTGGTCGAAAAAGTATTGGGCAATGCCGCAGCCTCCCTTTTGGGCGAGCGCCGCTTCCTGAAAGAATCCGAGCTTGAAAACGCGATTGCCATTCTGATGCACGCGCGACGCGTTGAGTTTTATGGTGTCGGCAACTCCGGCATCGTTGCCCAAGATGCGCAACACAAATTCTTCCGCTTCGGTATGTCCACCGTTGCCTATGTCGATACGCATACCCAGCTGATGGCGGCTTCCGTATTGACTGAGCAGGATGTGTTGGTGGCGATTTCCAATACCGGCTCATCTATCGAATTGTTGGATGCGGCCAGTATCGCCAAAGAAAACGGCGCAGCCGTTATCGCGCTGACTCGCAATGATTCGCCGTTGGCTCAAATGGCCGACTGCGTATTGAGCATTGCCACTCAGGAAAATGCCGAGCTTTATACGCCTATGGTGTCCCGCCTTCTGCAGTTGGCCGTTATCGACATTCTTGCCATCGGTTTGGCCTTGCGTTTGGGCGACACTGCCAGCACGCAACTGCAAAAAAGTAAAAAAAGCATACATAACAAGCACATCGAATACGATAAAGATTGATTCTTCACTGACATTTTCAGACGACCTCGTTCCATATCAAGGCCGTCTGAAACCTCAAAAAACGGAAACCACCCCGTTCCCGTTTCAGACGACCTCACGGCCGTTTTCTCAACAAAACTGTCCACTATCCAGGAGAGCATCCGATGAAACACCTTCACGATTTACCAGCTTGGTCAAAATTATGGATACATTTTGACGAAACCAAAGAACAACACATGCGCGAAATGTTCGAGCAAGATCCCGAACGTGCCGAGCGCTACTGGCTGCAGGTTGGCGGCCTGACTTTGGATTATTCTAAAAACCGTATCAACGACGAAACCATGTCGCTTTTGTTCGAGTTGGCGCGTGAAGCAGGCGTGCCGGAGCGGATGCAGCAAATGTTCCACGGCGAAAAAATCAATACGACAGAAAACCGCGCCGTACTCCACGTTGCCCTGCGCAACCGCACCAATGCCCCCATTGTTGTGGATGGTGAGGATGTGATGCCTAAAGTCAACCATGTCCTGCAACGCATGGGCGAGTTCGCGCATGAAGTCCGCAGCGGCAGCTGGTTGGGCTATACCAATCAAGTCATTACCGATGTCGTCAACATCGGTATCGGCGGCTCTGACCTCGGCCCTCTGATGATGTGTACCGCGCTCAAGCCTTTCGGCCATCCGCGTTTGAACATGCACTTCGTCTCCAACGTGGACGGCTCCCAACTGCGCGACGTATTGTCCAAAGTCCACCCTGAAACCACGCTGTTCATCATCGCCTCCAAAACCTTCACCACCCAAGAAACCCTCACCAACGCCCTGACCGCGCGTAAATGGTTCTTGGATCATGCAGGCGATGAAAGCGCCGTGGCCAAACACTTCGTTGCTGTATCGACCAACCAAAAAGCCGTTGCCGAATTCGGTATCGATACCGCCAATATGTTTGAATTTTGGGACTGGGTCGGCGGACGATACAGCCTGTGGTCGGCCATCGGCCTGCCGATTATGCTGTATCTCGGCGAAGAAAACTTCATCGAAATGCTCAACGGCGCGCACCTGATGGACCAACACTTCATCAATACGCCGCTAGAGCGCAACATGCCCGTCATCCTCGCCCTTATCGGCATCTGGTACATCAACTACTACGGCGGTGGCAGCCACGTTATCGCGCCTTACGACCAACATCTCCACCGCCTGCCCAAATTCATCCAGCAGCTCGATATGGAGAGCAACGGCAAACAAGTTACCCTTGACGGCAAACCGGTCGGTTACGAAACTTCCCCGATTATTTGGGGCGAAACCGGTATCAACGGCCAGCACGCATTCTTCCAACTGCTGCACCAAGGTACGCACATCACGCCGATTGACCTGATTGCCTCTCTTGAAAAACGCAGCAATTTGCAAGGCCATCACGAAATCCTGTTGGCAAACGTTTTTGCCCAAGCCGAAGCCTTTATGCGTGGCAAAACGCCTGACGAAGTACGCGCCGAGCTTCAAGCCCAAGGCATGGATGAAGCGCGTATCGAAGAGCTGGTTCCGCACAAAACCTTCTCCGGCAACCGTCCGACCAACCTTATCCTCATGGACAAAATCAACCCGCGCAATATGGGCAGTCTGATTGCCATGTACGAACACAAAACCTTCGTTCAAGGCATTATTTGGGGCATCAACAGCTTTGACCAATGGGGCGTAGAACTCGGCAAACAACTGGCCAAAACCATTCTTGCCGAATTGACCGGCGAGACCGAAGTGCAAAAACACGACAGCTCCACTACACGCCTAATTAATCTTTATTTGAACGCCAACAAATAAAGCATTTATTTAAAGCAAAGGCCGTCTGAAAGTTTCAGACGGCCTTTTGTGTTATTCCGGATCATCCGTAAACGCATTTTCCCGAAATATTGGTACAAACGTGAAAAGATACAGTACGAACACGGCGATGGTCAGAAGCGCGGGGACGGTGATGAAAAATATCGGGTTCACGTTCATCAAGAAAGCGCGCGAGACGGCAGCCATAAAGAGCAGGGGGACGGCAATGCGGCAGAGTTTCGGGTAGTCGAGCTTGGTAAAGCCGCTGTGCCACAGTCCTGCGGTCAGCCACACCATCATCACGCCGCCCATCATGCCGCCGAGGGTAATCAAATGCAGGGGGGCAGAGGAGGGCAGATTTTGCAGTTTCTCCACGCCTGCCCACAGATAGCCTGCGGCGGCAAAGAGCTGGAGCAGGTAATAAGTGCAGACGTAGTGTTTGCGCAGGAGTTCGTGATGGTGGAGCTCACGCAGCTTGGCGAGCAGGATGAATCCGACGGCAAGCGCGGTAAAACCGGCGGTTTGCGCGGGCAGCCAAAGTTCGGCGGCGGCGTGCAAGAGCAGGAAAGTAATGGCGATGTTTTTATAAACGATATTTGGAATGAAAACAGGGTCTTTCAGACGGCATTCTTTAAGGGCTTCCGCGCCCAAAAGAATACTGACGCGGACGGATACAAACATGACCGCCGCCATGTTCAGATGTACTTGCGCGCGCAGTAAGTTCAAATCGCCAGTTGCGGCGTAGGCCGTCTGAAAAATAGTAAACGCGGCAAGCAGCATTAAGAGGGCGAAGTTATCAGTGTTGCGGTCGAGCCAAATCAGCCAGGCGCAAAACAGCAGCAATACCAGCCAATAGGCGGCGACGAAAAACGAGGCGGTTTGCGGCGAAAAGGGCAGTATGGCAGATGCGGCGAGCAGTAATGCCGCCATCAAAGTAGCGACAGGTTTTAGACGACCTTTATAACCCGTCCATTCGAGCATGGCTGCAGTCAGGAAGCCGCCGTATGCCGCAGGCAGCATGAGTTCTAAGAAGATTTGGCGGTGCAAAATGACGGCACCGGGGCTGATGAAAAACACCAACGCGCCGAGTATGGCAAGCACCGCTGCACCGACGAAAAACGGCCGCATGGGGTGGGTGAAAAACTTATTCATGGTTTGGCTTGATTCTGCATGAAGATGCTTTCGGATATAGATTTATTGGGCGGACAGGGTTGTATTTTTCGCCAAAGAGGCAAGCCTGCAGCTTGCTTACCCTCTCCCTAGCCCTCTCCCACGGGGAGAGGGAATTGGGCTGTCGAGCCTGAATATTTTCAGGTTTACCTGCCATCTAATTCCCAATCCTGCACTCTTTGATTTTCAGCAACTTGATTCCCTCTCCCCGTGGAAGAGGGCTAGGGAGAGGGCAACGAACCGCAAGGTTTGTCAGATACTCAAATGCCCGTATCATTCATATTATTGATATTATTGTTTGAATTGTATTATTTTCAATAATAATAAATAATCCTAAACCAATATAAATAACAGCCATTATCCAACGACTAAACTTCTCTATAATTTCACCAACACCTGAAATATTAGCCAATCTTTGTGCTGTATATACTAAAACAAAAATCAATATTAAAAATACAAGAAGAGTAACTAATAAGTCGACAAGATCTAAAGTCACAAAGTAAGGAACAAAAAGTCCAATATTATCTGCACCACAACTAGCAACTGTAACCAAAGCAACAATACCGACTAATTTTGACAACCCTTTTTCATCCAATTCTTTTTTAGCTCTTTTTTCGCCCTCACAATCGTCGTAAATAGCAACTTTAATACCTAAGTAAATCGGTATTAAACCTAATAAACCCAACACCCATTTTTCCGGAACATAATGCAAAACAAAAGCTAGAAATAAACTAACTAATATTAAAATTACAGAACCTAAATATTGTCCGATATAAATATCTCGATATTCTTTTCTAGTATTTGCTCTAGCAAAAAATATTAATAGTATTACCAACAAATCTACTGCTGTAGCAATATATAAAACAGCAGCAGTAATCACAGTCGAAAACATAAAGCACCTCATAATGATAATGAATCCCCTGCCCCCTTGGCACCACGGCTTTTTCAAAAACCGAATCGCGTTCGGATAACAGATTCGTATCTTTCGCTAAAGAGGCAAGCCTGCGGCTTGCTTACCCTCTCCCTAGCCCTCTCCCACGGGGAGAGGGAATTGGGCTGTCGAGCCTGAATATTTTTAGGTTTACCTGACATCTGATTCCCAATTCTACGGCTCTCTGATTTTGAGAAACCTGATCCCCTTTCCCCGTGGGAGAGGGCAACGAACCGCAAGGTTTGTCAGAAATTTAAATTCCTATCACTCATAATAATGAATCCCCTGAAACTCTCTTGCCACCACGGCTTCTTCAAAAGCCGAATCGCGTTCGGACAGCGGCGTAGGCAGGGTAATCACGTTTTGCACGTTCATGCCCTTAGTGGAAAGCAGCATGATTTCATGGCTCAGGCGCGCGGCTTCGAAGCGGTCGTGCGTTACCAGCATACACGCCATGCCCTGCTGCTCGATTTTTTCCACCAGCATGGCAACCAAAATATCGCGCAAATCGCGGTCCAAACCGACAAACGGTTCGTCCAGCAAGGCAAGGTCGCAGCCGCACAGCAGCAGGCGCAGAAACGCCACCCGTTTCGCCATACCGCCGGACAACTCGGTCGGATATTTGTTCAAATCGCCCGCAGTCAGCCCGACTTTCGCCGCCAGCGCGATGATTTCGCCTTCATCGGGTTTGTCCATAAAAATCGCGATATTCTGCATCGCGGTCAGGTTTTCCGGCAGGCGGTTTTCCTGAAACAGAAAGCCCGTTTTGCGGAAAGTATTGCGTATCGTACCCGATTTCGGCGTTTCCAAGCCCGCAATCAGCCGCAAAACCGTCGTCTTGCCGCAGCCGCTCGGCCCGAATAAGGCTTTCACTTCGCCATGTTGCAGGTTCAAACTGAAATCGCGCACGATGGGGTCGCGGAGAATTTCAAAACGCACGTTTTCAAGACAGAGCATCATCTTCTCCACGGCATAAACAAAATTTCCAAAGGCTTGGTAATCAAGTATTCAAACAGCGACACAAACACGATAACCAACACCACATAAGCCATCACCGTCGAAGTCTCCAGCATCGCCCTCGCGTCCGCAATCCGCGCGCCCACGCCTTCGCTCGCGCCCAAGAGTTCCGCCATAATCACCACCTTCACCCCCATCGCCACCGCCACGCCGATGCTGGAAATCACATAGCCCGTCAGATGCGGGATATACAGATAACGGATTTTTTTCAGACGGCCTAACTTATAAGCGTCAAACAATTCCTCATGCTGCCTGTTCACGCTCGCCATCCCAACCGCCGCACTCGCAAACGTCAGCGGCGCAACCAACACAATGATGGTAAACAGCACGCTCGGATTGCCGAAACCGAACCAAAACAGAGCCATTACCACCCAAATAATCGGCGGCATCGCCAATAAAACCGTAATCACAGGCTTAAGCAACGCCATCGCCGTCTTAAAACTGCCTGCCACCAGCCCCGCTGTCAATCCTGCTACCAAAGCAACCGAAATGCCCACCACCGACCGCCACAGCGAAATCCCGATTTCGTTTTCCTGAAAATGTTTCAATAAATCCAAAGACTTTTGAAACACCTCCACCGGCGCAGGCAGCATAAACTCGCCGAACACGGCACTGCCCCATGCCCACAACGCCACCACCACCATCGCCACGCTCAGACCGGCAAAGCCGCTCCAAAGGTAGTCGATGATGTAAAACACCGCAGGCTGCGGTTTGCGGATTTTATCGGTTTTAATCATGGTTTGGGTGTTGTTTTGTCGTTATGTTTTGGCAAGGATAGGCCATCTGAAAAAAAGTAGGTCGGATACTCGTATCCGACAGCCCCCGTTTAGCCGAAATGTCGGATTCAAGAATCCGACCTACGCTGCTGGGAATTGATTTAACCTACGCAGCGGATAATGCTCTGAGGTCGTCTGAAAATAGAAGATTGAATACTTGCAACTATTCTACACTTTCAGACGGCCTTTCTCCCATTTTAAGCCAAGAAAAACCCATTATCAGGCAGCTTGCCGCCCAAAAGTTTCGGGTTGAACTGCATCAGGATTTCGTAAAACTTCAAAATCTCGTTCTTCACTTCGCTGCCTTTGGTTACCGTCAGCCGCGCGCCGTCCAAGCCCATGACTAGGGCGGGTTCGGGGGCGGGGAGATAGTTTTTACCGATTTTCGCCGCGCTTTGGCGGTTGGCGAGTATCCAGTTGAGCGCGTTTTTCAAATCCTGATGGAAGAGGTCGAACTGCGCTTTGTGTGCGTGGAAATATTCTTCGTTGGCGATGATGCCTGCCATCGGAATCAGCGGTTTGGTGTCAAACGCCTGTCCCCATGCTTTCACCAAATCAAAGCCGCGCACGACGTTTACGCCCATGGTTTTGCCTTTCAGTAGGCTGGCGGTTGCCATCGGTTCAGGCAGGATGGCGGCGTGGTAGTCCTTGCTTAAAAACAGTCCGACTGCTTCGGGCGGCGTGGCGGTGTAAGTGATGCCGACTTTGTGTACGTCGATTTTCAGTTTTTTCAACAAGGCTTGCAGCACGATGTCGGGCATATCGTTTTTAAACGGCACAAGGATTTTTTTACCGACCAAATCCTGCGGCGAGGCAATCGCGCTGCCTTTGCACATCAGCTGCGTGATGCCGTTGGTCAAAATATTGACCATACCGACTTTCTGCCCTTGGTTGCGCAGGTTTACGCCGACATTGCTCGGACTCATCATTACTTTAAATTGTCCGCTTGCTACACCTGCGCGCAGTTGGTCGGGCGAACGCCAGATTTTCAGCGATACATCCGCCTGTTTCGCCAGCTTGCCTTGCAACGCCGCTACGGCGATGGTAACGCTGGGCATCGCCGGCGCGCCGTACACGGTAAATTGTTCTTTACCGGCTGCCAATAGCGAAGGCGAAACGCCTGCGGCTGCCAGCGCGGCGGTCATTTTTAAGAAATCGCGTCTTTTCAGTTCCATTTTTTATCTCCTAATTCTTAATAAGCCAATGCAGGCATTCTTTCAGACGGCCTGATTTTAAAATGCCGCATGCAAACTCAACCAATATGTCCTGCCCGGTGCATACACGACGCTGGGCGACAGGGCGAGGACGTGGTCGCCGCTGATGTATTCGGCGTATGTTTTGTTGAACACGTTGTTTACGCCCAAGCGTAAGCCGTATTTGTCTTTGAAGTTTACGCCTGCGTACACGTCGGCAACGGTAAAGCCTTTGGCGGCTTCGCGTTTGTCTATGCCCAGACCGCTTGCCGCGTCAAAATCGCCGCGCGTTTGTTTGGCGACAAAGCGTGTCGCCGCGCCGATGTTGTAGCTGCCGTGGGCAAAGTAATTTTTGTAGTCGGCTTGGACGGCGGCTTCAAACGGACGGATTTGATAGAGCGGCCTGCCGTCGGTTTCATTGTGTCCGTAGTTGTAGGCGGCTTTGATGCCTGCCGCCCAATGCGGATTGAAGTTGTAACGCGCATAGGCCTGAGCGGTAAACAATCGCGCGTCCACGTTGCGTGTGATGATGCCGCTGCCTTTGGAAGCCGTGCCGCTTTGTCCGTGGGCGCGGTCAAAAATAATCAGGTCTTTGACTTTGTCTGCCACAAGCGTGCCGCCTACGTTCCAGCCTGCGCCTGCCAACGAGTTCATGTAGCCGTTGTAGTAGTCGTTGCGGCTGTCGGCGGTGAGCTTGATACGGTTGTGTTTTTCGGTTTTCAGCAGGGGATTGCCTGCGATGGCGGCGGCTGGGTTTGGGTTCATCATCATGCCGTTCATACGGTTTTGCACGATGGCGGCAAGCGAGTTGAAGCGTTCGGTGTTGTCGCCGATGCGTTCTAAGTGAGCAAGGGAAACGCTGTATTTTTGCGTTTCAGACGGCGTGAAATCGTATTTGAGTTCGCCTGAGAAGGCATGACGGCGCACTTTGCCGTTGAAGTCGTAGCCGTAATGGGTTTTCCAGATTTGTTGTGATGAGGCGAAGGAGAAACCGGGTTTTATTGGGTTTTCAGGCTGCGCCGTATTTTTGCGTACGTCCGCTTCGTTGATTTCGTAGCTTAAGCCCAAGCCCAGTTTGTGTTGGTCGTCAAACTTGTAAGACAGGGTATCGGCTATGCGCCAGCGGTCGAGGTGTACATCAGCGAAACGGTAGCCGTTGAGGAAATCGCGCATGGCGGTGTGGGCGTTGCGCTCACCGTTTTGGCTGTCGTTGCGGTAGCTGACGGCGGCGGTGTTGTGGAATTTGCCGAAGTCCGCATCGTGTTTGAGCGAGAAGTCGTACACTTTGCGGTCAAGCTCTACGAACACTTGCTGCGGCGTGTTGTTTGGTCGCAAGGAGTAATTGTCGGCATGGCGTTTGAGTTTGATGATGCCTGCTTCTGCGCTGACCGTATTGCTCAAATCGGCATTGCCCCAACGTGCGTTGAGTTTGGCGATATGGCGTTCGGTATCCAATGCGTCGTTGACGAACTGCGGTTGGCGGTCGTTGTTGATGTTGTCGTGTAGGTAGGTGAGGCGGTATTCCTGATTTTCAGACGGCACGAAACCGAGTACCAAAGCTTGATTAAGACGGCTGTATTTCCAATCGGTCTGATTGCCGTCGCCGTCTTTGTAGCCGTTGGCCTTGGTGTGATTGAGGTTGGCTACGCCGTACACCTTTGCCCCACGCGCTTGTGCGGTAACGGAATTGTAAAAGCTTTTGCCGTAAAAGCCGCTGTTTGCTTTCAGCGGACGGAAGGCTTGGTCTATGTTTTCAGTAACAAAGTAATGATCGCTGCGGTCGGTGCGGTCGAATTGGTTTTCGGGGAAATAGCCTTGTGCGGCGGTTGGTGCAATCGGTTTGGGAGGGGAGAAGGTTTTGACAGGCTGGATTTCATCAGGGTCTGCCAAGGTTTCGGCAAAGCCGTTTGCAGCGGCAAAACTGCTCATTAACAGGTAAACCAAATGTTTTCGTTTCATCTTCATCTCCTGATAATCATTTTTATTCATTATGCTCTTGGAGAGAAACAAAGTAAAGAAACGATAAGGTATTTATTGTTGATAAACACTTAGCGTCGAACACAAATCGGCAAGGAGGAAAATTTTTAGAAGAGGGGAGCGGCGGCGCAGGTTGTATTTGCTCCGAAATCGGGTTTTATCTTCTATTAGTATTTTAGGTTAATAAAGCAAAAGGCCGTCTGAAAACCTCTCTCTTTTCAGATGGCCTTTTGCTGGGTATAATAAATTTACGAATCATTATTATTTCTGTTTAAATGTAGGAGAAACGCATGAGTACCCGTACCGAACACGACACCATGGGCAATGTCGAAGTCCCGTCCGAAGCCTATTGGGGCGCGCAGACCCAGCGCAGCCGTAACAATTTCAAAATCGGCGGCGAAACCCTGCCGCAGCCGTTGATTTATGCTTTGGCGCTGGTGAAAAAAGCCGCTGCCGCCACCAATGTTTCCCTCGGCAGGATTAAGCCCGAACAGGCAGATTTGATTACGCAGGCGGCAGACGACGTGTTGAACGGCAAGCTCGACGGGCAGTTCCCATTGGTAGTGTGGCAGACCGGCTCCGGCACGCAATCCAATATGAACATGAACGAAGTGTTGGCAAACCGCGCCAACGAAATCGCCGGTACAGGTTTGGCGGCGTATCAGCCCGTCCATCCCAACGACCATGTGAACCACGCACAATCGACCAATGACGCGTTCCCGACCGCCATCCATGTCGCCGCCGCGATTGAAATCAACCGTCACCTTATTCCGGCGGTAAAAACCTTGCGCGATACATTGGACAAAAAAGCCCAAGCTTTCGCCCCTATCGTCAAAATCGGCCGCACTCACTTGCAAGATGCGACGCCGTTGACTTTGGGACAAGAGTTTTCCGGCTACGTTTCCCAGCTCGATCACGGTTTAGGCCGTCTGAACGATGCACTTAAAGACTTGTATGAACTCGCTTTGGGCGGCACGGCGGTAGGCACGGGCTTGAACAGCCATCCCGAATACGCCGAAAAAGCCGCCGCAAAACTCGCCGAATTGTCCGGCCTGCCGTTTGTCAGCGCGCCGAACAAATTTGAAGCCTTGGGCGGACGCGATGCCGCCGTTGCCGCTTCGGGTGCATTGAAAACGCTGGCGGCAAGCCTGAACAAAATCGCCAACGACATCCGCTGGCTGGCAAGCGGGCCGCGCTGCGGTTTGGGCGAAATTAAAATCCCCGAAAACGAGCCGGGTTCGTCCATCATGCCGGGCAAAGTCAACCCGACCCAATGCGAAGCGATGACCATGGTGTGCTGCCAAGTGTTCGGCAACGACGTCACCATCGGCATGGCAGGCGCGTCGGGCAATTTCGAGCTGAACGTCTATATGCCCGTTATCGCTTACAATCTCTTGCAATCCATCCGCCTCTTGGGTGACGTGTGCAACAGCTTCAACGAACACTGCGCCGTCGGCATCGAACCCGTGCCGGAAAAAATCGATTATTTCTTGCACCATTCTCTGATGTTGGTTACTGCGTTAAACCGCAAAATCGGCTACGAAAACGCCGCCAAAGTCGCCAAAACCGCCTATAAAAACGACAAATCGTTGCGCGAAACCGCCATCGAATTGGGCTTGTTGACGGGAGAAGAGTTTGATGAATTGGTCGTTCCTGCCGATATGGTTCATCCGCGTTAAGCTTTAATAATGAAACATGCCGTCTGAAAATGTGTTCAGACGGCATGTTTTTATGCTGCGCTTGTCTTTTCTTCTAATAGGGCAAAAATCATTGGCGTCAGATTGACGACCATTAGAAATATTATTGAGCTCAAAAATGTACGCCAGGCGTAATGCCATGCTTCCGTTCTGTCTGCTTGGCGGAGGAGCGATGCAGTATAGCGGTTGTGTAGGGTTTTTGCGGTGTCATTGTTTTCCAAATAATCCAACGAAAGTACCAATAATTTGCCTGTGTCTTTGTGTTGTAAGAATTTGGCATGTTCAACCCAGATGCCCGGCTTGGCGTGTTCGCATAAAGATTCAATGCCGACGCAAGAGGCCAAGCTGTTTTGGTTGTTTTGCAAAATCGACAGCTCGTTTTTTTCAGCCTGCATGGTGGCGGCGGAGGTTTGATGAAGGTATGCGCTCATGCCGTTGCTCTCTATTGCTTGAAAATCATGGAGCTGGCTGAATCCGCCATTTTCCCAGGCAACGAATACGGCATAGCATCCGCAGCATAGGCAGATCATGATCAATTTTAAGACAATGTTTTTCATCCTTGCTCCTTTTGTTTGAGTAGGGCGGCAAAGTCAGGAGGCGTGTTTTCTCGTTTGAAGGTAAGTTTAGGTTTTATCTGTTTTTATTGTGAGGTTGAGTGTAACACGGGTAATCAAAAGGCCGTCTGAAAATTTTCAGACGGCCTTTTACTTATGTGTTTAGATGGATTTAAGCCAACAATTCACGCCAGCGTTTCACTTGGAAACGGACTTGTTCAGGCGCGGTGCCGCCCAAGTGGTTGCGCGCGTTTAAGCTGCCTTCGGGTGTCAGCACGCTGTAAACGTCGTCGGCAATCAAACCGCTGAAACCTCGCAGGACTTCAAGCGGCAATTCGCTTAAATCAACGCCAGCTTCATCGGCATGGCGCACGGCTTGGGCAACGACTTCGTGGCTGTCGCGGAAAGGCATGCCTTTTTTCACTAAGTAATCCGCCAAATCGGTAGCCGTTGCAAAACCCTGCATTACGGCGGCGCGCATATTGTCGGGTTTGACGGTCACGCCGCGCATCATGTCGGCGTAAATGCGCAGGGTGTCGATAAGCGTGTCGGCAGTATCAAACAAAGGCTCTTTGTCTTCCTGATTGTCTTTGTTGTATGCTAAAGGTTGCGATTTCATCAGGGTAACCAGGCCGATCAGGTGGCCAATCACGCGACCGGATTTACCGCGCACGAGTTCGGGTACGTCGGGGTTTTTCTTTTGCGGCATGATGGAAGAGCCGGTGCAGAAACGGTCGGCAATATCGATGAAGCCGAAACGCGGGCTCATCCACAAAATCAATTCTTCGGAAAGACGGCTCAGGTGAACCATAATCAGAGAAGCGGCAGCCGTGAACTCAATGGCAAAATCGCGGTCAGATACGGCATCGAGCGAGTTTTGGCAGATTTGCTCAAATCCCAGCAGCTCGGCGGTAATTTCGCGTTGAATCGGGTAGGTGGTACCGGCCAGTGCGGCGGCGCCGAGCGGCATACGGTTGACGCGTTTGCGGCAGTCGGCCATGCGCTCGAAATCACGGCCGAGCATTTCAACATAGGCGAGCATGTGATGCCCGAAGCTGACCGGTTGGGCAACTTGCAGATGGGTAAAGCCGGGCATGACGGTTTCGGCGTTTTGTTCCGCCAAATCAACCAAGGCCGTCTGAAGGTTTTGAATCAGGCTTTGAATAACGGTAATTTGATCGCGCAGCCACAGGCGGATGTCGGTAGAGACTTGGTCGTTGCGGCTGCGGCCGGTGTGCAGGCGTTTGCCGGCATCGCCGATTTTGTCGGTGAGGCGGCGTTCGATGTTCATGTGGACATCTTCCAAATCCAGCGACCAGGAAATCGTTCCTTCTTTGATTTCTGCTATAATCTCGGCCATGCCCTGACGGATGGCGGAGAGGTCGTCTTCGCTCAAAACGCCCGACTGTGTCAGCATTTGCGCGTGTGCCAGCGAGCCTTGGATGTCCCATTCTGCCAGTCGTTTGTCAAAATCAATCGAGCCGGTATATTTTTTAACCAGCTCGGAAACAGGTTCGTTAAAACGGCCTGACCAGGTTTTGTCCTTGCTCATATCAGCATCCTTAAAATATAAATAAAAAAACAGGGTCTACGTCTTCAATATAGCAGACCCGTCTATACATTATGAAAGAAAACGGTTGAAATCATGTCTATTATACGTCAAATAAACCAGAATTTCGCAGTGCCGGATTTGCGCAATTCCGCAACTCTGGTGCGCCTGCTCATTGTTTTGTTAATCAGTTTGTTTATCTTTCCGTTGATGACGGTATCGGGCGTACCTTATCCGGAACAGATTTTCC
This sequence comes from Neisseria sp. P0019.S002, assembly GCF_051957155.1. Lineage (NCBI taxonomy): Bacteria > Pseudomonadati > Pseudomonadota > Betaproteobacteria > Neisseriales > Neisseriaceae > Neisseria > Neisseria sp. P0019.S002. The sequence goes on from NZ_JBQCWS010000001.1 coordinate 136,440, forward strand.
AACATTTTTCATGGGCTTGCCCCGTCATCCTTTTAATTTTACTCAAGGTCTATTTCTTACAGGCATTTGCGCCGTCCCTGCTTCGCTCGCAGTACAGCGTTGTGGTTTCCTACGTCTCCAACCTGCTGATTTTCTTGTTTGTCGATCTAGTGATTTTGAAGACGCAAATTTGGCCGCTGATTCAACACTTCTTCTTGTTGACCTTTTTTTGTTTCAGTTTCATGTACATCGAAGCCGCCCGCCGCAACAGCCTTGCGCCTTCCATTTCCGAAGCCAGGCTGAGTGCGTTGACGGCGCGTATCCGTCCGCATTTCTTGTTTAACAGCCTGAATGCCGCCATCAGCTTAATCCGTCTGCGTCCGTATGATGCGGAAACTTTGCTGGAAAATCTGGCCAACCTGTTCCGCGCGCAACTGCGCGATGGTAGTCAAAACAGCACCTTGGGGCAGGAAATCGAGTGGGCACAGGAATATATTGCCATCGAGCAAATCCGAATGGGACATATGCGCGTACAGGTCATGTGGCAGCATCATGCGCCCGATGATGCCGAAACGCCACATCTGCTGCTGCAGCCGCTTTTGGAGAATGCCGTATTTCATGGTGTCGAATCTATCCACCGTCCAGGGATAATTACGGTATTAACAAAATTGGAAAAATCATCTATTTTCATCAGTATCGAAAATCCGTGCGGAACAGAACCTAACGAAAATACCAAGCCGCATAAAGGCAATTCTATGGCTCTGCGCAATCTGAAAGAGCGCTTGACTTTGATGTATGACACCGACGCGAAAATCAGAAACATCCAATCAGACGGCCTGTTCCGCGTTGAAATCATATTGCCGTATCGTAAAAAATCAGCCGAAGTTTCTCGTCTGTTTGGCTAAAACGCTTAGAAGAGGGCGGCTTTAGATAGGTTAGACTATTAATACATTAAACAAAATAGTTTAAATTTATTACATTCAGTAACATAACTGTTCCCATTTTTTGAAAACTGGTCTATGATACTTAAAAGGATTGTTTACAATCCTTAATTGCAAATCATTTGCAATTGTCCAGAAGAAAAAACAGAAAAAGGAACAAAGAGATGTTAGAAGCCTATCGTAAAGCCGCCGCCGAGCGCGCCGCCCTTGGTATTCCCGCCCTTCCTCTGACTGCTCAGCAGACTGCTGATTTGGTTGAGCTGCTGAAAAATCCACCTGCCGGTGAAGGTGAATTCTTGGTTGAGCTGTTGGCTCACCGCGTACCACCCGGTGTGGATGATGCCGCTAAAGTAAAAGCCTCATTTTTGGCAGCCGTTGCCGAAGGTAGCGCATCCAGTCCGCTGATTTCCCCTGAGTATGCTACCGAGCTGTTGGGCACCATGCTTGGCGGTTACAACATTCATGCACTCATCGAACTCTTGGACAACGACAAACTTGCGCCTATCGCTGCAAATGGTCTGAAACACACTCTGTTGATGTTTGACTCTTTCCACGATGTTCAAGAAAAAGCCGAAAAAGGCAATAAATACGCGCAAGAAGTATTGCAATCTTGGGCAGATGCCGAATGGTTCACTTCTCGTGCCAAAGTTCCAGAAAAAATCACTGTTACCGTATTCAAAGTTGACGGTGAAACCAATACAGACGACCTCTCTCCTGCACCTGATGCATGGAGCCGTCCTGATATCCCTCTGCACGCGCTGGCGATGTTGAAAAACCCGCGCGACGGCATCAATCCTGACAAACCGGGCGAAGTCGGTCCGATTAAATTATTGGAAGAACTCAAAGCCAAAGGCCATCCGGTTGCTTACGTTGGCGACGTGGTCGGTACCGGTTCTTCACGTAAATCCGCGACCAACTCTGTCATTTGGCATACAGGCGAAGATATTCCGTTCGTACCGAACAAACGTTTCGGTGGCGTATGCCTGGGTGGCAAAATTGCTCCTATTTTCTTCAATACTCAAGAAGACTCCGGCGCACTGCCGATTGAAGTCGATGTTTCCGCGCTGAAAATGGGCGATGTCGTCGATATCCTGCCTTATGAAGGCAAGATCGTGAAAAACGGCGAAACTGTTGCCGATTTTGAATTGAAATCACAAGTATTGCTGGATGAAGTACAAGCCGGTGGCCGTATCAACCTAATTATCGGTCGCGGCCTGACTGCCAAAGCGCGCGAAGCACTGAAATTGCCTGCTTCTACCGAGTTCCGTCTGCCTCAAGCGCCTGCCGAAAGCAAAGCCGGTTTCACCTTGGCTCAAAAAATGGTTGGTCGTGCCTGCGGTTTGCCGGAAGGCAAAGGCGTGCGTCCGGGTACTTACTGCGAACCACGCATGACTACTGTCGGCTCGCAAGATACTACCGGCCCTATGACTCGCGACGAATTGAAAGACCTGGCTTGCTTGGGCTTCTCAGCAGATATGGTGATGCAGTCTTTCTGTCACACCGCTGCTTATCCAAAACCTGTCGATGTGAGAACCCATAAAGAATTGCCTGCCTTCATCTCTACCCGTGGCGGTGTATCCCTGCGTCCGGGCGATGGCGTGATTCACTCATGGCTCAACCGTCTGCTGTTGCCTGATACAGTCGGTACAGGCGGCGACAGCCACACTCGTTTCCCTATCGGTATTTCTTTCCCTGCCGGCTCCGGCTTGGTTGCTTTCGCAGCAGCTACTGGTGTAATGCCGCTCGATATGCCTGAGTCTGTATTGGTACGCTTCAGCGGCAAACTGCAACCGGGCGTAACCCTGCGCGATTTGGTGAATGCCATTCCGTTGTACGCGATTAAACAAGGTTTGCTGACTGTTGCCAAAGCCGGTAAGAAAAACATCTTTTCCGGCCGCATCCTCGAAATCGAAGGCCTGCCTGATTTGAAAGTGGAACAAGCCTTTGAGTTGACTGATGCGTCCGCCGAACGCTCCGCTGCTGGCTGTACTGTGAAGCTCAACAAAGAGCCGATTATCGAGTATATGAAATCCAACATTGTGTTGATGAAAAACATGATTGCCAACGGCTATCAAGATTCGCGCACTTTGGAACGCCGTATCAAAGCCATGGAAGCATGGTTGGCAAATCCTGAATTGCTCGAAGCGGATAAAGATGCCGAATACGCCGCCGTGATTGAGATCAACATGGACGATATTAAAGAGCCGATTATTGCTTGCCCGAACGACCCTGACGACGTGTGCTTCATGTCTGAACGCTCCGGCACCAAAATCGACGAAGTGTTCATCGGTTCTTGTATGACCAACATCGGCCACTTCCGTGCCGCTTCCAAACTCTTGGAAGGTAAAACCGACATCCCGGTACGTCTGTGGATGGCACCACCGACCAAAATGGATGCGAAAGAGCTGTCTGACGAAGGTCACTACGGCGTACTCGGCCGTGCAGGCGCGCGTATGGAAATGCCGGGTTGCTCATTGTGTATGGGTAACCAAGCCCAAGTACACGAAGGCGCAACCGTCATGTCCACTTCCACCCGCAACTTCCCGAACCGCTTGGGTAAAAACACCTTTGTTTACCTCGGCTCGGCTGAGTTGGCGGCAATCTGCTCCAAACTGGGTAAAATCCCGACTGTTGAAGAATACCAAGCCAATATCGGCATCATCAACGAGCAGGGCGACCAAATCTACCGCTACATGAACTTCAACGAAATCGATAGCTACAACGAAGTAGCCGAAACCGTGAATGTTTAATATAGCAAGGTAAACCGATTTTCAGACGGCCTTAAATAATAAAGGCCGTCTGAAACGGAAAAATAAAGGGCGTGTTCATCACGTCCTTTTTATTTTTAGTTTAATAAAAGGCCGTCTGAAAGATAAGTTTCAGACGGCCTTTGCTTAGGATAAATAATCAGAAAACCGATTAATCAGCGTTGTTTACTTTACGCCAAAACCAGGTTGGAGCAGGGCGCAAGGCTGACGCTCGTGACGGCTGCGGCGTGTTCTGCCGGCAATTTTGCCGCAGACAATACCCGGATCGTTTTTCTCTTCTGCTTTTTTCGAGTTTTTGTCTGATTTATTTGCGTATTCGTTGCGTTTGTTTCTATCTTCGCGGCGAGAGCGGCTGTCGTTATGCTGAACCGGTTGCGCTTCGGCTTCATCTTGATTGTCGTTGCCCCACCAATGCGGATCAAAGCCTTCGATGCGTTCCACATTCAAATTGCTGCCGGTCAGCTCTTTAATGGATTCAAACATTTTCTGTTCGGTTTTATCCATTAAGGAAATGGCAACGCCGTCGGCACCGGCTCGGCCGGTACGTCCGATGCGGTGGACGTAGTCTTCAGGTTGGGTTGGTAGTTCGTAGTTGATGACGAAAGGCAACTCGGCAATATCCAGGCCGCGCGCTGCAACGTCAGTGGCAACCAAAACGCGTAATGTACCTTCTTTAAAGGCGTTGAGGGTTTCCAGTCGGCTTTGTTGGGATTTGTCGCCGTGGATGGATTGCGCAGCGATATTGCGGCGGACGAGGTCGCGGGTAACTTGATCGACGCTTTGTTTGGTTTTGCAGAAAACAATAACTTGATTCATATGCAAATCAACAATCAGACGTTCGAGCAGGTTGCGTTTTTTAAGTGCATCAACGGCAATGATGTGTTGCTCGACATTGGCGTTGGTGGTGTTTTGCGCGGCCACCTCGACCATTTCAGGCGTGTGCATAAAATCTTGTGCAAGCTTGCGGATAGGCGGTGAGAAAGTGGCGGAAAAAAGCAGGGTTTGTCGCTGTTTGGGCAACATCTGCATGATTTTGCGGATATCGTCGATGAAACCCATATCAAGCATACGGTCGGCTTCATCGAGTACAACGATTTCAACTTTGTTTAAATTGATGTTTTTTTGTTTGACGTGGTCGAGCAGTCGGCCAACCGTGGCAACAACGATTTCACAACCGGCGCGCAAGTCGGCAGTTTGTTTGTCCATATTGATGCCGCCGAAGAGGACGGTATGGCGCAAAGGAAGATTTTTAATGTATGCCTGTACGTTTTGATCGATTTGATCGGCCAGTTCGCGGGTCGGGGTCAATACCAACATGCGGACAGGGTGCATGGCAGGGGAGGTGCTGGATGTAGCGTAGCGTTTCAGACGTTCGAGGCTGGGCAGCATAAAGGCGGCGGTTTTACCTGTGCCGGTTTGTGCTGCGGCCAAAAGGTCGTGTCCTGCCAAGGCTTTAGGAATCGCTGCTGCTTGAATAGGCGTCGGGTTTTCATAACCCTGATCAGTCAGGGCAGAGACTAATTCGCTGCCTAAACCGAGTGAAGAGAAAGGATTCATGATGGTGGCTTTCTGTTCAGACGGCCTTTTGAATGATAGGCCGTCTGAAAAATCTGATTCTGAAATGGACAAACCGCAGTATGATGTTGATTCTGCGGTTTGAAAAAATGGGGAGCGGAATAATCCGTCAAGTAGTTCATTATGCCATAAAAAGAGGGACTCCCCAAATGATGGTTGCGGCTAGAATTGACCAAGTTTTGATATTTTTACAGTTCAAAAACAGAAAAAATGGCTGACCTGCAAGGTTTTGAGTTTATTGGGAATTAAGCATTTGTCTTAACGTCAATAGAATTAATTTATCAAAAACTTACAGGCTGAAATGAAACTAAATTGTACTCACGTACTCAATATTGAGGTGCAGAGCTTGTTTTGTAGCCTGTATCTCCCGTTTAACGGTAAACCATAAAATCAAAATTTAGGAATATACAATTATGAAAACTTTATTGATCGCTCTTGCAACCGGTAGCCTGATGTTGGCAGCTTGTTCTTCTTCCAAACCTGCTGAAGAAGCGGCAGCGCCACGCGTCACTGTTGAAGAAGCAATGACCCAATGCCAACAGGCATCTGGTGAAAATGCTGACCGCGCTGTGTTTGATGCCTGCATGAAAGACAAAGGCTATCAACGTACCGCTGAATCAGCTGCTTCCGAGCCTGCTGCCTCTGAACCGGTAGCAGCGCCTGAGGCTGTTGCTCCTGAAGCTGCCGCATCCGAGCCTGCTGCTAAAGCTGCTCCTGCAAAAAAAGCTGCTAAAAAAGCAAAAAAATAAGCTTCATAAAATTCAAGGAAGTCACTCTCATCAATACTCCGGATGAAGACAGACTTAGAGCAACTTGAAAACAAAGGCCGTCTGAATATGTTTCAGATGGCCTTTGTTTTTCATGTATAAGGCCATCATTAGAAAATATGGTTTTGGTTTTATTAAGAAAATAAAAAAGACGTGTAATGGGTACACGTCTTTTTCGAAGAATAAACCTTATTGCTTGTATTCGCTGCCGTCTTCACGGAAAAGTTTTGGCTGATCGCCTTTTTCCACCACTTCTTTATTGATGACGACTTTGGCTACGTCTTTTAAATCTGGCAGGGCGTACATGGTGTCCAAGAGGCAGCGTTCAACGATAGAGCGCAGGCCACGCGCACCGGTTTTGCGTTCCATTGCCAGTTTGGCGATGCTGCGCAAGGCATCTTCTTCAAACTCAAGGCCGACATTTTCCATTTCAAACAAGGTTTGATATTGTTTGACCAAGGCATTTTTCGGTTCGGTCAAAATGTTGACCAGAGCATCTTCGTCCAATTCTGCCAATGTGGCAATCACGGGCAGACGGCCGATAAGCTCGGGAATCAAACCGAATTTAATCAAGTCTTCAGGCTCGACTGTTTCAAACAGGGCTGAAATATCGGCGTTTTCATCTTTGCTGTGCACCGCCGCACCAAAGCCGATACCGCCTTTTTCAGTACGTTGGCGGATGACTTTTTCCAAGCCGGCAAATGCACCGCCGCAGATAAAGAGGATGTTGGTGGTATCAACATTGATGAATTCTTGGTTCGGATGTTTGCGGCCACCTTGAGGGGGAACGCTGGCTACCGTGCCTTCAATCAGTTTCAGCAGGGCTTGTTGCACGCCTTCGCCGGATACGTCACGCGTGATGGACGGATTGTCGCTTTTGCGTGAAATTTTATCGATTTCATCGATATAAACGATGCCGCGCTGGGCTTTTTCAACGTCAAAATCACATTTGCCCAAAAGTTTGGTGATGATTTGTTCGACGTCTTCACCGACATAACCGGCTTCGGTTAAAGTTGTGGCATCCGCCATGACAAAAGGCACATCCAGTTTGCGCGCCAAAGATTGCGCCAACAGGGTTTTACCTGAGCCGGTAGGGCCGATGAGCAGGATGTTGGACTTGGACAATTCAACTTTGCCCTCCGCTTTCGGGTGGCGCAGGCGTTTGTAGTGGTTGTAAACCGATACTGCCAACGCTTTTTTTGCGTGTTCCTGGCCGATAACGTGGTCGTTGAGGTTGGCAACGATTTCGGCAGGGGTAGGCAGTTTTTTCTCGGTGTTTTCTTCTTTCGCTTTGGCAAGCTCGTTTTCAATCTCGCCGGATTCGTTGTCTTGTAGCATTATGCCGCAAGTTTCTACACATTCGTTGCAGATGAAGGCGTGTTCGCCTTCGATCAGATTTTTAACGTCGTTTTCGGACTTCCCGCAGAATGAACAGGTACGTTTTTCTTCAGACATAATAATTTCTTCGTATGGTTGTATGGAGGCTGTGTTGTAAAGGGGGAACAGATATTTCGGGCGTATTGCCGGATTGAGGGAATGCCTCTGACAAAGGAGCCTAAGTATAATGACTATCTTGTGTTTTTTCAAATCAGAGCAGGCATTGCGCCGTATCGTCTAAGAAACAGATGCGGGCGCTGGATTTGAATATCTCGCAAACAAACGCAAAGTTTTCTCAACTCGCTTTACAATTGCCGAAAAATTTAACAGAATGTTGAATTAAATGTATTTTTTTGAATTGGCAGATATGAAATTCTATAAAACTTTAGGAATGGTATGGACAGGTGTGGCATTGGCCTTTGCTTCTGCGCCTGCCGTTGCCGATGATATGGATGTATTGGGACAATTTTTGGAGCAAAATTTCCCAGTGCAAAATGACCCGATGGAAGCTTTTGCGTTGAGTCATGCCGACCAAGTCGAAGCTCAAGCCGCTTTGGCAGGTCCTCTGCTTTCTTCGCAATCTGCTTTGATTTTCAATAATAAAACCGGTGAAGTGCTGTATCAGAAAAACCCTGATCGTGTCATGCCGATTGCCTCTATTTCCAAATTGATGAGCGCGATGGTGGTGTTGGATGCGCGTCTGGATATGAACGAACCTATCACGATTACCGAGGCTGAAATCGACCGTTTGAAAGGTACGGGCAGCCGTTTGAGCATCGGCACGACGCTGACTCGCGGAGAACTGTTACATCTGAGCCTGATGAGCAGTGAAAACCGTGCTACCCATGCGTTGGGTCGTACCTATCCGGGCGGTATGAGTGCGTTTGTTGCGGCCATGAATGCCAAAGCACAAAGCCTGGGCATGAGCAGCAGTCGTTTCTATGAGCCTACCGGTTTGAATTTCCAAAACGTTTCAACTGCACGCGATTTGAACCGCATGGTTGCGGCAGCCAGCAAGTATCCGCTGATCCGTAAAAATTCGACTTCAAATTACGGCTCGGTTTGGACGGCAAACGGTCGTCAAAACTACAAAAACTCCAATGCCTTGGTGCGTGAGGGCAGCTGGAATATCGAATTGCAGAAAACAGGCTATATCCGCGAGGCAGGACGTTCTATGGTGGTTAAAGCCAATGTACAGAATCAGCCGATCACCATTGTGTTGCTCAACTCTCCGTCTTCCACAACCCGCGTGAACGATGCACGTAAGATTGAGTCTTGGATGTTGCAGCGCCGTTCTTAAAATATTACGCTTAAAGGCCGTCTGAAACCGTTCAGACGGCTTTTTGTGTAAAGTGTATTAAATTTGGGTACAATGTCGTTACATTAACTTAAAAACACAGAGAGAAAACATGTTGAAAAAACTGAATAAAAAATATTGGGCCGGCATGGGCGTTATTTTGGCATTGACCGGCTGTACTTCCGTAGCAGATATGGTTGGCTACGATACCGCGACTTTAAATGAAGATGCGGCTAAAAGTTACACACAAGTCATTCAAAAAGCGCGTGGTCAAAAAGCTTTGGATGTTTCATCTCCAACTGCGCAACGTGTTCAACGCGTGTTTGCACGTCTGCGTCCTCATGCTGAGCGCGCCAACAAAACCGGCGTGCCTTTCAACTGGCAGATGAACGTTATCCGCAGTGATGAAATGAACGCATGGGCAATGCCGGGCGGTAAAATGGCCGTGTACACCGGCATAGTAGAAAAATTGAAGCTGACTGATGCTGAAATTGCCGCCGTTGTCGGCCATGAAATGACCCATGCTTTGTTGGAACACAGTAAAAAAGCTTTAGGCGGACAAGTATTGACCGGCTTGGGCGGTTCGATTTTGGCCAGCTCAACCGGTGTGGATGGTGATTTGGTCGGCTTGGGTGCAGATTTGTTGGCAACCAAACCGTTCTCACGTCATCAGGAAAGCGAAGCGGATGCCGGCGGTGTGCGTTTGATGGCTGAAGCAGGCTACAATCCTGAGGCTGCGGTAAGCGTGTGGGAAAAAATGAACAAAGTACAGGGCGGCAGCTCATTGTCTATTTTGTCGACCCACCCGACCAATCAGGCGCGTATCAATGCAATCCGCAAAATGTTGCCGGAAGTGATGCCGATTTATCAGAAAAACAAACGTTAATTTGACGTATTGATGATTTTGCCGGTTTGAACAGATGATTCAAACCGGCAAAGTTTTATGGTTTCAGCCTGACAGTTTGGCAAATTTATCCCAATTTGCCTGAACATACGCTGCCGCAGTTTCCAAGTCTTCGTCGGCAACGTCATAATAATCGCCATCAAGCTCTTCAAAATCGAGAAAAGCTTTGCGGATTTCGTCGAAATCCCTTTGTTCGTCTGCCATTTTTTCAATGGTTTCGCCGTGTTTTTCGTACAGGGCTTTGGCTTTGTCTAAGATTTTCGGTGTAGGCTTGATGCGCCAGCGGCGTAGGCTGTCGGCAACCGGGTTGCCAAAGATGTATTCTCCGTATCCTGAAGCGATAAGCTGTACGAAGCCGCCTTCTTGAACTTGGCTGTCGAGATAGCAAAGGGCGGTCAATGTATGCTGTTCGTCGTTGAGGCCGGACATTTCCTCGTCGTCTGCCTGTTCGGTGTGATCCAAATAGGCTGCGCTGAGTGTATAAAGAAATGAAGCGGAATCGGAAGTATCGAAATCTTGAAGGCGGAGCAGTGTAGTCATAATCATCAAAGGCCGTCTGAAAAAAGTGATTATATAATGTTTTCAGTCGAACCTAGCGGCCGTTTTGCTTTACAATATCGGAAGATAAGAAAACATAGTGAGGAACCAAACCATGAGTACACAGTCTGAAAAAAACCTTGTAGTCATCAAGCCGCAGGATTTGCCGCTGCATTGCTCCGGCCCTAATCATGAAACATGGAACGGCCATCCGCGCGTGTTCTTGCCGATTCAGTCCAACAGTGAGATTGAATGCCCGTATTGCGGCACTTATTATCGTCTTGATGGCGAGATTCCGCATCACCATTACTGATCTATGCCTATGTTGAACAAAGTCATCTGCGCTTTGTGCCTGAGTTTGTGCGCTGCGTGCGGCTCGTATAAGGCCGTGCGCCCTGACGCGCCGTTACCAGTCATTGCGCAGGCGCAGACGTATTCTGTCCGTTATCAATCCGCACAAGGCCGGACGATTACTGCAATTTATATCAACAGCCACAGCCCGATGATGGTTGAGCTGCGTGAAGGCAATACGGTTGAGAAACTGGTGCAAGTCCGCTTGCGGAGTCAGGGCGTCGAGTACGCCAATCCAAGCTCGCGTTGGCAGATTGGCGACGGGTTTGCCGTACTGATTCGCGGCGGAAAAGAGGTTGTATTTAAAGAGATTGTGGAATAGGGCGGTTTAGCCTTTAGCCAAATACTTGAGTAAAGGTTTGGGCAAACCATAATCCGCCAACTGTTCTGATGATATCCAAAGGCCGTCTGAAAGATGTTCAGACGGCCTTTGTTGCGTCTGAAAAGGGGTAATCATCAATAAACGGTGGGTCAGGCGGTGGGTAAACGTGGTTTGTTCTTCAAGGCCGTCTGAAACAATACCGAAGCGTTCTGCGTAAGCATACAAATCGTCTAATTTTTCAAAACAGGGTGCGCAATACAGACCGCCCCAAATACCTTTGGCAGGGCGTTTTTCAAGCAATAATGCGCCGTCAGTGTTATGAATAATCAGCCAGTAAAGCGGTAGGGTTTGCACTTCGGGAGCAGTTTTTTTGCGGGGCAGCTCGTCAATGCGGTTTTGTTTTTTTGCTTCGCAGATGTCTGCCATTGGGCATTGATGACACAAAGGTTTTGTCCGTTTGCAGACGGTTGCACCCAAATCCATCAGTCCTTGTGTATAGGCAGGCATATCGGCGTTTTCAGACGGCATCAGGCTTTCAGCAAGCGTCCAAAGCGAGTTTTCAAATTTTTTGTCTTGCGGATTGCCGTCTTGGGCAAAGACACGGCAGAGAACGCGTTTGACGTTGCCGTCCAAGATGGTTTCGCGTTGGTTGAAAGCAAAGGCGGAAATAGCTGCGGCGGTACTTCTGCCTACGCCGCAGAGCGTTTCCAAGTCTTTGCGCTTGGATGGAAAGATACCGCCGAATTGTCCGACGACTTGTTGCGCAGCTTTATGCAGGTTGCGTGCGCGGCTGTAATAGCCCAAGCCTGCCCACAAAGATAAAACCTCGTCTTGAGGAGCTGCTGCCAGCGATTGCACGGTCGGGAATTTAGCTAAGAAACGCGGATAGTAGTCCAATACGGTAGCAACCTGCGTTTGTTGGAGCATGATCTCTGAAAGCCAGACGGAATAAGGGTCTTTGACCTGCCAAGGCAGGTTGTGACGACCGTGTTGGCGCTGCCAATTGATGAGTCGTTGAGAGAAGGATGCGGGTGTGTTCATTAATATTTACTTTTTAATTATTTATTTTTAAAACAGTATGTTACAATATAGCATACAAAATAATAATCAGGATTGACTTATCTGATGTAGGGGTATATAAATATAGTTAACGTGGATTTACGCTGTATTGTTAAAGTTTATTAACCGTTCAAGGAGATTCACATGAAAGCAATGGTTTATCATGGCGCAAACGACATCCGTTTCGAAGAAAAACCTCGCCCTCAAATTATCGATCCGACCGATGCAGTCGTCAAAATCGTTAAAACCACGATTTGCGGTACTGACTTGGGTATTTGGAAGGGTAAAAACCCTGAAGTTGCCGACGGTCGTATTCTTGGTCATGAGGGCATCGGTATTGTAGAAGAAGTCGGCGACGCTGTAAAAAACATCAAAGTCGGTGATAAAGTCATTATTTCATGTGTCAGCAAATGCTGTACTTGCGACAATTGTAAAATCCAACTTTATTCACACTGCCGCAATGGCGGTTGGATCTTGGGCTATATGATTGACGGTACTCAGGCCGAATACGTCCGTACGCCTTATGCCGACAACAGCTTGGTTCCGCTGCCTGACAACGTCAACGAAGAAGTTGCCCTGCTGTTGAGCGACGCCTTACCTACCGCCCACGAAATCGGCGTGCAATATGGTGATGTGAAACCTGGCGATACTGTATTCATTGCAGGCGCAGGCCCTGTCGGTATGTCCGCCTTATTGACCGCCCAACTGTATAGTCCCGCCGCCATCATCGTTTGTGATATGGATGAAAACCGTTTGAAACTGGCGAAAGAATTGGGAGCGACCCATACCATCAACCCTGCTTCCGGCGATGTAAGCAAGCAAGTTGCCGACATTGTTGGCGAAGATGGCGTAGATTGCGCCATCGAAGCGGTCGGTATCCCTGCGACTTGGAATATGTGCCAAGATATCGTGAAACCCGGCGGCCATATTGCTGTGGTCGGTGTACATGGTCAATCCGTTGATTTCAAACTGGAAAAACTGTGGATTAAAAACCTTGCCATTACTACCGGCCTGGTTAACGCCAATACCACAGAAATGCTGATGAAAGCCATTTCCAGCAGCTCAGTGGATTACACCAAAATGATGACCCACCATTTCAAATTCAGCGAATTGGAAAAAGCTTACGATGTGTTCAAACACGCTGCTGAAAACCAAGCCATGAAAGTAGTTTTGGAAGCGGATCGATTTGAAAATCGCTTAATATGCCGTTAATTAAAGGCCGTCTGAACATTCAGACGGCCTTTTTGTATGGTTTTATTTTTTCTTCTTCAACCAAACGCCGCTTTCGATATGGTGGGTAAATGGGAATTGGTCGAACAGGGCGGCGCGTTCAATGGTATGGGTTTGACAGAGCGTGTCGAGATTGGCGCGCAGGGTCTCAGGGTTGCAGGAAATATAGAGGACGTTGTCGAATCGGGCAACCAATTTGAGCGTCTCATCATCAACACCGGCGCGTGGAGGATCGACAAAAATAGTTGAAAAATCATAGTTTTTTAAGTCGATACCTTGTTCTTGCAGGCGGCGGAATTCACGGTTTTGCGTGTAGGCCTCGGTAAATTCTTCCGCAGACAGGCGGGCGATTTTGAGATTGATAATTTGGTTGGCTTCAATATTCCATTGGGCGGCATTGACGGAAGTTTTGGAAACTTCGGTTGCCAGCACCTGATTGAAATGTTGTGAAAGCGGTAGGGTGAAATTGCCGTTGCCGCAGTACAACTCAAGCATGTCTTTGCCTAAGTTTTGCGCGGCATCACATGCCCATGTCAGCATTTTTTGGCACACTTGGGCATTGGGTTGGGTAAAGCTGCCCTCGATTTGACGATAGCGGAAGGTCTTGCCGTTGACTTCCAACGCTTCGGTCACAAAATCTTGGCTCAATACGATTTTTTGTCCGCGGCTGCGGCCGATGATGTGGATGCCCAAATTTTGCGCCAGCTCTTGCGCGGCTTGTTGCCATGCTTCGTTCAGCTTCTTGTGGTAAATCATGGTAACCAGCATTTCGCCGCTTAAAGTGGACAAAAATTCGACGGCGTACCAGCGGTTTTTCAGCTCGGGATGATTGGATGCGGCTTCAATCAGTTTCGGCATCAAGGCATTGATGGATTCGGACGCGGCAGGAAATTGGTCGCAACGGATCAGGCTTGCCCCGCTTGCCTTTTGCCCGCGCTCAAACATGGCGTAAAACATTTCGCCGCCCTCATGCCAGATGCGGAACTCGGCGCGCATTCTGTAATGCTGTTCCGGAGATTCAAAGACTTCGATTTTAGGGAAATCCAGTCCTTGGAAAAGTTGCTGAAGATATTGCTTTTTGTCGGCTAGTTGTTGCTGGTAGGCAGTCATTGGGGCAGTCTTTCAGAAAATAATGGAGAATTATAATATAGTTGGCGCAAAGATACGAAAGGCCGTCTGAAACATCGGTTTCAGACGGCCTTTGATTTCAAAGCATCAGCTTGTCAATCAGCCTTGCATTTGTTTGGCTTGAACGGCAGTCAGGGCGATGGTGAAGACGATGTCTTCAATCAATGCGCCGCGTGACAAGTCGTTAACCGGTTTACGCAAGCCTTGCAACAACGGGCCTACGCTCAGGACGTTGGCGCTGCGTTGTACGGCTTTGTAAGTACAGTTGCCGGTATTGAGGTCTGGGAAAACCAAAACGGTTGCTTGACCAGCGACAGCGCTGCCCGGAGCTTTGGATTGACCGATAGATGGAACGGTAGCCGCATCGTATTGCAGCGGGCCTTCGATGGCCAAATCAGGGCGTTTTTCTTTCGCCAGTTTGGTTGCTTCGATCACTGCATCGACATCAGGGCCGCTGCCTGAGTTGATGGTAGAGTAGGAAATCATGGCCACTTTTGGATCGATACCGAAAGCTTTGGCGCTGTCGGCAGATTGAATGGCGATGTCGGCCAGTTGTTCCGGAGTTGGGTTCGGGTTAACCGCGCAGTCGCCGAATGCCAAAACTTGGTTAGGCAGCAACATGAAGAATACGCTGGATACGAGGCTTGCACCCGGAGCGGTTTTAATCAGTTGCAGGGCAGGGCGGATGGTGTTGGCAGTAGTGTGGACTGCGCCGGAAACCAAACCGTCCACGTCGTTTTGAGCCATCATCATGGTGCCGAGTACGACGGTGTCTTGCAGCTGTTTGCGTGCATCTTCAGGAGTCAGGCCTTTGGATTTGCGCAATTCGCACATTGGCTCGACGTATTGCTCAACCAAAGTAGCAGGATCAATGATTTCCAAAGAATCAGGCAGGGAAATGCCGCGTTCTTTAGCAACGGCTTCAACTTCTTCGCGGGTAGCCAACAGTACGCAACGGGCGATGCCTTTTTCGTGACAGATAGCGGCAGCGGCGACGGTGCGTGGTTCGGCGCCTTCAGGCAGAACGATGCGCATATCGGCTTT
This sequence comes from Neisseria sp. P0019.S002, assembly GCF_051957155.1. NCBI lineage: Bacteria > Pseudomonadati > Pseudomonadota > Betaproteobacteria > Neisseriales > Neisseriaceae > Neisseria > Neisseria sp. P0019.S002. The sequence continues at coordinate 151,719 of NZ_JBQCWS010000001.1, forward strand.
GCGGGCGAAATCGATCAGGTTGTAACGGAATTGGGCTGGAGACAGGCGTTTGGCTTCGCGTTTGGCCAAAGCGGATACGTCTTGCAGTTTGTCGCTGGAGCCGAAGAAAGTCAGGCCGGTTTGCTCGGCAACTTGTGCGCCTAAAGCAGCGGCTGCGCCGTCAATGATGAAACCTTCCAATAAGCCCGGGGAGTTGGTGTAGAGCTGTTTGGTGAGGTTTAATTGTTGGGCGATGACGGCAGCGTCAGTATTGTCGGATTTCAGCGCCAATACAACGCCTGCGTCCAAAGACAACGCCAATTCGACGTTTTTGCCTGCCAAGAACAATTTGTCTGCATCAGGAGTGATGCCTTCGATAACGAGGTTATCTGCATTCAATGCTGCAACTTTACCGACAAGCGCGTCAAACCAGTCGTCGCTCTTGCCTTGAGCCAACAGGACTTCTGTAGTGGAGTCAACGGCTTGGAAAACTTGTGCATTCAATGCCGCTGCAAATGCTTTTGCCGCTGCATCGGCGCTCAGGCCGGTAGATACCGGTGCGATCAGGATTTTTGCCATTTTGTGTCCTCTCTTTCGTTAATTGTAGAAGGGTGTTGCTGGAGTGCAGCTGGTGCTGCATTTTAACACTTCAGGATTGAAGTTTCTTTAATATATTCACGGTCATATTGACATATGTCATCAGGCCGTCTGAAAAGTATAAACGCAATGGGCTAAATTCATCAATCCCCCATTGCTGCTAAAAGCTCGGCTTGATGCTCGGCAATCAGGGCATTGGTGATTTCTTCCAAGTCGCCGTCCATCACAAAATCCAGTTTGTGCAGGGTGAGGTTGATGCGGTGGTCGGTCACGCGGCCTTGGGGGTAGTTGTAGGTGCGGATGCGTTCGCTGCGGTCGCCGCTGCCGATCAGGGATTTTCGTTCGGCGGCTTCTTTGGCTTGGGCTTCGCGTTTTTGTGCGTCGTTTAAGCGGGCAGCGAGGACTTTCATCGCCTGCGCTTTGTTGGCGTGTTGGCTGCGGCCGTCTTGGCATTCGACCACCATGCCTGTCGGCAGGTGGGTAATACGGACGGCGGAGTCGGTTTTGTTGATGTGCTGACCGCCCGCGCCGGATGCGCGGAAGGTATCGATGCGCAGATCAGCCGGATTCAACTCGATGTCTTCCAGTTCGTCCGCTTCGGGCATGACGGCGACGGTGCAGGCGGAAGTATGGATGCGGCCTTGGCTTTCGGTGGCAGGAACACGCTGTACGCGGTGGCCGCCGGATTCAAATTTCAGACGGCTATACGCGCCTAAGCCGATAATGCGGGCGATGACTTCTTTATAGCCGCCCAATTCGCTTTCGTTGGCGGAAACGATTTCGACCTGCCAGCGGTTTCGCTCGGCGTAGCGACTGTACATACGCAGCAAATCGCCTGCAAACAGCGCGGCTTCGTCGCCACCGGTACCGGCGCGCACTTCGATAAAGATGTTTTTGTCGTCGTCGGCGTCTTTGGGTAGCAGCAGTTTTTGCAATTCGGTATCGAGTTTGTCGATTTTGGCTTTGGCCGCTTCGATTTCTTCGGCGGCAAAGTCTTTCATTTCAGGGTCGGACAGCATTTCTTCGGCATCTGCCAAGTCGCTTTGCGCCAGCTGATAGTTTTGGAAGACTTCGACCACAGGGGTCAGTTCGGCGTGTTCGCGAGTGAGTTTGCGGTAGTTGTCCATGTCGGACGTGGCTTCAGGCTGACCGAGCAGGTGCGTGACTTCTTCCAGTCGGTCGCTGAGTTGTTGTAGTTTTTCTAAGATAGACGGCTTCATAAATTTTCCAAAATACGGATGCCGTCGAGTGATCTGCAACGGCGAAATAAGGAGTCATTATAATGGGTTTGAATGGAAATTCAACAAGATATGATGGATTGGAAAGGCCGTCTGAAACCTGTTTTTAAGTTTCAGACGGCCTTTTTTATATGGGCTTATTTAGGCGCAGCCAAGATGCCTGTTTGGTTCAGCAGGAACAAAACGGTAAAGCCGGTCAAATAAATCAAACCGATAATGGCGAGGAAGTTCATGCCCATGGTCAGTTTGTGGCGTTTGTCGCCTTTGACGAGGCGGTAGTTCAACCAAGCGAACACTGGGGCGGCAACGAAGGCGGTGATCATGGCGAATTTGAGCAACTCGGCCATTGCGCTGTTGAACCAGAAAATCACGGCCAAGCCTGAGCCTGCAACCCAGATGTTCCAAGCAAACAATTCGGCATTGCCGGTTTTGTCTTTGCCGCGCAGCAGGCGTACCGGTTCGGCAATCGCGCGGGCGTAGCCGTCCACTACGGTAATGGTGGTGCCGTACATGCAGGCGAAGGCGATAAATGCCACCAGCGGACGAGACCAGTCGCCGATGGTCACGGCGTACATATTAATCAGTTGGCCAACATATTTGCCGCCCGCCATTTGCACTTCCTCGCCGTTGCCGTATTGTACATATGCACCCAAGGCGAGGAAAACGACCGCCAAAATCGCGCTGGTAATGTAGCCGACGTTGAAGTCAAATATGCCGTCGCGGTAGCTGGAAGGGTTGATACGTTGTTTTTCGGTTACCCACAAAGAGTTGATGGCGGAAATTTCAATCGGTGCAGGCATCCAGCCCATCAGCGCGATGAGGAAGCCCAAGCCGGTCAGTGTCCACGGGGTAGGCTCGATAAAGTCGGGTTTCATCTGCATGCCGCGAGACATGGCCACGGCTGCTGCGGCGACGGTGGCGATGGTCAGGCTGACGATGATGATTTTGGAAACGTTGTCCAATGCTTTATAGCGGCCACTTGCCAAAATCAGCAGGCAGGAAGCCATAATCATGACGGACACTATGCCGGCATCGAAAGTCAGCGATGGGATCGCCATTTTGACGATGGCGGCGGTCACGATGGCGACCGCACCGGCATTAATCGTTGCCGATGCAATACACAAAATCAAAAATACCCACAAATAAACGCGGCTTTTTTCGGCATAGCCCTCAATTAGGCTTTTGCCCGTATCCAGCGTGTAATGTGCGCTGAAGCGGAAAAACGGGTATTTGAACAGGTTGGTCAGAATAATAATCAACGCAAGCTGCCAGCCGTAAAGCGCACCTGCCTGCGTGGAGGCGATAAGGTGCGATCCGCCGACCGCTGCCGAAGCCATCATGATGCCCGGGCCGAGAGCATTAATTTTGCTCTGCCAGGTAGAGGAGTGTGTATGTTGTTCTGCCATAAGTATTTTCCGCCTGTTTCAGACGGCCTTATTATCAAAAAAAAGCATATTTTAACGTAAATAAAAAGTTTGCCCAATAATATGCGTAATACTTTTTATCAATCAAAGGAAAAATACAGTTTTAAAAAGCTGAAATGGTGGAATGAACGATATTTTGTGCCAAAAACATTTTTTTAGACGGCCTTGTATCGCTTTTTATTCATGAATATGGGGTAGGGAGGACAAAGTGTGTCGGTTTGGAAACGAAATGGCCGGGCAAGGCTTTTTGATGCCTTGAGGTCGGTATATTAAGGGGAAGTATGGAGTAGGGAATCCACGTTTTGCTCGGTGATTTCAGCCAGTTGCGACAGCGGTACGCCGCGCAGTTCGGCGGCAATTTTGGCGATACGGCGGATGTTGGCTGGTGTGTTGGTTTCTTGGCCGAGCATAAAAGGGCTGTCGGTTTCGAGAACGAAATCCGTGTCATCTAAGGCTTGTAAGGCGGCACGGACTTTTTTGGCATTGGGATTGAGTAGCAGCGAGCCTATGCCGATTTTGAAGCCGAGTTTTACCAAAATTCGCGCTTCTTCTACGCTGCCGGAGAAGGCGTGAACGATACCGCCTCGTGTGAAACCGACGGTTTTGACGGCGGCGGCAATGGCGGCGGTGGCTTTCAGATTATGGATGATGACGCGGCGGTTGAGGTTTTGGGCGAGGATGAGTTGGCGGATAAAGACGTCGGTTTGCGTGTCGCGTTGCGCTTGGGTTTGCTCTTTGCCATAAAAATCCAAGCCGATTTCGCCAACCCATGCCTGCGGATGTTGGATCAGTTCGGTTTCTAATTGTTGAAACGCTGTTTCATCAATGCCGTCTGAAAACCACGGATGAATGCCCAAAGCGATATGGATGTTTTCAGACGGCCTTTCCAACTGCGCAACGGAATGCCAATCCTTGGGAGATGTAGCCGGTACGATAAAACGCGTTACGCCGACGGCTTGCGCTTCGGCAAGCACGGCAGGAAGCATGTCGGCAAGTTTGGGGTCGGCAAGATGGCAGTGGGTGTCGGTGAAAGTCATATTAAATGGTGGTTTACAGCAGATTTAATTGTCGCAATTCTTGTTGCACCTTATCCGCATTCCAGTCATGAGATACGGCGAGGATCATCAGTGCCGTGGCAGTTTCGAGATTGCATTTGCCGCCGTTGATAATACCTGCCTGACGCAAAGCATCGCCTTGGGCATAGACGGCGGCGGCGCAACCTTGCGGTACTTGGCTGATGTTGAGCAGCAATTTGCCTTGTTGCGTAAAGGCTTGAACGGCTCGGACAAACGCATCGTTGCTCGGCGCATTGCCGTGGCCGTAGCTTTGCAGAATCAGGGCTTGGGCGGAAAGATGGGGCAGGCCGTCTGAAAGTTCTTGCGCGGCATAACCGGGAATCAGCGTGCGGACGGAAACTTTGGCTTCGGGATTTGGAAGACGCGGCTTGAGGCCGTCTGAATGGTCGGTCGGGGCGGTACGGATATTGTGCCAACCTTTGTTTTCCTCCCATTCGGCGAGTGAGCCCAAATGCAGGTTGTCAAAACCTGCGGCGGTCTCGGTGCTGACCTTGCTGCTGCCGACGGCGGGGAATAGTTTGCCGTCAAAGGCAATCGCCACTTGTTTGAGTTTGAGCGAGAAGGCGGAAACGGCGGTAGCAAGGTTGCGCGGCGCATCGCTGTTTGCGGCATCGTAAGGCCATTGTGAGCCGGTCAGGATAATAGGTTTGTCCAAACTTTGCAGCGCTAGGGCGAAGAGATTGGCAGTGTATGCCATGGTATCCGTGCCGTGTAGCACCAAAATGCCGTCATAGTCAGGCAGTTTGGCGATAATAAGCTCCAGCCAGTTGCGTTGGTTTTGCAGCGTTACCGCGGAAGAATCGATGAGCGGCTGACAAACGTGCCATTCGAAATCAAGGCTGTCTGAAAAGGGAGCAAGGGCTTTATCGACGAGTGCGGTATCGGGACGCAGGCCGGCGCTGCTTTGGGTCATGCCGATGGTGCCGCCGGTGTAGAGGACAAAGATTTTTTGTTTCATGGTGTTTCTGATGAATGATTGAGGCCGTCTGAAAGCGGGGAAGTGTTTCAGACGGCCTGGAATGGTTTATTGATTGGCTTGTTTTTTGGCTTTTGCGGCGCGTTTTTCGTGTAATTTTTCACGGAAGAAGGTGTGGCGGCGGTGTTTTCTCCACCAAATCCAGCCGACGATGACTGCACCTATGCCCAGTACGATAAAGATACCGGATTGCAGGCTGTGCATTTTTTTCATCAGCCAGTCGGTATTGCGTGCGCCGTATTCGCCCAAATAAATCCAAACCGGAACGGAAATCAGCGCGGCCAAGCCGTCCATCAGGATGAAGCGCATGTAGGAAACCTTGCGGCTGATGCCTGCAGTCACGAAAACGGCAGTACGCAGGCCGGGCAGGAAACGGGCGACGAATAAAACCCAGTTGCCGTATTTGTCGAATTTTTCCTGTACTTGGGCATAGCGTTTGGGTGTCATCACGCGCGCAATCGGTTTGAATTTAAGGATTTTTTGTCCCCAAATCCGGCCGGCCGCAAACATAAAGCCGTCACCTACCAATACGCCGAGCATGCCGACGGCAAACATAATATGCGAGTTGGTATAACCCAGGCCGGAAATCACACCGCCGGTTACCAGCGTCAAATCTTCAGGAATCGGCACGCCGAAGCCGCAAATAACCAAAACGAAAAACACGGCCGCATAGCCGTATTCAACGAAAAAAGATTCTAAAATTGCAAACATGGCCGCCGTCCCACGATAAATATTGATTGATGACTGGATTAAGTTGGAATTTTACCAAAGATAAGGCCGTCTGAAAGCAATCACAAGCAGATATTGTTTAAATTTGACGGTAGTTTGCAAAAAAACTCGAAATTCGGACGTGGAAAGTTGGGATTTGAACAGATTTGGCAGGTACAATAGCCGCTGGTTTATCTTTCAAACCCGAAATGGCAGTCTGTTTTCAGACGGCCTGTTCAGGAAAATGAAATCATGAAATACAGAGATTTGCGAGAATTTATCGCCGGATTGGAAGCTGATGGCAAACTCAAGCGCATTCAGCATCCGGTGTCGCCGCATTTGGAAATGACCGAAATCGCCGACCGCGTGCTGCGTGCTGAAGGACCGGCGTTGTTGTTTGAAAATCCGATTAAGCCTGACGGTACGCGTTATAATTATCCCGTGTTGGCGAATCTGTTCGGCACGCCCGAACGTGTGGCGCTGGGCATGGGTGCGGAGAGTGTGTCCAAGTTGCGCGAAATCGGGCAGACGCTGGCGTATCTGAAAGAACCCGAACCGCCCAAAGGCATTAAAGACGCGTTTTCCAAACTGCCGCTTTTGAAAGATATTTGGAGCATGGCACCGAACGTGGTGAAAAATGCGCTGTGTCAGGAAATCGTATGGGAAGGTGACGACGTTGATTTATATAAACTTCCGATTCAGCATTGCTGGCCGGAAGACGTTGCGCCGCTGGTAACGTGGGGCTTGACCGTCACGCGCGGCCCGTACAAAAAACGCCAAAACTTAGGCATTTATCGCCAACAACTCATCGGCAAAAACAAGCTGATTATGCGTTGGCTGTCGCATCGCGGCGGCGCGCTGGATTATCAGGAGTTTCGCAAACTCAATCCCGAGACGCCGTATCCCGTCGCCGTCGTACTCGGTTGCGACCCTGCCACCATTTTGGGCGCTGTAACGCCTGTTCCCGATACTTTGAGCGAATACCAGTTTGCCGGACTACTGCGCGGTTCGCGGACGGAGCTGGTGAAATGTATCGGCAACGATTTGCAAGTGCCTGCCCGTGCAGAAATCGTGTTGGAAGGCGTGATTCATCCAAACGAAACCGCGTTGGAAGGCCCATACGGCGACCACACGGGTTATTACAACGAGCAGGATCATTTCCCTGTGTTTACGGTCGAGCGCATTACCATGCGCGAAAACCCGATTTACCACTCTACCTACACAGGCAAACCACCCGATGAGCCTGCCGTTTTGGGCGTGGCGTTGAACGAAGTGTTCGTCCCGCTTTTGCAAAAGCAGTTCCCCGAAATCACCGATTTCTATCTGCCACCCGAAGGCTGCTCCTACCGCATGGCGGTGGTCAGCATGAAAAAACAGTACGCCGGCCACGCCAAGCGCGTGATGATGGGCTGCTGGTCATTCCTGCGCCAGTTTATGTACACCAAATTCATCATCGTAGTGGATGACGATGTGAACGTGCGCGACTGGAAAGAAGTCATCTGGGCGGTCACCACGCGCATGGACCCCGTACGCGATACCGTTTTGGTGGAAAACACACCTATCGACTACCTCGACTTCGCCAGCCCCGTCAGCGGACTCGGCGGCAAAATGGGTTTGGATGCGACCAACAAGTGGCCGGGCGAAACCGACCGCGAATGGGGACGTGTGATCAAAAAAGACCCTGCCGTTACGGCCAAAATCGATGAGATTTGGGAGAGTTTGGGCTTGTAGATGTCATTTCTATTGGAATTTATACTTCAAATATTGATGGAAATGATTGGGGCGATGTTTGAGGGTACGATAGAAATATTGAGGCTCGATTGGAGAAAAAGAAAACTCTCCAAAAAAGGCTTGATAATGTTGACTATATGGTTTGCCATCATTGTTGCACTGATTGCGTATATAGTCATTCCTAAGTAAACATCTTATTCTGACAATGTATCTGTTAAAAGGCCGTCTGAAACTTTTTGGGTTTCAGACGGCCTTTGATTTGAAAACCTAGCGTGGTTTGAGCCACTTCCATTGTTCTTGTATGGTTTCTTGCAGGGCTTTTTGTTTTTCTGCAGGCGTGTTCATGCCATTGGTCAAGCGGCTGTAATCAAGGGTAATGGAAGGGTTTTGTGCGGTTCCGCCGATTTTTAGGGGAATCGGTTTGTTTTTAGGTTGCAGTACATTGCTGATAAGCAGGTTTTCGGACAGCTTTTGGGTATTCAAGTCGGTATAGCCGCTGCTGACAACGTGCAGGCTGTCGGAAAACAGTTCGGTGTTGATATGATGGCTGATGCCTTTCTCGATTTCGCTATTGAGGATGAAATGATGGAAAGGGGTTTTTAGGTTGCTGTTGTCGATTTTTTCCGAAGAGATGCCGTTTTTCAGAATGCTGTCCATATCGATGCCGTGCCATGCACCGTTGGTAATATCGAGGAGCAGGCTGCCGTTTAGGGCCTGTATCATTTGGGTGCGGTCGTTGCCGGAAGTTTGAATGTCGATAACGGCGTCACCGCTGCCACTGAAGCTGTGGAAGCCGAACAGGTCTTGCAGCAGCGGCTGAATTTGTATGCCTTTTGCGTTTTGCTGAAGGTGGTAGGAAGCAGGTTGGGTCGCCGCAATACTCAGGCCGCCCTCGGTTTTGCCGCCATAAAGCCCGGCTTTGAAACGGTGCAGGGCGATATGTTCTTTATCGGCGGTGAGCAGGGATTCGACATTTTCTAATTGCAGGCCGGCAGTTTGAATGCTGCCGATTTGGAGGTTGGCCTCAATGTCGGGCAACCAGGATTTGGCCAGCAGGGAAGGAAGGTTCAGTGATGGCTGGGTTTTCAGGTCTTCCAAGTAAGGGGTTAGATTCAGTTTTTGTAAAGCGATACCGGCGTCAAGGTGTGGACGCGGTTGGGCATCGCGTTGGTATTTAAAGGCCAAGGCAAGGGCTTGTCTGTCAAATGCGCCTTTCAGACGGCCTTCCCATGTATTGAGGCTGAAATTGGCCTGTCCTTCAAGGGTGCTGATGAATCGGGGGCGGGGAAGGCGGTTGATGGTGTCTTGCAGGGTGCTGAGGTGTAGTTTGGGCGCATCGATGCCTTTGCCTTTTTGCCAAACCAATGGGCTGGAAAAGGTAAAGTTGGTTTGGAGGCGGTCGTTTTTATGGCTGCCTTTGAGTTCAAAATTGGCGGCGGTCAAAACGGTTGGATAGAGGTTGGTTTTGTCCAGTTTGAATGAACCGTCCCATTGGTTGTTTTCACTGCCGGCGGTCAATGCGCCGTTGAGTGTGTTGAGGTGCAAATAGCCATTTTTGAATTGCAAGAGGGGAGAACGTGCGTTGATATGCAAGTTTTGATAGTCGCTTTCGGCTTGCAGATTGAAGTCGCGCAAAAGGGCGGTTTGGTTTTGCCAATTAAGGCTGCCTGCGATTTGGGCATCCAGCTTGTTTTTGAGTAATACGGTTTGCAGGTTTAATTTGAGGGCGGGAACGTTCCAGCCGGTATCATCTTGTACAAGATGGCCGATGCCTTGCCAATTGATGGGGTTGCCGATGTTTTGCAGTGTGCCGCTGATATCGAATGGACGGCCGTCTGAATCGGCTCTGCGCAGGGAAAATTGCAGATCGTTTAAGGCAATATCTTGCTCTTTATTGTGATAGCGGATGCTGCCGTTATTGATGATGACGCGGTTGAGCTGGAAGCTTTCTTTTGATGCATGGTTTTGTTGCAGGCAGGCAGGCAGGTGGTTTTTGGGACCCAGCGTCAGCAATGGATTGGAAAGAATCCATTTTTCAAGAATTGGGGCATCTGACCATAGGCTGCTCCAGCCAAAGCCCATTTTGGATTCGGCAATGTTCAGTGTCGGCGTGTCTGGTTCGGAAGAGGAAAGGCTGAGGTCTTTTAAAATTAGCGTGGGGCGCGGCAGCCATTTTCTGCCGATAGTGGCGTTGTATTTGATTTGGCAGCCATGGGCGGAAAAGTTTTTCTGTATGAATGCGTCGATGTTTTCTGTATTGAATATGCGGAACATTAAGGCACTCAATACCGCCGTGAGGCATAAAAGCACGGCAATGCTGAAAACCAGGGTTTTCAGCCAAAATTTTCCTGAGTGCAACATGGAATGAACAGACAATTCAGATTCTCGCTTTGATGGGAGCTTTAAGGAGTGATTGGAAGTTTAAGCCTTGCTGCTTAAGCGTGTGGAAGTATAACACAGAGTGGGCATGTGTTTCAGACGGCATGGGTATATGAATAAAAACACCGCCCGAAGGCGGTGTTGATTTTAAGCATAAATTATTTACGCAGACCCAGGCGGGTAATCAGCGTACGGTAAGTATCAGGCTGAGTACGACGCAGGTAAGACAGCAGGCGACGACGTTGGCTAACCATTTTCAACAGGCCGCGACGGCTGTGGTGGTCTTTAGGGTTGGCTTTGAAGTGAGGAGTCAGGTCGTTGATGCGGAAAGTCAACAGAGCGACTTGTACTTCAGAAGAACCAGTATCGCCTTCTTTACGTTGGAAATCTTTAACAATTTGTGCTTTTTGTTCTACGGTCAATGCCATGATGGATAACTCCGAAAATAAAAGAACCTTTTCAGGTTCGGACAAGTTTGCCAAGCCGAACGACCTAAGCAAACTCCTAAGTGCCTTTTTATAAAGACGGGCGGATTATGCCACAATTTGTCTTTGTGCGCCATATCTTTTCAGACGGCCAAAAAAAGCGGCGATACCTTTCAGTACCGCCAAAGCTGCTTTGGTGATAAAAACTAAACTTTATTTGCTCGCACAGCGGAAGCCCAAGTTATTTAAAACATATTTGGACTGCAGGCTGGTGCGGATGCCGTAGCGTAAGAATGCCGCATAGTTGGACGGATCGCTTGAACCTACGGATGCGCCGCTACAGAACATTTGTGTATTGGACGAGCCAGCAGAGAGTTGGCTGCTGTTGAAGTCTTCAGTCCATTCCCAAATCAGGCCGTGCATATCATATACGCCCCAGTAGTTGGGTTTGTTTTTACCGATGTCATGCAGGCCGTTGCGGCCGCCGTCTGCATACCAATCCAAGATGGTGCGGTTGTAGCCAGGCTCGGCAGAGCCGTCTTTTTGAGTGGCAGAAGCCAAGCCTGCAAATTCCCACTCGTCAATAGTCGGCAGGCGTTTGCCTTTGGAAACGCAGTAGGCATTGGCGGCAAACCATGAAACATTGGTTACCGGATGTTTGAGTTCGCTGGCTTTAGGCGCATAACTGTTGCTGCCGTTTTTTACCCAATGTTTCAGGTAAGCTTTTTCAGCTTGTTTGGAGCTGATTTTGTCTTTTTGCCATTGTGGATGTGTTTTCAAAAATTCGGCAAATTCGGCATTGGTTACAGGATATTTGTCAAGTTGGAAGGGTTTGACTTTAATAAGGGAAGTCTCTTTTTTGAGATAGAGAGGGCGATAGCTGCCTCCTTCGATTTTTACCATTTCGGCTGCAAATGTATTGCCGCAGATTAAGGCACTGCCTAAGAGGAGGAGTCGTATGAGTTTCATGGTACGCCCTTATTATCGTTTGAAAACAGAAAATTTATTTTTAAGATAGCCTAATCATAACAAGGCCGTCTGAAAAATTAATCTGTCTGATTGAATAGGAAGATTAATTGTGATGGAAGCCACTGCGACTCTAAGAGAAGAGTAGCAGTGGCTTGGCGTATTAAACCGAGGGATTATTTAGCGGCTTCAGAAGCAGCAGGTGCGGCAGACGCAGCGGCTGGGGCAGAAGCGGCAGCACCGGCAGGTTGGTAAACGGTGTCGCTCAGTTTTTTGGTCATGATTTCAGGGTTTTCGTTACCCTCAACTTTCAATTGACCCAAAGCACCTTTGTTGAACGCACGGAAGATAGAGTGGTCAACTATAGTGTAGCTGCCTGGAATATCGACTTTGAATTCGATCATGGCGGCGCCACCGGCAGGAATCACAGTGCTTTGTACGTTTTCGTTAATCAGTTTACCACCTTCAACATATACTTTGTCGAAGATTTCGCCGATAACGTGGAAAGAAGATACCAAGTTAGGACCACCGTTACCAACGTACATACGAACAGTTTCACCAGCTTTGGCTTTCAGGGCGTTGTCACCGGCGATAGAGCCTACGTGACCGTTGAATACAACGTATTCAGGTTGTTCGGCAATTGCTTTGTCCATATCGAAAGGTTGCAGGCCTTGAGCGCCTTTTTTACCTTTAGTATAGAAGTCGCCTTGTACGATGTAGAACTCTTTATCTACTTTAGGCAGGCCTTCTTTAGGTTCAACCAAGATCAAACCGTACATACCGTTGGCGATGTGCATACCTACAGGAGCAACGGCACAGTGGTAAATGTACAAACCGGCTTGCAGAGCTTTAAAGCTGAAAGTAGAAGTGTGGCCTGGGGCAGTGAAAGAAGCTTCTGCACCACCGCCTTGACCGGTAGCAGCGTGGAAGTCAACGTTGTGAGGAACAGTAGAAGAAGGATTGTTAGAGAATTCTACTTCTACGGTATCGCCTTCGCGTACACGAATCATTTGGCCCGGAACGTCACCGTTGAATGTCCAGTAGTGGTATTCAACACCGTCTTCCATAGTCATGGTTTTTTCGACGGTTTCCATTTTAACGCGTACTTTAGCCGGATGATCGCGATCGATTGCAGGTGGAACTTCCGGAGCGTGAGTCATGATGGCATCGACTACAGGCAATTCTGAAGAAGGAGTCTCGGCAGCAGCTTGTGAGTCAGAAGCAGCAGCAGGAGCTTCGGCAGAAGCGGTGGCAGCCGGAGTTTCAGCTGGTTTAGCAGCTTGTTCGCCGCATGCGGCCAGTGCAAATACAGAAGCGATAAGTGCAGCTAAGGTTTGGCGTTTCATGTTTAAAGTTTCCTTATTGTAAGAAAAGTTAAGTATCCTGATAGGATGGTTTGAAATTTTGTATGATTATGTAGGCGCTTGTTTGGGTGTATTTTGACATAAATCAAATTGTTCAATGAATATGAATCTTTTAATCCTTAAATACTCCTTTAGTAGTATAAAAAACTAAACCGAAAAGTTTATTTTTGTGTGAAAATGTTAGTGTGGGCTTAACACAAAATATAACAAAGGAGGAGTTATACAAGATAATAGGAATCAATATCATGTAAGTTAATGGTTTTAAAGGAATATTATTGACAAAATATTTCTTTACTTTTAAAACCGTGATACAATCTTTAACATTCATATTTGATGAATTAATACCCAACCACTTTTTACCAAAATCAAGGAGTACTCAAAATGGGACAGTACAAGAAGCTTTGGTACTTGCTGTTTGCCGTACTGGCAGTATGCTTTACCATTCTTGGTTATATGGGTAGCGAGGTCTATAAAAAGGCTCCGCCATACCCTGAACAAGTCGTTTCTGCATCCGGCAAAGTCCTGATGACCAAAGACGATATTTTGGCAGGTCAATCTGCATGGCAAACTACCGGCGGTATGGAAGTTGGCTCTGTATTGGGTCACGGTGCATACCAAGCTCCGGACTGGACTGCCGACTGGCTGCACCGCGAGCTGGTTGCATGGTTGGATCTGACTGCGCAAGAAACTTACGGCAAAAAATTTGACGAAGTTTCTCCTGAGGAACAAGCTGTTCTGAAAACCCGTTTGGCTGACGAATACCGCAACCAAAGCCGTATTAAGGAAGACGGTTCTGTCGTTATCAGCGATACCCGCGTGAAAGCGATCGAAAGCATTCTGCCTTACTACCACGGTGTGTACAGCGACGATCCTAAGTTCCAAACCACTCGCGAACACTTTGCAATGAAAAACAACACATTGCCAAGCCAAGAAGCGCGTGAAAAACTGTTCAACTTCTTCTTCTGGACTTCTTGGTCTGCTTCGACCAACCGTCCTGATGAGAACTTCACTTACACCAACAACTGGCCGCACGAGCCTTTGATCAAGAACGTACCGACTACTGAAAACTACATGTGGTCCTTCACCAGCGTGGTATTGTTGCTGATGGGTATCGGCTTGCTGATGTGGGGTTACTCTTTCTTGACCAAACACGAAGAGGTTGAAGTACCTACTGAGGATCCTATTTCCAAAGTACAACTGACTCCTTCTCAAAAAGCGTTGGGCAAATATGTATTCCTGACTGTTGCGTTGTTTGTCGTACAAGTACTGTTGGGTGGTTTGACCGCTCACTATACTGTCGAAGGTCAAGGCTTCTACGGTATCGATACCGCCTTGGGCTTTGAAATGGCCGACTGGTTCCCATATGCGCTGACCCGTACTTGGCACATCCAATCCGCTATTTTCTGGATTGCAACCGGCTTCCTGACAGCAGGTCTGTTCTTGGCTCCGATTGTGAACGGCGGTAAAGATCCTAAATTCCAACGTGCCGGTGTGAACTTCCTGTACGTCGCCCTGTTCATCGTAGTCGGCGGTTCTTATGCAGGTAACTTCTTTGCTTTGACTCACATCATTCCGCCTGAGCTGAACTTCTGGTTCGGTCACCAAGGTTACGAATACTTGGATTTGGGTCGCTTCTGGCAACTTCTGTTGATGGTCGGCTTGCTGTTGTGGCTGTTCCTGATGCTGCGTTGTACCATTTCTGCCTTTAAAGAAAAAGGTACAGACAAAAACCTGTTGGCTATCTTCGTAGCTTCTATGGTCGGTGTGGGTGTGTTCTATGCTCCTGGTCTGTTCTACGGTGAAAAGTCTCCAATCGCTGTGATGGAGTACTGGCGTTGGTGGGTGGTTCACTTGTGGGTAGAAGGTTTCTTCGAAGTGTTCGCTACTGCCGCTTTCGCATTCATCTTCTATAACATGGGCTTTGTCCGCCGTAGTACTGCCACTGCTTCTACTTTGGCTGCTGCTGCCATCTTTATGTTGGGCGGTATTCCAGGTACATTGCACCACTTGTACTTCTCCGGCTCTACCTCTGCTTCTATGGCAATCGGTGCATGTTTCTCCGCTTTGGAAGTTGTACCTTTGATTCTGCTGGGTCGTGAAGCTTACGAACACTGGTCTTACCAACACCTGTCCGACTGGGCGAAACGTCTGCGTTGGCCTTTGATGTGCTTCGTAGCAGTTGCCTTCTGGAACATGATCGGTGCCGGCGTATTCGGCTTCCTGATTAATCCGCCGATTTCCCTGTTCTACATCCAAGGTCTGAACACTACTGCAGTTCACGCTCACGCTGCTCTGTTCGGTGTGTATGGTTTCTTGGCTCTGGGCTTCGTATTGCTGGTTGCACGCTACTTGAAACCTAATGTTCAATTTGACGATAAACTGATGACTTGGGGCTTCTGGTTGCTGAACGGCGGCCTGGTGGGTATGATTGCTATCAGCCTGTTGCCGGTCGGCGTGATTCAAGCTTACGCTTCTATCACTCATGGTCTGTGGTATGCGCGTAGCGAAGAATTCCTGCAAATGGAAATTCTGGATACCCTGCGTTGGGTTCGTACCGCTGCTGACTTGATCTTCATCGGTGGTGCTGTCTGCGTTGCTATCCAAGCTACCAAAATCGTATTCAGCCGCGATAAATAATCTTAAGCTGAATTAAATCGAAGGCCGTCTGAAAAGTTTTCAGACGGCCTTTCTGTTATAATTTCAATATTCTTAAATCGACAAGACAAAACATTATGTTCAACCAAGCTGCTCAAGAGCTGACCACTGTTCGCGATTTATTGCGTTTCGCCGTCAGCCGTTTTAACGATGCCGGACTGTTTTTCGGACACGGAAGCGATAATGCCCATGACGAGGCAGCCTATCTGATTTTGCACACTTTGAACCTGCCTTTGGATACGTTGGAGCCTTATTTGGATGCCAAATTGTTGCAAAGTGAGAAGGAAGAGGTATTGTCCATTCTCGAACGCCGCGCAGTGGAGCATATTCCTGCCGCGTATCTGACACATCAAGCATGGCAGGGTGAGTTTGATTTTTATGTCGATGAACGCGTCATCGTGCCCCGTTCTTTTATTTATGAATTGCTTGGCGACGGTATTCGTCCTTGGATTGAACACGATGAGTTGGTGCATCGTGCTTTGGATTTGTGTACCGGTAGCGGCTGTTTGGCCATTCAAATGGCGCATCACTATCCCGACGCACAAATCGATGCCGTTGATTTAAGCTTGGATGCGTTGGAAGTGGCCGCGATTAATATCGAAGATTATGGCTTGGAAGACCGTATCAGCTTGGTGCATACCGATTTGTTCGAAGGTTTGGATGAAACCTACGACTTGATTGTTTCCAATCCGCCTTATGTTGACGCGGAATCTGTGGAAGCGTTGCCTGATGAATACCTGCACGAGC
This sequence comes from Neisseria sp. P0019.S002, assembly GCF_051957155.1. NCBI lineage: Bacteria > Pseudomonadati > Pseudomonadota > Betaproteobacteria > Neisseriales > Neisseriaceae > Neisseria > Neisseria sp. P0019.S002. The sequence continues at coordinate 167,984 of NZ_JBQCWS010000001.1, forward strand.
CGGAATTGGCTTTGGGTAGCGGCGAAGATGGTTTGGACGCTACACGTCAAATCATTCTGCAAGCGGCGAAATATTTGAATCCGAAAGGTGTATTGCTGGTTGAAATCGGTCATAACCGTGAAGTATTGGAAGCAGCTTATCCCGAATTGCCGTTTACTTGGTTGGAAACCAGCGGTGGCGATGGGTTTGTATTCTTGTTGACCCGTGAGCAATTATTGGGTGAAGAGTAGTTTATTTTGATATGAATAAAACAAAGGCTGTCTGAAAAAGTTTCAGACGGCCTTTATTCTGTATAATCTTTAATGTTTTAAGAAAATACAAATGCCTATGGTATGCCGAATATGAAATCCAAGCAGGCTTTGAAACTATAGCTTATAATATTCGTCATAGTTTCTAATGTCAGTGGATTTTTATTACTGACTTTTTGTAGAACATATACTGCCAAACTCCATATTATGAATAATTATTTAAAATCAGGCCTGTTGGCTGCCGCCTTGTTCAGTATGCCCGTTGCCGCCTTTGCCCAGCAACATACCGTTTATTTCAATCAAAACGGTAAACTGACGGCGACCATGCCTTCGGTTGCTTATGTCCGCCAATACAAGATTGAGGCAGGTAAGGCGCAGGTGCAGGATTTTTACTATCCATCGATGAAAAAATATTCTGATCCTTATGAAGTACCTGCCGGTCAGATTAAGGTTTTTGTTCCGGCTTTGGATAATGGTACGTTAACCCTGTGGCATTTCAACGGTCAGAAAAAGATGGTTGGCAGCTATCGCAACGGCAAACCGCATGGTGAATGGGTCAACTGGTATCCAAACGGTAAAAAATCCGCAGTAATGCCTTATCAAAATGGACTGAGTGAGGGCGTGGGTTCCCGCTATTACCGAAATGGTGTGAAAGAAAGCGAAATCCAGTTTAAGCACGATAAAGCCAATGGCCATTGGAAACAATGGTATTCAGACGGCAGCCCGAAAACTGAAATGATGATGAGCAATGACAAACCGACGGAGATCATCAGTTGGGATGAAAATGGCCGCATCGTGTCTGAATTGAGTATTCGCAACGGTAAACGCAGCGGCATCATTTTGGATTGGTACGATGATGGTGCGAAGAAATCCGAGTTGGTTTATAAAGACGACCAGTTGGTGAAAAAAACTTTTTGGGATACGGACGGATACGTCCTCGAATAATTTTGATCATAAAAAACCGCAGGCTGATTAGCTTGCGGTTTTTTATTACATACAGCCTTTGTTTTGGCATAGGGTAAATAACGGCGCACCGCTTTCGCGGATTTTTTTGCCGCCGTCCAAATCGGTAAATTCCAAAATGGCAGCCGCTTCGATTACTTCGCCGCCCAGTTTGCGGATCAGCTCGACACCTGCCAGCATTGTGCCGCCGGTTGCCACCAAATCATCTACCAACAAAACGCGTGCGCCCGGCTTGATGGCGTCGGTATGGATTTCTACCGTTGCTTCGCCATATTCCAAAGCGTAACTTTGAGAAACCGTATCAAACGGCAGCTTGCCTTTTTTACGAATGGGAACGAAGCCGACATTTAGCTGATAGGCCAAAGCCGCACCAATGATAAAACCGCGTGCGTCCAAGCCTGCCACAACGTCAACTTTTTGCCCCATATAGCGGTAAACCAGTAAATCAACCAGCAGGCGGAAATATTCTGCGCTTTGCAAAACGGGAGTAATGTCATGAAACAAAATTCCTTTTTGCGGCCAGTTTTCAATTTTACGGATTTTGTCCGCCAAAGCTTCTACGCCCATTACTTCAGGATGAATTAACATCTCGACATTCCGAAATCAAAAAGTTTTTAACACGATATTGTAGCGGTCATATGCAGACTTGCCAAATTAATCGATACAATAGCCAAATTTTGCAACATGCCGTCTGAAATTCCGAGAAACATTGTGTTGTGTTATAATTTACAGATACATACCATCGGCTGAACCACCATGCAAAATCATAAAAAAGGCAATATTTACATCATTTCTGCCGCTTCCGGCACAGGTAAAACGACCTTGGTGTCACGCCTGTTGAAAAATCATGACGACATCCGTGTTTCCATTTCTCATACCACGCGCCAGCCGCGAGAGGGTGAGGCACATGGTGTGCATTACCACTTTGTTCCCAAAGAAGAATTTGAATCGCTGATTGAGCAAAGAGCATTTTTGGAACACGCCAATGTGTTCGGCAATTATTACGGCACCAGCATTGCCGGCGTGAATTCGCTGAGTGAAGAGGGCTATGACGTAATTTTGGAAATTGATGTGCAAGGTGCGGCGCAAGTGCGTAAATCGTTGCCTGAAGCCAGCAGCATTTTCATCCTGCCGCCTTCCTTTGAAGTTTTGGCGCAACGTTTGATCGGCCGTGGTACAGACAGCGAAGAAGTTATTCAAACACGTCTTTCAAAAGCCCGACATGAGATTGAGCAATCCGTTTTGTTCGATTACGTTGTCGTGAATGACGATTTGGATCGTGCAGAAGCCGATTTGTTCCACATTATTAAAGCAGGCCGTCTGAAAAAATCCGCCCAGCAGGGATTTATCTCAAACCTGTTGGAAAATTCGTAAAAAACAGCGAAAATAACCGTTTATTTGAAACATAGAAAGAAAGCAAGCAAACATGGCACGTATTACTACTGAAGACTGCACAGGTAAAATCCCTAACCACTTCGACCTTACCCTCGTTGCCGCCCGTCGCGCACGCCAGCTCGAAAACGGCAACACGCCTTTGGTTGACGACATTCGCAACAACAAACCAACCGTAACCGCACTGCGCGAAATCGCTGCCGGACAAATCGGAACCGAGCTGCTGACCCGCAACAAATAAACCAACCGGCAAACCGATAAAACCGCCGCGCGGACTGTATCGGTGCGATATCACAACCGATACAGTCTGACGGCTTAAAAATAGCCATAAAAGGCCGTCTGAAAATGCCAGCCCCACTGCCTACCTCCCCCTATGATCCGTTGACAGCAGAAGCGCGCGATCTTCTGTTTCGCACCGCATCCTATCTCAATACCAATGAGCAGGCCGAGCTTGAAAGAGCCGTTGCCTACGCTTTCCACGCCCATGACGGACAAACCCGTAAAAGCGGCGAACCCTACATCACCCATCCCCTTGCCGTTGCCACGCAGCTTGCGATTTGGCACATGGATGTTCAAGGCCTCTGCGCGGGCGTTATGCATGATGTATTGGAAGATACGGGCGTAACCAAAGTCGAAATGGCGGCAGAATTCGGCGATACCATTGCCGAAATGGTAGACGGCCTCTCCAAACTGGAAAAACTCAAATTTGAAGATCATGCCGAGCATCAGGCGGAAAGTTTCCGCAAACTGATCCTCGCCATGACTAAAGACGTGCGCGTCATCGTCGTCAAACTTGCCGACCGATTGCACAATATGCGTACCCTTGGCTCTATGCGTCCGGAAAAACGCCGCCGCATCGCCAAAGAAACCCTCGAAATCTATGCTCAAATCGCCAACCGCATTGGTCTGAACAATGCGTATCAAGAGCTTCAAGACTTATCGTTCCAAAACCTCCACCCAAGACGCTACGAAACCCTGAAAAAAGCCATGGACAACAGCCGCAAAAATCGCCGCGATGTTGTCGGCAAAGTGTTGCGTGCATTCGGTCAGCGTTTGGTTGGTGTCAATATTGAAGCCAAAATCAAAGGCCGCGAGAAAAACTTATACAGCATCCATCAAAAAATGCTGGCTAAAAAGCTGCGTTTTGCCGAAGTAATGGATATCTACGGCTTTCGGGTCATTGTAAACAATATTCCTGCCTGTTATGCCGCGTTGGGTGCATTGCATAATTTATACCACCCCAAGCCCGGCCGTTTCAAAGACTATATCGCCATTCCGAAAAGCAACGGCTACCAAAGCCTACACACTACCTTGGTCGGCCCTTACGGTTTGCCGATCGAAGTGCAAATCCGTACGCGTGAAATGGATGCAGTGGCTGAGGGCGGTATTGCCGGTCATTGGATTTATAAATCCGGTGAAAACACTCCGGACCAAGCCGTCCTCCATATGAACCGGTGGATGAAAAATATTCTTGACCTGCAGGCTAGCAGCTCAAATGCCATCGAGTTTCTGGAGCATGTCAAAGTCGATTTGTTCCCCAACGAAGTCTATATCGTTACCCCGAAAGGCGATATTCTTACCTTGCCTAAAGGAGCGACACCGATTGACTTTGCCTATGCCGTTCACACCAATATCGGTCATAAAACTGTTGCTGCGCGTATCAATAACGTCATGATGCCGTTGCGCACCAAGCTGAAAACCGGCGATACGGTAGAAATCATTACTTCCGAACACGCCAAGCCTAATGTGGCATGGCTGAATTTTACCGTTTCCAGCCGTGCGCGCAGCGCCATCCGCCAATACATTAAAAATCTGAATCGTCACGATGCCGTTGTTTTGGGTGAGAACCTGCTGCAAAAAGCTTTATCCAGCCTGTTGCCTAAAGACGTTCTGCTTTCAGACGACCTCAAAGAAAAATACCTTACCGATTTGAATACCAAACAAACCTCGTTTGAAGAGGTTCTCTACAATGTCGGTATGGGGCATACTTTGCCGGTACACGTTGCCATGCACATTGCCGAGTTGGCGGGCCAACATTTTGGCAGCGCGGTCAAACTCAGCCCGATCAAAGTCAACGATCAAGAAACCGGCCGGATTCATTTTGCCGAATGTTGCCATCCGATTCCCGGCGATGCGATCCGCGCCTTATTGGTCAAAGACAAGGGTATGATTATCCACCGTGATACCTGTCAAACTTTGGTCAAAGCCGATCCGGAAGAGCAACTCGATGCGGGCTGGGACAGTTTGCGCAATCAAACGTATCGCACCATCCTCAATGTCAAATCCGAAGATGCGCATGGTTTGTTGGCCTCAATGGCGCAAGCGATTTCCAATTCCGGTGCGGATATTGAATCTGTTGATACGCCGACCAAAGCGCAAGCAGGAACGGAAGGTTTTGTGGAATTTAAATTCACAATTAAAGTCAAAGATTTGGATCAGGTTAATCAGATTATTCATGCAATGCATGCTAATCCGAATATCCGTAAAGTAATCCGAGGATAATCTGTGATTAGCATGATTAGAAAAGGCCGTCTGAAAGTGTGTTCAGACGGCCTTTTGAGTATGTACAAACAAACTCTGTTAGTTTGTTTTGAAGAAAAATAATGCTTCAGGTTGGATTTAACTTAACCAAAAACGGAAAACCAAGAAGAAAACTAAGGCCAAAACGCCGGCCCAAACCAGCAACATGAATCCGGCTACTGCCTGACCCAAGCGGTAAACAGGATTTTTGCGTTCGTCTTCGAGTAGGGGATTAGGTGTATCGTGCGGTTTGTCGGACATGATGAAGCTCTGATTGAATTATTGAATAAAAACGTAAGGGTACGCCGATAGAAGCAAAGATTCAAGTGGGAATGATTATTGATAGAAGTCTTCGTCTTCATTCCACGCCGTTTTTAAGGCCGTCTGAATGGTATCGGCACCAAAGCCGCGATAAGCAAGGAAACGTGCTTGTTTTTGTTTTTCTTTCAAATCTTGAGCTTCTTGCTTGAATTTTTTACGTAAGACGGAAATAGCGGTTTGCAGCTCGTTCTCCCTATCGGGTAGGAACTCCCGACAGTCGTCTGCATCGATACCTTGTTGCGCCAAAGCTTGCTTGAGGCGGAGCGTGCCGTAACGGTTGCTTTTACTGTGAATATAGGCTTCTGCGTAACGTTGGTCGGATTGCCAATTCCGTTCGGCAAATTCGTCCAAAACCTTTTCCAATTCTTCTTCGCTTTCAGCGTGTGGGGCCAGTTTGCGTTTCAAGCCGACACGGCTGACTTCCTGACGGGAAAGAATATCCAAGGCGCGGGCGCGTAAGGTTTTGGGAGGTTTCATAGGATATGGAAGGGGCGGGATTTTAACTACATCGAATTACATTTTCAGACGGCCTGATTGGGGAAAATAGCCGAAAAGGCCGTCTGAAAATAAAGCCGAATTATTCTTCGTCTTTGTTTTTTTGCGGTTGCAGATTTTCGTAGATTTCAGGCAGGGCGCGAATCAACAAATCAGGTTTGGTTGCTTTGTCTTGAGAGAGCAAGGTCATGTCGCCGTAGCCGAATGTTACGCCGACGCTGAAGCAACCGGCCGCTTTGGCGGCAATAATGTCATTTTTGGAGTCGCCCACCATCAGCATATTGGCAACGTCGATGCCCAGAACTTCGGCTGCATGTTGAAGCGGCAATGGGCTGGGTTTTTTCTCAGTCAGGCTGTCGCCGCCGAGAACCAGGCTGAAATAGTCGTCGAGATTGAGCTGTTTCAGTAACTCAGCAGCCAGAATTTCATTTTTGTTAGTAATGACAACCAATGGAATACCCAAGGACTTCAGCAGGCCGAGACCGGCTTCAGTTTCAGGGTAGGGGCGGGTAAAGTCGCTCAAGTGTTCGCGATAATATTTCATAAAGAACACAAAACCTTTTTCCCAGATTTCAGGATCGGCTTCTTTTTCACGATCATTGGTAATGACGCGATGAACCAATTTGCCGATGCCGTCGCCGACATAACTTTCAACCGTTTGGGTGGGCAAAACAGGTAAACCCAAGTGCGCACACATGGCTTGGGCTGCTGCGGCCAAATCGGGAACGGAATCACATAAGGTACCGTCCAAATCAAAGGCAACGGCTTGAACGTGTTCTAAAGCAGCAGTGGTCATTGAGTAGCTTTCTGTCATATTATTTAAGCGCTTATTTTAACATTGTTTGCCTGATTTGCCGATGTTTTGCTGATTCTTTAAAGGGATATTTGTTTAAATTGTTAACAATTTTTGCTGGTGTAAGGCTGTTAGCCTATTTGGAATATGGAAGGGATTTTGTCAACAAAAAGGGTGGTTTGGTAGGCATTAAAAAACAAAGGGTTTGTGTGTTTTTTTGAATGGTTTGATGAGCATTTATACTAGGCCGTCTGAAAATTTTTTGGTCGGCATGCCGATATTTTCAGACGGCCTCAAACTAAATTTATATATAAATGAATGGATTTGCTTTTTATCGACTACATGCTATTACATTTTTTTCTGTTTTTGTATATAGTAACAAGTATGGCTCTCGTCTAATCATGTGTATGAAAAGGAAAAATACATGTCCGCATCTGCTGTTAAAGAAACACTGAATCCGTTTGAAATTGCACAAAAACAAGTAAAAATTGCCTGCGATCGCCTGAATGCCGACCCGGCAGTATTTGAAATCTTGAAAAAGCCGCAACGTGTTTTGGAAGTCAACTTCCCTGTCAAACTCGACAACGGTACAGTAGAAAACTTCACCGGCTACCGTTCCCAACACAATAATGCCGTCGGCCCTTACAAAGGCGGCGTGCGCTTCCATCCCAATGTGAATCTGGACGAAGTCAAAGCCCTGTCAATCTGGATGACCATCAAATGCTGCGTGGCCGGTATTCCTTACGGCGGCGGTAAAGGCGGCATCACTTTGGATCCGCGTAACTATTCCGAAGCGGAATTGGAACGCATTGCCCGCGCTTATTCCGAAGCCATTTCTCCGCTGATCGGCGAGAAAATCGATATTCCTGCCCCTGATGTGAACACCAACGGCAAAATCATGTCTTGGATGGTTGATGCCTATGAAAACGTGGTGAAACATTCCGCACCGGGCGTATTTACCGGCAAACCGGTTGAGTTTGGCGGCTCCTTGGCGCGTACCGAAGCCACCGGTTACGGTGTAAACTTCGCCGCCGTCCAAGCTTTGGAAAAACTGGGCAAAGACGTGAAGGGTGCCACTTACGCCATTCAAGGTTTCGGTAATGTGGGTTACCACACCGGTTACTATGCACACAAAGCCGGTGCGAAAATCGTTGCCGTATCTACTGTTGACGTTGCCATCTACAATGAAAACGGCTTGGATATGGAAGCAATCATCAAAGAATTCCAAACCAAAGGTTTCATCACCAACGAAGCCGGCTACGGCAAAGAAATCAGCAATGCCGAACTTTTGGCTTTGGATGTGGACGTACTCGCCCCTTGCGCGCTGGAAAACCAACTGACTTCTGAAAACGCCGGTAAAGTCCGCGCGAAAATCGTGGTTGAAGGCGCAAACGGCCCGACTACTCCTGAAGCAGACGTTATCCTGCGTCAAAACGGCGTATTGGTTGTTCCTGATATTTTGGCAAACTGCGGCGGCGTGGTGGTATCCTATTTTGAATGGGTACAAAACCTGCAAGGCTACTACTGGGAGTTTGACGAAGTTCAAGAGAAAGAAACCGTGGTTCTGCGCCGTGCGTTCCGCGATATTTGGAACTTGGCTCAAGAATACGATGTCGACCTGCGTACCGCTTCTTACATGATGAGTATCCGTCGTGTTGAAAAAGCAATGAAACTGCGCGGCTGGTATTAATCGTTTGAGCGATAGCTAAGAGTAGGCTGTCTGAAACCTGTTTTCAGACGGCCTTAATGTTTTTGATAAGAGCCTTTACAAATTTTAATCCACCTTGATTCCATTTCAATCAAACTCAGCTATAATCCCCTTTTTTGACCTTTCCGGAAAAGACATAATCATGAACAAAACTTTCAAATTCAGCGCATTGGCTTTGTCTGCTTTGTTGGCACTGACTGCTTGCAACCAAAAAGACACTTCCGCTAAAGATGCCCCAGCTGCTTCAGCAGCTTCAAATGCGACTGCAGATGCTTCCGCCATCGGTTCTACTGCCCAACAAGCCAGCTACGCAATGGGTGTGGACATCGGCCGTTCATTGAAACAAATGAAAGACCAAGGTACGGAAATCGATTTGAAAGTCTTCACCGAAGCTATGGAAGCCATGTTTGAAGGTAAAGAAGTCAAAATGACGGAAGCCCAAGCTCAGGAAGTGATGATGAAGTTCCTGCAAGAGCAACAAGAAAAAGCGGCTGCCAAACGTGCTGAAGATGCCAAAGTAAACTTGGAAAAAGGCGAAGCGTTCTTGAAAGAAAACGCGACTAAAGAAGGCGTGAAAACCAGCGCTTCCGGTCTGCAATACAAAATCACCAAAGAAGGCGAAGGTAAAAAACCGACTAAAGACGATATGGTTACCGTTGAATACGAAGGCCGTCTGATTGATGGTACCGTATTTGACAGCAGCAAAGCCAACGGTGGCCCAGTAAGCTTCCCTGTGAGCCAAGTGATTCCAGGTTGGACTGAAGGTATCCAACTCTTGAAAGAAGGCGGCGAAGCAACATTCTACATCCCGGCTAAATTGGCTTACCGCGAAGTTGGTGCCGGCGATAAAATCGGTCCGAACGCTACTTTGGTATTCGACGTGAAACTGGTTAAAGTCGGCGCGCCTGATGCTGCTGCACAACAACCTGTACAAGTTGACGTACAAAAAGTTCAATAATCCGAATCAAGGCTTACGCCCTTAAACAACGGATAAAAGGCCGTCTGAAAAAATTCCGTTTCAGACGGCCTTTGTTCCAAACAAACAAGGAATTATGATGAAAAATATCGTCATCCTTATTTCCGGACGCGGCAGCAATATGCAGGCGATTGTGAATGCTAATATTCCCGATGCCAACATTGCAGCCGTATTGAGCAACAGCGAGACCGCAGCCGGATTGGCATGGGCGGCAGAGCGCGGTATTGCCACTGACAGTTTGAACCATAAAAACTTCGACTCGCGTCTGGCATTTGATCAGGCCATGATGGAGAAAATTGATGCCTATCAGCCGGATTTGGTCGTATTGGCGGGCTTTATGCGCATTTTGACTCCGGAATTTTGCGCGCATTATGAAAACCGCCTGATCAACATCCATCCGTCCATCCTGCCTTCTTTCACCGGTTTGCATACCCACGAACGCGCATTGGAAGCAGGTTGCCGAGTAGCTGGCTGCACCATCCATTTCGTGACCCCCGAGCTGGATTGTGGTCCGATTATTTCACAAGGCATTGTTCCTATTTTGGACGGCGATACCGCTGACGACGTTGCCGCACGCGTGCTGACGGTTGAACACCAGCTTTTCCCACAAGCCGTTGCCGACTTTGTTGCAGGCCGTCTGAAAATCGAAGGCAACCGCGTTTTGAATGCACAACGCAATGCCGCCGGTCAAAGCCTGTTGGCTTAATTAAAACACCATACACACAAGGAAAACATCATGAATCCGATTAAAACAACTCTGCTGACACTTTCCCTACTTACAGCCTCCATCGGCGCGCAAGCCGCTGAATTGCCGCAATCTGCCGTTTTGCAATACTCAGGCAGCTACGGTATTCCTGCAACCATGACCTTCACACGTAGCGGCAGCCAATACAAAATTGTCTCTACCATCAAAGTACCGCTTTACAATATCCGCTTTGAATCTGGCGGCAGCATCAACGGCACAACCTTGAATCCGTCTTACTACAAAGATGTACGCGGCGGTAAATTGTATGCCGAGGCCAAATTCTCCGGCGGCAACATCACTTACGGCAAAGCAGGTGATTTGAAAACCGAAAAATCCGGCCCGGCTATGGACTTGTTCACTTTGGCATGGCAACTGGCCGCCAATGACGTGCGCCTGCCGTCAGGTTTGAAAATTACCAACGGTAAAAAACTCTATACCGTCGGCAGCATGAACAAAATTGGCAGCGAAAGCTATAAATTGAATGGCGGTACAACGCCTGTGAGCAAATATCGCGTCCGCCGTGGCGACGATACCGTTACTTACTCTTTTGCTTCCGATATCGACAATATCCCTGCGCAAATCAGTTATACCGATGACGGCAAAACCTACAACTTGAAACTGACTTCCGTCAAAATCAACGGTAAAGTAGTGAAACCGTAATCTTTATTTGCTCAAACAAGAAGGCCGTCTGAAAAAGTTTTCAGACGGCCTTTTATTTTTACAGCAACACAATATCGTATTGTTCCTGCGTGTAGGCGGTTTCGACTGCCAGTGAAATCGGCTTGCCGATAAAGTCTATCAACATCGCCAGCGATTGCGATTCTTCGTCTAAGAACAAGTCGATGACATTTGGAGCGGCCAAAATGCGGAAAGCTTGGACATCGTAGCGGCGCGCTTCGCGGACGATTTCGCGTTGGATTTCGTAGCACACGGTTTGCGGCGTTTTCAGACGGCCCCGGCCTTGGCAGGAAGGGCAGGGTTCGCAGAGAATTTGGCTTAAGTTTTCACGCGAGCGTTTGCGGGTCAGTTCGACAAGGCCCAGGCTGGTAAAGCCGTTGAGGGTGACGCGGGTACGGTCGAAACTGAGGGCTTTGGCAAGCTCTTGCAGGACGGCTTCGCGGTGGACTTCCTGCGCCATATCGATGAAGTCGATGATGATGATGCCGCCGAGATTGCGCAGGCGAAGTTCGCGGGCGATGGTGTGGCAGGCTTCGAGGTTGGTGCGGAAGATGGTCTCATCAAAATTGCGCGCGCCGACAAAGCCGCCGGTGTTGACATCGATGGTGGTCATGGCTTCGGTGGACTCGATGATGAGGTAGCTGCCGAAGTTGAGGTTGACGCGCGGTTGCAGGGCGCGGGCGATTTCCTGCTCGATGTTGTGGGTTTCAAATAGGGGGCGTTCGCCTTTGAACAGCTCGATTCTGCCCAATGCACCTTGAACGTATTGTTCGGCAAACTGGGTCATGCGGCGGTGGTTTTCGGTGGAATCGACCAGGATTTTGTGCGTATCAAGGCTGAACATATCTCGTAATACGCGCAGGCTTAATGGCAAATCTTGATAGAGCAGGGTTTCAGGCGGCTGAATTTTTGCCTGTTTTTGAATGTGTTCCCACACTTTGGTCAGATAGTTGATGTCTGATTGTAGTTGGTCATCGGAGGCGTTTTCAGCGTTGGTACGGATGATGTAGCCGTGGCAGGCGTTTTCGGGCAGCAGGTTGTTGAGGCGCTCCCTCAAACTGCTGCGTTCCGCATCGTCTTCAATGCGTTGGGAAATGCCGATGTGGTCTTCTTGCGGAAGATGGACGAGGAAACGGCCGGCCAGTGAGATTTGGGTGGACAGGCGCGCGCCTTTGGTGTTGATGGGGTCTTTGATGACTTGAACCAAGACAGACTGGCCTTCAAAGAGCATGTGTTCGATGCGTTGGGTTTCATCCGGATTGCGGCGTTGTTCGAGGACGTCGACGATATGCAAAAACGCGGCGCGTTCCAAGCCGATATCGATGAACGCGCTTTGCATGCCGGGAAGGACGCGTTTGACGACGCCTAAATAAATATTGCCGACCAAGCTATGGCCGCTGTTGCGCTCGATGTGCAGCTCGCAGATATTGTTCTCTTCCAAAACAGCCACACGCGTTTCTTGCGGCGTGATGTTGACGAGGACAGTTTCGGGCGGACGCACAGCGTCCTTGGGTATGGGAATTCCTGAAAGCATGGGGATACCTGATTTTGAATAGAAAAAATTTTGCGATGTGTTCTTCTCCAAAAAACAAATGGCAAAAGTCATTCTGCGAAAGCGCTTATCATACTTTAATTATGGTTTTTCCGCATCTGCACAAATGTTTATGGCCAAGAGGCCGTCTGAATGTTTTTTACAACCGTACGGCGGGAATACTTGTAAAATAGCACCTATGCCCATATAGTCATGAACATTGGTATTTTGGAAGAAATCATGCAAACCGTTACTGTTTATACCGGTCCATATTGCCCGTACTGCACCATGGCGAAAAGGCTGTTGCAGGCGGTGGGTGTGAAAGAAATCAACGAAATCCGCATCGACGGCAATCCGGAAGTTTTTGCCGAAATGCAGCAGCTTTCCGGCCAGCGCAGCGTGCCGCAGATTTTTATCGGCGACACCCATGTCGGTGGCTTTACCGATTTGTACCGCTTGCAGCAGGAAGGCAAGTTGGACGAATTATTAAATCCTTAACCCTTAACTTAGGAAAATAAAATGAGCGAAGAATTGCAACCCGTATTCAGCGTTGAGCGTCTGTATGTAAAAGACTTGTCTTTGGAAGTGCCTCACGCACCACAAATCTTCTTGGAACAAGGCGAGCCTGAAGTGGATATGCGCGTTTCTACCGGCAACACCAAACTGGAAGACGGCTTCTACAGCGTTGACGTGACCGTGACCGTGACTGCCAAACTGAACGAAGAGCGCACCATGTTCTTGAACGAAGTTACCCAAAGCGGCATCTTCCGTCTGGAAAATATTCCTGAAGAAGACGTACAACTGCTGTTGGGCGTTGCTTGTCCGAACATCCTGTTCCCTTACGCGCGCGAAGCCATTTCCAACAGCGTAACCCGCGCCGGCTTCCCACCTGTATTGCTCGCTCCGATCAACTTCGAAGCCATCTACCAACAACAACAGGAAGCTAACGCTTAATCGCGTTATACCTAAATTAAGGCCGTCTGAAACATTGCGTTCAGACGGCCTTATATATTGCGTTCCATCAGGGGCGCATATTCTTAATTCTTGTAAAGCCCCTTAACTAAGCCAGTGAAGGGGCTTTAATCATGCTTATTTTCTACACCGTAAATCCCGAACCAGTATCTTTTCCGAAGGCATATATCCTCAAAGTTTTCAAGGATATAAATGATGAATCTCAATGTGTCAAAACTCTTTGCTTTCCTGTTTCACATCAAACTTTAAAACACAAAGCTGAAAACGCTGCAAACGAATGCGGAAGACTTTTAGTAAGGGATTTGATGAATGAGGAATATGGCCGTGAAAGCTTGGGAAGATAAAGCCGTGGCGGTGGGCGCAGACATGGCGGACGCGTCAGCGGACGGCAGGGCTGCGGCAACCACCGAAGGCTGCCCCCCTAGGCTAATAGGGGGGGAGCAAAATAAAACCCCTAATCCGAAGGGTGCGGAAAAATCGGAGAACCAAGATTTTGAGTTTGAATATTTCAGCCATTTCGTATCGGATGGAAAAGGCAAATTCATCGAAATACCGTTAAGAAGAGGAAGGGATGACGGCGCATTTATTGACCAAATCACTTTCACGATTCACGAAGACAGTTTACCGAAAGTAACAGGTAAAGGATTGGTTTCAGATACAGAATTTGTTGTGAAGTATAGCGAGCTGTTAGAAGAAATTTTAGGTTTTGGCATTACCCAAAAACTACCGTTCAAAGGAAAGTTTTTCTATAAAAGCTGTTACCAACTCGGCCCGGATAACGTCGAATATGGCAAGGTTCATTATGGTGGTCAGCGAGAAACAATGCTGGTTGAATTGAATGGTACAGGTTGTCAGGCTGCTATACCTGGTTGGGAAAACAGACTGTATGAGTTTTTAAGTAAGTGCATACGTCCAAAAATTACCCGTGTTGATGTCGCCCATGATTTTTTTAACGGCGAATACACACCCGATCAGGCATTACTTGATCATGATAACGGTCATTTTGACGTTCACAATATGAGACCAAAAAGCGAATGCCGAGGTACTGCATGGCGCAATGATGATGGTAGCGGCAAAACCTTTTATGTAGGTAAACGCGGAAATTCCAAATTTACCCGCGTTTATGAGAAAGGAAAACAATTTGGCGATGTCAACAGTCCTTGGGTAAGGTTTGAAACTGAATTTCGGGCAGGCGATATAGAAATTCCCTTAGATGTTTTGCTTTATACCGGTTCATATCTTGGTGGTGCTTATCCGATATGTACCGCAATATTCAAAACAGAAGCCAAGCGGATGGATGCAAAGACAGAAACAGTAAATCTATCTTTCGATCACAAACTGTTCCATGCGCGTAATCAGGTTGGAAAGATGGTTAATTTTCTCCGTGATATAGGTTGGGATGATACAAAAATTGTCGATGAACTTGTAAAAGGCATTGAAGGTTATCCCAAAGGTTTACAACCTGAACAATACGACTGTAGAGATCAGACACAAAAGATTCAATATATACACGAAGAGCAAAAAGCAATTGATGATTTGAACATGCAAACATTACTTGATGATTTGCTTGATGAGAAAGAAACCGCATTCCCACAAGATAGGGAAAAACAACACATTAAAGACATAGAACTCGAAGAGAAAATTATTTCAAATTTTTTAAACAGTAAAGGAAATTCAAATGTTTGAGCAAAGCCAAGTAACCACATATTCAGCAACCCTGTTGGGCGCAAAACAATTCAAAGGCGAAATCGACGGTAACAAAATCGATTCTTGCACAGTTTTGGTAGCCAGCCCCATGCCTTCAAACGGCAATGCCGTGGGCTTTACCGCGGCAAGCATGAAATTTGGCGATAGCCATAATTTTGAAAAGCTGAAAAATCTTAAATTCCCTTGCGCGGTTGATGTAACCGTCGCCATGGAATCAACAGGTAAAGGTCTTGTTCCAAAATTGCTGGATTTCCAAGTTAAAGGCGCAACGCCCAAAGCCTAAGAAAGGCTGAATCATGAGTAAGTATCAGCAAAAATTTATTGTTCAAGAACTCGAAAATCATGAATTCATCTATCCCGATCCATTCGGCGATATTGGCTTTACGCCCAATATTAAATCTGCCGGTCAATATGAAAGCTATGAAGATGCTTTCAGTTCGGCGATTGAAGAAATCGGCGGAGAATTTTTAATTTTCAGTTTTTATACAAAAGAAGATTAAGTTTAAGAGGCTCGGCGGGCGGTCTCTAAAACCTTCACATAGCCCGCAAACATATTTTTTAAACATTTCGTAAAGGAAAACATCATGAAATTGATGAACACTTGCCGTAAATACGGCGCAAAACTGGCCGTTGTTGCCGCTGCTCCTCTGGCTTTGGCTAATCAAGCATTGGCAGATACAAACTTGCTCGATACCGCCTCTACAGAAATTGGCGCTCTCAAAACAGGTATTGTCGCATTCGGCGTTGTTGTTGTAGGCATTGCGATTGCTATCGTGTCAATTGGTCTGGTTAAACGCGTGATCAATAAAGCATAAGGTTTGATATGGGATATCGAGTAGGCCAAATCTGTTATGGAACGCAGATAGAAGCTCAAAATCATGTGATGTCCCAAGTCATACCGACAATCGATAAAGACGGGGTGTTAAATCACCCTGTTTTTATTGGTTCGGCATGGGAATATCACGGAAATCAAGTAAAACTCAACTTTCCTCAGTGCAATAATCAAGATTTTTATGATCAGGGCAGAGAGTTGGGACAGTCTATGCTACTTGCTTTTATAGGTTTATTTATTGTCGTAGTTTGCTTAAAAGTCGTAAAACTGGCCAATATGCAAAATGACGAATAAAAGGGAAAAGGAAAAATGAATGATACCCGAAGTTTATTTTATTCTCGGCGTTTCGCCTTACGCAGTCGCCTGCTTGTGCTTGTATGTTTTGGCGCGCAAGTTTTAAGCCCGTTAACAGCGTTTGCAGAAGTCGGCCTTCCTCCCCCTGTACAACATCAAAACGCAGGCTTTCCGAGTGACCAAGCCTTGCAACGTCGCGGATACGATCCAAAAACAGGCATTTGGAAAGTTGATGTACAAAATAACGGCAAACCGACAGTAACTAAAAATGGCGGAAATATTAATGGTAGCCAAGGAAAAACCGTAACGGTTACAGGTCGCTATGGCGAAACTGGCACGATGAACACGACTGTTAATCAAAGAGTCGGTACAAGCGCGATTCAAAAAACTGCTACGGGTGTATGGGTTGGGTCATCGGCTGCAAATGCGTTAAGTAAAAATGGCTCATATGTAGCAACTCAATTAAGAGCTGGGAATTATCAGTCAGCGTTTGAAGGTTCAGTTCTTGCTTTAGGAGATTTCGGTAATAACTTATTTGGCGGATTGCCAGAATCCATTGTGAATTTAGGGCGCTCTTTAGGGTTAGTAAATAATCCATCACCGCAACAATTTAGAGATGCAGCAGAAAGATTTTATGCTGCCCAACGCGAAGCAGAAGCACAAGGCAACTATCAAAAAGCAGTAGCTGAAGCAGCAGCTAAAAAAGCAGCAGAAGCAGCACAAAAAGCGCAACAACAAGACCAACAGAAGAAAGAAGAACAAAAGAAAGACGAAGAAGCAAAAAAGAAAGGATTATTCAAGTATCAATTAATAGTAGAAGTTGATGGGTCATATCAAAACTATGTTATCTATGCTCGAGACGGTTATGGAATAAGTGGTTCTGATCGTAATACTTTAAACAATACGCCTCCATATATGCGCCAATTTGTATCATCCTACAATATTGATTTAGGTGGAGCATCCCCATCAAATATTAAAGTAAGTACTCCGTCTGATAGGCTTGTTTTTATTCGCTGGAAATCTTATAAAGAAGGCACAGTTCCCGAATCAGAAAAACAGAAAATTGCACAAAATGAAAGCCAAGTAAAACCTGAAGATTTCATGCTGACACAAAAAGAAATGTTAGACATTCTTAAACGTATGCTTGAAAACAATCAGACAAACCATGCCGAGTTGATGAACCAACTGGCAAAAATGGGCGTTATGAATCAATCTGCCGAGCCAAGCACATTTAGCCCTGATACAGCACTTAGTGCGCCATATACCCCTGAAGGCAGTAGCACCCCTCAACAAACAAGATTCAAAATGAATCAAGATGGTACTGTGGGCGTTGATTATGTGCCACGTCCAGATTTAAAGCCAAACAGTCCAGAAGCACCGAATAAGCCCGAAAAGACAACACCGAGCAGACAGGAGAGTCCAGACACGCCAAACGCACCAAATAGCCCTAATTCTCCCAATACTCCAAATGAGCCGAATAGTCCGAACACTCCTACGCCAAAACAGCAAGAAAATAACTTATGTTCGCTGTTTCCAAATATCGCAGCGTGTGCAGATTTGGGCAACGCAGAAGAAAAAGATCTAAACATTCCTCAAAACGATCAAGATATAGGTACTTTGAAACCGTTGGAACACTTTCAGACAGATGGCGTTTGTCCAAAGCCACAATCATTTGATTTTGGACTGTTCGGACGTTTTGAGATGGGTTATGACACAATTTGCGACATTGCCCGAAAAATCAGGCCAATTTTGGTTTTAATATGCATGATAAGTTGTAGCTGGGCGGCATGGTCGGCAGTCAAGGAGTTGTAACATGTGGAGTAAATTGTTAACTGCCGTATTGACAACCGTAGCAGGAAAAATCATGGCCGCATTTGGTCTGTCGTTTGTAACTTATGTAGGGGCAAACGAACTGCAACAGCAGTTATTAAGCTATGTAACAAATCAAATAGGCGGTATATCTGATGATGCCTTACAAATACTTTATATAACAGGCATGGGAGTGTGTCTTAATTGGATATTTGGCACTTTCGCATTTATTGCATCGCTTAAATCTTTTGCCAAACTCTCGGCAGTTATGTCAAAAAAATAAAACAGATAATTAAAAAGGAGATAAAAAATGTTGTATCTGATAACAGGCGTACCTGGTTCGGGCAAAACATTAAAAATGATCTCGGACTTGATGACAAGAGACGATTTAAAAAACCGTCCGCTTTATCTTGATGGAATTCCCGAAGTTGACGGCCAAATCATCCCCAATCTGCCGATCCCTGAAGGCGAAACCATGCAGACGTGGCACAAATGGGCACCTACTGGCGCGATCCTCGTGATTGATGAGTGTCAACGCGTATTCCGTCCACGCCCAAGCGGTTCAAAAGTCCCCGATTATGTCGCCGAACTTGAAACACACCGACATAAAGGCATAGACATTTTTTTATTGACACAACACCCACGGCTTATAGATGCCAACGTCAGAAGCCTGATAGGTCATCATTGCCATATCGGCAAAACCAGCCTAGGCGTTCGGCGTATGGTCGAATGGGAAAGATGTGCCAATCCCGAAGCAAACGGCGATATAGCAAACGGCGTTAAAAGCGTTTATAAACTCGATAAAAAAGCATTTGGCGTTTACAAATCGGCCGAAGAACACACAAAAATCAAAACCAAACGAAGTAAAGTGATATTTATTTTGCCTTTGGTTCTTATAGTAATTATATTCAGCATGTTTATTGCATATGGCAGTTATAAAGACATATCAAAACCGATAGAGGTCAAAAAAACAACCGAAACAGACAGTAACCAAACAGTACAAAACACACAAACGGCACAACCCCAAATTGAACAAAGCGGCCAATATCCCCAACAAGAGCCGAAAACAACCGAAAAAGAGGAAGAAAAGCCCTATATCACACAGCAAGACTACGAACCAAGAATAGCAGAGCGTCCCGAAACCGCCCCGATCTACGACAGCATGAACAAAGCCTTTAAAGCCATGCCGTGGCCGTCTGCCTGCATCAAATCCGAAAAAGGCTGTAACTGCTATACCGATCAAGGCACAAAAATAAAAGAGATCAGCAAAAAAACCTGTGTCCAATATGTAAATGACGGCCTGCCCTTTAACCCCTACAAGACAAAACAGCCCGAATCGGCGGCAACGGAAGCACCAAAGGCGCAGCACGAAACGCCTCAAGTCTTGACAATGGGTGGAAAGAGTCCGCAAAATTTGATGTATGACGGATACGAAGAAAAATCGTTAAGTAATCAAGGGGCAAAGGTTGGGATATGATTTTTGATATAGTAGTTGGTGGATTAATACTTTACGCCATAGTTCATTTGCATAAAAAATATGGAATGTCTATATTTAAAGTCTTTTTTAAAGAAGCTTTGATAGGTTTTTCAATAGCCCTTGTTTTAATTTTTGCAGTGTTAATATTTTTATAAATTAAACGCCCCTAATCCACCCACTTACTTGAACACAAGTCAGGGGGAGGACGTCCAGAAAGTTTTGTAAAGGCGCGTTTTTTGCCTTTATAAAACTTTTTGGATACCCCTTGACGCTAGCCCACCCAAAAACGCTATTAGCAAGGGTTGGGGCGGTTTTTTGCGCCAACCCCTGCCACATGGCGAATGTCGCCGAAGGCAAGCACACGATAAGCTTCAAGCCCTGAACGTGAAACCAGCATTTTCAGGGCTTGGCGTTTGACGAAACACCAAGTAAAGCCCACGACTTCGAAAGCACGGCCAAAGCCATAGCTTGTAAAAAAGATAGAAGCGTGGGCTTTCGTACATCTGAAGTTTGAACACTATCTAGGGCGCAACCCGAATTCATAAGGTAAAACACATGTACTTAGGCATAGACGTATCAAAACTCACAATAGATTGCTGTCTCATTTCAGACGGCCAAAACCATGAAAAGAGATTCAGCAACAACCCGAAAGGATTCCAACTACTTACAGACTGGCTAAAATTTCATCAAATGACTTCAGAGCTGCATTGCTGCTGCGAAGCCACCGGAACATATTACGAACCGCTAGCCCATTATTTACATCAGCATTACACCGTTACGGTCGAGAATCCGCGAAGAATAAAAGGGTATGCCATAGCCGAACTTCAACGAAGTAAAACCGACAAGCAAGATGCAAGACTAATCGCACAATACTGCCAAGACCGGAAACACAAACTGAAAGCATGGATACCGCCGGCACAAGAACAGAAACAGCTCCAAGAACTCGCCCGATATTTAGACCATCTCAAACAACAACGTGCGACCGAAACCACCAAACTGCACGAAGCACCCGACTACATTGCCCCGCATATCAAAATCACCATTGAAAATCTGAGCAGCCAAATCCGTGACATCAAAAAGCAACTGCTCCAGTTCTACAAGTCTCATCCCGATTACAATACGCAACGCAAACGCCTAAAGACCATTACGGGCATAGGGGAACAAAGCGCAGCAGTATTGCTTTCCGCCTACAAAAGACACCCTTTCTCCAACCAAAAGCAGTTTACTGCCTATCTCGGTTTAGACCCACGCAAAAACCAATCAGGAAGCAGCGTAAACGGCAAAAGCCGAATATCGAAAATCGGCAATGCCGACATCAGAAAAAGCCTGTATATGCCCGCCGTAGTTGCTTATCGCTGTAACGTCTTTTCCAGTTTCGTAAACAGATTAAAAGCCAAAGGAAAGCCCATAAAACTCATACTGATAGCCATCATGCGCAAACTTGCCGTGATAGCTTTCAACTTATTAAATAACGGTCAAGATTTTGAGCCGGAAAGATATAAATGAAAAATTAAACCAGGCTTTCGCCGGCGATTTTTAATTTACTGAAAAATAAATAAAAAAATAAAACGAAAAACCATTTAATATCAAACAAAACACCCTGAACAAATCAGGGTGCGTATTGTTGCAATTTTAAGAAATGTAAATTTATTTGACTGTGAAATACACTATCTTTTTTATTTGAAAATTAGGACATAAGAAAAATCTATAATAAAAAGTTCATATATTAATGTAATAAGTATATAATGATATCGTTTATCATTACGATAATATTTTTAATTTTTATAGGTTTATATACCATTTAAAATCAATGAATTAGAATTTTATCCAGTAAGTAGATTCTATTAATTAAGGAAATAGTTGTGAAACCTGATTTTCAAATGAAAACAATTTGTTTGTTATTGGTGCTGCCTTGCCAAACTGTTTTTGCAGATACAGGACATCAAGAAGTGGAGCATGTAGACATGGATACGGTCAAGGTCAGCGGCAAACGGCAGGCACAAAGGAATACCGAGCGCAGTCAGTCTTATACAATCGGAACGATGGCAACGGCGACTGGCTTGCGTATTTCAGGCAAGGATACACCGCAGTCGGTGAGCGTAATGACGCGTCGGCAGCTAGATGATAAAGCAATATATTCTTTAGAAGATGCAATGAAAAACACTACGGGAATTAACGTGGTTCGCGATTCGGGCCTACAAACTCGTTTTTTGTCTCGTGGTTTCTATGTTGATCAGATTGGTGAAGACGGTATTACCACTAATGTGTCTGGACGTTCGGGCTATACGGCAAAAATCGATGTCTCACCCAGTACAGACCTGGCTGTTTATGATCACATTGAGGTTGTCAGAGGTGCAACCGGTCTTACTCAGTCCAATTCCGAACCGGGTGGAACCATTAATTTAATCCGTAAGCGGCCAACAGCTCTGTTTAAGCATACAGGTGAAATCAGCACTGACCATAGGGGCAGCAAGCGTTTAGCTTTGGATGTATCTGGAAGCTTGAATAATGAACATACGGTACGCGGTAGGCTGGTTGGTGTTCATGAGGACCACCGTTCTTTTAAAGAGGGTGTATGGAACAAGAAAGACATGGTTTATGGCGTGATCGATACGGATTTGAGTGATAACAGTATGCTGACTTTGGGTGGTACTTATCAGAAAAATAAAGATATTCCCGATTTTGCCGGCGTGATTTTACCTTGTGAGGATCAAAAAACTGCGGCCTTCAGCTCCAGTCCTGCTTGTAACAATCCTTTGAAATTGCCACGTAATACTTATTTGGGTGAAACCTCATGGTCACGCCTAAATGCTGATAAATACAATATTTTTTCCGGTTTCAAACATGTTTTTGACAATGGATGGCAACTTAATGCCGAAATTTCTTATACGCGTAATGATTCAGATGCCAAAGTCGGACAATTTTTTCTGAAAAACGAACACGCGGCAGGTATTTCAGCATCTGCGGCAACAGGTTTCCTAACTGAAAAGGGAGAGGTGATCCCTTTTGAGCCTAAAGACAAGGCGTTGGCAAAATTAAAAGAATATCGTGATGGCGTCACTAAGACATATGAAGAGAAAAAAGCAGATTACGTTGCCCATCATTTCGATGCATCTGCTTTTGAACAATATCGCTCCCAAAGGGCGGCAGCACGTCGGGCAGGTTTTGATCAATGTATGCAGGACATTGGTTTGGATTTCCTGTGCAACGACTGGCAGGATCCTGGTGTAGAAGTAGATAAAAAAGAGTTTGTTGATAAGGAGCTTGCAAAGCAAGGCATTATTAACAATGCAGAAGGTTTGTTTCCCAACCGTCTATACGACTCAGCATACAATCTTCGCCACACATACAACCGCCGTTACAACTTCATGCCGTTGCACTATACCAAACACGATGTGCAATGGGGCTTTAAGCTGGATCTGACAGGTAACTACCGCTTGCTTGGACGTGAACATGATTTCTTTGTCGGCTATGCGTATAACAATGAAAAAATCCGTTCTGCTTATACAGAAATATATCAAAACCGTTATTTTGTCCGTCCTCAAGGTTATGCAGGTGCAGGCAGTTGCGGCATTCATCCCGATGGTCCGGAGCGTAATCCTTTAGAAAAAGGCATTGTCGAACCAGATTGGCATATTTATAACGAAAAAGGTAATAACAAAATCTATGTGCCGGAATGCAGTGGCGCGCATGTTACCAAATATACTCCCCGTTTGGATGCTGAGGGCAAGCCTGTCTGGACAGTCAACGACAATGGTGAGCGCGTAATGGTGCAAGATCCTGTTTACGAATTGGATGCAAATGGAAACAAAATACAGGAGCGGGATGAAGAGGGGAATTTGAAATGGGCAAACCAATATCTGAAAACGCCGCTGTGGAAAACTGTTCAGGTTGCAGATGATCATGTTCCGGCGTTATACAATTATTCGAAATACCTTAACACGAATAAAACACATTCTTTGACTTTCAGTACCCGCTTTAATGCAACCAACCGTTTGCATCTCTTGGGCGGTATGCACTATACGCGCTATGAAACCACACAAGCCAAAGAAATGCCTGTACGCTACGGCCAGCCTGCTACGGCATTTCAAACTGAGAGCAGTAATAAAATCGACAAAGAACACTACACCTCAAAAATGCAAAGTCATCGGTTTACGCCATATGCAGGCATTACCTACGACCTGACACCGCAACAAAGCTTGTATGCCAGCTATACTAAGATTTTTAAACAACAGGATAACGTTGATGTAACCAGCAAATCCGTTCTTCCACCACTCATCGGGACTAACTATGAAATAGGTTGGAAAGGGTCGTTCTTGCAAGGCCGTCTGAATGCTTCGCTTGCCTTATTTGTTTTACAGCAGAAAAACCGAACCGTTGTCGATTTCGGATTTGTTCCCGATACTGGTCGTAACGGAGGTTCATTCCAAACCATCGCCAAACCTGTGGGTAAGGTTAAGAGTAGTGGCGCAGAACTTGAATTGGCTGGCGAATTGTCGGAAAACTGGCGTATTTTTGTTGGCTACACATATAACAAAAGTAAGTATAAAAATGCTGCAGAAGTCAATGCGGAGCGGTTGGAGAAAAACACGACTGCCGACCCGTATAACTTCAGTAACTTCACGCCGGTACATATGTTCCGCCTCGGTACAAGCTACCGCTTGCCTCAAACTAAATTGACCTTGGGTGGCGGAATATCCGCGCAAAGTCGCACAAGTAGCCTTTACAATATTCGCCAAGGAGGCTACGGACTTATAGATGGCTTTGTTCAATATGACTTTCACAAACACGGCAGAATCAGCCTGATAGGAACGAACCTGGCTGACAGGACGTATTTTGAAAACAACTACAACCGTACGCGAGGTCAAAACAATTTCTATGGCGAACCGCGGACAGTCAAACTGAAATTGGATTGGCATTTCTAGAGTGAATGGATCATTATTTGGTATGTGAACATTATTGGCAAAATTCCTGATAAAAGTATGGATTGAACATCCTTCTTTTTTGAAAGCTGTTTTCTAACAATGGCTGAAGTTGATTCGATAGCCGGCGTATTTTCAAATATTCATTTGTTTCAAGTATTCAGCTTTGAAGGCCGTCTGAAACATTGCGTTCAGACGGCTTTTTTGTTTTCAGATAAAATACAGCAAACTTTCAATCAGCTGCCTTTTAAGATGACGCCCGAAACCCAAAAACAGCTCAAAATCACCGACGTTTCCGCCAAGAAGCTCGACAAGCTCAACCTCCATACTGCATGGGATTTGGTGTTGCACTTGCCGTTGCGTTACGAGGACGAGACGCACATCATGCCGATTAAGGACGCGCCGATCGGCATGCCGTGTCAGGTCGAGGGCGAGGTCATCCATCAGGAAGTAACTTTTAAGCCACGCAAACAGCTGATTGTCCAAATCGCCGACGGTTCCGGCAGCGTCCTTTTTCTGCGCTTCATCCACTTTTACGCCAGCAATCAGAAACAGATGGCGGCAGGCAAACGCATCCGCGCAGTGGGCGAAATCAAACACGGGTTTTACGGCGACGAGATGATTCATCCCAAAATCCGCGATGCCGAGAGCAGTGGTTTGGCGGAAAGCCTCACGCCGATTTATCCGACTGTAAACGGTTTGAATCAACCCACTCTGCGCCGTATTATTCAGACGGCCTTGGACGTTACTCCGCTACACGATACCTTGCCTGATGCTTTATTAGGCCGTTTGAAATTGCCACACCTTGCCGAAAGCCTACGCCTTTTGCATTCGCCGCCGCCGAGTTTCACCATCCACCAGCTTTCTGACGGCACGCTGCCCGCATGGCAGCGGCTCAAATTCGACGAACTTTTGGCGCAACAGCTTTCCATGCGGCTGGCGCGGCAGAAGCGTGTCAGCGGTACGGCGGCGGCATTGGGCGGCGACGGCACGCTGACCCAAGCCCTGCGCCACGCCTTGCCGTTTGCCCTGACTGATGCCCAAGAAAGAGTCGTGTCCGAAATCCGCCGCGATATGGCGCAAACCCACCCCATGCACCGCCTGCTGCAAGGCGATGTCGGCAGCGGCAAAACCATCGTCGCCGCCTTGTCCGCGCTGACCGCCATCGAATCCGGTGCGCAGGCGGCCGTGATGGCGCCGACCGAAATCCTTGCCGAACAGCACTTTATCAAGTTCAAACAATGGCTCGAACCTTTAGGACTCGAAGTCGTCTGGCTTTCCGGAAGTCAGCGCAAAAAAGCCAAAGACGAAGCCAAAGCCAAACTCGCAGACGGCACCGTCAAAATCGCCGTCGGAACGCACGCCCTGTTTTCAGACGACGTCGAGTTCCAAAATCTCGGCTTGGTGATTGTGGACGAACAACACCGCTTCGGCGTCGCCCAACGTCTCGCCCTCAAAAACAAAGGGCGCGACGTCCACCAGCTGATGATGTCCGCCACGCCTATCCCGCGCACGCTCGCCATGAGTTTCTTCGCCGACTTGGACGTGTCCGTCATCGACCAGTTGCCGCCCGGGCGCACCCCGATTAAAACCCGCCTCGTCAACAACATCCGCCGCGCCGAAGTCGAAGGCTTCGTTCTCAACATCTGCCGCAAAGGGCAGCAGGCATACTGGGTCTGCCCGCTGATTGAAGAAAGCGAAACCTTGCAACTGCAAACCGCGACCGAAACCCTAGAGCAGCTTCAGGCGGCATTGCCCGAACTCAACATCGGCTTGGTACACGGGCGCATGAAGGCTACCGAAAAAGCCGAAGTCATGGCGGAATTTGTCGCAGGCCGTCTGAACGTCTTGGTTGCCACCACCGTCATCGAAGTCGGCGTAGATGTGCCCAACGCCGCCCTGATGGTTATCGAACACGCCGAGCGCATGGGCTTGGCGCAGCTGCATCAATTACGCGGGCGGGTAGGGCGCGGCGCGGCAGAAAGCGTGTGCGTCCTCCTGTTTGCCGAACCTTTAAGCGAACTTGCTAAAGCGCGGTTGAAAGTCATCTACGAACACACCGACGGCTTCGAAATCGCCCGCCAAGACCTCAACATCCGCGGCCCGGGCGAATTTCTCGGCGCGCGTCAAAGCGGAGTCCCCATGCTGCGTTTTGCCAACCTCGAAGAAGACCTGCACCTTTTGGAACAGGCACGCGAAATCGCCCCTTTGCTGATTGAACAAAACCCTGAAATCGTCGAAGCGCATTTGGCAAGATGGCTTTCCAGCAGGGAAGGTTATTTGGGCGTATAAGGTTTGCTTTAAAAGAAAAAGGCCGTCTGAAAGATTTCAGACGGCCTTTGGTTTGGCTGGGTAGGGGTTTAGAAGCCTTGCGCCAACATGGCATCGGCAACTTTGACGAAGCCGGCAATGTTCGCACCATTGACGTAGTTCACTTTGTCGCCGACTTTGCCGTATTTCAGGCAGGATTCGTGGATGTTGTGCATGATGTCGAACAGGCGTTGGTCGACTTCTTCACGAGTCCAAGACAGGCGGATGGCGTTTTGACTCATTTCCAAACCTGAAGTCGCTACGCCGCCGGCGTTGGACGCTTTGCCCGGAGCGTAGAGGATGCCGGCTTTGATAAATTGTTCGACTGCGCCCAAAGTTGACGGCATGTTCGCACCTTCTGCAACCACATAGCAACCGTTTGCCAACAGGATTTTGGCGGCATCTGCATCCAATTCGTTTTGGGTGGCGCAAGGCAGGGCGACTTCGGCTGCGATGTTCCACGGTTTTTGGTTTTCAAAGTATTGCAGGCCTTGTTCTTTTGCATAAGTGGCCACGCGTTCGCGGCGTACTTCTTTCAGTTCGATCAAAGCGGCCAGTTGCGCTTCGGTCATACCGCTGTCAGGGAAGAGGACAAAGCCGTTGGAGTCGGAAACGGTCAATACTTTTGCACCCAGTTGGATGGCTTTTTCGGCAGCGTATTGCGCCACGTTGCCGGAGCCGGAAATCAACACGCGTTTGCCTTCGATGCTGTCGTTGCGGGTTTCCAACATGGCTTGGGCGAAATACACGCAGCCGTAGCCGGTGGCTTCAGGACGAATCAGGCTGCCGCCCCATTCGAGGCCTTTGCCGGTCAGGACGGATGCAAATTCGTTGCTGATTTTTTTGTATTGGCCGAACAGATAGCCGATTTCGCGGCCGCCTACGCCGATGTCGCCGGCAGGGACGTCGGTGTCGGCGCCGATGTGTCGGTAGAGTTCGGTCATAAAGGCTTGGCAGAAGCGCATTACTTCGGCATCGGATTTGCCTTTAGGGTCAAAGTCGGAACCGCCTTTGCCGCCGCCCATAGGCAGGGTGGTCAGCGCGTTTTTGAAGACTTGTTCAAAAGCGAGGAATTTCAACACGCCCAAATCGACGGTAGGGTGGAAGCGCAAGCCGCCTTTGTAAGGGCCGATGGCAGAATTCATTTGGATGCGGTAGCCGCGGTTGACTTGGACTTGGCCTTTGTCGTCCATCCAAGTGACGCGGAACATAATCACACGCTCCGGTTCAACAATACGCTCAAGCAGGCTTTGTTGGGTATATTTCGGGTTTTTTGCCAAAAACGGATCCAAACTCATGAATACTTCTTCAACGGCTTGATGGAAGGGTTCTTGGTTGGGGTTGCGTTGTTTGAGATTGGTAAATAGAGTGTTCAGGTCGGTCATTTTTCTACTCCTATTGAGTGAGATATTTCAATATTTATGTTTTGAAATATAGCTGTAAAAATTTTACTTGCCAAGAAAAATTTTACCCAGATTGTTGACATTCTTTTTTTACTAATTTGTAAAAATAGAATTATATTTTAAATTTAATTAAAAATATCTAAAAATATTTCATCAAATAAGTAATAAAAAAATAAAGTGCTAAGTAATTAAACTAGAAAATGTTTAAAAATTTTTTGTAAAAATTTAATTCAGCTCAAAATTTGTGTAAATTAGCGCTAAATTGTCAACATTGTTAATGAGTGTACTACGTGAATATGGGGAAGGTCGCCCCCTTGAAGACAGAGAGGCAGGCCGTCTGAAAATTCGGTACAATACACAAGAAATTCCCACAACACATACATTAAGGAAACACATGAAAGCCTATCACGACCTTATGCGCCATGTCCTCGACAATGGTATCGACAAATCCGACCGTACCGGCACCGGCACGCGTTCTGTGTTCGGTTACCAAATGCGTTTTGATTTGAGTGAAGGCTTTCCGCTGTTGACCACCAAAAAACTGCATCTGCGCTCGATTATTCATGAGCTGCTTTGGTTTCTCAAAGGCGATACCAACATCAAATACCTGAAAGACAACAACGTTTCCATTTGGGACGAATGGGCGGACGAAAACGGGGATTTAGGCCCAGTTTACGGCTACCAATGGCGCAGCTGGCCCGCACCCGACGGCCGCCATATCGACCAAATTGCCAACGTGGTGGAACAAATCAAGAAAAATCCCGACTCGCGCCGTCTGATTGTATCGGCATGGAATCCCGCTTTGGTCGACGAAATGGCCTTGCCGCCTTGCCATGCGCTGTTTCAGTTTTACGTTGCCAACGGCAAACTGTCTTGCCAGCTTTACCAACGCAGCGCCGATATTTTCCTTGGCGTACCGTTCAACATCGCCAGCTACGCATTGTTGACCATGATGATGGCGCAAGTGTGCGGACTGGAAGCCGGTGAATTTATCCATACGTTTGGCGATGCGCATTTGTACAGCAACCATATCGAGCAGGCCCAACTGCAATTAAGCCGCGATTTCCGAAGCCTACCGACCATGAAAATCAACCCTGAAGTCAAAGACTTGTTTGCCTTCAAATTTGAAGACTTCGAGCTGGAAGGCTATGATCCGCATCCGCACATCAAAGCAGCCGTATCGGTGTAATTCAAGTTAAAAATAAAAAGGCCGTCTGAAACTTCAGACGGCCTTTTTATTTGATTTGAGTTGTCAGATTTTCTCTCAACGGATAAGCGTATTTCCGTTAAAATACGCCTTTTTTTCCGATTCGAAACATTGCCATGCGCCTCACCCACATCAAACTCTCCGGCTTCAAATCTTTTACCGACCCGACCACGATTCATGTGCCGGGGCAGCTTGTTGCGGTTATCGGGCCGAACGGCTGCGGCAAGTCGAATGTGATTGACGCGGTGCGCTGGGTGTTGGGCGAGGCTTCGGCGAAGCAGCTTCGTGGCGAGAGTATGCAGGACGTGATTTTTAACGGTGCGGCGACGCGCCGTCCTGCGCCGAGGGCTTCGGTGGAGCTGGTGTTTGACAACAGTGACCACTGTTTGCAGGGGGCGTGGGGGCAGTATGCCGAGGTGAGCATCAAGCGGCAGCTGACGCGTCAGGGCGAATCGACTTATTTCATCAACAATCAGACTGTGCGCCGCCGAGACATTACCGATTTGTTTTTAGGTACGGGCGTGGGCGCGCGCGGTTATGCCGTTATCGAGCAGGGGATGATTTCGCGCATCATCGAAGCGCGGCCGGAGGAGTTACGCGCCTATATCGAGGAAGCGGCGGGCGTGTCCAAATATAAGGAACGCCGCAAGGAGACGGAAGGCCGTCTGAAAGACACGCGCGAGCATTTGCAGCGTTTGGGAGATTTGCAGAACGAGTTGGCGCGTCAGGTGGAGAAGCTGGAGAAACAAGCAGAAACCGCCGAACGCTACAAATCCCTGACCGCACAGTTGAACCAACAACAGGATTTGCTTGATTACGCCCAATGGCAGCAATCGCTTGCCGCCGCAGATAAGGCGACCGCGCAACATCAGTCTTTGCAGGCGCAGCAGGACGAAACCGCCGCGCAGGTTCAGGCGTTAAACGACGAAGTACACGCCTTGCAGACCGCCGAGCAGTCGCAGCAGCAGGCGGTGCATGAATTGAGCAACAAACGCGGCGTGTTGCGCGAGCAGATTGCCCGTTTGGAAGAACAAATCCGCCATCAGCAAAACCTGCACCAACGCATCGAACGCGACAAGCAGGCGGCGCAGGCGCAGTTGCAACGCATCCATCAAGAGCAGCAGCAAATCCGCGTCAAGCTGGAAGAAAACGAGTTATACGTCGAAGAAAAGCAAACCGAATTGGCGGAATGGGCGATGCAGGTTGCCGAACACGAAGAGCGTCTGCCCGAATTGGAAGAAGCCCAAGCCACGCTCAACGCCGCCTTCCAAACCCAGCAGGACGAGGCAAACCGCATCCGCCGCGAACTGGCGTTGAAACAGCAGCAGCTTGCCCATGCTGAACAAACGATTGCCAAGCATGAAGAGCGTAAAGGTCGTCTGAAACAGGAAACCCAAGCCCTGAACCTGCCCGACGAAGCCGAAACCGCCGCCGCGCAGGAAGCCGCCGCTTTGTTGCAAAGCCAGCAAGAGCATTACGAAGAACAAATCATCGCCGCCGAAGAAGCCTTACACGCCGCACGTGAAGTGTTTCAGACGGCCTCAAACCGCTTCCAAAGCCTGAAGCAGCAACACATCACCTTGCAGGCGCAGCAGCAGGCGTTGTCGCAAATCCTGTCGCAACAGCAGGAAGCCGCCGACTTCTGGCAGGCAACCGACCACGCCGCCGCGCCGCAGCTATGGCAACACATCACCGCCCCCGCCGAGTGGCAACACGCCTTGTCCGTCATCCTTGCTGAATGTCTGCACGCCCGTAGCGTGCCGCACGGCTTCGTTCCGCCCACGCCATTGCCACAAGGGCAGGCGGCATGGCTTCCAGACGACCTCTCCGGCGGCATCAAAAAATCCCTGCCCGTACAGGCATTGCTGAACCAAATCCAAGCGCAGCCGCCGTTTCAGACGGCGTTGCACCACTGGCTCGACGGCGTATTGTGCGCGCCCGATTTGAGCTACGCCCTCGCGCATCAAAGCGATTTGGGCGCACACCAAATCTGGCTCACGCCTGAAGGCCATCAGGTCGACAAAGTCAGCGTCCTGCTCTATGCCAAACCCGCGCAGGAAAGCCTGATTGCCCAAAAAGCGCGCCTCGACGGTATCGCGTCCGAACTGGAAAACCTCGCCCCCGAACTCTCCGCCGCCGAAGCCGTGTTCAAACAGGCGGAAGCCGCCGTGCGCTCGTCTGAAGTGCAACATAAAAACCTGATGCAGCAGCAACAGCAGCACACGCGCCAATACAGCCAAGCGCAGCAACGCGCCGCCGAACTTCTGGCGCGCACCAACCAAGGGCAAATCCGCCGCGAACACATCGAGCGCGAACTGGCGCAGTTGGCGGAAGAGCAGACTGTGTTGCAACATACTTCAGACGGCCTTGCAGACGACATTGTTACTTTACAGGAAGCCGCCGCCGAACTTGAACACCAACAGCAAACCGCCGCGCACCGCCGCCAAGAGCAGCAAGGCCGTCTGAAACAGGCGCAGCTTGCCCTGTTGGAAGCAAACCGCCAGTATGGATTGGCCGAAGTTGCCGTTCACAAGCTCAACCAGCAAAAACAAAACTACCAGCAGCAAATCGCCCGACTCGAACAGCAAACCCTAGATTGGCAGGAACGCCAGCAAGAGCTTGCCCTCGCCTATGAAACCGAGTTTCAAAACGACGAGCAGCACATCAAGCTCGACGAGCTGACCGAAGCCGTGCACACGCTGGACGAAGAATACATCGCCGTGCAGGAAAAACTCGCGCAGATTCAGGAGCAGGGCAGGGAGCAATACACCCGCGTACAAACCCTGCAAACCAAGCTGCCGCAGCTTCAGGCAGCCACCCAAACTGCCCTGTTGCAGCAGCAGGAAGCCCTGATCAACGCCAAACGTTACCATCAAAACCTGACCGAACGCGCCGCCGATTTGGATGCGCTCGAAGTGTTGGCGAAAGAATCGCCGAAAGTATTGAACAGCAGTATCGGCAGCCTCTCGCAACAAATCGAAGCCCTCGGCGCCGTCAACCTCGCCGCCCTGCAAGAACTCGAAGAAGCGCGCGAACGCGACGGCTACTACCGCAGCCAGAGTGAAGACGTGCAGGCTGCCATCGCGCTTTTGGAAGAAGCCATCGCCCAAATCGACGACAAAACCAAAGCGCGCTTCAAAGAAACCTTCGACGCCGTCAACGGCAAAGTCCAAACCTTCTTCCCGACCCTGTTCGGCGGCGGCGAAGCCACCCTCAAAATGATAGGCGACGACCTCCTGACCGCCGGCGTGTCCATCATGGCGCGCCCACCCGGCAAGAAAAACAGCACCATCCACCTCCTCTCCGGCGGCGAAAAAGCCCTCACCGCCATGAGCCTCGTGTTCGCCCTGTTCAGCCTCAACCCCGCCCCCTTCTGCCTTCTGGACGAAGTCGACGCCCCGCTGGACGACGCCAACACCTCGCGTTTCTGCAACCTGGTCAAAGAAATGTCGGCACAAACCCAGTTCCTCTACATCTCCCACAACCGCCTGACCATGGAAATGGCAGAGCAGCTCGTCGGCGTAACCATGCAGGAAAAAGGCGTATCGCGCGTCGTCGCCGTGGACATTAAACAGGCGTTGGAAATGGCAGAGCCGAATTGAGGTAAGAACAAAGGCCGTTTGAAAGAATGAGGAAGAAATCTATAATTTCATCTCCCCATTTTTTCAGACGGCCTTTTTGTATTGGATACAGCGTTATTGTTTTGAAGTATTATCTTTGGCGCGTTGGGGCTGCCTCGAGCGTTGGTTGCTGCCATTGACGGCATCGCGCCATGCTTTGCGTTCGGCTTCGATTTTGGCGGCTACTTCGTGAACCATGGTTTCTTGTTTTTTGACGGCCGGCTCTTCCAGTGTGTTGTCGGAAAAGTGGAGGCCATACCACAAGGCGGCGAAAATGCTGCAGACGAAGATAACGGCGATCAGACCGACGATGGCTTGTTTGCCGGCGAGGGGTTTTTCGGGGGGAGGGACGAGGACATCAAAGCAGTCGGCGCAATCGAGGGCGAAGCAGACGTTTTCGGCTTCTTTGCGGCCGCGTCGGCCTTCTGTGATGTTGAAGGAGATGTGTTGCCCTTCGGCCGGAAGGCGGGTAAGGGTGGTAAAGGCGGCAAGGGCAAGAAAGATTTCTTGGCCTGTGTCTTCTATGGTAGCGGCTCCAAAGCCGCGCTTGCTGTTCCAGCGAGTAATCGTTCCGTAATAGCGCATAATGTATGTGGGGATATTATTATAGGTAACAGTTTTTCCTTTGACTGATTTTAAATCAAAAAGTTTAGTTATTGTCTTAATTTTACACTAGATTTATCTTGTTGGAAGCGGCCAGGCCGTCTGAAATCCTTCAGACGGCCTGTATGGTTTACGCTTACTTATTAAGCACTTTTTGGAAGGTGTCGATCAGATGTTGCGCAATGGCACGGCTGCCGAATTGTTGCAGGCAATCTTGGCGCAAGCGGACGGGATCGTATTGTGCATGGTTTTCGTAGAGGGTGAGCAATGCTTTGGTCAGTTCCAGTATGTTTTCGATTGGCACCAGCAGGCCGTTGTCGGATGTGACGATGGATTCGGGGCCGCCGCAACGTGTGGCGATAACGGGCAAACCTTGCGACAGTGCTTCGATATAGACGACGCCGAAGGTCTCGGTACGGCTGGCGAGGACGAATGCGTTGCTGTGGCGCATGAGGTCTAGGGTTTGGTCGGTGGTTAATGCGCCGGTAAAGGTAACGGCGTGGTTGATGCCCAAGTCGCTTGCCAGTTGTTTCAGACGGCCTTCTTCTACGCCGCCGCCGCCGATTTTGAGTTTGAGCTGCGGATAGGTTTTGAGTGCTTCGGCAAAAGCAGGCAGGAGCAGGTCGTGGCCTTTGAGGTGGCGCAGGTGGGAAACGCTGCAGAAGGTGAAGTCTTGATTGTTTTTTTCGGGGAACTCGAAATCCTGTTCAAAATTGCCGCCCAGCATATTGGGCAGGTATTGCCAGTCTGTACCGGCGTAGGTTTTTTCGAGAATGCGGCAGAAATCACGGCTGACGGCGAACCGGGCCGCGCTGTGGCGCACGGCTTCGTGCATGGACGGCCATTGGTTTTTGCGGACAAGGCCGCGTGAAATGGCGCTGCTGTGTTCGGTAATCACATAGGGAATGCCGTATTTTTTGAAGATGGCGCAGGCCAAAATGGCGGCGTAGTTGACGCAATGGGCGTGAATTACGTCGGGTTTGCCGTTGTCGGCGATATAGGCTTCAAAAGCTTTCATGCCTGCGTTGATCCAGCGGATGCGGTCGATATCGACAACCGGACAGCGCGGGAAGAAATACATGCTGTCGTAGGCGTAAGTATTGAGTCCGCCTTGTTGATGGCGGCGTAGGCCGTAGAAGCGTGAGAAGATGGTTTTCGGCTGACTTCTCAAGTAGCGGAACATGGGTACGACCATGCCGATTTTCATGCCTTCGCGTTGCAGGGCTTGGGCTTGGAGGCGGAAAAAGATTCCGTCCACATCGGTTTCGGAAGAGGGGTACCAAGAGGGGATGACGACAATATGCATGATGTGTTTTTTATGGAAGTAGATAACGGCGAGGCCGTCTGAAAAGAAAAGATATCTTTCAGACGGCCTTTTGTATATTTAGTTCAATTAGTTGCCGGCAACCGTCATTTTGGAAACCAAGACGGAGCCGATTTGGTTGGACGAACGGCGTAATGCATCGTCTGCCACGCCGGTGATGTCGCGGTACATATCCTGCAAACGTCCGGCAATGGTGATTTCCTGAACCGGATAGGCAATGACGCCGTTTTCCACCCAAAATCCGGCCGCGCCGCGCGAGTAGTCGCCGGTAATGGTGTTGACGCCTTGTCCCATCAATTCGGTAACCAGCAAACCTGTCCCCATTTCTTTCAACAGGTCGGCCTGCGTGGCGTGGGTGTGGTTCAGATACAGATTGTGCGCGCCGCCGGCGTTGCCCGTTGTCTGCATACCGAGTTTTTTCGCGCTGTAACTGCTGAGGAAATAGCCTTCGACGACGCCGTCTTTTACTACAAAACGTGGCTGCGTGGCGACGCCTTCGGCATCGAAATAAGTGCTGCGGAACGAGCGCAGGATATGCGGCTCTTCACGAAGGCTGAGAAACTCGGGCAGCACCTGTTTGCCGATGCTGTCAATCAGGAAGCTGCTTTGGCGGTAGAGCGCGCCGCCGCTGAGTGCGCCGATAAGGTGGCCGATTAAGCCGACGGCGACAGTGGTGTCGAACAGTACGGGATAGTTGCCGGTCGGAACGCTGCGGCTGTCCAGACGACGTAAAGTCCGTTCGGCTGCGGTTTGGCCGATGAGTTCGGGCGCGTCCATGTCTTCGTGACGGCAGGAAGAATCATACCAATAGTCGCGCTGCATGCCGTGTTCGTCGCTGGCGACCACGCTGCAAGAAATGCTGTGGTGCGTGCTTTGCTGGTGTGCGGCAAAGCCGTGAGTGTTGCCGTAGACGTATTGGTAATGGCCGGTATGAACCGATGCACCTTCGGAATTTTCAATGCGTTTGTCCGTTGACAGCGCGGCCTGTTCGCATTGCTTGGCCAAATCGATGGCGGATTCGGTACTCAAATCCCATTCATGGTAGCGGTCGAGGTCGCCGATATGGGTTGCCATCAAGGCAGCGTCGGCAAGACCGGCGCAATCGTCTTCGGCGGTATAGCGCGCAATATCGATGGCGGCTTTGACCGTATCTTGCAGTGCTCGTTCGGAGAAGTCGGCAGTGCTGGCTCGGCCTTTGCGTTGGCCGACATAGACCGTAATGTCTAAAGATTTGTCTTGTTGGAACTCGATTTGTTCGATTTCGCCCAAGCGCACGCTGACGCTTTGACCGAGTGACTCGCTGAAATCGGCTTCGGCCGAGGTGGCGCCGGATTGTTTGGCCAAATCCAGCGTGTGTCCGCACAAGCGCAACAGCTCGTCCGGTGTGTGGTTAAACAGCATAAAAAGGTTTCCTGACAGGGTTTTGCGGCATTTTAACCGTTTCAGACGGCCTCTGCAAAAATCGCACGGAAAGGCCGTCTGAAAACTGATAAAATAGGCAGATTAAGAAAATCAGGGAAACACAATGTTTGAACAAGAAGACGAATGGGTCAGCAAAACCCAAATGAAAAAGCAGATGAACGATTTGCAGGCTTTGGGTATGGAATTGACCAAGCTTTCCAGCGATACGCTGAAAAAAATCGGCTTGGACGAAGAGCTGTTCGAGGCCATCGTTACCTATAAAAAAATCACGTCCAACAGTGCGCTCAAACGCCAAGCCCAATTTATCGGCCGCCTGATGCGCGATACCGACCCTGCGCCCATCGAAGCCTATTTGGCCAAACTGCGTGGCGACAATACGGCACACAATGCCTTTTTGCAACGCGTCGAGCAGGCGCGTACCCGACTGTTGGCAGACGATGGTGCGATTACCCAATTTATGGCCGATTTTCCGCAAGCCGATGCCGGCAAATTGCGTACCTTGATCCGCAACACCAAAAAAGAGCAGGAACAAAACAAACCGCCGAAAAACTTCCGCGCGCTGTTCCAAGAAATTAAAGCAGTGATGGAGGCCGGTCAATCCGATGCTTCAGAAGAAGGGCAGGATTGGGAAGAATAAACCCTTAAGGCCGTCTGAAAACGGATTGCGGTTTTCAGACGGCCTGTATCGTAATGCCGAAGGAGGATGACCATGAAATTTCGCCACTTTGTACCTGCCTTGTTAATCAGTGCACTAACCCTGAATGGTTGTACTGTCTTTCTTTGGGGAGAGAACAACCCGTTCCATAAAACCACAACCGAAAAAACCGTTGCCAAAGACAATATTCAAGCATTTGGCGTGGTTGCCAAAGACAATACGCAATTGAAAACAGGCAGCTTGGTTATGATGGGCAAAAAATATTGGTTTGTTGTTAATCCTAGAGATTCGACCAAGTTGAAGGCGGTCTTGGATGTTAAATTGGACAAACAGTTTCAAATGGTTCAGCAAAATCCAAGATATGTGTATAAGGCTTTGCCGGTCGAATTGAAATCCCCTGAAGCGCAAACTTTCCGCTCAAAATTCTGCCTGCGTTACGATACTCAAAAAGCTGCCGAGATTGCTAAGTTGAAACAGTTGGCATTCAAGCCGGTCGAACTCGATGACAAAACTGTCTACACGCGGTGTATTTCTACCGAAGGTCATTATTACGCAACGCCGAAAAATGTTGCCGAAGACCGCCGTTTTGACACTGCCGTTCCGGTCAGAATTTATTATACGGAAACCAAAAAAAGCACTGACGTTCAGAAGTTGACGGAGAATATCCTGCAAACGCCATTCACATTGGCTTTGGATGCAGTCGGCGCAGTGATAGCAGTCCCCTATGTCGTAGTCAGTGAAATTATCGATGCTTCACGCAAATAATATTCAAGGCCGTCTGAAAACGGATTGCAGGTTTCAGACGGCCTTCCCCACCTTAAAATAAACGCTTCAAAAATATATTAATTTTCTCTCTATTTAATCCCACATACCATGTCCGTCAAAATCCAAACACGTTCCATTAATCCGACTGTTTTCAACGACTTGCTTACTGCCGGTACCGATCCTTTGATTGCCCGGCTGTGTGCTGCGCGTGATGTGCAAAGTCCGGCCGAGTTGGACGACAAGCTTGCTGCGCTTTTGCCGTATCAAACGCTGACAAACTGCGAAGCCGCCGCCGGCCGTTTGGCGGATGCGATTGAGCGTCAGGAAAAAATCCTGATTGTCGCCGACTATGATGCCGACGGTGCGACGGCGTGTTCCGTCGGTATGAGCGGTTTGGCGGCGATGGGGGCGAAAGTGGATTTCCTTGTGCCCAACCGCTTTGAACACGGCTACGGCTTAACGCTCGAGCTGGCTGAAATCGCTGCCGAGCAAGGTGTGGATTTGTTGGTGACGGTGGATAACGGTATCGCCAGCATTGCAGGCGTGGCGCGTGCGCAGGAATTGGGTTTGGATGTGATTGTGACCGACCACCACCTGCCTGCCGAGACCGTGCCCGACTGCATCATCGTCAATCCGAACCAAAAAGGCTGCGCTTTCCAAAGCAAAAGCTTGGCGGGCGTGGGCGTGATTTTTTATGTATTGATGGCGTTGCGTGCCGAATTGCGCCGCCGCAATTATTTTTCAGACGGCATGAAAGAGCCGAATCTGGGCGACCTTTTGGATTTGGTCGCACTCGGTACCGTCGCTGACGTCGTTACTCTAGACCACAACAACCGTATCCTCGTGTCGCAAGGTTTGAAACGGATGCGTTTGGGCAAAATGCGCCCCGGCATCCGCGCTTTGTTTGAAGTGGCGCGACGGGATTGGCGCAAGGCTCAGCCGTTTGATATGGGTTTTGCACTGGGACCGCGCATCAACGCGGCTGGACGGCTGGACGATATGTCGGTCGGCATTGCCTGTCTGTTGGCGCGAGATGATGTCGAAGCGCAGGAACTGGCGGCGCAGTTAAACAACCTCAATATCGAGCGCCGCGAAATCGAGCAGTCTATGCTGCAAGACGCGCTGAATGATTTTCCTGAAACCCTGCCTTCAGGTCAGACGACGTTAGTGGCGTATCGCGACGATTTCCATCAAGGCGTGGTCGGTATCGTTGCCAGCCGTCTCAAAGACCGTTTTTATCGTCCAACCATCGTGTTTGCGCCTGCCGACAACGGCGAAGTGCGCGGTTCGGGGCGCTCCATTCCCAATTTGCACCTGCGCGACGCTTTGGACTTGGTGTCCAAACGCCATCCCGATTTGATTTTGAAATTCGGCGGACACGCGATGGCGGCAGGTTTGAGCATACTTGAACACAATATTCCCGCGTTTCAGACGGCCTTTGAAGAAGCCGTGCGCGAGATGGTGTGCGAAGACGATTTATCGCAAACCTTCATCACCGACGGCAGCCTGCCTGCACGCGACATTACGCTGGAACAGGCGCAAAACCTTGCTAAACACGTTTGGGGGCAGGGCTTCGCGCCGCCGAGTTTTACCGATGAATTTCATGTTGTCCGCCAGCAACCTTTGGGCGCAGAAGGCAAACATAAAAAAGTCTGGCTGCAAAAAGACGGCTATGAATTTGAAGCCATGTTTTGGCGTTGCAGCGAAGACATTCCCGAATACATCCGCACGGTGTACCGCCCCGTTGCCAACGAATGGCGGAATAATCTCGAATTGCAGCTTTATATCGACTACTGGGAAGCCGCGTAAACAAAGGCCGTCTGAAAAATGAAGAAACAAAAACCGTGGCTCGGCTTTTCATTGGCGCTGCTTGCCACCATGACTTGGGGCTCGCTGCCGGTTATCGCCCAACAGGCCTTAAAAGCCGTCGATGCGCCCACGCTGGTGTGGATACGCTTTTTAGTGGCTTCGCTGGTGTTGTTTGTGCTGTTGGGGCTGACCGGCAAGCTGCCGAGGCCGTCTGAATTTTCCAAGCAAACCTTGTTTTTATTGGTGTTGGGCATTATCGGTATTTCCGCCAACTTTGTTCTCGTTGCCATGGGTTTGCACTATATTTCGCCGACAACCACGCAGGTGTTGTGGCAGCTCTCGCCCTTTACCATGATTTTGGTCGGCGTAGGCGTGTTTAAAGAAGCCTTTACGCACTGGCAAAAAATCGGCTTGATGCTTTTGCTGACGGGTTTGGTCATGTTTTTCAACGACAAATTTGGCGAACTTTTCAGCTTGGGCAGCTACGCAGTCGGCGTGATGATGGCGGCTTCGGGCAGCATGATTTGGGTGTGCTACGGCGTGGCGCAAAAACTTCTGTCCAAACATTTTAATTCGCAACAAATCCTGCTCATGATCTATTTTTGCAGCAGCTTTGTTTTCCTGCCGTTTGCCGAACCGTCTCAAATCGCCCATATCGGCAATCCGTTTTTATGGGGCTGCTTTATCTATTGCTGTTTGAACACGCTGATCGGCTACGGTTCATTCGGCGAAGCGCTCAACCATTGGGACGCTTCAAAAGTCAGTATCGTTACCACGCTGATTCCTGTGTTTACCATGATATTTTCTACCATCGGCCATCATCTCGCCCCCGATTATTTTGCCGCTTCAGATATGAATATCGTCAGCTATATGGGTGCCATGGTGGTTGTGGCCGGAGCCTTGCTGGCGGTGGCCGGAGAGAAAGTAATGGGGCTTTTTTTGAGAAAGATATAAAGCATTTATTGCGAAACAGAATAAAGCAAGGCCGTCTGAAACAGGTTTCAGACGGCCTTTTATGTTCTAAATCAGATTACTGTGAATCACCGAATCAATAAAAGCCTTCGCGTTCTTCACGGGTGCTGATGTAGATGTTTTTCACTTGGGTGTAGGCGGCGAGCATCATTTTGTGGGTTTCGCGGCCGATACCCGAAGTTTTGTAGCCGCCAAACGGCGCACCGGCAGGCAGGCGGTTGTAGCAGTTTACCCAAACGCGGCCGGTTTCCAGTGCATTGGAAACGCGCAGGCAGCGGTTGATGTCGGTACTCCAAACTGCGCCGCCCAAGCCGTATTCGCTGTCGTTGGCCATTTTGATGACTTCTTCTTCGGTTTTGAATTTAATCACGGTGGCAACCGGGCCGAAGATTTCTTCTTGGGCAACACGGGCTTCGTTGCTGCTGGCTTCAATCAAAGTAGGCTCGACAAATTCGCCTTTGCCCAATGCGCCTTCGATTTTTTTACCGCCGGTAATGATGCGGCAGCCTTCCTGTTCGCCGATTTTGACGTATTTCAAAATGGTCTCGAGTTGACCGGCATTGACTTGCGAACCCATTTGGGTGTCATCTTCCCAAGGCAGGCCGACTTTGATTTTTTTGAATTCTTCCGCCAAAGCATTGACGAATTTGTCGTAAATGCCTTCTTGTACAAAAATGCGCGAACCGGCGCAGCACACTTGGCCTTGGTTGAACAAAATACCTTTTTGCGCGCCTTCGAGGGCTTTGTCGAAAGGCATATCGTCGAAGAAGATGTTGGCAGATTTGCCGCCTAATTCCAAAGTGGACGGAATCAGCAATTCGGCGGCAGCGATGCCGACGCGGCGGCCGACTTCGGTTGAGCCGGTAAAGGCCAGTTTGTTGAAGCCTTTGTGGTGCAGCATGTATTCGCCGGATTTGGAACCGCGGCCGGTAATCACGTTCAACACGCCTTTAGGCAGCAAGTGGTTGATTTTTTGAGCGAGGGACAACAGGCTCAATGAAGTGCTGGAAGAAGGATGGATGACGATGGTACAACCTGCGGCCAATGCCGGAGCGATTTTCCATGCGGCCATCAAGAATGGGAAGTTCCAAGGAATGATTTGGCCGACAACACCGATCGGTTCGCGCAGAACGATGGACAGGTCTTCGGCATCAAGCTGGGTCGCAGTGCCTTCTTCGCCGCGGATCACGCTGGCGAAATAGCGGAAATGGTCGGAAGCCAATGGTACGTCGGCGGCGCGAGTTTCGCGGATCGGTTTGCCGTTGTCCAAGGTTTCTTGCAGGGCAAACAATTCGGCGTTTTCGTCAATCACATCGGCGATTTTGTTCAAAATGGCCGCGCGTTCGGCAGTCGTGGTTTTGCGCCATGTTTTGAACGCTTCTTGCGCAGCGGCGACGGCAGCATCGACATCGGCATCGGTCGCGTCTGTGAACTTGGCCAACTCATCGCCATTGGCAGGGTTGTAAGAGGATAAAAGTTTGCCTTCGCTACCTTTCGTCCATTCGCCGTTGATCAAAAGGCCGTATTCTTTATCAAACACATTTAAATCTTTTGCCATAATGCTGTCTCCTTAATGAATGGGAATAGGTGTTTCACACCATGAAAAACAGCTTATGCTTTTTTCTTTTTAAGTTCAAGTACTAAAAATGAGAATATTCTCAAAATTTACATTTGCAATGTTGTCTCATGTAACAGGCCGTCTGAAAAATAAAGGATTTTATTGAAATGAAAGTGCATTTGTTAATATATTTAAAGATTTATACGGCTTAAATAAATTTTGTTATGGTATAACATTATAACTTATTGTTTTAAAAAAGATTATGGGTTGACGGCTTCGGATATGGGGAGTATTCTCATTCATAGCTAAACAGTTTTTCAACACCCTAGGAGACTCTCTCATGAAAATGCATGCTGTGGTAGTAAATAAAGATGTAGCAGGTGATGTAGAAGTTGTTGAACGCGAACTGCGTCCGCTGGAATACGGCGAGGCGTTAGTGGAAGTCGAGTATTGCGGCGTGTGCCACACCGACTTGCATGTTGCGGCAGGCGATTACGGCGACAAACCGGGTCGCGTGTTGGGACACGAAGGCATCGGTTTGGTTAAAGAAGTTGCCGACGGTGTGAAAAATCTGAAAGTCGGCGACCGTGTCAGCATCGCATGGCTGTTCCAAAGCTGCGGTTCTTGCGAATACTGCAATACCGGCCGCGAAACCTTGTGCCGCTCTGTATTGAACGCTGGCTATACTGCCGACGGCGGCATGGCGACCCACTGTATCGTGAGTGCCGATTACGCGGTCAAAGTCCCTGAAGGTTTGGATCCTGCGCAAGCTTCCAGCATTACTTGTGCCGGCGTAACTACTTATAAAGCCATTAAAGTTTCCGGCGTCCGTCCGGGCCAATGGATTGCGATTTACGGCGCAGGCGGTTTGGGCAACTTGGCGGTTCAATACGCGAAAAAAGTGTTTGGCGCGCATGTTGTTGCCATTGACGTCAACGACGACAAACTGGCCTTTGCTAAAGAAACCGGCGCTGATTTAGTCATCAACGCTGCCAAAGAAGATGCCGCCAAAGTGATTCAGGAAAAAACCGGCGGCGCACACGCAGCCGTTGTAACAGCCGTATCCGCTGCCGCCTTCAATTCAGGTGTTAACTGCGTCCGTGCAGGCGGCCGTGTCGTTGCAGTTGGCTTGCCACCTGAGTCTATGGATTTGTCTATCCCACGTTTGGTATTGGACGGCATCGAAGTGGTCGGCTCTTTGGTCGGTACCCGCAAAGATTTGGAGGAAGCATTCCAATTCGGCGCAGAAGGTTTGGTTGTGCCTAAAGTCGAGTTGCGTGCTTTGGATGAAGCGCCTGCCATCTTCCAAGAAATGCGCGAAGGTAAAATTACCGGCCGTATGGTGATTGATATGAATAAAGAGTGCAGCTGCATTCATCACTAATCAAATGATTCCGTGACAAAAAGGCCGTCTGAAAAATTTCAGACGGCCTTTTTTATTGGATTGGATAACTTAAAGCGTAAAGCCGCTTTCAAATACGCGGATTTTTCCGCTGACAGGATCGGTAAACTCAATTCTTTTGGCCAGAAGTTTTAAAGGTTTGTCGTAGTCTTCATCACCGGCTGCCAATGGGGTAGGGTAAAGTGCATCGTTCATCAACGGCATGTTCAAACTCATCATATGCACGCGGAGCTGGTGTTTCTTTCCGGTATGCGGCGTGAGGCGGTAGAGGCTGAATGCGCCGCGGTTTTCGATAAGCTCGATGGTCGTGTGGGCGTTGGGTTTGCCTTCTGTTTCCCGCGTGAGAAAGAATTTTTCGCCACGTTCCATTCGTGACGAAATATCCAGCGGATAGTCCAAATCCGTCCGCGTCGGCGCAACCGCTTCATAGGTTTTTCGGACGGTTTTTTCTTGGAACATGGTCTGATAATCGCGACGCGTGGCAGGGTTGAGCGAAAGCAGCATAACGCCTGCCGTATCTTTATCTAAGCGATGAATCGGCGTAATGTCTTCAACATTCAAATGCTGCAATTCAGAACGCAAACGCAGGCGCGTGAGCAGGGTTTCCCGCAAAAATCTGCCGCTGGGGATGACAGGCAGAAAATGCGGTTTGTCCACTACAATCAAATGCTCGTCAATATGCAAAATCTTTTCTTCAAACGGAATACGCGGCTCGCTCTCACGGCTGGTTTCACGGTAATAAAACATCGTCTTACCGGGCTCGAATAAAGTATTCTCATCAAA
The DNA here is from genome assembly GCF_051957155.1 of Neisseria sp. P0019.S002. NCBI lineage: Bacteria > Pseudomonadati > Pseudomonadota > Betaproteobacteria > Neisseriales > Neisseriaceae > Neisseria > Neisseria sp. P0019.S002. The sequence continues at coordinate 212,200 of NZ_JBQCWS010000001.1, forward strand.
CGGTACGCCATTCGCGCCCACCACAAAACCGCTATTCAGCCGCCGTCGCCAGTTTTCTTCGCCGACAAAGGGAAAATGAGCGCATAAAAAATGCAGCAGAGGAAAGCCGTAAAATTGCTTTTTATGTGGCAAAACTAAGTAGCTGGGTTTGACACCGTCTAAAAGGGGTAGGGGACTAGTACGTTTTTTCATGCGGCGGATTGTACTCGTTTTTTAGGATTTTTTCAGACGGCCTTGTTTATATGGAAAATAAACTTCTAATAACGGATATGTAGTGATGCCGGTTTTGTGCTTAAATAGATTCTTCAACCGACCAAAGAAACTGGTTTTGTTTGAACTTGCTTTTGTGGCATAAATTAAAGAAATGATAAAGAAGCAATATTTGAGAAAAGGAGAATATTATGCAGAGAAAAATCGGCATAATCATCATGTTATCCGCGTTTTCCGTATCCGCTATGGCGGGAGGGGAAGTTCGGCTTGGCAAGAGTAAGGCATACGATAATGAGTATGAACTTGTGGCAGAGCATGAAGTCAATGAAGAAGTTTCACAATTAAATCAAGATGAGTATGCCGCACATCCAATACGCAACGACAGCGGCGTCATGCAGTCAGGGAAAGCTGCTTCAGGCAGACAAGCTGTTTCCCAATACGGAAAACCTAATTTGCCGCCTGTCCGCTTAAATCCGCATCCTTCACGACCTTGATTTCAAAATCAAAGGGCTGCTCCATTTGTTTGGGCAGCCCTTTTGTTTTGTCGGCTCACTCACATTTTTGTTTGCGCAAAACAAGTTTGTAATCGGTTTTGATGCCGGTTTGATCGCCAATCATCTTAAAATCATCTATCAAACAACGGTTTTCTGTACATTTCAACGTGAAATCTGCACCGACCCTATGGCCGTCAAATTGTTTAAATGTTGCCCGGACGGTATGGGGAGAAGTGACCTTGATTTGTAAGGTTTTATGGAAGTTGTCAGGATGATCCTGGTCAAAGCCCAAGTAGTAATGTATCGGCATGTCACATCCCATCTCCATATCGGGTTGCTTACGGATATTTGTGTTGAATTTATTGAATTGTCGGATGATTTTTTGTAGTTCAGGCGTGGTAACACGATTGTGTTCAGAGCCTAAATCCACTTTAGACAGATAAACTTTTTTGACTAAATCTATTTTTGCTTGATTATTTGTGGCGTTATTTGCAGCCGTCGCTTGGGAGGGGAAGATAGTAGTTAACAAGCCGATAACAAAAAGAGAGCGTAGTGTTTTCATGATGTGCATAGGGACGAGATGAAAAGAATCCAAGTATAACGGCATTGAATCTATATTGAATATATTTTTAAGAAATTTAAGTTGAAAAGCAAGGGAAGGATTGGAATCATTGAATGTGATTCTGCAATCTGCTTTACAGGCCGTCTGAATGCGAAAACCGATTTTCAGGCGGCCTTTTGATTTGTTCCCAACCTCACAAACCCTTAAAAATCAGCTATAATGCCCAACTATTTGATTTTCGCTTATCCCATATTGAAATGGCACAAAAAATTCAATCTGTAAAAGGTATGAACGACCTTTTACCTGTCGAACAAAAAGATTTCAAACTGACGGCTGCGTTTTGGCAGGCGTTTGAAGATACGGTCGGTCGCTGGACACGCGCTTACGGCTACCAGCAAATCCGTACGCCGATTGTCGAGCAAACCGGTTTGTTTGTCCGCTCTATCGGCGAGGAAACCGATGTGGTCGGCAAGGAAATGTACACCTTCTCCGATTCAAACGATTCTTTGAGTTTGAGCCTGCGCCCTGAAGGTACGGCTTCTTGTCTGCGTGCTGTGGTCGAACACAACCTTCTGTACAACAGCCCGCAAAAGCTGTGGTATATGGGGCCGATGTTCCGCCGCGAGCGTCCGCAAAAAGGCCGTTATCGTCAGTTCCATCAGGTCGGTATTGAGGCTTTGGGTTTTGAAGGGCCGGATATCGATGCGGAAATCATCGCGATGTCTGCCGACTTATGGGAAAAATTGGGTATTCGTGAATACCTGACTTTGGAAATCAACAGCTTGGGCAACCGTGAGGAACGCGCGGCACACCGTGCGGCATTGGTCGAATATCTGACCCGTTATGAAGATAAATTGGATGAAGACAGCAAACGCCGTCTGAAAACCAATCCTTTGCGCGTTTTGGATACGAAAAACCCTGATTTGCAGGAAATCTGCAATGCGGCGCCGCGTTTGGTGGATTACTTGGGCGAGGCCTCGCAAAACCATTATGCACGCTTCAAGGTGATGTTGGACGGTTTGGGTATTCAATATGTTGAAAATCCGCGCTTGGTACGCGGTTTGGATTACTACAATCAGACGGTTTTTGAGTGGACGACCGACAAACTCGGCGCGCAGGCGACTGTGTGCGGCGGCGGCCGTTACGATGGTTTGATTGAAGAGCTTGGCGGCAAACCTGCGCCGTCTATCGGCTTTGCGATGGGTATTGAGCGACTGCTGCTTTTGGTGAGCGAATACGGCTCGCTGGAAGTGAACGCTGCGCCTGATGTCTATGCAATGCACCAAGGCGAAGGTGCGGACTTGCAGGTGATGAAATACGCGCAAGCCTTACGCGCACAAGGTTTCAATGTAATGCAGCATTCCGGCTATCAAAGCCTGAAAGCGCAAATGAAAAAAGCAGACAACAGTGGCGCACGCTTTGCCCTGATTGTGGCTCAGGATGAGCTGGCAAACGGTACGGTTACCTTGAAAGATATGCAGGGCGAACACGAACAACAAACCGTTGCCGCCGCTGATTTGACAGACACTTTACAACAATGGAAGAACGCATAAATGGCAGCCCATTTGGAAGAACAACAAGAGTTAGACAACTTTAAATATTTTTGGAAAAAAACCGGCCGTTGGATCTTTGCCTTGCTGATCGTGGCGGCTTTGGGGTATTTGGGTTACACCATTTACCAAGGCCAAAAAGCTTCAAAAGATCAGGAAGCCGCCGCTGTATTGGCGCAAATGGTGGAAAAGGCGCAGCAAAAAACCGACCCTAAAGCCATCAATGCCGATTTGGCCGAATTGCAAAAAAACTATCCTGATTCCATTTCGACAGCCCAAGCTACGTTGATGGTAGCGGCGACTGAGTTTGATGCCGGCCGTTATGATGTGGCGGAAGGTCATTTGAATTGGGTGCTGAAAAACCAAAACGCACCGCTGGTTCAAGCTTTGGCAGCGCAGCGTTTGGGCGTTGTCCTGTTGCAGCAGAAAAAATACGATGCCGCCATCAATGCCCTGAATACTCAGGTTGAGGCTGATTTCGAGCCTTTGATGCTGGAAACCAAAGGCGATGTTTACGTTGCCCAAAATAAAACCAAAGAAGCCGTACAAAGTTACGAAGCAGCTTTGAGCAAAATGCCGCAAACCGCAGTAGGCCGTGAATTGCTGCAAATGAAAATCGACAGCTTGAAATAAGTTTGTTTGAAATCAAGGCCGTCTGAAGTTGCAATGACTTTTCAGACGGCCTACACTTATCCTTATCAACCGTGTTTTTAAAACACCTGCTTGTGTTCCGCTCCCGTTTTTAGGCGGCACTTGACACAGAAAGACTCAATTATGAAACCAACCATCGCGCTTGTCGGCCGCCCCAATGTCGGCAAATCTACTTTATTCAACCGTTTGACGCGCACCAAAGACGCGCTCGTGCATGACCTGCCTGGCCTGACGCGTGACCGCCATTACGGTCATGGCAAAGTCGGCAGCAAACCTTATTTGGTCATCGATACCGGCGGTTTTGAGCCGGTTGTGGACAGCGGCATTTTGCACGAAATGGCAAAACAAACCTTGCAGGCTGTCGATGAAGCCGATGCGGTTGTGTTTTTGGTGGACGGTCGTACCGGTTTGACGCCGCAAGATAAAATTATTGCCGACCGTTTACGCCAAAGTCCGCGTCCCGTTTATTTGGCCGTGAATAAAGGCGAGGGCGGCAATAGGGCTGTACTTGCAGCCGAGTTCTACGAACTTGCCTTGGGCGACCCTTATGTTATTTCAGGTGCGCACGGCGATGGCGTGTATTATTTGATTGAAGAGATTTTGGAAACCTTCCCTGAGCCTGAAAAGGAAGAGGAAGAAGCGAAACATCCTGTTTTTGCTGTAATCGGCCGTCCAAATGTCGGTAAATCGACCTTGGTAAACGCCATTCTCGGCGAGGAACGCGTGATTGCTTTCGATATGGCAGGCACGACGCGCGACAGTATCCATATCGATTTTGAACGCGAAGGCAAGCCGTTTACCATCATCGATACCGCAGGTGTGCGCCGTCGCGGCAAAGTGGATGAAGCGGTGGAAAAGTTCTCCGTTATCAAAGCCATGCAGGCGGTTGAGGCGGCAAACGTTGCTGTTTTGGTGTTGGATGCGCAACAAGATATCGCCGATCAAGATGCGACGATTGCAGGTTTTGCTTTGGAAGCAGGCCGTGCTTTGGTGGTGGCAGTCAATAAATGGGACGGCATCAGCGAAGAGCGCCGCGAGCAAGTGAAACGCGATATCAACCGAAAACTGTATTTCCTTGATTTTGCTAAGTTCCACTTTATTTCTGCGTTGAAAGAGCGCGGTATAGACGGTTTGTTTGAAAGCATTCAGGCTGCCTACAATGCGGCGATGATTAAGATGCCGACGCCGAAAATCACGCGCGTATTGCAAAGCGCGATCGAGCGTCAACAGCCGCCGCGCGCTGGTTTGGTGCGTCCGAAAATGCGTTATGCCCACCAAGGCGGCATGAACCCGCCGGTGATTGTGGTTCACGGCAATTCGCTGCACGCCATTTCTGACAGCTACACACGTTATCTGACCCAAACGTTCCGCAAAGCCTTCAATCTGCAAGGTACGCCGCTCAGAATTCAATACAATGTTTCGGAAAACCCGTATGAAAATGCGGAAGACAAACCGAAGAAAAAACCGCTACGCCGTGTCAGCTTGAGCAACCGTATTGAGAAACGCGAAGGCCGCAAGGAAGAGAAAAACCGCTTCAAGAAGAAAACCAAAGTCAGCGTGAAAAAACAATTTAGCAAATAAGCACAAAGGCCGTCTGAACAATTTCAGACGGCCTTTTTATAATGAAAAACAACTCATTAGAGCTTCGTAGCATATTTTCGATAGGGTTTGCTGAATTTAAAAAAACATCAAATTTGAATTGGGAATTGTTGTGAATATGAAAATGAAACAGTCAGTTTGTCGTGAAGTTCCCTGATTGCTGGATTCCTAAACGGTGTGATAGAAAAAAATAGTTGGTAATTTATCCTATTCGGGGCTACAATCCCATCAAACGCCGATTTTGGCGTCTTTACAATCATAATAATGGAGCTCAAGAATATGACAGCTAAAGGACAAATGTTACAAGATCCTTTTTTGAATGCGTTGCGTAAAGAGCACGTTCCGGTTTCGATCTACTTGGTAAACGGCATTAAGCTGCAAGGCCAAGTGGAATCATTCGACCAGTACGTTGTTCTGCTGCGTAATACTTCCGTCACTCAGATGGTTTACAAACACGCTATCTCAACAATCGTTCCTGCACGCGCAGTCAGCCTGCAACACGAAAACAAACAACCTCAAGCCGCTGCCGCAGCTGCTCCGGTTCAAGTTGAGACTGTGCAACAACCTGCCGAATAAATGATGTAACGCATTCCTGTTTTTCAATACCTTACCGCTTTTGCGGTAGGGTATTTTTATTTTCAGACGACCTTTATCATGCTGCTTGAAAACATTCTTCCTTTTGCACATTCCCTGTTACGACAAGCCTTAAAATCAGGCTGCCGCGCTTTGGATACGACGGCCGGAAACGGGCATGATACTTTGCTGTTGGCGCAGTCGGTTGGCGAGACGGGTAGGGTGTGGGCATTTGATGTGCAACCCAAAGCACTGGAGCAGACTCAAGGCCGTCTGAAAGAAAATGGCGTAGATGGTTGGGTAGCTCTGATACATGACGGCCATGAAAACCTTTTATCTTATCTCGACGAGCCTTTAGATGCCGCAGTATTTAATTTCGGTTGGCTGCCGGGTGGCAATAAAAGCTGTACGACTGAGGCGGCAAGCAGCATCCGTGCGCTGACGGATACTTTGGGTTTGCTGAAAGAGGGCGGGCTTGCCGTGGCGGTATTGTATCCGGGGCATGAAGCCGGCCGAATAGAGGCTGAAGCGATTGTGCAATGGGCGGAAACTTTGCCGCAGGAAGCATTTGCCGTGTTACGCTATGGCTTTGTCAACCGCCGCAATGCGCCTCCCTATCTGCTGGCGATTGAAAAGTTGCGTCAGAAATAGATGTTTGCGGTAAAATAGCTGCTTTGTTTTTCAACCTTTAACATAAGAAACTGCCATGCAATATCTGTTTGTAAAATACAGCCATCAGATTTTCGTTGCCATTACCATCCTGTTGTTCAACATCCGTTTTTTCCTGCTCTGGCGTCATCCTGAGAAACCGTTGTCAGGCATTTGGAAAGCCATGCCGCATTTGAACGACACCATGTTGCTGTTTACCGGCTTGTGGCTGATGAAGATTACCCATTTTTCGCCGTTCAATGCGCCGTGGCTCGGCATGAAAATCCTGCTGTTGCTGGTTTATATTGTATTGGGCATGATTATGATGCGTTCGCGTCCGCGTTCGCCGAAATTCTATATCGTCTACGTTTTGGCCATGTCGTGTGTTGCCACGATTGTTTTCCTTGCCAAAACCAAAACGCTGCCGTTTTAAAAGAGGCTGTCTGAAATGTATCCGCATTTTGCCGTTATCGCTTTGGGCAGCAATCTCGCCAATCCTGCTGAACAGGTTCGCACCGCTTTGGCCGAATTGGCCGCGCATCCGCATATCCGGCTTGAAAAGACTTCTTCCCTGTATCTAACTGCGCCGGTCGGCTATGATGATCAGCCCGATTTTGTGAACGCGGTTTGCGCGGTGAAAACATCATTGGACGGCGTAGCGCTGTTGGCAGAGTTAAACCGCATCGAGGCCGAATTTGGGCGCGAACGTACCTTCCGGAATGCGCCGCGCACTTTGGATTTGGACATCATCGATTTTGACGGTATTCGCAGCGATGACCCGCATCTGACCTTGCCGCATCCGCGAGCGCATCAGCGCAGTTTCGTTATGTTGCCGCTGGCCGAAATCCTTCCGGATTTCGAGTTGGGTGAGCATGGCAGTGCGGCTGATTTGGCTCAAGCTTTGGGCTGGCAGGGTATTCGCCTGTTGAAAGAATAAGGGCCGTCTGAAAAACGGACTAAAACAAGAAAGGGCGTGTTGGACACGCCTTTTTTGCTATAAAATATTGTTGGAAAACACATTACAAAGAGTTACTATGAATCCTCGTTATATTGTTGTCGAAGGCGCCATCGGTAGCGGCAAGACCGCTTTGAGCCGCCGTTTGGCAGAGCATTTCAGCGCGTTGCTGTTGTCGGAGAATCCGGATCACAATCCGTTTCTCATGAAGTTTTACAGCAATGTTTCCAATAATGGCTTGGCTGCCGAACTTTTCTTCCTAACGCGCCGCGCTGAAAGCGTGAATATTATTGAAGAACAATGCGCGCAAGGCGGAATGGTTGTGGCTGATTTTCTGCCGGAAAAAGACCGTATTTTTACGCCCATCGTTTTGAATGATGACGAGCAGCAGCTTTTTGCCGATATGAAGCAACGTATTCTGCCGCAATACGCGGAGCCTGATGTGGTGATTTATCTGCAAACCGCCGTCGAAAACAACCGCAAACGCCTACAAAAACGTCACGAAGGCATCATCAGTTTGTTCCCCGAAGGCTATTTGGGACGTGTGCATGACGAATACAGTCATTTCTTCCATTTGTATCAAAGCGCGCCTTTGCTGACTGTCAATGCCGATGAGTTGGATTTGGCCGGCAATGACGACCACTTCCAGCTTTTGTTGCGCGCATTGGAAGATTTTCAAGGTACGCGCAGTTATTTGAATTTAAGTGAAAAATAAACGCAGGCTAGGTTTAGGCCGTCTGAAAGGAATAATATGTCAAAATATCAATTTACACTCCCATCTTCTTCCGGCAGCGATTTTAACTCCGCCGAACATTTGCCGTTGGTTGTCTATTTTTATCCTAAAGACAGCACGCCCGGCTGTACCACCGAAGGTTTGGATTTCAATGCCCGATTGGAGCAATTCAAAGCATTGGGCTATACCGTTGTCGGCATTTCGCGCGACGGTATCAAATCGCATCAGAATTTCTGCGCCAAGCAAGGCTTCCAGTTTGAATTGTTGAGCGATAAAGAAGAAACCGTCTGCAAACTGTTTGACGTGATCAAGCTGAAAAAGCTTTACGGCAAAGAATCCCTCGGCATCGAGCGCAGTACGTTTGTGCTGGACAAAAACGGCGAAATCGCCCATGAATGGCGCAAAGTCAAAGTGGCCGGACACGCGCAGGAAGTTTTGGATACAATCTCTCAAGCCTCTTAAATAGGGCTTTGAAAACCTAAGGCCGTCTGAACGGATGTAAAGCCATGCCGTTCAGACGGCCTTTCAATACAGTTTGATGGATATGGACGATTTAATAGACAAGCTGCTTGAATCCCTTTGGCTGCAAGACAGGCTCAGCCACAATACGCTGCAAAGTTACCGCCGTGATTTGGTCAAGGTCGCGGCGCGTTTGGCCGAGGGTGGGCAGGATTGGTTGAGTGCCGATGAATTTTCCCTGTCTGATGCCGTATATGCGGAGGGGGAAAAAAGCACGTCCCAAGCACGAGCCTTGTCGGCTTGCAAGCGCATGTACGGCTGGTTGGAAGAAACAGGTCAAAGAGCAGACAATCCCACCCGTTTTCTCAAAGCGCCGAAATCGGAACGCAAACTGCCCACGCTGATTACCGAAGCCCAAATCGACGCGCTGCTGGCTGCACCGGATGTGGAAACGCCGCATGGACTGCGCGACAAAGCCTTGCTTGAAGTCATGTATGCAACAGGTTTGCGCGTGACCGAAGCCGTCAAATTGACGCTCAGCGATATCGATTTACATCGCGGCAGTATCCGTACCATAGGCAAGGGCGACAAATTGCGTCTGGTTCCACTGGGGCAGGAAGCGGCGTATTGGGTGGAACGCTATTGCAACGAATCGCGTCCGTTGTTGCTGAAAAACAAAATCTGCAACGAAGTGTTTGTCAGCCAGAAACGCAGCGGCATCAGCCGTCAACTTGCATGGATGATAGTCAAAGAATATGCCGAAGCGGCCGGTATTGCTTCGCTCAGCCCGCACGGTTTGCGCCATGCTTTTGCCACGCATTTGGTCAATCACGGCGTCGATTTGCGTTCGGTCCAGATGATGTTGGGACATTCCGATATCAACACCACACAGATTTATACCCATGTTGCTAATATTCGTTTGAAAAACATGGTCGATGAACACCATTCCCGTTCATGAATAGAGGCGGCATTTCGAAGATGCCGCCTTTTGTTATCGTGGCCGTCTGAACGGTTATAAAGTTTACTATTTATAAAATAACAATCAAAATACAAATTTACATAGAAAAATTTTAAAACAAAAGGACGGTGCCAATATTGCAATGCAAACCGTTTTTATTTATATTTACGTTCAAGAATAAATCCTACTCTCAATTACAGAGGGTAACAAAATTATTGGAGCACATCATGTTTGTCTGCATCTGCAACGCCATTACTGACCACGACATCAAAGAGACCATTGCCGCCGGTGCAACCACCATGAGCGATTTGCAGGCTCAATTGGGCGTGGCGACTTGTTGCGGTTGCTGCGGCGAATTGGCTGCATCGTTTTTGACTGCAAGCAGTGCCCAAAATACCGTGACTGCCGGTATCAACGTTCAGTCTTAATTTTAGAATACACACAAAGGCCGTCTGAAGGCGTGACAGAAATCCTTGATTTCGTTTCGCGCCTGTTCAGACGGCCTTTGTCATGCCTGTATGGTTTGGCGGCATTTTGCTATACAATGGCCGCTTTTGTCCCTCCGAGAGTAACCGCCATGAAACTGACCTTGATGTTTCGGGAATATTGCAGCCTGTGCCACAAAATGCGCGAACAATTAAAGCCTTATCAGGAGCAGTTTGGATTTGAGCTGGATATTGTCGATGTTGATGCCGATCCGGTTTTAGAAGAAAAGTACAATGAGCTGGTGCCTGTTTTGCTGGATGGCGATACTGAAATCTGCCATTGGTTTTTGGACGAAGAAAAACTGAAAGCGCATTTGAGTGCGTAACAAACCATTAACCATATTATCTTTCAGACGGCCTTTGGCTGTTTATGCCGTCTGAACATTGATTTTATTATGACTGAAAAACTTTCTCCCGATGCGCTGATTGAAGCGGCGCTGTTGACGCAAGTCGAACCCTTAAACGAAAAAGCCATGCGCGAATTGTGTGTGCCGCCGTTGTCGCAAGACAAGCTGATTGACGTGTTGGCGCAACTGAAGGCCCGCTGGCAGGGCAGGGCTTTGCAACTGGTGCATACCCATGAGGGCTGGCGTTTCCAAATCGCCCAAGCCGCCTTTGAACGACTGGGCAGCCTGCAAGAGCAGCGCGCGCCGCGTTATTCCCGCGCCGTGATGGAGACGCTGGCGATTATTGCCTATCAGCAACCGGTAACGCGTGGCGATATTGAAGGCATACGCGGCGTGGCGGTGTCGCAAAATGTGATGCAAACCTTGCAGGATAGGGGCTGGATTGAAGTCATCGGCCACCGTGATTCTGTCGGCCGTCCGGCTTTGTGGGCAACAACAGCAACATTCTTAAGCGATTTGCGTTTGGAAAGTTTGGAAGAATTGCCGCCGCTGACTGAATTGGGCGAGCTGGTGTTGCCTGATTTGATGGAAACGCCGCCGACAGGCGATGAGGAGGCTGAAGAAGCAGTAGAATCAGGAAGCAGACTGATTAACTGATTTGAATGTAAAGGCCGTCAATCGTGTTTCAGACGGCCTTTATTGTTGTATAACATCATGATTTTAAATATAATTTTCATCTATTTTAATAACTTATTGATTTTGTGATATAATTTAAGAATTATTAGAATAAATATCTCTCATTCTGTAATAGTTTGAGAAGGCATACGGAAACGTTTCTTTCTTTATCAATCGGCAGCCCGTTTGTTCTTCAAATATGCGCTGTATCAACTACGGAACCGATATGAAATTCAAACAATTTATTCAAAACAAATCTTCTTTCAACCCAAGCGTGGTCGGTATTACGCTTTTCTTCGTCCTTTTGCTTTTGTCAGCTGCTTTGGTTTGGCCTCAAAATACTGAGGCTTTGTTAAATGCCATGAAGCAGTTTATTTTTCAAAATGTCAGTTGGTTTTACATTCTGACTTTCTCTGTATTCCTTATTTTCTTATTGGCGCTTCCCATCAGCAGCTTCGGCAGTATCAGGCTGGGTACAAACGAGGACGAACCTGAGTTTTCGTTTTTATCATGGCTGGCCATGCTGTTTGCGGCCGGCATGGGCGTGGGCTTGATGTTTTTCGGTGTGGCCGAGCCGTTATCGCATTTTTCTTCCCCGATTGCCAAAGGCAATGCGCAAGAGGCGATTCTGCATACGGTGTTCCACTGGGGGATTCATGCCTGGGCAATCTACGGAATCATCGCACTTGCCTTGGCGTATTTCGGTTTCCGCTACAAATTGCCGCTGGCGTTGCGCTCCTGCTTTTATCCGATTTTAAAAGACAAAATCAACGGCAAAATGGGCGATGCCATCGATGTGATGGCTTTGATTGCGACTTTGTTCGGTATTATCACAACCTTGGGATTTGGCGCGGCACAAATGGGTTCCGGTTTGCTGAAGATGGGCTGGGTGCAGGACAACAGCTATGTCTTGCAGGTCGGCATTATCGTTGTTGTGATGGCGATTGCCATATTTTCCGCAACTTCGGGCGTGGGCAAAGGCGTCAAAATTTTGAGTGAAACCAACTTGGTATTGGCACTGTCATTGCTGTTGTTTGTCTTGTTGAGTATGCCGACGACGTATTTGATTTTCGCATTCAGCGACAATTTGGGCACTTATTTGAGTAACTTCGTTTCGTTCAGCTTTAAGTCATATACCTACGAGCCTGAGCATACAAAATGGTTTACCGGCTGGACGGTGTTGTATTGGGCTTGGTGGTGTTCGTGGTCGCCTTTTGTCGGTTTGTTCATTGCCCGAATTTCACGAGGCAGGACCATCCGCGAATTTATTTTTGGCGTATTAGCAGTGCCTAGCCTGATGAGTATTTTGTGGTTTACCGTATTTGGTAATTCGGCCTTGTGGCTGGACACGCATGTGGCAAACGGCGCCTTGTCTGCCTTGACCAACGAGCCTGAAAAATTGTTGTTTGCCTTTTTGAATTATTTGCCGTGGCCGGTTGTCAGCAGCTTGGTTGCATTGCTAGTGATTGCGCTGTTTTTTATCACTTCTGCCGACTCAGGCATTTATGTGCTGAACAATATTGCTTCGCGCGATAAAGGGCTGGCTTCGCCCAAGTGGCAATCGGTTATGTGGGGCGTGTTGATTTCGGCTGTGGCTATTGTGTTGTTGGGTGCCGGCGGTTTGCCTATTTTGCAAACCATGACCCTGATTGCGTCTCTGCCGTTTGCGGTGTTGATGATTTTTATGATGGTTTCTTTGTGGAAAGCCCTGAACAACGATGCCAACTATTTTGCAACTGCGGTCAATCCGGGCAGTATTTTCTGGTCGGGCGATCATTGGAGGGAACGCCTTGGACAAATGATGAATCAGACGCAGGAAGTCGATATCATCAAATTTATGAAAAATACGGCGCTTCCGGCAATGCAGGAATTGAAAAACGAATTGACCGAAAAATACAATATGGACGTAGAAATCCGTTGCCTGTTGCAACAGGATGAGCCGTCGGTGGAGCTGGTGGTGCATAAAGGGACGGTAAGGGATTTTGTCTATGGGATTAAATCCGTAAAGCGGGAAATTACCGACCAGTTGATTCGTGAAGACAGCCTGCCTCATTTCAAATATGCGGCAACGTTCATACCGTTGACGTATTTTTCGGATGGGCGCGATGGATACGATGTGCAATATATGACGCACAAAGAATTGATTGCCGATATGCTCAAGCAGTATGAGCGTTATCTGAACCTGCTTGCCGGAGTAGGGCAGGAATTGATGGGGCATGAACAAGTAGAGCTGGCAGAGTAAAATAAATTTAGGCCGTCTGAACATGTAGCAATATTCAGACGGCCTTTTTATTGCCTGATTAAAAAATAATTTGTTTAAAATAAATATCTTAGATAAATCATAAGAAAAATCTGATTTAAACTATAAAAAATCTTAGTTATAATCAGCTTATCTAAAGCTATTCCGCATAGGTGCGGGTGATTTACTAAGGAATACTGCAATGCTGTTGGCACTTTCTTTGCGTGATTTTGTCATTGTTGAAAACCTGAATCTTGATTTTCAAAACGGCTTTACCGTATTGACGGGCGAGACCGGCGCAGGCAAATCGATTACTCTGGATGCGATTGGCCTGTTATTGGGCGATAAAGCCGATTACAGCCAAGTGCGCAGCGGCGCCAAAGAAGCGCAGTTGTCGGCTTTGTTCGACATCAGCGGTTTGCCTGAGCTGAAAGAGCAGCTGCAGGAGCAAGGCCTTTTGGAAGAAGATGCCGAAGAGCTCAGCATCCGCCGTATTATCGATGCCAAGGGTAAAAGCCGCAGTTATATCAATAATCAGGCAGCAACATTGGCGCAGCTGAAAGCCATCGGCGAGCAGTTAATCGATATTCACGGCCAAAATGCCCATCATTCGTTGAATCAAGAATCCGCGCAACGCGAGTTGTTGGATGCGTTCGCCGGCAGCAAAGAGCAGGCGGAAACGGTCAAGCAGCTTTATCAAAACTGGGTTAATGCGAAAAAAGCTCTGCAAGAAGCACAAGAGCAGGCAGAAACCATGGCCCTCGAGCGCGAGCGTTTGGAATGGCAGTTTAATGAATTGAACCAATTGGAGCTCAAACCCAACGAATGGGAAACCTTAAGCCAAAGCCACGACAGCCTGGCGCATTCGGCCGAGTTGCTGCAAACCGCCGAGCAGGTGGGCGAAAGCATAGACGGCGACAACGGCATCCAACGTCAAATCTACCAATGCCAAAAACTGCTGGGCAATCTGCAAAACATTGAACCGCGCTTTGCCGAAAGCCTGAATATGTTGGCAAGTATTGAAGCCGAGTTGGGTGAAATCAGTGCCAATATGCGCGATGTGGCCGGCCGCAGCGATATCGATCCGAATGAATTGGCCGCACAAGAAAGCCGTATGGGTGAATTGATGAGCATGGCGCGCAAATACCGCATTGAGCCGGAAGAGCTACCGCAAAAGTTGGCGGAAATTGACGAGCGCCTACAAAACCTGCAAGCGGCCGCTGATTTGGAAGCCTTGGAAAATACGGTTGCGCGCAATCTTGCCGAATACCACGAAGCCGCGCACATTCTCTCCGCCATGCGCCATCAGGCAGCCGGCCGTTTGGGCGAAGAGACCACCGAGCATATGCAGCATTTGGCCATGAAAGGCGCACGTTTTGACATCGTCTTGTTGCCGTCTTCGCCGACCGCACATGGGCTGGAACAAGTGCAATTCCAAGTGGCGGCGAATAAAGGCAGTCCGTCCCGACCTTTGAACAAAGTGGCTTCCGGCGGCGAATTGGCACGTATCAGCTTGGCTTTGCAAGTGGTTGCCAGCCAATACACGCAAGTGCCGACATTGATTTTTGACGAAGTGGATACCGGTATTGGTGGCGGAGTTGCTGAAATGGTCGGTAAAGCTTTGCGTGCCTTAGGTAAAAAACATCAAGTCTTGGCGGTAACCCATCTTCCTCAAGTCGCCTCTTGCGGTGAAAACCATTGGCAGGTCCGCAAGCATAGCGAAGGGGAGCAAACCGTCAGCGAAATCAGTGTCTTGAACCATCATCAGCGCATTGAGGAAATCGCGCGTATGCTGGGTGGCGAAATCATTACCGATACCACACGCAGCCATGCCGCCGAACTCTTGCATTTGGCAGCCGCCTAAAAGCCTCAAGGCCGTCTGAAAATAGGATTCAGACGGCCTTTTCTATATTTTGCCACCTTTTCAGGCAGGCAGAATACAAGGTATGATTATATCGTCTGTTTACAAGGAAATTTTGATGAAAGTCCTGTTTATCGCCGATCCAATGGCAAGTTTTAAAACCTATAAAGACACTACTTACGCCATGATGCGTGAAATGGCAAAGCGCGGTTGGCAGCTTTTTCATACCTTGAGCGGAGAATTGTCCGTCCGTGAAGGCTGGGTAGTGGCTCAGGCAGCGGCATTTGAGTTTGTCGGCGCGAAGAGTGATGACGATCACGAATGGTTTAAAGCAGAGGCAAAAGTTCAGACGGCCTTGAAAGATTTCGATGCGGTCATTATGCGCACTGATCCGCCGTTTGATATGCAATATCTGTACGCGACCCAGTTTTTGACGTTGGCAGAGCAGCAGAGCGCAAAAGTATTTAACAGCGGACAGGCAATGCGCGATTTCAATGAGAAATTGGCGATTTTGAACTTCAGCCAGTTTACCGCGCCGACTTTGGTTACCACACGTTCCGCCGATGTCCGTGCCTTTTTGAAAGAACACGGCGATATCATCATCAAACCTTTGGACGGCATGGGCGGTATGGGCATTTTCCGCCTGACCGAATCCGACCCCAATATCGGCAGTATCCTTGAAACCCTGATGCAGCTTGATTCACGCACCATCATGGTGCAACGCTATATTCCTGAAATCGTACATGGCGACAAGCGCATTTTGATTATCGGCGGGGAAGTTGTTCCGTATGCTTTGGCGCGTATTCCGCAAAACGGCGAAACACGCGGCAACTTGGCTGCCGGCGGTCGCGGCGTGGCACAGGAATTGAGCGAGCGCGACCGTGAAATTGCAGAAACCCTTGCGCCTGAATTGAAGCGTCGCGGTATTTTGCTTGCCGGTTTGGATGTCATCGGCAACAACCTGACCGAAGTCAATGTAACCAGCCCGACCGGCTTCCAAGAAATCATGAAGCAAAAAGATTTCGACGTTGCCGCCATGTTTGCAGATGCCGTAGCATCTTGGGCAAAACAATAAACCCAAAGGCCGTCTGAAAATTAACCCGACCGTTTCTTTTCAGACGGCCTTTTTATGTTGAGAATATGATGGAACCATCCTCCTACGCATCTGAAAAAAAAGGTAAAAACGGCATTAAGCGCATTATCAATGCGTTTGGTTATTCCAAAGACGGACTGGCTGCCGCGTACCGTTATGAAAGCGCATTTCGCCAAGTTTTTTGGTTGAACCTGATTTTAATTGTCTTGGCTTTGTTCCTTGATTTCGGATCGGCCATTAAAATGGTGCTTGTTGCTGCATCGTTTGTTTCATTGATTACCGAATTGTTTAATACCGCCGTCGAAGCAGCTGTTGACCATACCTCTACTGAAAAACACGAGCTGGCCAAGCGTGCCAAAGATGCCGGCTCGGCCGCGCAACTGATGGCTTTGTTCATGTTATTTATTGTTTGGATTATTGCATTAACTGCTTAAAAATGTGGTAATATGGTAATTCGTTAGGATTAGATAGTATTAATTAATCTATATCAAAGTTTTCAGACGGCCTTTGGTTGTAAGATGAAGGCCGTATATCCCAGCCATTTGGCAAACACAAGGAGCAAAACATGAAAAAATTAATGGCAACCCTGATTCTGGCAGGCTTGGCAACTTCCGTATCTGCAGCCGGTATCCATATTGAAGACGGTTGGGCACGTGCCACTGTCGAGGGTATGAAAATGGGTGGCGCATTCATGAAAATCCAAAACGATGAAGCCAAACAAGACTTCTTGGTAGGCGGCAGCAGCCCTGTTGCAGAACGCGTTGAAGTACACACCCATATTAACGACAACGGTGTTATGCGTATGCGCGAAGTTAAAGGCGGCGTGCCTTTGGCTGCAAAAGGCGTAACCGAGCTGAAACCGGGCAGCTACCACGTTATGTTTATGGGTCTGAAAAAACAATTGAAAGAAGGCGAAAAAGTGCCTGTAACCCTGAAATTCAAAAACGCCAAACCTCAAACTGTCGAGCTGGAAGTGAAAACCGCGCCTAAAGCCGAAATGCAGCACGATCACGGCGCACACGGTGGCGCACATCAGCACTAATTGCTTGAATTTGCATATAAAGGCCGTCTGAAAGTCATTGGGCTTGCAGACGGCCTTTTCTGTCGTCAAATCAAAATGTGCTAAAATCACGCTTTAAAAAATGTATTTGAAACCCACATTCCCCTCATGAATACTACCAGCACACCAACAAACATCATCGTCGGCCTTTCCGGCGGCGTCGATTCCTCCGTTACCGCGGCCCTGCTCAAACAGCAAGGCCATCAAATCAGCGGCGTGTTCATGCAGAACTGGGAAGATGACGACAACGACGAATATTGCAGCATTAAACAAGACTCCTTTGATGCCATTGCCGTTGCCGATATCATCGGTATCGATATCGACATCGTCAATTTTGCCGCGCAATATAAAGACAATGTATTTGCCTATTTCCTCAAAGAATACAGCGCAGGTCGCACGCCAAACCCGGATGTCTTGTGCAATGCCGAAATCAAATTTAAATGCTTTTTGGACTATGCCATAGAGCAGGGCGCCGATACCATTGCCACCGGACACTATGCCCGCAAAGAAGTTCGCAACGGCGTGCATTACCTGCTCAAAGGCTTGGATCAAAACAAAGACCAAAGCTATTTTCTGTACCGCCTCAAGCCTTTCCAACTCGAGCGCGCGATTTTCCCATTGGGCGAGTTGGAGAAGCCTGAAGTCCGCCGTCTTGCCAAAGAATTTAAATTACCGACTGCAACCAAAAAAGACAGTACCGGCATCTGCTTTATCGGCGAACGCCCGTTCCGCGAATTTCTGCAAAAATACCTGCCGACCAATAATGGCAAAATGGTGACCCCTGAAGGCAAAGTAGTCGGCGAACACGTCGGCCTGATGTTTTACACGCTGGGCCAACGCAAAGGCTTGGGTATCGGCGGCGCAGGCGAGCCATGGTTTGTTGCGGCCAAGGATTTGACCAAAAACGAACTGATTGTCGTCCAAGGTCATGACCATCCTTTGCTTTATACGCAAAGCCTGATTATGAACGATTTGAGTTTCACATTGCCCGAACGTCCAAAAGAAGGGCGCTATACCTGCAAAACGCGCTACCGTATGGCTGACGCGCCTTGCACGTTGCGTTACTTGGATGATGAAACCATTGAGCTTGTCTTTGATGAGCCGCAATGGGCGGTAACCCCCGGACAATCTGCGGTACTGTACGACGGCGATGTGTGCTTGGGTGGCGGTATCATTATGTCCACCGACAAGCCTGTCATTATTACTGCTTAATAAAAGGGCCGTCTGAAAACGAAGCGGCAGATTGAATAAAGCCTTTCAGATGGCCTTGATTTCAAAAAACGACTAAATAAAAGACTGATCAATATGGAAAAACTCTGGCTCAAAAGCTACGAACAAGGTGTCAACCCCGAAATCGATATTTCGCAATACAGCTCCATCAGCGACGTATTCCGTCAAAGTGTTGAGAAATTTTCGGATAAACCTGCTTTTCAAAACATGGGCAAAACGCTGACTTATGCCGAAGTGGGCAAGTTGGCGACTGATTTTGCATCTTACCTGCAAAACGTATTGAAACTGCCGCGCGGCGAGCGTGTGGCGATTATGATGCCGAACGTTTTGCAATATCCGATTGCGCTTTTCGGTATTTTGCAGGCAGGTTTGGTGGCAGTGAATACGAATCCGCTTTATACGCCGCGCGAGTTGGAACATCAGTTGAAAGACAGCGGTGCGACAACGATTGTCGTGTTGGAGAACTTTGCCAATACGTTGGAGTTGGTGTTGCCGCGTACACAAATCAAACATGTGATTGTCGCGTCAGTCGGTGAGATGTTCGGCATGATTAAAGGCGCGTTGATGAACTTCGTCATCCGCAAAGTGAAAAAAATGGTGCCGGAATACCGTATTCCCAATACCGTGACTTTTCAGACGGCCTTGAAGCAAGGTGCGGCAAATACGTTCAAACCAGTCGAGTTGACGCGCGACGATACTGCCTTGCTGCAATATACAGGTGGTACGACCGGTTTGGCGAAAGGCGCCGTCCTCAGTCACGGCAATATTTGCGCCAATATGTTGCAGGCAAAAGAATGGATTAAATTCCAACTGAGCGAAGGCAAAGAAACCGTCATCGCCGCTTTGCCGCTGTACCATATTTTTGCGTTGACGATAAACCTGATGATTTTTGCGAATACAGGTTCAAAAATCATCCTGATTACCAACCCGCGCGACATGAAAGGCTTTATTGCTGAATTGAAAAAAGAGCGTATTAGCGTATTTGTCGGCGTAAACACTTTGTTTAATGCGATGGTCAACCGTCCTGATTTTGCCGAAATCGATTTTTCTTCTTTGAAACTGACGGTTGGCGGCGGTATGGCAACGCAAAAAGCCGTTGCGGAAAAATGGAAAAAAATCACCGGTACGCCGATTGTGGATGCTTACGGTTTGACCGAAGCTAGCCCTGGCGTATGTTGCAATCCTTTGAATATCGAGGCTTACAGCGGCGATATCGGTTTGCCGGTTCCTTCGACCGAAGTCGAATTACGCGATGCGGACGGCAAAGAAGTGCCTATCGGACAGCCGGGCGAATTGTGGGTACGCGGTCCGCAAGTGATGAAAGGCTATTGGAACCGTCCTGAAGAAACCGCCAAAGCAATCGATGCACGTGGCTTTTTAGAGACCGGCGACATTGCCGTGATGGATGAAAAAGGCTGGCTGAAGCTGGTGGACCGCAAAAAAGATTTGATTGTGGTATCCGGCTTCAATGTGTATCCGAACGAAATCGAAGAAGTGGTGGCCAGCAACGACAAAGTCTTGGAAGTCGCCTGTATCGGCGTGAAAAGTGAGAAAACCGGCGAAGCGATTAAGGTCTTCGTCGTACGCAAAGATCCGTCTTTGACCAAGGAAGAACTGATCGATTTCTGCCGTAAAGAGCTGACTGCTTATAAAGTGCCGAAAGACATCGAATTCCGCGACGAGTTGCCAAAATCCAACGTTGGCAAAATCCTGCGCCGCGAGTTGCGCTGATATATAGAATTAGTATGATAAGGCCGTCTGAAAACGCTGTTTTCAGACGGCCTGAAGCTTTTGCCGTTTGCCAGAATATGCTGCTTCAAGTTAAAATCACACATTCCAACATGGGTATCACATCATGACTAAATTTATTTTCGTAACCGGCGGCGTTGTATCTTCTTTGGGTAAAGGTATCGCCGCCGCTTCTATTGCTACTATTCTCGAGTCGCGTGGCTTGAACGTGACCATGCTTAAACTCGACCCGTATATCAACGTTGACCCGGGTACCATGAGCCCGTTTCAACACGGTGAAGTATTTGTGACCGATGACGGCGCGGAAACCGACCTCGACCTCGGTCACTACGAGCGTTTCATTAACGCCACCATGACCCGCCGCAACAGCTTCAGTACCGGCCAAGTCTATGAAAACGTGATTGCTAAAGAGCGTCGCGGCGACTATTTGGGCGGTACTGTACAAGTGATTCCGCACATTACCGATGAAATCAAACGCCGTATCCATGAAGGCGCGGCCGGTTATGATGTGGCGATTGTCGAAATCGGCGGTACAGTCGGCGATATCGAATCGTTGCCTTTCTTGGAAGCCATCCGTCAAATGCGCAGCCAGCTCGGCCGCAACAATACATTGTTTGCCCACCTGAGCTATGTTCCTTACATTGCCGCTGCCGGCGAAATCAAAACCAAACCGACCCAGCATACCGTTAAAGAAATGTTGAGCATTGGTTTGCAACCGGACATCCTAATCTGCCGTATGGACAGAGAAATGCCTGCGGACGAGCGCCGTAAGATTGCTTTGTTCTGTAACGTTGAAGAACGTGCCATCGTGGGCAGCTACGATGTGGACAGCATTTACGAATGCCCGGAAATGCTGCACAACCAAGGTATCGACAGCATTATTACCGAGCAGCTTCAACTGAATGTCAAACAAGCCGATTTGACCGAATGGAAGAAAATCGTTCACGCGATTCAAAATCCGAAACACACCGTCAAAATCGCAATGGTCGGCAAATACGTTGATTTGACCGAGTCCTACAAATCGCTGATCGAAGCCCTGAAACACGCCGGTATTCATACTGAAACCGACGTACAAATTACCTTTGTCGACAGTGAAAGCATCGAGAAGGGCAATGGCGACGTTTCCATGCTCAAAGACATGGATGCGATTTTGGTGCCGGGCGGCTTCGGTTCACGCGGCGTAGAAGGCAAAATTGCCGCCGTACGTTATGCACGTGAAAACAACGTACCATACTTGGGCATCTGCTTGGGCATGCAAATTGCCCTGATCGAATACGCCCGCGATGTTGCAGGCTTGAAAGGTGCGAACTCTACCGAGTTTGACTTGAAATGCGCCGCGCCTGTCGTTGCCCTGATTGACGAATGGCAAACTGCAGACGGCAGCGTAGAAACCCGCGACGAATCTGCCGATTTGGGCGGTACCATGCGTTTGGGTGCGCAAGAAGTTGACCTCAAACCAGGCAGCCTTGCGGCAAAAATCTACGGCAGCGAACATATCCGCGAACGTCATCGCCACCGCTACGAGGTCAATAATAACTATGTTCCTCAGTTGGAAAAAGCCGGTTTGGTCATCGGCGGCGTATCCGCAGGCCGCGAGCGTTTGGTTGAAACCATCGAATTGCCAAATCATCCTTGGTTCTTCGCGTGTCAGTTCCATCCGGAATTTACTTCCAATCCGCGCAAAGGCCATCCTTTGTTCAGCGCGTTTGTGAAAGCCGCGTTGGGTAACAAAAAAGCCTGATTGATGTGATTGAAAAAGCACCCGTTTCTGGGTGCTTTTTTTGTTTTCAGACGGCCTTAGAAGTTATTTGTCTTCATTGACTTCGCGGTCGTTCAAAGGTTGTACGGGACGGTTGTTTTCGCCGCCGATAATATCGCGCATGGCTTTAAACTGCGCCGCATCTGCCTGAACCGGAGTTTTTAAGACAACCCAAGTCACGTTTTCGCTGCAAGGCGGTGTTGTCAGCGAGCCTTTCAGTTGGAAGGACTTGCTATCTTTAGGCAGCAGGGCTTGGATATTCAAGTTTTTCAACGTTACGGATTCGCCCGCTTTCAGTTTTTTGGCAGTGAGCGCGGACAAGGCAGGGTTGTTTTTGCCCGGTTTAAATACAGAGCCGATGACCGCCAAAGTGCCGTCTTCGGCTTGATGAACGAAATGCGCTTCCATTGGAAAATGTTTGCCTTTGAAAGTATGTTCGCTCGGCGTATGGAAGTGGAATTGTTTGAAGGTATAGGTTTTACCGTTAATCACGATGGTTTGGGCCTTGCCTTGCGGCGTGGCTTGAAGGGTGTGGCCGTTATTTTCTACTTTGTAGTCGGCGACGTTGTAACGGTATGCCGGTTGTTTGCCTTTTACTGCTTTTGTTGTGGAGAAGTCCACTGGAGATTGCTGTTTGCCTGTTTTGCAGACGGCAAAGTCTTCACTCAAGTCGCCCCAGTGTGCAGCATCGTTTTCACCTGTGTAAGACCAATGTGCATGATGGGTTTCGGCGGACACCGCTGCAGTAGAGACAGCCATTAGCAAAGATAAAAAGAGATGTTTGTTTAACATAAAGGCTCCTATTTATTTATATTAGGTAAAAGGAAAAATTTATACCAAATAAATTATTGATATAAAAAAACTTCTTTATAAGAAGTAAGTTAATGATAGTGGCAATTTGGGAATATTGGGTTGATATATGGCAAACATTTATCAAGCAATCATTTTTGATTAAATGATTGCAATAAGAGGGATGATTGTCCTTGTTGTAACTTTGAATAGGAGAGGCCGTCTGAAATTTCTTTCAGACGGCCTGTTTTATTTGAGAATGTTGTAAAAAGTCTAAACTCTAATGAATAAAAGTGTTTCTCAAGATGAAAGTAGTTGTTTGTAGCGTTGGAAAACATTAATATTGCTAAACGTGTTTTCACGAGATTTTAACTTTGTTTTGGAGAGAATAATGAAAAAATCGATTATCGCTTTGGTTATTGCCGGTTTGCCACTGGCTGCATCTGCAGAAGTGATTCTGTATGGTCAAATCAAAAGCAGCGTGACCGTCGGTCAAGTAAAAATCAAAGGTGATGCAGGTTCTGAAACCAGCTCTACCGCAACCAGCATCAATGACAATACTTCCCGTATCGGTTTCAAAGGCAGCGAGAACTTGGGCGGCGATTTGAAAGCCATCTGGCAAGTTGAACAAAAAACGGCCATTACCGGTGGTTCCCAAGGTTTTGCCACTCGAGACTCCTTCATCGGCCTGCAAGGTAACTTCGGTAAGATTCGCGCCGGTAAACTCAGCAATATGCTGAATGAAATGGACACCATCGATCCATGGATGTACAAAACCAATGCCGCAGGCTTGGGCATCTTTACCCGTACCGGCAACCGTAACGCCGCTGTACGCTATGACAGCCCGGATTTCGGCGGATTCAAATTCAACGTGTCTTACGCACCACGCGACAACCGCAATCCTTCAGACAAATACACGCACACCCAAGCGGCCAAAGACCAATACACCGGCGGCGTGAGCTTCTCTAAAAACGGCTTTACCGCCAATGCGGCTTACGGCCACTACAACGGCGCGTACACCGACAAATCAGGCAAAATCAAAGCGGCGCAAATCGCCAAAGTCGAAACTTATTACGATAAAGACAATCTCTTTGTCGGCGGCGGCGTACACTATGCCAAAGGCCATGAGACAGGCAACGAATATTTAGGCTATTTCACCGATGGTTTTAATGAGTACAAGGGTAGTGACATTACTGTCGATACAGGCAAATCTGAAGCCGTAAAAGTAGTTGATGCAGCGGTAACTGTCGGCTACAAATTCGGCAACGTGACCCCACGCATTACTTACGCACACGGCTGGCCTGCCAAGGGCGTGAACAGTGGCGAGAAATTGGTGGATAAATTCGACCAAGTCGTTGTCGGCGGCCAATACACCTTCAGCAAACGCACCGGCATCAATGCCCAACTGGCGTATCTGAAAGTCGGCAACAAAACCCGTCTGACTGCAGCCAACAAAGGCGGCGTTGAACAAAAAGCCGCTTCCGTGGGCCTGTATCACAAATTCTAAGCCGTCTTGAAAGACAAGGCCGTCTGAAAAATTTCAGACGGCCTTTTTGTTGATTAAAGCAGTTTATTTGTCGTGGTTGGTCAGTGTTGTGCCGTGACGGCCGCCGCGTTCTTTCAAACGTTGTACCAAGCCTTCAACCGTTGTCGGCATACCGTCGATACAGAATGCCTGATACAGGGCGGTGTGCAGGGCGTCGTTGCGGCTGAACGCATTGCCGATCAGCTTCCAATCGCCTTTGCGCGGCTCGATCCAGCGGTGGTTTACTGTGTCGCCGTAAGCGAATACTTTGTAAGACGAACGCTTGTCGTTGCTGTAAGTAAAGGACGTGCGGGCGCAATAGAGGCCTTCGACGGAGAGGTTGTCGTAGCCTTTGTCGGAGCGCACATTCAAGACATAGCGGATGCTGTTGTCAGGCGCAGGCATGATTTGCAGGCTGCTGAGCAGGATTTTGGGCTGCTTGCCGTAGGTTTCGTTGACGTAGAGGTCGAACCAATCACCCGATTGTGTATCGGGCAAGGGCGGCAACTCGGCTTTGTGTTCTTTAAATTCGCGTGCGGCAACTTCTTCAGGGCTTTCCTGATAACGCGTGTTGGTCAGCGTATCCTTTTGGCTGAAACCCAAAGCAAATGCTTGAGTCGCGGCAAGGCTGAGAGCGAGAAGGGCAAAACGGCGCATAGACAGCTCCAAAGTGAAAAACGGCTTTATTTTATGGGCTTGCAGGGTGGGGTGCAAGTAAGTGCGGTATAATTGGCGTTAATTCTGATTAATATGACGAGTTTTCATACTAAGGACATAGCGGTAAAAATACAGGAAGGTTAATCGATCTCAAAGCAGCTTTGAAACAGCGATTAAATCGATAACAAGATAAATGCTAAGGGGAAAATATGAAATTAGACAATGTACTAAGTGAGTTAATAGAGCTGTATTCAAGAACAACCCCATTTCCTTCAAATAAATTAGAATTTTCATTTGAAGAGCTGGATATTTCATCCTTATCTTTTCAAGGGGAGCTTTTATATTATTATCAGCATGTCCAAATGAAGGGAGATTGTTATTTTGAAAATAGTAATTTCAATATAATATTGCTGCCTTTACATTCCGAATTTACAACAGTCGAACATTGGGCTTTGCAAGATTATGAAGAATTTATAGATGGGAAATATCAAATTTTTGCTTGTACAGATAGTGATGCCATTATTTTTTGCGATATAACTCATTTAATGTCTCCTGTATATGCAGGAAGACCAGGAGACCCAGATTTTTATCAGTTGAGTAATAGCCTGACAGAATTTTTTATGTTTTACATTGCTTTCACAAAGATGCAGCAAACAAGAGAATTTGAAACATCTACTGAGTATTTTGCAGAAACAGCCATATTGATTGAAAAATATATTTCTGAAAATTCACAAAATACCGCAAAAAAATTTCTTTTACATTAAAAATGCTGAATTCTCTAAAATAGTTAAAAGTTAAATTTATCATTGCGTTAGTTATAGCTGAATAGTTGTGCCGCTGTTGGTAACGCGGCAATAAAACTTAACCCCAATACACCTATGGAGCCTTATGAATACACAAACTCTGGATGTCATCGGTTTGAAATGCCCGTTGCCGATTTTGCGTGCCAAAAAAGCTTTGTCACAAATGCAGGAAGGCGAAGTGCTGACCGTATTGGCTACTGATGGCGGCGCGCCCGGCGATTTTGAAGCGTTTTGCCGTCAGACCGGGCATGTTTTGCTGGAATCGAGCGAGGCCGACGGCGTGTTCAAGCTGGTGTTGAAGCACAAATAAAGGCCGTCTGAAATGTCTAAAGCCGTCGCGTTGTCTGCCGCCGTATTGGCCGTCTGCCTGAGTGCATGCGGTAATGAAGGCGTTTTGCCGCAGAACGCTGCCGATTATGCCCAAAATGTAACCGACTTGTTCCGCCAAAGCTGCGTGGTCGCAGACGGCGATGCCGCCCTTGTCGGCGAGTTTGCCAATGCCAACAAACTGGTTTTATTGTCGAAAAAAGATATTGCCGATTTGCCTGCCGGAATGATGGATTGGGAGGCATTAAGCATTTGGAAGAAAACGGTAAACGGCGCGGATTATTATTTGAGCCTGACCGAAGACAGTTGCAGCGTGCGCACGGCTAAAGCCGACGACCATCTGATTTTCAAACAATTTTTGGCTTTGTCAGAAAATCCGCCGCAAGGTTTGAACGCTGAGTTGCGTGCCGATAATTTGGCGGAAATCCCGTTGCCTATGCGTCAGATTTCCTACGCATGGCGCGCGTCCGGCAGTCCGAAAGAAACCTTGCTGACCGTCAAAACAACGTCGTCCGAGTATTTTCCGGTACAGGCTGTTTTTTATCTGACTCATCATTCTTACGACAATAAGGCCGCCGTTTTGCCTTAGGCCGGTTGACGATTGAAACATCAAATTAATAGAAACCGTTACCGCCGAATAAAGGCCGTCTGAAACATTATCAAACCAAACCACTCGAAAGTAAGCTATGCAAACCCTGACCATCATCCGCCCCGACGATATGCACTTACACCTGCGCGATGGCGACGCGCTCAAAGCCGTTGCCCCATACACCGCCCGACAAATGGGCCGCGCGGTTATCATGCCCAACCTGAAGCCGCCCGTTGTCAGCGTTGCCGATGCTCAAGCATACAAAGAGCGCATTATGGCCGCCCTGCCTGAAGGCAGTACCTTCCAGCCGTTGATGACGCTTTATTTGACCGACAATGCCACTCCCGAACTCGTGCGCGAAGCCAAGGCTGCCGGTATTGTGGCTTTCAAACTCTATCCGGCAGGCGCGACCACCAATTCCGATTCCGGCGTAACCGACCTGTTCAAACTGATTCCCGTGTTGGAAGAAATGGCGAAACAGGGTATTTTGTTCTTGGTTCACGGCGAAGTCACTGATCCTGAAATTGATATTTTCGACCGTGAGGCCGCCTTTATCGAGCGCGTGATGAAACCGGTTTTGGCGCAAGTGCCGAATCTTAAAGTCGTGTTTGAACACATCACCACTGCCGAAGCAGCCCGACTGGTATTGGAAGCAGGCGATAATGTGGCTGCGTCCGTGACGCCGCAACACTTGCTGCTCAACCGTAACGACCTTTTGGTCGGCGGCGTGCGCCCTCATCATTTCTGCCTGCCTGTACTCAAACGTGAAACCCACCGTCAGGCTTTGGTTGTTGCCGTTACCGGCGATAAGGCGCACAAATTCTTCCTCGGCACGGATTCTGCGCCACATGCCAAAACTGCCAAAGAAAATGCTTGCGGTTGCGCCGGTATGTTCAGCGCGATGACTGCCATTGAGCTTTATGCCGAAGTGTTTGAGAAAGCCGACGCGTTGGACAAACTGGAAGCCTTTGCTTCTAAAAACGGCCCGCGTTTCTACGGCCTGCCTGAAAATACCGATACCATCACATTGGTCAAACAAACGCAAACCGTACCTGCCAGTGTGCCTTACGGAGATGGCGAGCTTGTGCCGATGAGGGCAGGCGGCGAGATTGAATGGACGGTGCAATATTAAATTTGCCGTCAATGAGACATAAAAAGAAACAACCTGCCTGAAAGGGCAGGTTGTTTTTTATTGTTGTTCAGATGGCCTGTCATGGGGAGGGAGGCATACAAGGCCGTCTGAAAACCAAATTATATTGCGTGTTTATTCGGTCAACATGGGTTTCAGCGCTTCCCAAGCCTGCGGCAGTTGGGTAAAGCCGTCCGAAGCCATCAAATGGCCGCCTTCGGGAATATGGGTAACAGGGCTTTTGAGTTTGGCCGCCATGTCCAGAGTCAGTTCGGGCGGAACATGGGTGTCGTTGTCGGAAACCAGGCAGTGTTTGGGCATGTCGATTTTGCGCAGGATGTCGAAATCGGGGGACGCTGCTTTAATGTAGGCATCGAGTGCGGGCAGGGGAGGCAACGTATCGGCAAAACCGGCGGCAAGCAACAGGCCGCCGATTTTTTGCGGTTGTTGGCGGCTGAGGAAGTGAAGGAGGGTAATGCAGCCGAGGCTGTGGCCGACTAGGAAGGTATGGGCATCGGGCTTGCCGATGTGCTGGTCAAGGGTAAACTGCCACGCGGTCGTGCTTGGTTTGTCGGGATTGGGCATGGCGAGGGAGATTGCTTGTGCGCCGGTGCTTTTGACTTGGGCGCAAAGCCAGTCAAACCAGTTGCCGTGCGGATTGCCTTCAAAGCCATGTACGATATAAACGCGTCGATTCATGTTTTTCCTCCTTCAGACGGCCTGAGACTTTTGTCTAAATCTCTGCCTGTAAGCGTTCATTATACCATGTTTGTTTATGTTTTATTGTTTGTCGCTTGGTAAGGATTTCTAATTAAGCTTTTGTTGTTAAATGATATTTGCAAGAATAATAAAGCAAACAACACGGCAGGGGCGGATGGCGTTGCCGTGTTGTTTGGGTTTGAAATATATATGTGCCGTCTGAAAAACAGGTTTAGAAATAGCCTTGTTTTTTGCGTTCTTCCATTGCCGCTTCCGATACGCGGTCGTCCATGCGTGTGGCGCTACGTTCGGAAATGGTCGCGGCGGCGGTTTCGGCAATGATGTCTTCGGGTGTGGCGGCGGTGCTGGCAACAGGGCAGGTGCAGGAAATATCGCCGACGGTGCGGAAACGGACATCACGGATTTGGGCAACTTCGCCTTCGCGTTTAGGGGTCAACGGGGTAACGGGAACGAGCAGGCCGTTGCGTTCGACAACTTCGCGTTTGTGGGTGTAATAAATCGGCGGCAGGGCGAGTTTTTCGCGTGCGATGTATTGCCAGATGTCTAATTCCGTCCAGTTGGAAATCGGGAATACGCGCATGTTTTCGCCTTGGAACAGGCGCGTATTGTAGAGCGACCATAATTCAGGACGTTGGTTTTTGGGATCCCATTGGCCGAACTCGTCGCGGAAAGAGAAGATGCGTTCTTTGGCGCGCGCTTTTTCTTCGTCGCGGCGTGCACCGCCCATCAACGCATCAAAGCCTTGTTCTTCGATGGTTTCAACCAGCGTAACGGCTTGTGCGGCGTTGCGTGAATCGGTTTCGCGGCGCAAAACGACGCTGCCTTTGCGGATGGATTCTTCTACGCTGCCGACTACGAGTTGTACGCCGGTACGCGCGACCGTATCGTCGCGGAAACGGATGACTTCGGGGTAGTTTTGGCCGGTATCGACGTGCAGGAGTTTGAACGGCAGCTTCAGCGGACGGCCTTCGATTTGGAAGGCTTTGACGGCAAGCGCCAGCAATACGACGGAGTCTTTACCGCCGGAAAACAGCAAGGCCGGATTTTGGGCGTTGGCAATCACTTCGCGGATAATGTAGATAGACTCGGCTTCGAGCCAGTCGAGGTGGTGGTTTTGGATAGACATTTTTTCTCTCTTTGCAACCTTGGCGATAGCCGATACTTTAGTGAGGCCGTCTGAAAAAGGGAAAGAATGGTTTGTTTGTTGCAAAGATGTTTTTGTTATATTGCAAGGCCGTGTTTTTCAGACGGCCTTTGCGCTTTAACTTATTTTTAACCCGATTTCTCTGACGAAGCGCCTGTCTTCGCGTACACTTTGGTCTTTTATAAATGAGAATGGTTTATGTATCACGGCGAGAGATTTAATGCGTACAGCCATTTGGCCGGTTTCTTATTGGCAGTGGCGGCCTTGGTGCTGATGCTGGTGAAAGCGGTGGAATCGGCGGACGGCTATCGGATTGCCGGTGCACTGACTTACGGAGTTTGCCTGCTGCTCCTGTATTTGGGTTCAACCTTATACCACAGTATTCCGCAGCCGAAAGCCAAGGCGATTTTGCAAAAGGTCGATCATTGTATGATTTATCTTTTGATTGCAGGCAGCTATACGCCGTTTACGCTGATTACCCTTCACGGCGGCTGGGGCTGGTCGCTTTTCGGCGTGTCGTGGGGGCTGGCTTTGCTGGGCATTGTTCAGGAGCTGACGATTGGGCGCAAAAGCGAGAAGCGGCTGCTGTCGATGGTGATTTATGTGTTGATGGGCTGGCTGATTGTGGTGGCGGTATGGCCGCTGATAAAATCGCTTTCGGCCGGTGGATTATTTTGGCTGGTGTTGGGCGGCGTATTGTATAGCGCGGGGATTTATTGGTTTATCAACGATACGAAAATCCGCCACGGACACGGTATCTGGCACTTATTTGTCTTGGCAGGCAGTTTGACGCAATTTATCAGTATTTATTTTTATGTGTTGTAGTTTCAGACGGCCTGAAATAAAAAACCTCTCAGTTTGGCTGAGAGGTTTTTGTTTGTCGTTAACCTGGGTTTTTGTCGTGGAATTCGTGGAATTCGTAGTTGTAGGTCAACTCTTTGCCGGCTTTGGTTTGCGCTAGATAATCGTCGTAAACTGCACGGATTTCCTTACGTAGCAGGAAGAGGGCGATTAAGTTCGGCAAGACCATAAAGCCGTTGAACATATCGGACATGCTCCAAACCAAATCCACTTTGCCCAATGTACCCAATACGATGGCCACCAAAACCAATGCGCGGTAGATGCCCAAGTGTTTGCCGCGGAACAGGAAGCGGATATTGGATTCGCCGAAGTAGTACCAGCCGATGATGGTGGTAAAGGCGAAGAAGGTCAGACAGACGGCGAGCAGTTGCGAACCGAAACCCGGGAAGGCTTTGTTAAAAGCCAGTTGGGTAACCGCCGCGCCGGTTTCGCCGGACAGGTTGGCATCGGTCAGCAGGATAATCAGCGCGGTTGCCGTGCAGACCATCAGCGTATCGATAAAGATACCGATAAACGCGGCCATACCTTGTTGTACAGGGTGTTTGACGTTGGCGGTCGCGTGAGCGTGCGGGGTCGAACCCATACCGGCTTCATTGGAAAACAGGCCGCGTGCCACACCGAAGCGGACGGCCTCGCGCATACCGATACCGGCCGCACCACCCAATACCGCTTCAGGATTGAAGGCGGCGACAAAGATACTGTGGAACATCGGGATGATGTGGTCGGAGAATTTGAACAAAATAATCACCGCGCACAAGATGTAAATCACCGCCATAAACGGCACGACAAATTGCGCGATACCGGCAATGCGGTTGATGCCACCGATGATGATCAGGCCGGCGAATACCGCCAAAGCAATGCCGACAGCCATCGGAGGAATATCGAAAGCCAAATTCATGGCCGAGGCGATGGAGTTGGATTGGGTCGCGTTACCGATGAAACCCAGCGCGATAATCAAGGCGATAGAGAAAAAGCCTGACAGGAAACGCGCCGCGCCACGGCCGATTTTCGGCGTCAGACCATGCGTAATGTAAAATGCAGGGCCGCCGATGTATTTGCCGTGGCTGACCACGCGGTATTTTTGCGCCAAAACGGCTTCTGCAAAAATGGTAGACATACCCAAAATGGCAGACAACCACATCCAAAAAATGGCACCCGGGCCGCCGGCAGTAATCGCAGTGGCGACACCGGCAACGTTACCGGTACCGATTTGCGCGGAAATCGCCACGGCAAGCGCTTGAAATTGAGACAGGGATTTGCCTTCGTGGTCTTTGTCTTTTTTGCTGAACAAGCCGCCGAAAACGGCTTTAAAACCCGCCCCCAATTTGGTAACTTGCGGCGCGCCCAAGTACAGGGTAAAAAACAGGCCGATACCGATTAAGGCGTAAATCAGCAGGTAGTCCCAAAGAACCTGATTGACTGCACCCACCAGAGCAGACAATATTTCTTCCATAATAAAACCTTTAATAAAAACAATAAAAATAAAATGATACGGGTAACTACTCCCACTCATTTTTCGCAGTTGGCAATATCGGCGAGCAGGCCGTTTTGCCATTCGATACCGGTTAAGTTGTTAACAATTTTGACCGATTTTGTCATCATACCGTAAACCTTCGTGAATTAAAACGAAAAACTGACAAAGGTTTGCCGCAAATGTGCTTCTTTATTTAAAAAAGGTTTTTTTGTTTTCAGACGGCCTTTTTTGCAAATGTTCGGGCCGTCTGAATATTTTGGCTAAAGGCAACTTATGATAAAATGCACGCCTTACAAATGAAGCAAATTCCGCCTCAATGCGTGAAAAAACGAAAGGAATCAACATGGCAGGCCATAGTAAGTGGGCAAATATCCAACACAAAAAAGCCCGACAAGATGCCAAACGCGGCAAAATCTTCACCCGTCTGATTAAAGAAATTACCGTTGCTGCCCGCATGGGCGGCGGCGATCCCGGCGCAAACCCGCGCCTGCGCCTGGCTTTGGAAAAAGCCGCTGAAAACAATATGCCTAAAGACAACGTGCAACGTGCCATCGATAAAGGTACGGGCAATCTGGAAGGCGTGGAATACATCGAGTTGCGTTACGAAGGCTACGGCATCGGCGGCGCGGCTTTGATGGTGGACTGTCTGACCGACAACAAAACCCGTACCGTTGCCGATGTACGCCATGCGTTCACTAAAAACGGCGG
Source organism: Neisseria sp. P0019.S002 (assembly GCF_051957155.1). NCBI lineage: Bacteria > Pseudomonadati > Pseudomonadota > Betaproteobacteria > Neisseriales > Neisseriaceae > Neisseria > Neisseria sp. P0019.S002. The sequence continues at coordinate 244,816 of NZ_JBQCWS010000001.1, forward strand.
TAACTTGGGTACCGACGGCTGCGTAGCGTTCAACTTCGTTCATCAAGGCTATTTGGTGTTTGAACCGGGTGTTGACGAAGATGCGCTGATGGAAGCGGCTTTGGAAGCAGGTGCGGAAGACGTGATCACCAACGACGACGGTTCCATCGAAGTGGTTACCGCGCCGAACGACTGGGCGGGCGTGAAAGCAGCATTGGAAGCCGCAGGTTACAAATCTGTTGACGGTGACGTTACCATGCGCGCCCAAAAGGAAACCGAGTTAAGCGGCGAAGATGCGGTTAAGATGCAAAAACTGATTGACGCATTGGAAGATTTGGACGACGTACAAGACGTTTACACTTCTGCCGTGTTGAATCTGGACTAAACAGTTTAAAGAACAAAAGGCCGTCTGAAATTTCAGACGGCCTTTTTATATCGAAACCAATCAGATTTTTCTGGTTTTCAACCAAGCCCAAAGCAGCAGCAATACGACGAAGCTGAAATACAAAATACTCCACACCGGCAGGGCGACGCCGAATAGATAGTCCGGCTCGGCGCAGTTGCCAAAGCCGCGGACGATGGGTTCAAACCAATCGAACAAAGGCCAGTCGCGCAGGCGGAAGGTCCAAGGTGCGCCGCAAGAAGGGGCGGTGCCGGGTGGCAGGCTTTGCAGCCAAATTTGATAGGCGGCGACACCGGCGCCGTAAACGGCCGGAGCGGCAATCAACAATGCCGAGAGCGAGCGGGCAAATTTGGAAGATTGAGAACTGAATGCCGTAACAATGGCCAACAGCCCGACAGCCAATACGCACAAGCGTTGCAGGATGCATAATACGCACGGGTTCATGCCCAAAACGTATTGGGAAATAAAGGAGCCGCAGGCGGCAAATATGGAGAGGACGACTAAAAATAAAACAGTCTTGCGGAAAAAGTTCATAACATAAAACCTTTCAGACGGCCTGGACGCAAAACAGCCGCTAAATAACGTTTACTTTAACACAAAACGCATATGCTTTTTTTGATTTGACGGTTTTTTGCGTATGTTTGTTGATGTTGTATAACCATAAATATGGAAACAAAAATGTGTTCCGTATCGAAAAGATGATATATTGACCTGTCAATTATTAAAATAGGTTAATTTATTATATCACTGTTTTTAATAGGTATTTAGTTATTGCATTTTCAACGGAAACGACAAGGAACGGCTGTTTTTACAGCCGTTTTATTTTGTATAAATTCGTTAAACCGTCTGATGTCGCGCTTTATCAAACGGCTTTTTAGTCTTGTGTATATAAAAGGCGATTTTTGCCAATTTCCGCATTAGTGCAACGATGATTATCATCTTAGGCTTTTTTGCCGATTCCAAATTGCTTACAAGTTGAGGAAATGCATTCATGCGGTAGGCAACAAGGGCAGGCATGAACAAGGCGCGTTTTAATTGCCGGTGTCCGTATCGGCTCAATCTGCCTTTTTTATTGACACTTGTCCCTGATTGTTCAATTTTTGGACTTAGGCCGGCAAAAGCTACAAATTTATTCGCTGTTTCAAAATTCTTATCTGTCAGGTGTCTTAGTAGGATCACTGCGGTTTCTTTTCCTATTGCCGGTATGGTTTGCAAGTTTTGATATTCGATATTTAGGCTTTCTTTCTGCTTTATCATGCCTTCTATTCGCTTTGATGTCTGATCTATTTTTTCTTCAAGCAGTTCTATGATTGCTTCATGGGTTGATTTTATGTAGATGTCTTTTGCGGTATGCAACCTGTTTTGTGTTTCTTTTTGCTGTTCCTTAAGTTGTTGCAGCAGATTTATCAGTTTGTAGAGTATGGGATTTTCAGACGGCCTAAACGGTGTCAGTTTGTCTAAATGGCGGTTTGTAAATTCGGCGATAAGTTTTGAATCTGCTTTATCTGTTTTGGTATGGCTAAACTGACTTTTTGCGTATTCTTTGATTTTTAAGGGATTAATAACAAAGATCGTATATAAAACGCTCAAATATTCAGCCGCCTGTTCGTAGTAAATACCCGTTGCTTCCATACTTATGGCAATTTTTCTGATTCTTTTTGTTTTTATCCAATTAATCAGATTCTCAAATCCTTCTGTATTGTTGGATATTTTTATATATTCTTTGCTTCCTTTAGTTGTAATCAATGTTGCGTCTATCGTGTCTTTAGATACATCCAACCCTATTACATTCATTTCATTTTCCTTATTTATTCAGCCTGATACGGCTATGATGATATTCAATCTTTAAGGTAATTGGACGGTTCGGCATATCTTTTCGTCAGTTTTTAACTTTGGCCGTTATACTGTCTAAACCGCCCAGGCTTTTGTTTTGCGCTTAAACAAAAACCTGTAAACCGTCTTAATTAAAACGATTTACAGGTTTCAATTTAATTTACCCAATTTCAAAAAGGCGGGAGTTCCCGCACCCCGTTGATATTTATTTAACCGTTGATTCCGCTTAGGCTACATCAACAATTAAATAAATATCTCTTAACTGCCGACCTTTGCACCGTTTTGGAATCCTGTTGTTTCGCCTGCTTCAACATAGCCGTCATACATCAGGTTTTGAGGGCTTTTACCGCCCATTGTAAGCACTTGTCCATTTTCAGGCGCATAGGCTGTCTGCGGTGTTGTTTGTGGCTGTTGTACGGTGTGCTGTTCATCCTTATAGGGATTGAAAGGCAGACCGTTTTTCACATAGTCCTTACACATGGCTTTAGTAACTTCTTTTAGCGGCGTGCCTTGTGCGCTATAACAAGTACAGCCACTATTACCACCTTCAACGCAACCGGCGATGTATTCAAAGGTTTTAACTTGTCTTACATTGTCATAAATGGGTTTACTTTCAGGTTTTTCGGCAAGTGTAGGTACAAAATCTTCAGGCTTTAAACTACTAGTCGGTTGAGGCGGTGTACTATTTTCCGGTGTTGTAACTTCATCCGTTGTATCTGATGTAGTCAATGCCGCTGTCTGTTGTTTTTCCTCTTGGTTAAATCGTTTACTCATTCCATTAATGGTATAAACGGCAAAACCAATTAATAAAGGTAAAAACAAGGCTACGAATATAAGACTTTTTGGTATACGTCTTTTCGGCTTAGTATGGACTTCAGCGGATTTGTACATACCAAAAGATTTTTTAGGTACTACAAACGTTCTTTCTATTGCCCTAGCAATATTCACACTGCTATCAGGCTGATCTACACATTCGTTCCATTCATAGAGTTTACGTCCTACCGGCTTAATCGATACATGCATATGACGTTGAACAAGCTTTCTTACGAAGCTATCAAGAAAACTTGGATGTTGAGTAATCAGCACAATATCTAAACCATGATGTCGATGTAATGCCAAAGCTTCTATAAATGGAGGTACTTTTGAAGCGGCTGAACGTGTGCCCATCAGCCTTTGCGCTTCATCTATGATGACGAGCGAGCCATAAGGGAGAAAATCTTGAAATGGCTTTTCTTTAATTTGTTCATCTGTAAGTTCTTCATGTTCTATCTTCAATTCAGGAATGCCGTTGACGAACAATGGACGTTTTTTCTTTACACCGTCTTTATCAGTAAAATGTGTGTAGCTTTCGTCTGTCATCAGCATATTGACGACAGAGCTAGTTTTTCCGCTACCTGGTACGCCAGTTTGTAAAATAATCATTTAGCTTTTCCCCCTGGAATAAATGACAGTTTGCTAATACTTTGCATAGCAACGTTAAATGCAAATGCTCCGAATATCAGACCTAATGCATGGCCGAAGCCTGCCATCATGACAATTTGAAGAATGTCTGATGGCATTGAGTTGAACTGATTTTTTACGTAGTCTTTTATAAAACCTAAGCCAACTGTAAAACCTGTAAAGGTTACAAAACTAATGCCAAGGGCAATAAATACTTTCGCAACAATATAGGTTAATAGCCTTTGTAATATGGCGAAAAACGCAGCTTTCATGCTTTAGTCCTTTCTACTTGAAAACATGATAAATGCTGCTGCTACCGCAGCGATACCAATCACAAGGAAGCGTATCATTTCGGCAAAATTACAAATCATGTCATATTTAAATTCCATGGTTATGCCCAAATAGGTTGCAGTTCGTGGAGCAGGGCAAACACCATTTTCGGGTAGGAAGAAATCGGGGCTAAATGTTGTTTCGTTATTTGTATGAGGAATTTTGAAAGGTTCTTCTTGTTCCTCTACATCGCCTTTTTCTGAACAAGCTAATATGTCAGGGAAAACATTACAAAGTAATCCTTTTGATTCTTCTTTCTTGTCATCTTTTTTATCTTCTTTTTTATCTTCTTTCCTTTTATTAGATGGATCATCATCTGGACGTTTATCAGGCTTATCATCTGAATCGGGTTTATCATCAGGTTTTTTATCTGGCTTTCCATCAGGATTAGGCGCAGGATCTGGATCAGGCTTGGTATTAGGTGCTTCAGATCCGCCAGGTGTAAGATCGGGGCGCGGGGTTGTGGTTACTTTCGCGCTTGTGTTGCCGTCTGACCCTGTCGTAAAGCTGATGGTTATTTGAAATGGTCTTCCGTCTTGCCCTGTTGCCGGGCCAAGTGTGATGACTGTGCCGTTAGGCACGGTCAGCGTGCTTTGCGATTCACCCGGAATGCTGCCGTCTTCGTTGGCGGTTGCGTTAACGTATTGAGACGGGGAGGAATCGGCTTTAGGGCCGATAATGCGGTCAAATTCTGATTGCGAAATAGGCGAAAATTTGCCTTTATATTTGACGTAAGAAATAACCGACATTAAAACCGAGGGCTTTGTTTCGCCATTTTCACTTTTTTGATAAGCAACACACCAATCACCTTCGACGCGTATCTCATCAGGCGTAAAAGGCACAGGATTAAAAAAAAGGCCTTTTGCATAAGCAAGATTACACATTGCTTTTTTCAATTTTTCATTATTGGCTGCGCCTTCCTGCCAATAATCTTTTTTTGTTTCTATTCGGTATTCAGTGCAATAATTAGAATTTAATGCCGAAACGCAATAGCCATAATTTGGTTCTGTCTTGCCGAAGTTTTCATGGTCTGTATTATATTCATAGCCTTCTTTGCTTAAGGCTGCATCTACGAGATAAAAAGCAGCGGTCGATACTGCAAAACCGACAGGACCGCCGCCTACTCTTGCGAATTTACCGCCAACACGGGCTTTGGAGAGGAGGTTTTTTAGGACGGTAGAACGGGATACTTTTTGTTCTATGGTTACTGGTACGGTTGAGGCAGAGCGGAGACCTGTGGAGGCTTCGCGGACATGAAGTGATTTGTCGAATCTTGAAACATATTCATGATGAAACTTAGGTCCGTTACTATCAAGATACATCCAAGGGCGTATCCCATTCTGATTAAATCCGCCAGCCGGTACACGCATCCGACCATTTTTTTCAACGTGTATATCGACATCAGCGAACGAAATATTAAACCCTAAAAGTATAACGACCGTAATAAAAAGCCGTTGTAATATCTTCATCATAATATTCAGACCACTCAAACCCATCTTTTGTGAAATTCACTTTCAGAATTGAACAATCTTCAAAAAATACAATTACTTCATCTAAGTAACTTCTGTTCAAATAATAATGCATTGCGTTTTTTGCAATCTCAATAAAATTATGGAACGGATACAAATTTTTCAAATTGAATAATTCAGTCATAAACACATGACACAATTTTTCATTTTCAAAATCTGGATTCGTATCTTTTTTAAATCTCAATTCTTCTTCTGAAATGTAAAACATAATGCTAACTTTCGTAATGATTGCTGAAAGTTAGATTATATAGCCACGTCATTTAAAAATCATCCAGCCCACCACGACCGGAACAAACACACCAAGATAAAAATAAAAGTCCATCATGGTTTTACCTTAATTTCTGCCATATCAACCTAATACCCCAAACCGCTGCCATGATGGCAACTACTGACCAGCCTATATAGGATCCGTCCTTCATGCTGTCTATCGGGTTACATTCTGGCAATTCAGCTTTTAAAATCTGTTCCCCATATTTCCAGCCAAACTTTGTAAAATTAAGCTGATATAGCTTTCCATCATCGCCAATCTTCGGAGAGACTAGGCTGAAATAGACGTTTTCGGCATCCTGACGGGTTGCGTAACAATTATTTCCGACTTGGTAGCCCATTATTTAAATTCTCATGTCAATTAGTATTCAGACGACCTTTAAGGGGTCGTCTGAAATAGGCTTCGAATTAGCGCAATACGCGACGGATCAGCTGGATAGCGAAGATTGAAGCGATAATACCCAGTACGATGGCCGCAACGGATAATGCATCAGTCTTTGCAGTAGCCAAGTCGGTTTTAACGCTTTCAGGTACTTCGGCCCATGCTTGAGTAGCGAAAGCCAGAGGAGCTGCGGCAACAACGGCCAGTTTTGCGCCGTATTTACGGCAAGTGTTCATCAATTTCATGATGTTTTCCTTAACGAAATGTTTAAAAAAATGTGTTTGCGGGCTATGTGAAGGTTTTAGAGACCGCCCGCCGAGCCTCTTAAACTTAATCTTCTTTTGTATAAAAACTGAAAATTAAAAATTCGCCGCCGATTTCTTCAATCGCCGAACTGAAAGCATCTTCATAACTTTCATATTGACCGGCAGATTTAATGTTAGGAGTAAAGCCAATATCGCCGAATGGATCGGGATAGATAAATTCATGGTTTTCGAGTTCTTGTACAATAAATTTTTGCTGATACTTACTCATGATTCAGCCTTTCTTAGGCTTTGGGCGCTGCGCCTTTAACTTGGAAATCAAGCAATTTTGGAACAAGGCCTTTACCTGTTGATTCCATTGCAACGGTTACGTCAACCGCGCATGGGAATTTAAGATTTTTCAGCTTGTCGAAATTATGGCTATCGCCAAATTTCATGCTTGCCGCGGTAAAGCCTACGGCATTGCCGTTTGAAGGCATGGGGCTGGCTACCAAAACAGTGCAAGAATCGATTTTGTTACCGTCGATTTCGCCTTTGAATTGTTTTGCTCCCAAAAGGGTTGCTGAATACGTGGTTACTTGGCTTTGCTCAAACATTTTGAATTTCCTTTACTTGTTTAAAAAATTTGAAATAATTCTCTCTTCGAGTTCGATGTCTTTAATGTGTTGTTTTTCCCTATCTTGTGGGAATGCGGTTTCTTTCTCATCAAGCAAATCATCAAGTAATGTTTGCATGTTCAAATCATCAATTGCTTTTTGCTCTTCGTGTATATACTGAATCTTTTGTGTCTGATCTCTACAGTCGTATTGTTCAGGTTGTAAACCTTTGGGATAACCTTCAATTCCTTTTACAAGTTCATCTACAATTTTTGTATCATCCCACCCTATATCGCGAAGGAAATTAACCATCTTTCCAACCTGATTACGCGCATGAAACAGTTTGTGATCGAAAGATAAATTTACTGTTTCTGTCTTGGCATCCATCCGTTTGGCTTCTGTTTTGAAGATCGCATTACATATCGGATAAGCGCCGCCAAGATACGAACCGGGATAAAGCAAAACATCTAAGGGTATTTCTATATCGCCTGCCCGAAATTCAGTTTCAAACCTGACCCATGGACTGTTGACATCGCCAAATTGTTTTCCTTTCTCATAAACGCGAGTGAATTTTGAATTGCCGCGTTTACCTACATAAAATGTTTTGCCGCTACCATCATCATTGCGCCATGCAGTACCGCGGCATTCGCTTTTTGGCCTCATGTTATGAACGTCAAAATGACCATTATCATGATCAAGTAATGCCTGATCGGGTGTGTATTCGCCGTTAAAAAAATCATGGGCGACGTCAACGCGGGTAATTTTTGGACGTATGCACTTACTTAAAAACTCATACAGTCGGTTTTCCCAACCGGGTATAGCAGCCTGACAACCTGTACCATTCAATTCAACCAGCATTGTTTCTCTCTGACCGCCGTAATGAACCTTGCCATATTCGACGTTATCCGGGCCAAGTTGGTAACAGCTTTTATAGAAAAACTTTCCTTTAAACGGTAGTTTTTGGGTAATGCCAAAACCTAAAATTTCTTCTAACAGCTCGCTATACTTCACAACGAATTCTGTATCTGATACCAATCCTTTACCTGTTACTTTAGGCAAACTGTCTTCATGAATTGTAAAAGTGATTTGGTCAATAAATGCGCCGTCATCCCTTCCTCTTCTTAACGGTATTTCAATGAATTTGCCTTTTCCATCCGATACGAAATGGCTGAAATATTCAAACTCAAAATCTTGATTATCCGATTTTTCCGCACCCTTCGGATTAGGGGTTTTATTTTGCTCCCCCCTATTAGCCTAGGGGGGCAGCCTTCGGCGGTTGGCGCAGGATTGCCGTCCGCTAAAGCGGCCGCCATATCTGCGCCTACCGCCACGGCTTTATCTTCCCAAGCTTTCACGGCTAAATTCTTCATTCATCAATTCCCTTACTAAAAGTCTTCCGCATTCGTTTGCGGCGTTTTCAGCCTTGTGTTTTAAAGCTGGATAAGAAATAGGAAAGCAAAGGGTTTTGACACATTGAGATTCATCATTGATATCCTTAAAAACTTTGAGGATATATGCCTTTGGAAAAGATACTGGCTCGGGATTTACGGTATAGAAAATAAGCATAATTAAAGCCCCTTCACTGGCTAAGTTAAGGGGCTTTACAAGAGTTAAGAATATGCGCCCCTGATGGAACGCAATATATAAGGCCGTCTGAAATGTTCAGACGGCCTTTAGGGGAGAGACGTTTTATTTTTTCCCGTGAGATTTTTTGACATCTGCTTCAGTAATCGTACCACCGCCATTATTGAAGGCGTTCATGATGTAAGTGGCAACGGCGGCGACATCGGCATCATTGATGGCGGTAGAAGGCATGAAGCCGTTGTAGGGTTTGCCGTTCACTTTAATCGGACCGTTGATACCTTTGGTCATGCTTTGCAACAGGACTTGCGGTTTTTTATTGATATAGTCGGACTGGAACAGTGGCGGGAACATGGCACCCCGGCCTTCGCCTTTTTTGCCGTGGCAGGCGGCGCAGTTGGTTTCGTAAATCTTTTGTCCTTTGCTCATCAGCGTGGCATCAGCGGCAAAAGCGGTTGGGATGCTGAGTGCGGTCAGAAGGAGCAGGATAGGGCGGAGTGCAGTCATGATGTGTTCCTTTTTGAGTAGTGTTTTTGATGGCTACACGCTTGGTTTGCGTTTGAATAACTTGATGATAACGCTAAAGGCCGTCTGAAAGTGGATTTTTCAGACGGCCTTTGGTTTAGGTCAAATCCAGCCTTGCAGATTGGCCCGACTTAATTGTGCAAGTGCGGCAATCCAGTCGGCGGAATCGTTGAGGCAGGGGATGTAACGGTATTCTTTGCCGCCTGCGGCGTGGAATTGTTCGCGTCCCATAATGGCGATTTCTTCCATGGTTTCAAGGCAATCGGCCAGGAAGCCGGGGCAGAATACGTCGAGTTTGGTTGTGCCTTGTTTCGGAAGCTCATCAAACAGGGCTTGCGTGCTGGGCTTGACCCATTGGGATTTGCCAAACTGGCTTTGGAAAGAAACGATATATTCTTGTTCGGACAAGCCCAATGCCTGCGCCAGCAGTTTGGCAGTATGGTGGCACTCGTCAGGATAGGGGTCGCCGTCGTCGTGATGCTTTTGCGGAATGCCGTGGAAGCTCAACATCAGTTTTTCACCGCGTCCGTTTTGGGCCCAATAGGCTTCAATATGCTGCTTCATGGCTTGAATATAGGCGGCATCGTCGTAATAACGGGAGACGGTGCGGACGCTCATTTGGTTGCGTTGCAGCAATAACTCTTGAAACACTTTGTCCAAAGCCGCGCCAGTAGAAGAGCCGGCATATTGCGGATAGAGAGGAATGACCAGCAATTTGCCCACGCCTTGGGCTTTGAGTTCCGCCAAAACGTCGGCAACGCTTGGGTTGCCGTAAGTCATGGCATGACGGACGATGACATCGGGTAAATGTTTGGTCAAGGCTTCTGCTTGGCGGCGTGTGTAAACCTCAAGCGGCGAACCTTCTTTAAACCAAACTTTTTCATAGGCATGTGCGCTTTTTTTCGGGCGAAAAGTCAATACCAAGCCGCGTAATATCGGTTGCCATAAGAGCTTGGGCAGTTCGACAACGCGTTGATCGGACAGAAATTCTTTCAAGTAAGGTTTGACTGCGGCAGCAGTGGGCGCGTCAGGCGTGCCGAGGTTGAGCAGTAGGACGGCGGTACGGTTTTGTGCTGTGTAGGCTAAGGGAGGTTCGGTATGGAAACGGGACATGATTGTGCTTTATTAATTAAGAATATTGAGGCCGTCTGAAAAGCAGTTTGAATTAAAACCTAATTTCAGACGGCCTTTAAAAGGATTAATCCACACCGCGGGCGCGGTTTTCATGGAATTGCGCCTGCCAATCGGCAAATTTACCTTGTTCGATGGCTTCGCGCATTTCTGCCATGATGACTTGGTAGAAGTGCAGATTGTGGATGGTGTTGAGCTGTGCGCCCAAGATTTCGCCGACACGGTGCAGATGGTGCAGGTAGGAGCGGCTGAAATTCTGACAGGCGTAGCAGGTGCAGCTTTCATCAATCGGACGCTTGTCGAGTTTGTGTTTGGCGTTTTTGATTTTCAAATCGCCAAAACGGGTAAACAGCCAGCCGTTACGCGCATTGCGGGTAGGCATGACGCAGTCGAACATATCCACGCCGTGTGCCACGCCGTATACCAAGTCTTCAGGCGTGCCGACGCCCATCAAATAATGTGGCTTGTGTTCCGGCAGGATAGGGCCGACGGCGCGCAACATACGGTACATTTCGGGCTTAGGTTCGCCAACAGACAAGCCGCCGATGGCCAAGCCGGGGAAGTCGAGTTCTTCCAAACCTTTCAGCGACTCTTCGCGCAAATCTTCATACATCGCGCCTTGTACAATACCAAACAGCGCATTTGGGTTTTTCAGGTCTTCAAAAGCCTTTTTGCTGCGTTCCGCCCAGCGCAGGCTCATTTGCAGCGATTTTTGCGCTTGGCTGTGCGTTGCTTCGCCAGGGGTGCATTCGTCTAACTGCATCACAATGTCGGAATTCAACACAGTTTGGATTTTCATCGACACTTCAGGCGAGAGGAACAGTTTGTCGCCATTGATCGGGCTTTGGAATGTACAGCCTTCTTCGGTCAGCTTGCGCATATCGGACAACGAGAATACTTGGAAACCGCCTGAGTCTGTCAAAATCGGCTTATCCCAACCTATAAATTCGTGCAGGCCGCCGAATTGTTCGATGACTTCCAAACCGGGGCGTAGCCACAGATGGTAAGTGTTGCCTAAGATGATTTGCGCTTTGATATCATGCAGGTTTTGCGGGTTCATCGCTTTGACCGAACCATAAGTACCGACCGGCATAAATACCGGCGTTTCGATTTTGCCGTGGTTCAGTTCCAAAGTGCCGCGTCGGGCATGACCGTCTTTTTTGTGTAAGGTAAATTTGAGCATAGTAATAATAGATTGGACGTTCGCGTGTGTGCGAAATGAAAGGGCAGATTATAAAGGATTTTTCGTTGGTTGACGGCTGGATTTTATCTTTGTCAAAACAATGCTTCAGACGGCCTGAATAAATAATAGAGGAAATAAAAAATGAGACATAAATCAAACAAAAATATTCAGGCCGTCTGAAAAGTATTTACGAATGCTTGCAAAAGGGAACACGCTTCGTTACAATAAGCGACTTAGATGAAGGCACATAGCTCAGTTGGTTAGAGCACCACCTTGACATGGTGGGGGTCGTTGGTTCGAGTCCAATTGTGCCTACCAAATTTCCATAACGGCTTTATGCCGTTATTTTTTAATGTTTTGGAGCTTTCTGATGTTGAACATTACCTTGCCGGACGGTTCGGTCCGCCAATATGAATCACCCGTTACCGTGGCGCAAATTGCAGCGTCTATCGGTGCAGGTCTGGCAAAGGCAACGGTAGCGGGCAAGGTTAACGGTAAATTGGTGGATGCTTGCGATCCGATTACCGAAGATGCCCATGTTCAAATCATTACGCCTAAAGACAAAGAAGGCGTGGAAATTATCCGCCACTCCTGCGCGCACTTGGTCGGTCATGCGGTCAAGCAGCTCTACCCAGATGCAAAAATGGTTATCGGCCCGGTGATTGAAGACGGGTTCTATTACGATATTGCGACTGAAAAACCATTTACGCCTGATGATGTGGCCGCTATCGAAGCGCGCATGAAAGAGTTGATTGCACAAGACTATGACGTCATTAAAGTGATGACACCCCGTGCAGAAACCGTCAAAATTTTCCAAGATCGCGGCGAAGAGTACAAATTGCGTCTGATTGAAGATATGCCTGAAGTGGAAGCAATGGGTATGTATCATCATCAAGAATACGTCGATATGTGCCGCGGTCCTCACGTTCCCAATACCCGTTTCTTGAAAAACTTTAAGCTGACCAAACTGGCAGGCGCATACTGGCGCGGCGACAGCAATAATGAAATGTTGCAACGTATTTACGGTACGGCTTGGGCAAGTAAAGACGAATTGAAAGCCTATATCCAACGCATCGAGGAAGCAGAAAAACGCGACCACCGTAAGCTGGGTAAACAATTGGATTTGTTCCACCTGCAAGATGAAGCGCCGGGTATGGTGTTCTGGCATCCTAAGGGCTGGGCTTTGTGGCAGGTGATTGAGCAGCATATGCGCAAAGAGCTGAATGCTGCCGGTTATAAAGAGGTGAAAACGCCTCAGATTATGGATAAGACCTTCTGGGAAAAATCCGGTCACTGGGAAAACTATAAAGACAATATGTTCGTGACCAGTTCAGAAAAACGCGAATACGCAGTTAAACCGATGAACTGTCCGGGTCATGTGCAAATTTTTAATAACGGTTTGCGCTCATATCGCGATTTGCCAATGCGTTTGGCCGAGTTCGGTTCTTGCCACCGCAATGAACCAAGCGGTGCATTACATGGTCTGATGCGTGTTCGCGGTTTTGTGCAAGATGATGCGCATATCTTCTGTACTGAAGATCAAATCGTTGATGAAGCACGTGCATTCAATGAATTGCTGGTTCGCATTTACAAACAATTCGGCTTCCATGATGTTGCTGTGAAGCTGTCCCTCCGCCCTGAGCAACGTGCAGGTTCTGACGAAGTTTGGGATAAGGCCGAACAAGGTTTGCGTGATGCATTGACCGCTTGCGGTGTAGAGTGGGAAGAGTTACCTGGCGAAGGTGCATTCTACGGTCCTAAGATTGAGTATCATGTCAAAGATGCCTTGGGTCGCTCTTGGCAGTGCGGTACCCTGCAGTTGGACTTTGTATTGCCAGAGCGTTTGAATGCCGAATATGTAACAGAAAACAACGATCGTGCGCGTCCTGTAATGTTGCACCGTGCTATTTTGGGTTCTTTGGAGCGCTTCATCGGTATTCTGATTGAAAACCATGCAGGCTCATTCCCATTGTGGCTTGCTCCGGTTCAAATGGTGATTATGAATATTACCGAGAACCAGGCAGATTATTGTCGTGAAGTGGCTGCCAAATTGCAGGCGGCAGGCTTCCGTGTCGAATTGGATTTGCGTAACGAAAAAATCGGTTACAAAATCCGTGACAACAGCCAATACCGTTTCCCTTATCAAATTGTTGTCGGCGATAAAGAGAAACAAGAAAACAAAGTTGCGGTACGCCGCAAAGCAGAAGACTTGGGTTCTTTGAATGTAGATGATTTTATTGCACAATTGCAGCAAGAAATCACTGATGCCCTCGTCAATCATTAATTTTTATAGGAGTATTCATCATCGCTCAAGAACGCGAAGCACGAATCAATGGTGAAATTACCGCCAAAGAAGTGCGATTAATCAGTGAGTCAGGCGATCAGCTTGGTGTCGTTTCAGTTCGTGAAGCTCTGGCTATGGCCGAAGAGCAAGATGTCGATTTGGTAGAAATTTCCCCGACTGCCAAACCGCCCGTTTGCAAACTGATGGATTACGGTAAATACAAATACCAACAAGCCAAGAAGCGCGACGAAGCTAAGAAAAACCAAAAGCAGGTACAAATCAAGGAAATTAAATTCCGTCCGGGTACTGATGAAGGCGACTATCAAATCAAGATGCGCAACATCAACCGTTTCCTTGCCGATGGTGACAAAGTCAAAGTGACATTGCGTTTCCGCGGTCGTGAGATGGCCCACCAACAATTGGGCGCCCAACTGCTTGAACGCGTAAAAGAAGAGTTGGCTGAAGTGGCACAAATAGAGTCTTTCCCTAAAATGGAAGGCCGCCAAATGGTGATGATGATTGCGCCTAAGAAAAAATAAAGCTATAATACAAGGCTTATTTCGATTGCCGCTCGGAATAAGGTTTAATTAGCGGCAAAAACCGTGGTATTTTGGGTTCCAAGTGTTTGAAATTTATTTCAAAACCCCTTATACCTTATCTAATAACGAATGGAGTTTTCCAATGCCTAAAATGAAAACCAAGTCTAGCGCGAAAAAACGCTTTAAAGTACTGGGTAACGGTGGTGTAAAACGCGGTCATGCGTTCAAAAGTCACATCCTGACCAAAAAAACCACTAAAACTAAACGTCAATTGCGCGGCACCGCTATGGTGGATTCACGCGATTTGGCTTCTGTTGCTAAAATGTTGCCCTACGCTTAAGGAGTTTAGAATATGCCACGCGTAAAACGCGGTGTTACCGCTCGTGCTCGCCACCAAAAAGTCTTCGCGTTAGCCAAAGGCTACCGCGGTCGTCGTAAAAACGTTTACCGTGTTGCCAAACAAGCGGTAATGAAAGCCGGTCAATACGCATACCGTGACCGTCGCCAACGCAAACGTCAATTCCGTCAACTGTGGATCGTTCGTATCAACGCAGGTGCCCGTGAAAATGGTCTGTCTTACAGCAAATTCATGAACGGCCTGAAACGCGCTGCTATCGAAATCGACCGCAAAGTATTGGCTGATTTGGCTGTATTCGACAAAGCTGCATTTGCACAATTGGTTGAAAAAGCTAAAGCTGCTTTGGTTGCTTAATTCGATAAGATTATTTAAAAAGGAAGCTTGTGCTTCCTTTTTTCTTTTCTTAAAGAAATCCTATGTAGTTGATTTTCTTTCTTTAAACTCTATTTTTTTATACTAATTTGCGATAAAATAGGTCTCTCTTATCAAACGGATTGGCCGCAGTAAGACAAAAGGCCGTCTGAACGGGTTTGCAATCAAATCCAACAGACGGCTTTGTTGTTCCAGACGTCCTGCCATCAACAAACAGACGATAAACCACTATGGAAAATGTAAACCGTATCGTTGCAGAAGGTATTGCCGCTATTGAAGCCGCGCAAGACTTCAATGCCTTAGAACAAATTAAAGCACGCTATCTTGGTAAAACCGGCGAATTGACCGGACTTTTGAAAACTTTGGGTCAAATGTCTCCTGAAGAGCGTAAAACCATAGGCGCGCACATCAACGAATGCAAAAATCAGTTTCAGACGGCCTTTAATGCCAAACGCGATGCCCTGAATGAAGCCAAGCTGCAAGCTCAATTGGCTGCAGAAGCCTTGGATATTACTTTGCCGGGCCGTGCACAAGAGCATGGCGGTTTGCACCCAGTGACTTTGACTTTGCAACGTGTGGTTGAGCTGTTTCACGGTATGGGTTTTGGAGTGGCAGACGGCCCTGAAATCGAAGACGATTTCCATAATTTCCAAGCCTTGAATATTCCTGCAAATCACCCAGCGCGTGCGATGCAAGATACTTTCTACGTTGAAAACGGCGACGTTTTGCGTACACACACTTCGCCTATTCAAATCCGCTATATGCTCGACAAAAAAGAGCCGCCTATCCGCATTATTGCTCCCGGTCGCGTTTACCGCGTGGACAGTGACGCCACTCACTCGCCTATGTTCCATCAGGCCGAAGGTTTGTGGGTAGAAGAGTGCGTAACTTTTGCTGACTTGAAAGCAGTGTTCACTGACTTTATCCGTCGCTTCTTTGAAAGCGATGACCTGCAAGTACGTTTCCGTCCGTCTTTCTTCCCGTTTACTGAGCCTTCTGCCGAAATCGACATCATGGGCGAAAACGGTAAATGGCTGGAAGTTGGTGGCTGTGGCATGGTACATCCTAACGTGTTGAAAAACGTTAATATCGATCCTGAAAAATATACCGGTTTCGCCTTTGGTATTGGTCTCGACCGCTTCGCTATGCTGCGTTACAACGTGAACGACTTGCGCCTGTTCTTCGATAATGATTTGAACTTTTTGAAGCAGTTTAAATAAATTTCAGATAGTCTTTTGATAGGCCGTCTGAAAAGTGGATAGATATTACTGATTTCGTCTGATAAAAATTTGTTTCAGACGGCCTGATAGTAGAGAAAATAATATGCAATTTCCTTATTCATGGCTGAAAACTCAAGCCAATCCTGATCTTTCTGCCGATAAACTGGAACATCTTTTGACCATGGCCGGTTTGGAAGTGGAAGAAATCGATACTGCCGCCCCTGCTTTCAGTGGTGTGGTTGTTGCCGAAGTAAAATCCGTTGAAAAACACCCTGATGCAGACCGTTTGAACGTTACCCAAGTTGATGCCGGTACGGGCGAGTTGGTTCAGATTGTTTGTGGTGCGCCGAATGTCAAGCTTGGTATTAAAGTGCCGTGTTCTTTGCCGGGTGCCGTTTTGCCGGGCAATTTCAAAATTAAGCCGACTAAAATGCGCGGCGTACCATCAAACGGTATGCTGTGTTCGACCAATGAACTGGGTTTGCCTGATGACGGTGTAGACGGTCTGCACATTCTGCCTGAAGATGCGCCTGTCGGTACCAACATCCGCGAATACTTGGATTTGGACGATACGCTGTTTACGTTGAAAATTACGCCTAACCGCGCTGATTGCTTGAGTGTTAAGGGTATCGCGCGTGAGGTTTCTGCCTTGACTCAATGTGCGTTTACGCCTGTTGAAATTCAGACGGCCTCTATCGGCAGTGAGAAAAAACAGGCTGTCCGTATTGATGCACCGGCCGACTGCGGCCGTTTTATCAGCCGCGTTATTGAAAATGTCAATGCGAAAGCAGCTACTCCCGATTGGATGAAACAACGTTTGGAACGCAGCGGTATCCGCAGCATTTCTGCATTGGTGGACATCGGCAACTATGTGATGCTGGAAATCGGTCAGCCTATGCATGTTTTCGATGCTGACAAGCTGTCAGGCAGTTTGATTGTCCGCCGTGCTCAAAATGGCGAGACTTTGGCGTGTCTGAACGAGAAGACGGTTACTTTGGCTGACAATACGCTGGTAGTTGCTGATGAAAAAGGTGCGTTGAGCTTGGCCGGTTTGATGGGCGGCGAGGCAAGCGCGGTTTCTGATGAGACGCAAAATATTGTGTTGGAAGCTGCTTGGTTTGCTCCGGAGATTATTGCCGGTAAATCCCGTCAATATGGTTTTGGCTCGGATTCTTCTTTCCGTTTTGAGCGTGGTGTGGATTACCGCTTGCAAGCTGATGCCATTGAGCGTGCTACCGAATTGGTGTTGCAGATTTGCGGTGGCGCGGCCGGTGAAATGGTTGAGGCGCAAGGCGAATTGCCTGAGGCAAGACAAGTTGAATTGCGTTTAGGCCGTCTGAAAACGGTATTGGGCGTTGAAATCCCTGCCGAGCAAGTTGAAATTATTTTGCAACACTTGGGTTTGCAGCCTGAGAAAACCGAAGAAGGCTTCCGTGTCACTTCTCCTAGCTTCCGTTTCGATATCGAGATCGAAGCCGATTTGATTGAAGAAATCGGCCGCGTTTACGGTTATGAAAATATTCCTGACGACTATACTTCAGGCCGTCTGAAAATGTTGGCATTGCCTGAAACCAAACGCCCGCGTTTTGCGGTTTATAACGAAATGGCGGCTCGCGGTTACCGTGAAGTGGTCAGCTATGCGTTTGTGGATGAGCAATGGGAGCAAGACTTTGCTGCCAATACTAATCCTATCCGCCTGCAAAATCCGTTGGCGGCGCAGTATGCCGTCATGTGTTCTACGCTTATCGGCGGTTTGGTGGAAGTTTTGCAAAACAATTTGAACCGTAAGCAAAACCGAGTACGCGTGTTTGAAATTGCCCGTGTGTTCAGCAAAGATTCGGCTGATCAATTTGTTCAAAACGAACGTATCGGCGGTTTGTGGTATGGCTCCGTGCTGCCTGAGCAATGGGGCGAGAAAACACGCAACGTGGATTTCTACGATATGAAAGCCGATGTTGAGAGCCTTTTGAAAAACAAGGAAGTATCCTTTGTTAAGACCGAACATCCGGCATTGCATCCAGGACGTGCCGCCAATATCGTTTCAGACGGCAAAGTAGTTGGTTTTGTTGGCGAGTTGCATCCGAAATGGCTGCAAAAATATGATTTGCCACAAGCGCCGCTGGTGTTTGAAATCGATATGGATGCGGTATTGGGCCGTGAGAAAACCCGTTATCAGTCTGTATCCAAATTCCAACCTGCGCGCCGAGATTTGGCATTTGTAATGCCTGAAGCTGTAACGCATGATGATTTGTTAAATGCCCTGAAAGCGGCGGCAAACAAGCTGGTTCAAGAAATCAGCGTGTTTGACGTTTACCGCGGTACGGGCGTGCCTGAAGGCATGAAGAGCGTTGCCGTCAAAATCATTTTACAAGATATGGAAAACACGCTGACAGATGAAGTCATCGAGCCTTTGGTTGCGAAAATGATTAAAGCGGCAGCCGAAAAAGACGCACAGCTTCGCGCTTAAAATAAGATAAAAGTTGTCGCCAAAAATCACCAATAATATTTGATTTTTTGGTGAGGACTTGATTTTTAAAAGAATTTTGGTAATAATTGCACCAGTTTGAATGAAGGTAAACACATGACACTAACTAAAGCAGAATTGGCTGATATTTTGGTCGACAAAGTCAGCAACGTCACCAAGAATGATGCCAAAGAAATCGTCGAGCTCTTTTTTGAAGAAATCCGCAGCACTTTGGCGCGTGGTGAAGAAATTAAAATTTCCGGTTTCGGCAATTTCCAATTGCGCGACAAACCTCAACGCCCTGGCCGTAACCCTAAAACAGGCGAAGAAGTGCCGATTACCGCACGCCGTGTGGTAACTTTCCATGCCAGCCAAAAACTCAAAGGCATGGTGGAGCATTACTATGACAAACAACAATAATCCGGTTATTCCTGCCAAGCGTTATTTTACGTTGGATGAGATGTGCCAATTGTTGCAAATCAGCCCGGCTCAGTTTGCTCAATGGCAACATGAAAATAATGTTGTGATTGGATACGGTGGCGATCGATATACGCGCTCAGATGTAGTTAAGTTGTTGAAACTGAAAGATACGTTTGAACCGTATATCGATACGTTCAGCCGTGGTGCTTTGGATGCAAACGGCAATCCTGCCGCCAATGCAGAAGAAGTCCGTCATGGTCTGATGCAGGTTTTGTCTGATTTGGAGCGTCATCTTGGTTCTGAACAACAAAACCACCATGTCGAGCTATAATCGATAAGAAAATTGTGATCAAAAGTGCGAAGGCATACAAAGATTTGCATAATTGATTCTAATAAAGGCTGTTTGAATGATTTTCAGACGGCCTTTATTGTTTTATATTGCTTTCAAAATATCAGAATCTTGATTGCAAATGATTCTATGAAATAGCCGTAAATGTTATACTTAGCCTCTTGTTTGCCGATTGGAAAGAACCAGTCATTAGATAATGCGGATAGATACCGCCTTTTCATGGCAGACTGAGGTTTTTAAAACAAATGTAACGGCAGAATAAACAGGCTGCCGGACAACATTCAAATCGATGAAATGGATAGCAGAAAATGAGCAGAATCCAACAAACTTTCTCAGCGCTCAATGGCGCAAAAGCACTGATTCCTTATATTACGGTGGGTGATCCCAGTCTTGAGACAACCTTGGCATTGATGCATAGCCTGGTGGCTAATGGTGCTGATATTTTGGAACTGGGTGTGCCGTTTTCTGACCCTATGGCGGATGGTCCGACCATTCAGCGTGCGGCCGAAAGGGCGTTGGCAAATCATGTTTCTTTGCACGACGTATTGGAAACAGTACGTTTGTTCCGCCAAACCAATGATAAAACGCCGATTGTGTTAATGGGCTATTTGAACCCTGTACATAAAATGGGCTATCAGGCGTTTGCGCAAGCGGCTGCCGAAGCAGGCGTAGATGGCGTATTGACCGTGGATTCTCCGGTAGAAACCATTGAGCCTTTACATGAGTCGTTGAAAGCGCAAGGTATTGATTGTATTTTCCTTATTGCGCCAACAACAACTGAGGAGCGTATTCAAACGATTGCCAAAGTGGCCGGCGGTTTTGTGTATTATGTATCGCTCAAAGGCGTGACCGGTGCGGCAAGTTTGGATACTGAAGAAGTTTCGCGTAAAATAGAGCTTTTGCGCAAATACATCGATATTCCGATTGGTGTCGGCTTCGGCATCAATAATGCGGAGAGTGCGCGTAAAATTGGTGCGGTAGCGGATGCCGTTATTGTCGGCAGCCGTATCGTCAAAGAGATTGAAAGCCACGCAGGTAGCGAGGCCGAAGTGGTAGGCGTGTTGGTTAAAGAGTTGAAAGACGCGATTCGCTAATATTTTTTATTCCATTATTTCAGACGGCCTTACATTCAACAGGCCGTCTGAATTCTGAATTCCAAGGAGTCATTCATGAGCTGGCTAGATAAAATTCTTCCTCCGAAAATTAAAAACCGAAGCAGTTCGTCCAGCGTCCCTGAAGGCCTGTGGCACAAATGTCCGTCTTGTTCGGCAACGGTTTATTCAACCGAGTTGAAGCAAAACAGCGAAGTCTGCCCGAAATGTAATCACCACAATCCGCTTTCTGCGCGCGAACGTTTGAATCTACTTTTGGATGAAGAAGGCCGTGAAGAGATTGCAGCCAATATTAAACCGACCGACCCGCTGAAATTCAAAGACAGCAAAAAATATCCTGACCGCCTCGCGGCTGCGCGTAAAGCAACCGGCGAAGACGATGCTTTAGTCGTTATGAAAGGCACCATGAACGGCCTGCCTGTCGTGGTGGCTGCATTTGAATTCCGTTTTATCGGCGGCTCTATGGGTTCGGTCGTGGGTGAGCGTTTCGTTCAGGGGGTACGTCGTGCCGTTGCAGATAATTGTTCGTTTATTTGCGTGGCGGCTTCCGGTGGTGCGCGTATGCAGGAAGGGATTAACTCTTTGATGCAGATGACGAAGACCAGCGCGGCTTTGCATTTGCTGACTGAAAAACGTCTGCCGTTTATTTCCGTATTGACTGACCCGACCATGGGCGGCGTATCTGCCAGCTTTGCCTTCTTGGGTGATGTGGTTTTGGCAGAACCGAATGCGCTGATTGGTTTTGCCGGTCCGCGCGTTATTGAGCAGACTGTACGTGAAACCTTGCCGGAAGGTTTCCAACGTGCAGAATTCTTATTGGAGAAGGGCGCAATCGACCAAATCGTCGATCGCCGTTCCATGAAAAAACGTATCAGCGATTTGATTACTTTGTTGCGTCATGAAGGTAAAGTAACTGCTGCTTGATTGGCACAATAAGAAAGGCCGTCTGAAAATAATATTTCAGACGGCCTTTTTGATTATTGAGGATTAAGCAGTCAATGCGGTTTTCAAAACCTTGTTGACTTCACCCATGTCGGCTTTGCCGGCCAGGCGGGTCTTCAATACGCCCATGACTTTGCCCATATCTGCCATACCTGATGCACCGGTTTCTGCAATGGCTGCTTCAACGACAGTCTTGATTTCTTCTGCGGACATCATTTGCGGCAGGTAGCGGTTGAGGATTTCGATTTCCGCATTTTCTTTGTCAGCCAAATCTTGACGACCGGCTTCGGTGTAGATTTTGGCGCTGTCTTTGCGCTGTTTTACCATTTTGGTCAGGATAGAGATGACTTTTGCGTCATCGGCTTCAGTGCGCTCATCTACTTCAAATTGTTTGATGGCGGCATTAATCAGGCGGATGGTGCTTAAAGACACTTGGTCTTTGGCACGCATGGCGGTTTTCATGTCTTCGGTTAATTGTGTTTTTAGGCTCATAATGTTCTCACTTTATATAAAAAGATGCCGTCTGAAAAACAAAACACACCGCAAAGCTGCCTTGCGGTGTGTCGTTTATCACAGGGCAGGCCTGTAATTAGTACATTTTAGGAGGCAGTTGTTGGCTGCGCAGACGTTTTTGCAGACGTTTGGCTGCAGCAGCTTTTTTGCGTTTGCGTTCGGTAGTTGGTTTTTCGTACGCTTCACGGGCGCGCAGTTCGGTCAACAGACCGGTTTTTTCTACGGCACGTTTGAAACGACGCATGGCAACTTCAAATGGTTCATTCTCTTTAACACGAATAGCAGGCATTTTATTTCCTTTAAATTTTGTTCAATCAAACCGTTTTAAGAAATAGAGGACGGTTTGTCATAATGGGGTAGTTGTTGTATCGCTGGTTTGCCTAAGGCAGGGCGGGATACGCGCCGTGATGTAAACATCACCTCCTAACAAGTCGGCTTTTGCCGTGCAAGTGACCTTTTCGGTCAGAAATAATCGGGCGATTATCTTATAAACCCGATAGTCTGTCAAGGTTGCAGGCCGTCTGAACATTTGATTCTGTCTCACTTTTCAGACGGCCTATCGGGTATTAATAACGGCCGGGAACCGTACCCATACGTTGTTTCAACGAAGTTTGCGGTTCGTTGAACAATGACGCGTAATAAGTCGCGTTGGTCATGACTTTTTTCACGTAATCACGAGTTTCGGTGAATGGGATGGTCTCGGCGTAGATGGCACCTTCCAAAGGAGAAGAAGCCTGCCAGTTGCGGGCGCGGCCGGGGCCGGCGTTGTAGCCTGCGGTGGCCATCACTTCGTTATTTTGCAGGCGGCGTTTGGCATCCGCCATGTACCAAGTACCCATGCGGATGTTGCCGTCCATGGTGTAGAGTTCGCTGCTGCTCATGCCGATTTTGCCGGCAATTTCGCGGGCGGTTGCAGGCATGACCTGCATCAGGCCTTGTGCGCCGACGCTAGATTGCGCGCCCATGACAAAGCGGCTCTCTTGGCGAATCAAACCGTAAACCCATGCCGGGTCAACGCCTGCCTGTGCGGCATAGCGGACGGTCAGGTCTTTAAACGGAGAGAGGTAGCGCAGTTTGTAGTTGAGTTTGTGGTCGGTACGGTCTGCGCTGTTGATCGCCATGTCGTAGAACTGGTTGTCAAAAGCGACTTGCGCGGCAGTCAGCAGGTTGTCTTCGTTGAAGTCGCGGGTGGCAAAACGCCATTCTGCCTGCGCCTGACGGCGCATTTTGGAGTCGCCGTTGCTTTGGCTGTTTTTAAACAGAACCAATGCGCGTTTGATGGCACCGTCTTCGCTCATGCGGCGGACGTCTCTGGCATCGGCATCGGCAACATTGTTGCGCGTATTGATGCGGCGGCCCAGTTCTTCACCTGCCATTACGGCGTAGAAATTGCGGCCGGAAGCGGCGGCTTTTTCATACATTTCTTTGGCTTGGTTGCTTTTGCCTTGTGCGGCAAAGCTGCGGCCCAGCCAATATTGCCATGTCGGGTCTTTTTGCAGTTTTTCAGGCATATGCTGGATCACGCTTGCCAATTCGTCCCAGCGTTGCAGGCGCAAAGCGGCGCGTGCGTACCATTCCAATTGCTCGTCGGTCAGTTGCTTGCGGTCGGAAACGCGGCCGTAGTAGCTTAAAGCAGTCGGCATGTTTTGGCTTTGTGCATGGTAGTGGCCCAATACGCCCCATGCGAAGCTGCGTTGTTCGCGGCTGAGGCCTGATTCCATGTCGGACAGGGTAGCGGCGGCAGAAGCGGATTTGCGTGCATCTTTGCCGATCACGCTCAACAGGCTGTATTCGGTCGCACCTTGCGCGCCACCTTCAAACGGGCTGCCCAATGCGGCGGCGAGGTTGCGTGCATCTGTGGTTTGACTGTTGCTCAATAAGCCGCGTACGCGACGCCATGCGTCGTTGGTGTTCAGACGGCCTGAAGCTGCCGCGCTTTCAACCAAGCGGGTACAGCCGGCAGGCAGTTTGCTGGTCACGTGAACCAGTTCGGCGGCTTTGCTGTAATTGCCGCTGCTCAAATCGGCATAACATTGCACTTCTTGTGCGACGCCGGCGGCGTTCAATTTGCTGAATTCTTGACGGAACAAATCCCATTGGCCGCGCGCACCCAAGGTTTTCAGCCATTCGTTGCGGACGTTTTCAGCCATTGCGCTGTCGCTGGCTTGGGATAAAAATTGTTGTACCCAAGCATCGTCGCCGCGTTTGGCGGCATCAATGGCGCTTTGGTATTGGCTGTAATCGGACAGGACTTTGGATTCGCTGTCGGCGCGGCGTGAAGGAATAGAAGTAGATTTAGGCTGAACAACGGTTTCGGTTTTCGAAGCAGTCGGTGTGTTTTGGGTGGCACACGCCGATAAAACAGCGGCGGTAATCAAGCTGAGGGAGAGAGGGAAAAGACGTTGAACGTTCATTGGATACCGTGTCGTTTTTAGAATCAAAATAGCCGCTTATTTTAAATGATTTATGCGGAATAACCGAATTACAAACCGATATTTACATTTTTAAAGCCAGGAAATGACTAAGGCCGTCTGAAATATGAAACACTTTTGAGGTATTCCTAATTCAGACGGCCTGTTATGAAGGCAGTCGTCAATCGGGTTTGTGTTCGATATAGTCTTGCGGTTTGTCGGCTTTGCTGGTGCGCGTAACCGTATATTCGCCTTCGATAATGTCTTCATCCTCTTTGGCGGAGCTGTAAGTCTGACGGCTTTGGAAAGACTGCGTAGAAGAAACGGCCGCGTTGCCTTTAAACGGAATCAGCAAGAGCAGGGCGACGGCGGTTGAAATAAAGCCTGGGCTGAGCAGGAAAACCGCGGCGGCGGTATAGCGAATCGGCCACAGCATTTGATAGAGGGAAATGTTTTGGCCGCTGCGGACGGCTGCGCCTGCGAGCAAAAGGCCGGAAATGCCGGTATGGCGCAGCATAAAGATACCGCTGATAAAGCTGACGGCCATCACAAACAGCGTCCAACCGCCGCCAAGCCAGTCGGCAACCCAGACGATGGACATGATTTCCAAAAAGATTAAAACCAAAAAACCGATTCCAAAATACTGCATAAGAGTTTATTCCTTCATTCAACGGATAGTGTCGATTGTGTTCTATCTAGATAAAGATAAACCTTATTTTTTCAAGCAAATGCTGTGTGAAAAAGGGTAAACAGGCGATGAGGCCGTCTGAACGGAGATAAAAGAAGACAGATGTTTCAGACGGCCTTTAGATATTTTATCGCATCACATTGTTCCAATCGCTTTCAAAATAACTGACGAGAATTTGGTTGTTCAAATAATTTGCTTCCACCTTGCGCCTTGCCATATCGGGCGGAAAACGGAACATTTCGGCAACGGTCTGGGCATTCAGATAGCGGGTGGGGACGTCGAATTTTTGCGGAATGGGGAAGTTTTGGTCAAACCCTGCCAACACAAATCCCCATTCGCCAAAGGAAGGGACGTAAACATGATAGGGTACGGTATTCAACTTGGCCGCTTCGAGGGTGGCAACGACCGACCAGTAGGCATTAGGGGCGAAATAAGGCGAAGTCGATTGCACAACAATCTTACCATGTGGCTCAAGATGGCGGGCAACGAGGCGGTACATGGGGACGGAGTAAAGTTTGCCCAGCGAGAAATTGGATGGGTCGGGCAGGTCGATGATGATAACGTCGAATTTTTCAGACGACCCTTCCAGCCATTTGGCGGCATCGTCGTTGACGACGTGCATTTTGGGATGGGACAGCGAGCCTTGATTGAGCGCGCTCAAGGTGGCGGAGGTTCTAAAAGTAGCGGTCATGTCGGGGTCGAGATCGACCAAAGTAACTTTTTTGACCTGCGGATATTTTAAGACTTCGCGTGCCGCTAATCCGTCGCCGCCGCCGAGAATCAGGACGCGTTCGGCGTTGGGCACCATCTGCATGGCAGGCAGAACGAGTGCTTCGTGGTAACGGGCTTCGTCGCGTGAGGAGAATTGCAGGTTGCCGTTGATGTAGAGGCGGGTGTCGTCTTTCCAGCGTGTCACTACCAGCCGCTGGTAGGGCGAGTGGCTTTGATAGACGACGGGGTCGCCAAAATAGCTTTGTTCGGCTTTGAAGGAAATGCGGTCGGCGTAGGCGAAGATGATGGCGAGGATGGACAAGACAATCAGCGCACGCAGGCGGATGGCGCGATAGCGGGGCAGTTCGGCTTTGAAGACGCGCGCGGTCAGGTAGGCGACGGCGGCGTTGAGGATGCCGAACAAGAGGGCGGAACGCGCCATGCCGAGTTTGGGGGCGAGCAGAAGCGGAAACAACAGAGAGACGGCAAGTGCGCCTAAGTAGTCGAAGGTCAGGACTTTGGAAACGAGTTCTTTAAATTCCGCACCTTTTTGGTTTAACACGCGCATGACCAAAGGAATTTCCATGCCGACAACTATGCCGACAATCAGTACAAAAGCGTAGAGCAGGGTGCGGAACGGGGCGGCGGATAAACCGAAGGCCACAAATAATGCCAGCGCGGAAATGCCGCCGATGATTCCGACCAGAAGTTCGATTTCGATAAAGCGGTGCAATACGTCTTTATCTTTGATGTATTGGGTCAGGTGGGCACCGATACCCATTGAAAACAGATAAAGCCCGATGACGGAGGAAAACTGCAAAATACTGTCGCCCAAAAGATAGCTTGCGAGCGCGGCGATGATGAGCTCGTAAGCGAGGCCGCAGCTGGCGACGATAAAAACGGAGATGATGAGGGTGCGGTGGGCGTTCATGATGACGTTTTTGTTGCTTGAGTGTGGGCAATGTAATGATTTTTAAGGTGGGCTGCAAGTTTAATTATAGGATGTAGAAAAGGCCGTCTGAACAAATTGTTTCAGACGGCCTTTAATCTGTCAGGCATTAATAGCGGTGTTTGAATACCATGCCCACTGCGTAAGAAGATTTTTTCGGCAAATCTTCGTCGTATTTCGGATTGACGTTTTCTTTCAACCAGCCGGCGCCGAGTGTGGCGGTTGTCCGTTTGGAGAAGCTGTAATCGGTGCTGACGGCGACGTGTTTGTAGTCTTCGCCGACAGAGCTTTTACCGTAGGCAAAGCCGATTTGAGGTTTGAAATTGCCCACTTTGTATGAGCCGGAAACCATAAATTCTTTGGTGTTGTTGATTTCTTTGTCGTAAGAACCGGCTACGTTGCCTGCCGCATCTTTCCATACGCCCCAGCAGCTGAAGCCGTCGCAAGTGTTTTTGGCGTATTGAAACGCAGCATCGACGGAGATTTTGTCTTTGCTGTATCCGGCCATGAATGCGTGGGCTTGGAAGTCTTTGGTTTCGGTTGGAGAGTCGTTGGGTGCGTATTCGGCAGCGTAGTGCGCGTTAAAGCCGTTGTTGGGGTGGTAGTAGTCCACGCCCCAGCCGAAGACCCAGTCGCCGTCACGTTTTTTGTCCGGATTCCAGTCATTGTTGTTGCGCGCGGCATTGGAACCGGGGGAAACGTTGAATTTGAATTGGAAACCGTTTTTCCAAGGCGACTCATAAGCCATGGAAACGCGGCGTTGGCCGAAACGGGAAATTTTGCCGAATTCCAAAATCGGGCTGTTGGTGTCGAAAGGGTTCAGATAGATGCTGTTCATAGGGGTACTGATGTAACCCATTTTGACGGTGCCGAGGTTTTTGTAACTGTTGAGCGCAACGTATGAGTCGGCAGTACCCCAGCCTCCCCAGCGGTCGGAATCGAAGTAAATAAAGGAGCCAAGTTGCCATTTCAACCATAAGTCGTTGTTGAGCGGTACTTCATCGGAGAGATAAAGACTGGAACTTTTATCGGAAATGGTTGTAGAGGTTACACCGGTTTTATTGTTGTGTTCGACCTCGGTCATGATGTAGATGGTACCGCTCATTTTAGGTTCGGCGTGTGCGAAGCTTATGGAAGAGCCAATGAGGGTAGTGGCAACAAAACAAGATAACTTGTTCATTTTGTTCTCCTTTTATGTCTTTTTCTTAATTGGGGACGGGAAATTCGGATAATCTTATTTGACAAATTATAAAAAATCAATACATTTGTAACTTATCGTAGGATAAATTGAAAAATAGTTTTCAGTTACGTATTTTTGTGTTAATTTGCCAACAATCTTGGACGGCTGCTTTTATTTCGATGGTATAGGTAGTTTAAAACGCTATTTTTATATCTAGAAATAGAGGATTTAACTGGATTTTAAAATCTCAAATATTTGTAGTTAAGTGTAGTTTGAATAATCAGGCCGTCTGAAAAAGAAGAATACCCAAAAGAAGGAATGAAATATGGCCGGAAAAACCTATCCGCTGTTGGCTGCATCATTGGCCGCCGTATTTGCGTTGTCGGCGTGCAGCCGCGATGTCAAACCCGCCCCTAAGTTTAAGCGTACCGATTATGAGCGCGTGGTGGTCAGCAACGGCGTCGAGCCGGGCACGCTGGACCCGCAGATGAGCGGCGATATGGCGGCCGGTGCGATTATCCGCCAGCTGATGGATGGTTTGGTCGGTACGGATGCGGAAGGCAAAACCATTCCTGCTTTGGCGGAAAGATGGGAAAGCAAGGGCGAGCGTGTCTGGACTTTCCATCTGCGTGATGCCAAATGGAGCAATGGCGATCCGATTACCGCCGAGGATTTTGTGTACAGCTTCCGCCGTCTTGCCGATCCGGCCACGGGCGCACCTTTCGGCAGCTATTTGGTCGATGCCCAAGTGGAAAATGCGGAAGATATATTAAACGGCAAAGCCAAGCCTGAGACATTGGGCGTCAAGGCGTTGGACGCAAAAACCCTGCAATTTACGCTGATTGCGCCCGTACCTTATTTCCCCGATATGCTGATTCAGCAATTCACATTTCCGGTGCACCGCGCCACTGTCGAAAAATACGGCAACAAGTGGACGCAACCCGGTCATTATGTTTCCAGTGGCGCTTATCTGTTAAAGGATTGGAAAGTCAACAGCCACATCAATATGGAACGCAACCCCAATTATTACGATAAAGACAAAGTAGCCATTCCGAAGGCGGTTTTCTTGTCAGGCAGCGGCGAGTACAACCGTTATCGCGCCAATGAAATTGATGTGACTTATGGCATTCCTAGTGATCAGGTCAAAGTGGCGGATATTGAGTTTCCGGGACAAGTGAAACGCACGACTTCTTTGTGCAGCTGGTATTTGGAGCCGAACCACGAAGCAGCGCCGTTTAATGATCCGCGCGTCCGCAAGGCGCTCAATATGCTGACGCGCCGCGACATTGTCGTCAAAGTGGGCGGCCGCGGCGATACGCCTGCCTTCCAATTGACACCGCCGCAAATGCAGGGCGTGATTCCTGTTTATCCGGAGTGGAAAGAATGGACGCCTGAAAAACGCATCGAAACTGCGCGTAAACTGTTGAACGAAGCAGGCTACAACGATGACCATCCGCTTGAGTTTGATATTTTGTACAGCACCAGCGAAGCGTCTAAAAAACAAATCACTGCCGTGCAGTCGGTGTGGAAGGCCGCCATTCCGTTTATCCGTCCGACTTTGTCCAACGAGGAATGGAAAACGTATTTGGATACGCGCGCGCAAGGCAATTTCAAGGTTTCGTTCAGCGGCTGGTGTTCCGATTTCAATGATCCGGCAGGTATGCTCAATATCTTGAAATCCAACAACTCAAACAATGCATTCCGCTACAAAAGCGCGGCGTTTGACACATTTATGAACAATACGCTTAAAGATGGTGTCAGCAAGGAAGCGCGCAGCCAGCTCTATGCCGATGCGGAGAAGCAGCTTCAAGAAGACGCTGCACTGATTCCGCTGTATCATCAGGTTGAAGTGCGTATGGTCAAACCCGATATTATCGGCTATTCCGACAAAGACCCTTTGCGGAACTATACGGTCAAGAGCTGGTCGTTCGCACCGAAAAAATAGATTGATTATAGATAGCACAAGTTTTCAGACGGCCTTGATGACCGAGGCCGTCTGAAACAACAGGAGACATAACACATGAAATCTGTACAACAACGTTTGTCCGCTTTACGCGAAGCCATGAAAAAACATGGTGTGGACGCGTTTGTCATTCCTTCCGCCGATCCGCACCTTTCCGAATACCTGCCCGAGCATTGGCAGGCACGTCGTGATTTTTCCGGCTTTACCGGTTCGGCCGGCATTTTGGTGGTGACCGCTGATAAAGCAGGCGTGTGGACGGACAGCCGCTATTGGGAACAGGCAGGCCAACAGCTTGCTCCAAACGGCATCGAGCTGCAAAAAATGGGCGTTGATGCGCCTTATACCGAGTGGTTGGCACAAAATCTGCCCGAAGGAGCAGTGGTCGGCGCACCTGCCGATATGTTCGCACTCAGCGGCGAGCGCGGTTTGAAACAGGCCCTTACCGCCAAAAACATCCGCCTCGAATATCCTGAAACCTTGTTGGACGAAGTGTGGGACGACCGTCCCGCACTGCCGACTCCGGAAATCTACGTTCACCATCCCGACTATGTTTCCGAAACTGCGGCCGAAAAACTGGCCCGTATCCGTGCGGCCATGAAAGAGCAGGGCGCAGATGCGCATTTGGTTTCTTCTTTGGACGACATCGCTTGGATTACCAATCTGCGCGGCGATGATGTGCCGTTCAACCCTGTGTTCTTGTCCCATCTGTTTATCAGTCAAGACAAAGCCGTATTGTTTACCGATGCAGGCCGTCTGAAAGCCGAATCTGCCGAAGCTTTGAAAGCGGCAGGTTTTGAAGTGTTGCCTTATGCGCAAGCGGCGGACTATTTGGCAGACGTTAAGGGCGCATTGCTGATTGATCCGAACAAAACCGCCGTCGGCACTTTGCGCCGCCTGTCTGAAGACGTCCGTTTGATTGAAGCCATCCACCCAAGCACATTCTTCAAATCGGTTAAATCCGATGCCGACATCGCCCATATCCGCAATACCATGGCGGAAGACGGCGCGGCATTGTGCGGTTTCTTTGCCGAGTTTGAACAAATCTTGGCAGACGGTGGCGAATTGAGCGAGCTGGATATCGACGGTATGCTCTACAAACACCGCAGCCAACGTCCCGGCTTTATTTCGCCAAGTTTCGACACCATCGCCGGCTACAATGCCAATGCCGCCTTGCCTCATTACAGTGCGACACCGGAAAACAACAGCAAAATCAAAGGCGACGGTATGCTGCTGATTGACTCCGGCGGCCAATACTGGGGCGGTACGACCGACATCACGCGCGTGGTTCCTGTCGGCAATCCGAGTGCGGCCATGAAACGCGATTACACTTTGGTGTTGAAGGCGCATATTTCTCTGGCTGAGACCATTTTCCCTGAAAACATCAAAGGCCCGATGATTGATGCCATCTGCCGCAAATCGCTCTGGCAGGCACAATGCGATTATGGTCACGGTACCGGTCATGGCGTGGGCTATTTCCTCAATGTGCATGAAGGCCCGCAAAGCATTGCCGTTGCCGCCGTGCCGCAACCGCATCACGCGATGCAGTCAGGCATGCTGACTTCCAACGAGCCGGGTCTTTACCGTCCGGGTAAGTGGGGTATCCGTATCGAAAGCCTGGTAATCAACCGTCCGGTTGAAAACCCTGAGGAAACCGAGTTCGGCAAATTCCTGTATTTTGAAACCGTTACCCTCTGCCCAATCGATACGCGCCTGATTGATACCAAACTGATGACCGGCAGCGAAATCGAATGGCTGAACCAATATCACGCTGAAGTGCGCCGCCGTCTCGAGCCTTTGACAGAAGGCGCGGCCAAAGCATGGCTGATCGAACGCACCGAACCTTTGGCGCGTTAACGTGAAAGGCCGTCTGAAACGGCGGATACAAAGTTTCAGACGGCCTTATAACAACAATTATCTAAAAACTAAAAAAACCTTACCCGACTCCGAATAAAAACAATAACCCGGTCGGAATAGAGAGAGAAACCGGCGCGGCGACGTTAAAGATGCCTGCTGCCATTCATCCGATTTCCGCTTCAGGTCAGCTTTGTTTTCACGAGTCCGGTATGTTCAGACAGGACAGCCTGATTATGTTGAAATTCATCATCAAACGGATATGTGCTTCCATCCCGACCATGCTGGTGTTGATCACCGTATCTTTTTTCCTGATGCGGCTCGCACCGGGCAGCCCGTTCACAGGTGAACGCAATTTACCGCCTGCGGTCATGGCCAACATCGAAGCCAAATACCACCTCAATGATCCGATGTACCTCCAATATTTCCACTATCTCAAGCAGTTGGCACAGGGGGATTTGGGGCCGTCGTTCAAATATAAAGATTTCAGCGTTAATGAGTTGCTTGCCCAATCCCTGCCGGTGTCGGCAGAACTTGGCTTCTACGCCTTTTTAATCGCCGCCATCTTCGGCATGTTTATCGGCATTATCGCCGCCTTAAAACAAAACAGCTGGCTGGATTATTCGCTGATGAGCGGCGCGATGACCGGTATCGTCGTTCCCAGTTTTGTGATGGCGCCGGTATTGGTGCTGGTGTTTGCCGTCAGACTGCAATGGCTGCCTGCGGGCGGCTGGAACGATGGCGCACTGATGAACTTGATTTTGCCTGTCGTTACTTTGTCCATCGGTTATGTGTCCAGTATCGCGCGGATTACGCGCGGCGCGATGATCGAAGTATTGAACAGCCCCTTTATCCGCACGGCACGCGCCAAAGGCCTGCCCATGAGCCGCATCATCCTGCGCCATGCGCTGCGTCCCGCCATGCTGCCGATTGTTTCTTTCTTAGGCCCGGCATTCGTCGGCATCATCACTGGCTCCATTGTGATTGAAAACGTGTTCGGTATTCCCGGTGTCGGACAATTATTTGTCAACGGCGCGCTCAACCGCGACTACGGCATGATTTTGGGTTTGACGATTTTGGTCGGCATTATGACCATTTTGTTCAACGCCATCCTCGATATTCTGTATGCCATTATTGACCCGAAAATTCGTTATTAATCCCATTTGCGCAAAGGCCGTCTGAAACGTTCAGACGGCCTGAAGAAAGAATAAAAAGCGAGAGAGAACATTATGTTATTCAAAAAGAAGCAGACTCAGGCCCTTGCAGAGGCAGCAGAATACGCCCAAGTACACGGCAAAAGCCTGTGGAGCGACGCATGGCGGCGTTTTAAACAGAACAAAGCGGCGGTGTACAGCATTATCATCCTGTTGCTGATCAGTATTTTTGTGATTGTGGCACCATGGATTGTCCACTACACCTACGACTTTACCGACTGGGACAATATGCAGATTCCTCCGTCCTTTTCTACCCATCACTATCTGGGTACGGATTTGCTCGGCCGCGATTTGTTGTCGCGCGCGGCAACCGGCGGACGTATTTCCTTGCTGGTCGGTGTGGCCGGCGCATTGGTGGCCGTTGTCATCGGTACGCTTTATGGCGCGATTGCCGGCTTTATCGGCGGTAAGCTTGATTCGCTGATGATGCGCTTTTTGGAAATTTTGAACGCGTTTCCGTTTATGTTTTTCGTGATTTTGCTGACCACATTCTTCGGCCGCAACCTGCTTTTGATTTTTGCCGCCGTAGGTTTGGTGTCTTGGTTGGACGTGGCGCGTATCGTGCGCGGCCAAACCTTGAGCTTGAAGCATAAAGAGTTTGTCGAAGCGGCGCGTGTGAGCGGCGTGGCAAAACGTAAAATCGTAACGCGCCACATTATTCCGAATGTTTTGGGCGTGGTGATGGTGTATGCCTCTTTGCTGGTGCCGGGCATGATTATGTTTGAATCCTTCTTGAGCTTCTTGGGCTTGGGTGTGCAAGAGCCGATGACCAGTTGGGGTTCGATGTTGCAAGAAGGCGCGATTTCTATGGAAGCCGCACCATGGCAGCTGCTCGTGCCGAGTTTCTTCTTGGTAACCACTTTGTTCTGTTTCAACTTTATCGGCGACGGCCTGCGTGATGCGCTCGACCCGAAAGACCGCTAAACCACAACCAAAAGGATAATCAAAATGACAAAACAGTTACTGGTTGTAGAAAATCTGGACATCGATTTTGAGCTGCATGAGAAAACCGTTCATGCCGTGCGTAATGTCAGCTTTAAAGTGGCAGAGGGCGAAACATTGGCTTTGGTCGGCGAATCCGGCTCGGGCAAGTCCGTAACATCTATGTCCGTTATGCGCCTGCTGCCTGAGAAATTTGCCCGATACAGCAAAGATTCGCGCATTACTTTTGACGGCATTTCCATTTTGGATGCCGATGAGAAAACCCTGCGTGATTTGCGCGGCAACCGCATCAGCGTGATTTTCCAAGAGCCGATGACCTCGCTCAATCCATTTATGCGTATCGGTGCGCAGCTGATTGAAGCGGCGCGTGTGCACAATAAAAAGCTTGGCAAAAAAGAAGCAGGACAGAAGGCATTGGCATTGCTGGAACGTGTGGGCATCAAAGAAGCCGAGCGCCGCATGAAACAATATCCGCACGAGTTTTCCGGCGGTCAGTTGCAACGCATTATGATTGCCATGGCGCTCATCAATGAACCTGACCTGCTGATTGCCGATGAGCCGACCACGGCTTTGGATGTGACCATTCAAGCCGAGATTCTCGATTTGCTCCACGATTTGCAACAGCAAATGGGTATGGCGATTATCTTCATTACCCACGATTTGGGTTTGGCGGAACACTATTCCAAAACCGTCTGCGTCATGCGTAACGGCGAAATTGTCGAGCGCGGCAAAATCAAAGAAGTATTTGCCCATCCGAAACACGAATATACCGCCGAACTCATCAATGCCATTCCAAAAGGCATGAAAGAGCCGGAAGAAAACAACGCCGGTGTGTTAATCGATGCCGATAATGTCAATGTTTCTTTCGTATTGAAGCAAAATTTTTTCGGCAAGCCGCTCAAAACTTTTGATGCCGTCAAAGGCATCAGCCTCAAAATTAAAGAAGGCGAAACATTGGGCGTCGTCGGCGAGTCCGGTTCCGGCAAATCTACGCTGGGCAAAGCCGTCATGCAGATGCTGCCTTATACCGGCCATATCTCCTTTGAAGGCAAAGACCTGAAAAACTATACCGCCGAAGAAGCACGCCGTCTGAAATCGCAACGGCAAATTGTGTTCCAAGACCCGTTCGGTTCGCTTTCTCCGCGTTTGACCGTTGGCGAAATTATTGGCGAAGGTTTGACGGTTCATCATCCTGAAATGACCAAAAAAGAACGTATCCAGCGCGTTTTGGAAGTCATGAAGGAAGTATCCCTGCCACTTGACGCGCTCAACCGTTATCCGCACGAATTTTCCGGCGGCCAGCGTCAGCGTATCGCGATTGCACGCGCCGTTATCCTGCGCCCGAAATTCATCCTTTTGGACGAGCCGACCTCTGCACTTGACCGCTCCGTGCAATCCAAAGTGGTCGAACTTTTGCGCGACTTGCAGAAGAAATACGGCCTGACTTATATGTTCATCAGTCATGATTTGTCTGTTGTGCGTGCCGTCAGCGATAATGTGATTGTGATGAAGCAGGGCGAAATGGTTGAGTACGGCAGCGCGGATCAGATTTTCCATCATCCGCAAAACGACTACACCAAACGTTTGATTAACGCCGCATTTGATTTGTAGAAAAGGAAAAGGCCATCTGAAAAGAAGTTTTCAGACGGCCTTTTTAAGCGGAGGCTTTTTTCATCTAATTAGCGCTGCTATTGCCTATGCCTGTGCGGCATCCAATGCCTGTGCCAAGTCGGCAAGCAAATCGTCGATATGCTCGATACCCACGCTCAGGCGTACCATGTCGGGGCTGACGCCTGCTGCGGCGAGTTCTGCATCGTCAAGCTGGCGGTGGGTCGTTGTGGCAGGATGGGTAGCCAGCGATTTGGCATCGCCGATATTTACCAAGCGCAGGAAGAGTTGCAGTGCGTCGATAAATTTTGCACCGGCTTCGCGTCCGCCTTTAATGCCGAAACTCAGCAAACCGGAGGCTTTGCCGCCGTAGTCGCGGTCAATCAGAGCTTTATACGGACTGTCGGGCAGGGCAGGATAGTTCACCCATTCGACTTGCGGATGTTTCTTTAAGAATTCGGCTACTTTTAGGGCGTTTTCGCAATGACGTTCCATGCGCAGCGCGAGGGTTTCCAAACCTTGAAGCAGTAAAAATGCGCTGTGCGGAGACAGGGCGGCACCGGTATTACGCAATGGGACGACACGGGCACGGGCGATATAGGCTGCCGCACCAAAATGTTCGCAGTAGTTTACTCCGTGGTAAGACGGATCAGGCTGATTGAGGGTTTTTTCAAAACGCGGATTGCCTGCCCATTGGAATTTACCGCCGTCGATAATGGCACCGCCAATCGTTGTGCCGTGGCCGCCGATGTATTTTGTCAGAGATTGGATAACAATGTCGGCTCCGTGTTCTATCGGGCGGAACAATGTAGGCGTAGCAACGGTGTTGTCTACCATTAGTGGCAGCCCTTGAGCGTGCGCGGCTTGTGCGAATGCTGGAATATCAACGACATTGATGGCGGGATTGCCGATAGATTCGCAATACACCAGTTTGGTGCGGCTGTCGGTATTGGCAGCAATTTCTTCGGGCTTGGCCGGATCGATAAAGCGTACTTCTATGCCTTGGCGCGGTAGGCTGTGGGCAAAGAAATTGTATGTGCCGCCGTAGAGGGTTTTGGTTGCAATGATGTTGTCGCCTGCTTCAACCAAGGTTTGAACAGCATAGGTAATCGCAGCCA
This sequence comes from Neisseria sp. P0019.S002, assembly GCF_051957155.1. Lineage (NCBI taxonomy): Bacteria > Pseudomonadati > Pseudomonadota > Betaproteobacteria > Neisseriales > Neisseriaceae > Neisseria > Neisseria sp. P0019.S002. Next base: position 281,466 of record NZ_JBQCWS010000001.1, read on the forward strand.
TACCGCTGGCGACAGCCAATGCGGCGATACCGCCTTCCAAACGGGCAACGCGTTCTTCCAAAACGGCAGTGGTCGGATTCATCATACGGGTGTAGATATTGCCCGCTACATCAAGGTTGAACAAGTCTGCGCCGTGTTGCGTATTGTCAAAAGTGTAGGAAGTGGTTTGGTAAATGGGGACAGCAGCGGATTTGGTAGTCGGTTCGGATTGATAGCCTGCATGCAGGGCAATGGTTTCCCATTTCATTTAAATATCCTTGTAGCGATGAAATAATGATAAATAGAGGTCAGCAGATTCGGATTTGAAGGGCAAACTTTCCATAACGGAAAAGTTCGGTATGTAGCAGCATACAGCCTTTCCTATAAGAAAGATTACCCTGAGCGACACGCAACTGACCCAAGAAGAACGATATCACATTCAAGACCTGTCCTGCCACCACACCATCATCGAATGACACCCCATCACAATGCCGTTTACCGTGACCTTATCCAGGATAAAAGCAAGGGCGGTACTTTGTGGCAACAGCTCGGAATATGCAGCAAACCCTACCGCAAACGATACGGCGGCACGCGGACCTGAGGCAAAATGTACAATCGCGTCGGCATGGAAAACGTCCCTCCATGGTCGAGTAAAAATTCCGTATTGGTGATGGGTAGGTTGATACCCTTGACGGCAATGATCAGAAAAGCGGAGACCTTTGCAAAAGTCCCTCAAGTCTCTAAATGTCTGGGTAGGACTTTAGGGATTTGGGGGATTTTTAAAGATATTAGGCCGTCTGAAACTGCGTTATAGAAAGTTTCAGACGGCCCTTGGGTATTCTTTGGATTTGAAAATAAAAAAAAGACTTGAATCATCAAGTCTCGCATTTCATTTTCACTAGATAAAAAAATATCAAGAATGGCGGAAGCGGTGAGATTCGAACTCACGGAGGGCTATCAACCCTCGACGGTTTTCAAGACCGTTGCATTAAACCGCTCTGCCACGCTTCCATTCTTGAAGCTGTAATATTAATGGAACTTACGGCCTTTGCCAAGAGGTATTTTAGAAAAAATATCTAGGATTTTGTTTTTATTTAGATTGTTCTTCACGCATGAATACCCATTCGGCTTCGTTTGAAGCTGCTTCATTGAATGAATAGCCCTCGTAGTCGAAATTTTTGAGCATTTCAGGCTCGGTAATGCCGTGTTCTGCAGCGTAGCGCACCATCAAACCGCGCGCACGTTTGGCGTAGAAGCTGATGATTTTGTATTTGCCGTTTTTCTCATCTTTAAAAATCGGCGTAATCAGGCGTGCGTTGAGTTTTTTGGTGTTGACGGATTTGAAATATTCTTGTGAGGCGAGGTTGATTAAAACGTCGCTGTCGGCCTGCTTCAGCGTTTGGTTGAGCAGGTCGGTGATTTTATCGCCCCAAAATTCGTAGAGGTTCTTACCGCGAGAGTTGGCAAAGGCCGTACCCATTTCCAAGCGATAGGGCTGCATCAAGTCGAGTGGGCGCAGTACGCCGTATAGGCCGGAGAGCAGGCGGACGTGTTGTTGCAGGTAGTCGATTTGCTCCGGTTTGAGCGTATCGGCGGCGATGCCTTCATAGACGTCACCGTTGAACATAAATACGGCTTGTTTGGCGTTTTCAGGCGTAAACGGCGTGTGCCATGCGGCATTGCGTTCGGCATTGAGCAGGGCGATTTTATCGGAAACATGCATCAGTTCGGCGATTTGTTGAGGGGCAAGCTGACGCAACTCCTGCATCAGGATTTCTGCTTCGGGCAGAAGGTCGGGCAGGGTAAAGCTGCTGACGGGGGAAGGGTCTTTTTCGTTGAGGTTTTTGGCTGGGGATAAGACAAAAAACATGATAATTTCGGCTTTGAAATGAATAATGTGTGGGATTGTAGGTTTAAAATTGAGGAAGAACAAGACGGGCTAAACGCATTAATTGAATGCTTTTATTGAAACGTATTTCTGTTGAAAGTAAAATTCGAAGCTTCCACCTGATTCTGACATTTCTACTTGAGGAGAATATCATGTCTAAAACCATTATCCATACCGACAAAGCCCCTGCAGCGATTGGTGCATACAGCCAAGCAGTCCGCGCAGGCGATACGGTTTATATGAGCGGTCAGATTCCTTTGGATCCGGCTACGATGACCGTGGTCGGCAATGGCGACTTCCGCGCCGAAGCAGTGCAAGTATTTAAAAACCTGCAAGCCGTAGCCGAAGCGGCCGGCGGTTCTTTGAACGATATCGTCAAACTCAATGCTTATTTGACTGATTTGGCCAACTTTGCCGTGTTCAATGAAGTGATGGCTGAATTTATCGAGCAACCTTTCCCGGCGCGTGCGGCGGTTGGCGTGGCCAGCCTGCCTAAAGGCGTTCAGGTTGAAGCAGAGGCTGTATTGGTTTTAAATGCATAATTGATGTTTTCAGACGGCCTGGGCTGGGCTTGAGGCCGTCTGAAAAGAATAACAACGGAAAACAATAATAATGGCACATTACGCAATCGGAGACATTCAAGGCTGTTTTGACGAGCTAACTTTGTTGCTTGCCAAAATCGGCTTTAATCATGGTACGGACACCCTTTGGCTGGTCGGCGATATTGTCAATCGCGGTCCGAAGTCTTTGGAAACCCTGAAATTTGCCAAAGAGCATGACAGCAGCGTGCAAATGGTTTTGGGTAATCATGATTTACATCTTCTGGCAGTCGGTTGCGGTGAAGGAACGCTCAAGCGTAGTGATACGGTTGAGCCGATTTTGTCCCACCCCGATAGTCATGCCATGCTTGACTGGCTGCGTCATCAGCCGCTGTTGGTGCGCGGCGACAGGCATGTGATGGTGCATGCCGGTATTTTGCCGCAATGGTCGGTTGATAAAGCCGAAAGCCTTGCCCGTGAAGCTGAGGATGAATTGCAAGGTAAAAAGTACAGGAAATTTTTTAGCAAAATGTACGGCAATAAGCCGACCGAGTGGACAGACGATTTGACAGGCTATGAGCGCCTACGCATGATTATCAACGTCTTTACCCGTATGCGTGCGCTGACGTACAAAGGTGAATTGGATTACGAATATAAATCCACTCTGAAAAAAATGCCGCTTTACCTGCGCCCTTGGTTTAAAGCGCCGGATAGGCAGAATTTGGATTATATTACCGTGTTCGGACATTGGTCGTCATTGGGCTACGTTAATACCGATCAGGTCATCGCTTTGGACACCGGCGCGTTGTGGGGCGGAGAGCTGACGGCGGTCAATTTGGATACCAACGAAGTGATACAGGTACCGTCCTTGGGCGGATTGGATTGGAAAACGGCATTGAAATAGTTTGGATAAGATAAAAGGCCGTCTGAAATGTTTCAGACGGCCTTTTTGTATTACTTAATCCAGAGAAGGCAGGAGTTTGTCCGGATTCATAATGCCATAAGGGTCAAGCTGATTTTTGATGGCATGCATCAGAACGAGTTCTGCCTGTGTACGCACGCGGGGCAGCCAATGTTTTTTGATGATGCCTACGCCGTGTTCGGCGGCAATCGTACCGTGGCAGGCAAGGATGTTTTCATAAACAATGGTATTGACGGCGTCTTCGTATTGATAGGCTTCGTTGCTCAATACGTTGGGCAGGAATGTATTGTAATGCAGGCTGCCGTCGCCTAAATGTCCGAAGCAAACAATTTGTATGCCGGGAAAGCGGGTTTCCAGGGCAGGGGCGCATTGGTGGACAAAGGCGGCCACTTGGGCGATAGGGATGGCGATATCGTGTTTGATGCTGGTGCCGAGTTTGCGTTGGGAAGCGGAAATATTTTCACGCAAGGTCCATAAGTCGGAGCGCTCTTGCTCGGATTGCGCTAAGATGCTGTTTTCCCATCCGTTTTGATAGAGAAATTCGGCAAGTTTTTCATCCAGTCCGGCATCGGGAACGGAATCTGCAAGTTCAATCAAAATATGCCATTGCGCATCGGCAGGCTTTTTGAGTTGGCTGAATTCCGAAGATAAATCGAGGGCAAAGCGGCTGATCAGCTCGAAGCTGGTCAAGCGCTCGGCAAAATGGCCTTGCACCGCAGTTAAAAGCGAGACGGCGGATTTAATATCGTCTAAACCTACCCATGCGGTTGCTTTGGTTTTGGGCTGGGCAAAGAGTTTGAGTGTGGCGGCGGTAATAATGCCCAATGTTCCTTCGCTGCCGATAAAAAGATGGCGCAAATCGTAGCCGGTCGTGTTTTTGTGCAGGGGCTGAAGGTGGGAAACCAGTTCGCCGTTTGGTAAAACGACTTCCAAACCCAATACCAAATCACGCATACTGCCGTAGCGCAAGACATTCAAACCGCCGGCATTACAGGCGATATTGCCGCCGATTTGGCAAGAGCCTTCGCTGGCAAGGCTGAGCGGAAACAGTCGACCGGCTTCGGCTGCCGCGTTTTGTGCATTCTGCAAAATCACGCCTGCTTCAACCGTCATGCTGTTGTCGGCAAGGTTGATATCGCGGATGCGGTTGAGCTTGGAGAGATTGAGCAGTACACCCTCGGTGGTTACCGTTGCGCCGCATAATCCGGTATTGCCGCCCTGCGGGGTGACGCGGATACGGTTCTCAAAGCAGAAACGCATGATTTTCTGCACGCTTTCGACAGAGTTCGGCTGTAAGACAATATCCGGCGAAGAAACAAAGCGGCGGCGTTGGTCGTTTAACAAGGCCGGAGTGGCTTCGATGATTTCAGAGGCGGAAAGAAACTCAGCAAAACGGTCGTGAAGGTGCATGGCAGTCAGGCGGAAAAGTCGGGAAGTGGAGTGTGAGGAATGTAAAAAAGCAGGATACGCAATGGTATCCTGCTTTTCTTATATTCAAAAGAATATTATTTAGCAGCTTCAGAAGCAGCAGAAGCAGCGGCTTCAGTAGCAGATGCAGCAGCTTCAGTAGCAGAAGCAGCAGCTTCAGTAGCTTCGGTAGCAGCAGAAGCGGTAGCTTCAGTAGCAGATGCAGCAGCTTCAGTAGCAGAAGCAGCGGCTTCGGAAGCAGCAGAAGCGGCAGAAGCAGCAGTTTCAGCAGCTTTATCAGCACCGCCACAAGCGGCCAAAGCTAAAGACAACAAAGCAGCAGCGAACAGGGATTTTTTCATTTTTAAGAACCTTTTTTAAATCGATTTAAACTAAAAATAGCCGTCAAACGGCCTGTACAGTAGAAATTCATTGCTGAATTTTTTAATATTATGCCTCACGGGATAGGTCAATGCAACGTTGCATAACCGTTTGTTGGCTAAAATCAATACGAAAATAGTGAAAATAATGTAAATCATATTGGCGCGCGAAAAATCATCTGAAAATATTCATTATTAATGAAGATTTTAAAAATACATTGTATTCAATGAATTGTGTATTTTTATTTGTTATAGGTTTTAAGGGTTTGGAATGTTTTTGCGTTTAGGGAAATTTTTGTAATTTAGCAACTTTGTGTTGTGAAAAAGCAACTTTTATGGATTGGAATCATTCAATTTTGTTTTTTATATGGACTTTTTTGGTTTTGTTGTGTTTGCTAAAAGTATTTGTTTAAGGTAAACCGATTGTTTAGTTACAGCTGTGATAGAATAGCCTGAGCTTGACTTTATAAATATTAATTAAGGACGACATGATGTCTATTGTTAAAAATTCCGTAGTTTCCCTGCATTATGAAATGTACGATGCCAACAACCAACTGTTGGACAAAACCGAAGAGCCGATTGCTTATCTGCATGGCGGTTATGACGGTATTTTCCCTTTGGTGGAAGAAGCGTTGCACGGTAAAAATGTAGGCGATACCGTTGAAGTGGCTTTGTCGCCTGATGATGCTTTCGGCGAGCAAGATCCTGAGCTGGTGCGCATTGAAGATGTAAGTGTGTTCCCTGTTGAAGTTGAAGTCGGCATGATGTTTGAAGCCGATGATCCGGAAACAGGCGATGTATTGATTTATCGTGTAACCGATGTTGCCGACGGTAAAGCCGTAGTAGACGGCAACCATCCTTTGGCCGGTATGAAAGTATTGTTCAAAGCGACTGTTGAAGGTGTGCGCGATGCGACTGAGGAAGAAATTGCCCATGGTCACGTACATGGCCCGCACGGTCATCACCATCACTAATCAGGCTTAAAGCATGATAAAGGCCGTCTGAAAAGGAATGAAATCCTCCTTTTCAGACGGCCTTTAAGTTTTTACAAGACAGATAAATAGGAAATTTTGGCTCAGGTCAAATCAAGCGGGGAAATATGGGGTTTGTTTGATACTACAATGAATTACATACCACGGTGCGACAAAATCTGTATTAAGATTCAGATATTGGTAAAACAGGCAGAATGCAATGAGTGAAACATTGGAGCAGCAGGCTGTAGAGGCCGGTATTGATTTAGGCTACCACGACATCAACGGGACATATCATGCGACCAAACCTGAAGTTTTGGAATCTATCGTTGCTGTTTTGGATAAAAGCAAACCGGATTCAGACGGCCTTTATCTGAATACGATGGTTGCGCATGAAAACGGCGAAGAATCTTTACAGATGCCGTCTGAATTTCATGGCGCTGAAGCGGTCGTATTGATTGATGAGGCGGATGAGTACCAGACCTTGACTTTATATCCGGGTGACAACGATACGCTTTGGATTAAGCTGCCCCAACTGGCTTGCGGTTATTACACTTTGTCGGCAGAGACCGGCGGCAAAAGTTGCCTTGTGCGCCTGATTGTTGCGCCTGAATCGGTTTACCAACCCAAACTGCTTGCCAATGGCGGTCGGATGAATGGTTTGACCATGCATTTGTACAGCCTGCGTTCCGAGCGCAACTGGGGCATAGGCGACTTTACCGATTTGCTGAACCTTATGAAATATGCGGCTGAGAAAAAGCTGGATTTTGTCGGTATCAACCCTTTGCACGCCTTGTTTATCAGTAAGCCTGCCTTTGCCAGCCCTTATAGCCCTTCTTCGCGTGAATGGCTCAATCCGATTTATTTGGATGTTGAGAAGGTCGGTGCGTTTACTTATAACGAACAACTGAAAAACTGGCTGGCACAACCGAAAATCCGTCAGCGCATTGCCGCTTTGCGTGTTACGGAAACGGTGACTTATACGGCGGTTTGGGCATGCAAGCGTGATGCGTTGCACATGGCGTTTAACGCGTTTGAACAGGATACTTGCGAGGCTGCGGAAAATGAACGCGCTGCATTTGAAGTGTTTGTATTAGAAAAAGGCAAAGCTTTGCAGGGCTTCGGTTTGTTTGAGGCTTTGGACCAGTATTACAGCCGTCCCGGACAAGTGGGTTGGCAGTCATGGCTGTCTGAATTTCATCAACCTGATGGCGAAGCGGTAGAAAAATTCGCGCGCAGCCATGAACGTGAAATCCGTTTTTATATGTGGCTGCAATGGCTTTGTGCGGAGCAGTTGCGCGAAGTCAACCAAGCCGCTGCCGAATACAGTGTCAAACTCGGCATTTACGGCGATTTGGCAGTCGGCGTGGCGCGAGGCAGCGCGGATACTTGGTTAAACCGCCAAGATTATTGTATGGACTTGTCAGTCGGCGCGCCGCCCGATCCTTTGGGACCGACAGGGCAGAATTGGGATTTGCCGCCGCTTAATCCATTGATGTTGAAGCATACGGGCTATGAAAAGTTTGCCCATTTGTTGCGCGAAAACATGCGTCTGTATGGCGTATTGCGGATTGACCATGTAATGGCATTGTGTCGTTTGTGGTGGGTTTTAAACGGTAAAACGGCGGATTTCGGCGCGTATGTGCATTACGATGCCGAAGTGATGTTTGCTATTTTGGCGTTGGAAAGCCGGCGCAACAGTTGCGTCATCATCGGCGAGGATTTGGGTACGGTACCGGACGAAGCCCGCCATCTGCTCAACCGCTATCAGGTTTTCTCTTACAAAGTAATGTATTTCAGCAAGGGCTGGAACGGTTTCCAATTGCCGGAAGAATACCCCGAGCAGGCGATTACGGTCATCAGTACCCACGATGTTGCGCCCTTGGCAGGTTATTGGATAGGCAAAGATTTGGATACGATGTTCAAACTCGGTACTTTGCCAGATGCAGCCGCTTTTCAGACGGCCTTGGACGAGCGCGAACACGATAAAGCCGATTTACTGGACAAATTGAAAGAAACCGGCTGTCTGGGTGCGGACGTACAAATGCCGGCAAAAGCCGATGAAACCTTGCTGGCGGCTTTGCATAAATACGGCGCATTGAGTCGCAGCAAACTTTACGCCGTACAGTTGGAAAACCTGCTGGGCGTCATCGACAATCTGAATGTCCCGGGTGTAACCGAAGGCTATCCGAACTGGGCGCAAAAAATGCCGGTTTCTTTGGAAGATTTCCTACAACACCGCCTCATGGGCGGCCAACTTGCCATTATTGACGAGGTACGCATGAAAACAAACAGCCAAATCAAGACTTATCATGAACTTGACCAAATCGAGCGCGATACGGTCGAAAGCCTGTTTCTTGCCACCCATAGCGATGTGTTCGCTTATTTGGGACGACACCGCCTTGCAGAGGGTGATGAAGTGGTACGCGTTTTGATTCCCGGCGCAGTAAGCGTGGATATCGTGAACCGCCGCAGCGGCGAACTCATCGTGCCGTCTGAAAAAATTGATGAACGCGGTTTCTTTGTGGCCGTTTTGCCCGATGATGTGCCCGATTACGCTTTGCGTATCCGTTACACCGAAGACACCGAGCCAGTGATTGAAGAAGACCCTTATCATTTCAGCTCTGCGTTGCAAGACATGGATTCCTGGCTGTTGGCCGAAGGCAAACACCTGCGTCCTTATGAGACTTTAGGCGCGCATTTTGCTGAGTTGGACGGTGTGAAGGGCGTACGCTTTGCCGTCTGGGCGCCCAATGCGCAACGCGTTTCCGTCATCGGTGAGTTCAACAACTGGGACGGCCGCCGCCATGTGATGCGTTTCCACCGCGACAACGGCATTTGGGACATCTTCATCCCTGCTGTCAAACTCAATGCCCTATACAAATTTGAAATCCGCGATGCCAACGGTAATGTACGTGAAAAAGCCGACCCGTATGCTTTCGGTGCGGAACTGCGTCCAACCACGGCATCTATCGTGCGCGGTTTGCCTGACGAAGTGGAGGAACCGGCCTTCCGCGCCCGTGCCAACGCCATTGATGCGCCCATCAGCATTTATGAAGTGCATTTGGGTTCGTGGAAGCGTAATCCGGAAAACAATTTTTGGCTGACTTATGAAGAGTTGGCCAAAGAATTGGTCGCATACGTCAAAGACATGGGCTTTACCCATATTGAGTTCCTGCCTGTTTCCGAATATCCGTTTGACGGCTCATGGGGCTATCAGGCAACCGGTTTGTATGCACCGACCAGCCGTTTCGGTTCGCCGGAAGAATTGCGCGCATTGATTAAAGCTGCGCACGACGAGGGTATCGGCGTCATCCTCGACTGGGTAGTCGGCCATTTCCCGACCGACGATCACGGTCTGGCCAAGTTTGACGGCACTGCGCTGTACGAACACGCTGATCCGCGCGAAGGCTACCACCAAGACTGGAACACCCTGATTTATAACTTCGGCAGAAACGAAGTGAAAAACTTTCTGCAAGGCAACGCCCTGTATTGGATAGAGCGTTTCGGCTTTGACGGTATCCGCGTTGACGCGGTTGCTTCGATGATTTACCGCAACTATTCGCGCAAAGACGGCGAGTGGATTCCGAACCAATACGGCGGCCATGAAAACCTCGAAGCCATCGCTTTCCTGCGTGATACCAACACCATGTTGAAAGAGGAAGTTCCGGCTGCGACTGAAATCGCCGAAGAATCTACTTCGTTCGCCAATGTGACCCGCCAAGAAGGTTTGAACTTCAGCTTCAAATGGAATATGGGCTGGATGAACGATACGTTGCGTTACATGATGGAAGACCCCATCAACCGCAAATACCATCACAACAAAATGACCTTCGGCATGATGTACCAGTACAGCGAAAACTTTGTCCTGCCGCTTTCACACGATGAAGTCGTGCACGGCAAACGTTCGCTGCTCGGACGTATGCCCGGCGACTGCTGGCAACAATTTGCCAACCTGCGCGCCTACTACGGCTTTATGTACGGCTTCCCCGGCAAAAAACTCTTGTTTATGGGCAACGAGTTTGCACAAGGCCGCGAGTGGAACTACAACGAAGGACTGGATTGGTTCCTGTTGGAGGAAGAGGGCGGCTGGCACAAAGGCGTACAAGACTTCGTGCGCGAGTTAAACCATGTTTATAAAGACACCGCGCCGCTTTATCAGCTTGACCAATGGCCTGAAGGCTTTGAGTGGCTGGTTGCCGATGATGGCGACAATTCCGTATTCGTCTTCGAGCGCCGTGACCGCGAAGGCAACCGCGTTATCGTGATCAGCAACTTCACGCCTGTGGTGCGCGAAGGCTACCGCTTCGGTGTGAATTCTGCCGGCGAATACCGCGAAATCCTCAATTCAGACGACCTGCATTACAAAGGCAGCGGCGTTTCTGCCGGCGCAACGGTGGAGACAGAAGAAGTTTGGTCGCATGGCAAACCAAATTCCTTGTCTGTTACCGTACCGCCGTTGGCAACCGTTTACCTGTATCAGGCGGCAGTCAAAGACGAAGCGTAAATCAACTTTGAGGGTGGGCATTATACCTGCCCAATCAGCTGAAAATTAAAAGATAGTGATATCAATATGACTCAAGGCCGTCTGAAAGATTTTCAGACGGCCTTATATTGGACACGAAACCAAATACATACCAAGGAATCATTCTATGACTGCCAAATCATGGCATATCGAGGAAGGCAAGCCTTATCCCATGGGCGCGACCCTGACAAGCAAGGGCGTGAATTTTACCTTGTTTTCCATCAATGCCGAAAAGGTCGAATTGTGTCTGTTTGATAAAGATAAAGAAACCCGTTTGGAAATGCCTTCGCGGCGCGGTTCGGTATTTTACGGATTTGTGCCGGACGTTAAGGCAGGGCAGCGATACGGTTTTCGTGTGTATGGACGTGAAAACGCAGAGTACGGCTCATGTTTCAATCCCAACAAATTGTTGATTGACCCGTATTCCAAAAAAATTGACGGCAAACCAAGCTACCGTACCGCCGAAGAAATGGCATGGTTCAGGCCGGAAGATGAACGCGACAATGCCGCCGTTGCACCGAAAAGCGTCGTGATCGGACGCAGCCGATTCAATTGGGCCAAAGATTGCCGTCCGGAAATACCGTGGGGCAAAACCGTTATTTATGAAGCCCATGTCAAAGGGTTTACCAAGCAGTTCCCCGATTTGAAATATGCAGGTACTTATAAAGCCTTGAGTGATAAACGGGTTTTGGCCTATCTGCAAGAGTTGGGGGTAACGACGGTCGAGCTGCTGCCGATTCATTATCATTTGGACGAATACCATCTTCAGCAGATGGGCTTGAGCAATTATTGGGGCTACAACACTTACTCCCATTTTGCCGTTGAGCCGTCTTATGCCGACAATCCCGAGCGTGCGGCGGCGGAGTTTAAACAGGCGGTCAAAGCCCTGCATCAGGCAGGTTTGGAAGTGATTTTGGATGTCGTGTACAACCACACGGCCGAGCAGGACGACAAAGGCCCGATGCTGTGTCAGCGCGGTATTGACAACACCTTATGGTATTGGCACACCCCTTACGGCAATTATGAAAACTGGTCGGGTTGCGGCAATACGCTCAATATTGTCCGTCGCGATGTTACCCGTTGGGCGGCGGACAGCCTGCGCTATTGGGCGGAAGAGTTTCATATCGACGGCTTCCGTTTCGATTTGGGAACCGTATTGGGACGCGAGCCTGATTTCCAATCGTACGGCCGTTTTTTCCAAGTCCTGTATCAAGACCCGGTTTTGGCCGGTTTGAAGCTGATTGTCGAAGCATGGGACATCGGCGAGGGTGGATATCACTTGGGCAATTTCCCGCAACCTTTTGCCGAATGGAACGGCCGTTTCCGCGATGACATGCGCGCGTTTTGGTCATGGGAAAGCGGCAATTTGGGCGCATTTGCCGAACGCTTGGCCGGGTCGTCCGATATTTTCAACCACAGCGGCCGCCACCCTTCTGCCAGCATCAACTTCATCACTGCACACGACGGCTTCACTCTGCGCGATTTGGTCAGCTACAATGAAAAACACAACGAAGCCAACGGCGAAAACAACCGTGACGGGCATAATGAAAACATCAGCTACAACCACGGCGTAGAAGGTGAAACCGATGATGAAGAGGTTTTGCTCAACCGCGAATACACTTCCAAAGCGATGCTTGCCTCCTTGTTTTTATCCAACGGTACGCCCATGCTTTTGGCGGGCGATGAGTTTGGCAACAGTCAGCACGGCAACAACAACAGCTACTGCCAAGATAATCCGATTACATGGTTGGATTGGCAAAATGAGTCCCATATGTTGCAGAATTACACTCAAGAGCTGATACGCGTCCGCAGCCAAATCAAGCTGCTGACAGATGATTGCTGGTGGGAAAAAGAGCGTGTGCAATGGCTCAATGCCGATAGCAGCCCGATGACGGAATATTGTTGGCACAATAGGGGTAGCAAGGCGATTCAGGTTGTTTTGGACGATGAGTGGCTGCTGTTGGTCAATGCCAAACGTAGTCGTCAGTTATTTAACCTGCCTCAAGGCAATTGGGAAATTTCTTGCGTACCATCAGAGAAATTAAATTACGAAGAATCAGGAAAATGTGTTGTTGAGCATATGGGGATTTGGATTTTACATAAAACGAATTAAATGAAAACTAAGCCGTTATATTGTTAACTCTTTGATATTTTGTCAGTATTTTCTGATTTGCAGCTTAGTAGTATAAATTGAAAATGCCGATAAGATGATGAATGGTTTAATTGTTAATTGAATGTTTTATAAAGAAAAATATATCCTTTTTTTAAATCTTTCCGCTATAATCTCCTTAGTTTGTAACAAATCTACGCACCATTCCTTTCAGACGGCCTGTTGCCGTTGTCAGGCCGTCTGAAAACCGAGTTTCGTTGTTTTTAATAAAACCATCAGGCGCGTTGTCCAGTGCCTCACGCTAGAGAAAGGCTTCCATGGCTAAGAAAAAACTCCCCATCTCCGGTTACGATTATGTAATGCCTAAACCGGACGCCGAAACCATCCGTAAATCCATCGTTTACAAGCTGATTTTCATCTTGGGCGTAGATCCGAAGGAGGCAACTTCACACCAATGGCTCAATGCCGCCATGCTTGCCGCGCGTGACCTGATTGCGGAAGATTTCCTCAAAACACGCCGCGCCCACATTGACAACAGCAAACGCATGGTTTATTACCTGTCTATGGAATTTCTGCTCGGCCGTTCGTTTGTCAACGCGCTGATTAACGAAGGCGTTTATGCCGAATTCGAAGAAGCCTTTAAGCAACTGGGCAAAGAATTTGCCGATGTCTGCGAACAAGAAGAAGATCCGGGTTTGGGTAACGGCGGTTTGGGCCGTCTGGCTGCCTGCTTCCTCGACTCTTTGGCAACCCTGCGCATTCCGGCCATGGGCTACGGCATCCGTTACCAATACGGTATGTTCAAACAAGAAATCGTGGATGGCCAACAAGTTGAAAAACCCGATTTGTGGCTAGACCAAGATTTGGCATGGCAGTTTGCCCGTCCGAACAAACAATATTCCGTCCGTTTCGGTGGTCAAGTGTTGAACTTGGGCGACAAAAAAGAATGGCAGCCGAGCGAAGAAATTTCCGCTTGGGCATACGACGAAATCATTCCGGGCTATGGCGGCGAATGTGCCAACCCATTGCGCTTGTGGACTGCACACGCAGGCAACCTGTTTGACCTTGCCGACTTCAACCGAGGCGACTATGCCTCTGCCGTTCGCGCACAAAACAGCGACGAAAACATCTCGCGCGTCCTGTATCCGAATGACTCTACCGATTCCGGCCGCGAATTGCGCCTGAAGCAAGAATACTTCTTGGTTTCCGCTTCCGTTCAAGATATTGTCGCCCGCCACAAATGCCGTTTCCCAAGCATCCGCACGCTGGCGGACGAAGTTGCCATCCACTTGAACGATACCCATCCGGTGCTCGCTATTCCAGAATTGATGCGTATCCTGATTGACGAAGAGGGCATCGCATGGACTGAAGCATGGAATATGTGTTGTAAGATTTTCTCTTACACCAACCACACATTGATGAGCGAAGCCTTGGAAACTTGGCAGGTTGACCTGATGGGTCGCCTGCTGCCGCGCCACTTGGACATCATCTTTGAAATCAACGCCTACTTCCTCAATGCCTTACGCGCCATCGGCAACTTCGACGACGACTTTGTCCGCCGCGTATCCATCATTGACGAAACCCACGGCCGTCGCGTTCGCATGGCATGGCTTGCCGTGATCGGTTCGCACAAAGTCAACGGCGTGGCAAAAATTCACTCCGATTTGATGACCACATCCATCTTCGCCGACTTTGCCAAAGTGTTCCCGGAACGCTTTACCAACGTAACCAACGGTGTAACCCCGCGCCGCTGGATCAACATCGCCAACCCGGGCCTGACCAAATTCTTGGACAAACATCTGGGCGACGAAGACTGGCGTCTGCATTTGGATAACCTGACCAAGCTCAACGACAAAGTGGACGATGCCTCCGTACAGGCAGAATTCGGCGAAGTGAAAAAAGCCGCTAAAGAGCGCCTTGCCAAATACATCGAAACCGAGCTGGGCATCAAGGTTAATACCGATGCACTTTTCGACATCCAAATCAAACGTATCCACGAGTACAAACGTCAAGCATTGAACGTGATGCACATCGTCGACCGTTACAACAAAATCTTGGAAAACCCAGATTTCGATTGGCAGCCACGTGTGTTCATCTTTGCCGGTAAAGCCGCATCCGCTTATTACATGGCGAAGAAAATCATCCGACTGATTAACGACGTTGCTAAAGTCATCAACAACGACACCCGTATCCGCGACCTAATTAAAGTTGTGTTCATTCCGAACTACAGCGTCAGCCTCGCCCAAATCATCATCCCAGCCGCCGATTTGCACGAACAAATCTCACTGGCGGGTACAGAAGCATCCGGTACCAGCAACATGAAATTCGCCCTTAACGGCGCAATCTGTATGGGTACACTGGACGGCGCGAATGTTGAGATTTTGGAAAAAGTCGGCGCGGACAACTGCTATATCTTTGGTAACACCGTAGAACAAGTCGAAGAAATCCGCCGCAACGGTTACGACCCGTTAAGCTATATCGAGCGAGACAGCGACCTGCGCCGCGTCGTCAACCAAATCAGCCAAGGCACTTTCTCTCCGGAAGAGCCAAACCGCTACAACGACGTGTTGCAACCATACGGCGACTTCTATCAGCTGATGGCCGATTTCCGCAGCTACATTGACACGCAATACAAAGCGGACGAACACTACCGCAACGTATCCGCATGGCGCAAATCAGCCTTGATCAACATCGCCAACATGGGCTTCTTCTCATCCGACCGCTCCATCGCCGACTACTGCCGCGATATTTGGTACATCAAACCATTGAGCGAAAAAGAATTGCCCGGCAGAAATTAAGCGTTAAGCAGATAACGAAAGCCAATACATCGGAAAGGTGTATCGGCTTTTTTCAGACGGCATGAAATAGAAACGAGTAAAACAGTATGGTTATATTGTTGCTTTAGCGTATTTCTAAATGACTCAATTTAAAATCGATATTTAAAATTTAGTAACCATTCATTCTGACGGTAGCGGTAATGAGCTGTATTGCTGAGTACGATGTATTTAAGCCTTAAAACCTACCCTTGATGCCGAAGGTAATTGTCCTGCCCGGGCTGGGAACCGGGGTGCTGGACATCGGGTCTAGGTAATAGCGGTTGGCAAGGTTGGTTACGCCGAAGTTCAAGTCTATGTGCTTCCCTATGCGGTAGCGGGCATAGGCATCGAGCAGGGTGGAGGCATGCCAGCCGTAGGGTTTGCCGTTGCGCTCATACACCTGCCCCGCGCCGTCGGCAATCAGCTTGTCGTAGTTTTTCCGCTCCGCCTTGCTGTGATGGATGGCGCGCATGCCCAGTTCCAATTTTTCATTAAAGAAGCGCGTGCCGACATCAAGGGTAAGCGAATATTTCGGCTGCAAGGACTGGAAGAAGCGGCTGAGGCCGAAGCCGCCTTCGAGGCATTCGGGTACGCGTTGGAGGTAATAGTCAAATTTGAAGGCGATACTCTTGTCGCACACCATATGTTTCAAGCGGTAAGTGCCGCCGAAGGAGGCGAAGAAGCGGCCGCTGTCGAGGCGGCTTTGCAGCTCCACCCCCTTGCTGATTGCCTTGTCGTATTGGATCATGCCGCCGTCCATATTCGAGGTGTCGATTTGGTTTTTGATTTTGTTGCTGTAGTAGGTGAGGCGTAGGTCGCCTTGGCGCAGTTTGGCGAAATGTGGGGCGAAATTGAAGTTGTAGCCGATTTCCCAGTTGGTGCTTTTTTCCGGCTTCAGGCTGTATTCGGCCACGGTCTCGCTGCCGTACAGCCCGCCGCCGCCGGTGGCGGCGGTCAGTTCGTAAAGGCTGGGGAAGCGGCTCATGCGGGCATAACGGGCGAAGAGGCGGTGGTTGTCGGCAAGATCGTAGCTGACCGCCAGCATGGGCGCCCAAGAATGCGCGCGCTGTTCCTGCGGCATGCGCCAGCGTTCGGCTTCGCCGAATGGATGCCGGATCCAAGCGGTACGATTGTAGCGGTTGCCGTATTCCAGTACCTGATCATTGCTGGTCTCTGACGGAATTTGGTTTTCATTGGCCATACGTTCCATTTCTTCGCCTACCGGGTCGGTCATGTAGATATGCGATCCTGGGATATAGCGGCGGTAGCTGCCGCCCTTGCCCTGTGGGTTGTTTACCCTTTCGCGGTACATTTCCGGCGTAATCTGCACTTTACCGTGATCAAATTTGCCTGCAACCATTGGGATAATTTGCTTGCGGCGCAGGACGTAGAGTACACCGTTGTTTTTATCCGCTTGGTAACTTTGAAACAGGCTGCCGTCGGCTTTGCTGTAAAGCCGTGTTCCCGAGACGAATGTATCGCCCGGATGGTAGTCGTAGCCGTTTTTTTCCTTAAAGCGGCGGTTGAGCTTTTGATATTCTTCAACCTGCCCCCCGATTCTATCAGGGTCATAAAGCTGCTCCATCCGCCGCTGGCTGGCAATATCTTCTTCATCCGCCAATTCAAAATACGGCATCATCAGGCCGGTAACATAGCTGTCCGACCCCAGGCCGTACTGATACCAGGGGTTGCGTGCGGCACGCTGCCGCGCCAGTTCGATATTGCGTCCTTTAAAGTTCTGATAGCGCACGCCCGCCTGTATGTTCAGGCGGGAAGTCGGTTTCCAATCGAAGACCAGGTTCGCGCCCCATTCGCGCTTTTTCGCCGACTGCGGGCCGCCCAAGGCCGCCATGCGGGTCAGTACGCCGAAAGTATTCATCAAATCATTGCTGTCGGCGGTATCGGTGCGTTCTTCCAGCGTTTCGCGCTGGTAGTCGGCGGCGAGGGTGAGGCTGAGTTTGTCGGAAAGGCGGAAGCGGTTGCTGAGGTTGAAGCCGTTGCGGACGACGTCGGTACGCTGCCGCGCGCCGGGAACGATGATGCGGTCGGGATGTTCGATGTAGTAGCGTTCCTGATTCAGCTTTTGCTTCAGTTCGGCCAGGTTCATCAGCCTGCCGATTTGGTTGGTCTGGTCGGTCATCACATTTTTATCGGCGGGCGTGATGGCGTAGTAGCCGCCCGTATGCCCCATCCAGCGGTCGGTAATCGCACGGTTTTTTTCATCGTACTGGGCCAGCCTGCGGGCGATTTTGTCGGGCGTGTCTTCTATCATGCGCAGCACTTCTTCATGGGTTCGTGCCGAACCGTAGGCGTTCCACGTCATCGCGTCTTCGCAGCTTTCCGTTCCAAGACCGGGAGCCGGCCGTTTGCGTATGTTGCACCAGTACCAGATGTCGTAGTCAAAATCGGGGACGGTAACGCCGACGACGGGGCCGCCGCTCTGATGGCGGTTGCTGTCGGTCTTCACCCGCCACATATCGGCCTGAAAATCTATCCATTTGTTGTCCTGCGGCTTCCATTCGTAGCCGATTTTGTAGGTTTTGCTGTCGATTTTCGTGCCTATGCCCGGTGCCTGCTGCGCGGGGGCATTTAGGGATTGTTCGCTGAAACCGAGTATCCATGCCGTTATCAGGGGGTTGATTTCGCCGAAGCCGATTTTGTTGTCCATATATTGCAGGCTGATTTTTTGGTTATCCGGCAGATACCAGTTGTTTTTCAGCAGCAGGGTTTTGGTGTCGGTGTGGCTGTTCATAATTTCTTCGCCCGGCCGGAACAGGACGGCCATATTCGGCACCAGGCTGGCGGAAGATTTGCAGAGCATGTCTTTTTCCCGCCATGATTTGTCAGGATACTGGTCGTAACAGGCATCCGCACCGTAAATGGGGTTGTTGAGGTAGCTTCGATAGCCGCGTTTGCCCGCGTAGTAGTTACCTTTTTGACGGTGGCTGTATGCGGCAAGGCCGTCTGTAATGTCGGTTTTGAAGGCGGCGGACAGCATCAGCTGCCTGTCGTCTTTGAAGTTGGTGTGGCTTTTACCGCCCGAGAATTTCGTGTCGGCTATGCCTTCGTCCAACAACAGGGCGGTGGGGGAAGGTTTGCCGGTATAGCCGGTCAGCACGTCCGCCATACCCGATGTGCCGTCCGCCGTCGCGCCTATGGGAGAGAGGGTGCGGTAGTCGCGGCCTAAGAATTGGCGCAAGTCGTTTTTCTGCGCCACGGTGTTGCCGGAAAACTCGGTTTTGACTTCGATTCCCCAATTTCTTCCTTCGGGAATGATGTCGGAAGGTTCGATGGTGCGGATGGACATCGCGCCGCCGACACCCGATTTCACGCCGCGCGTGAGGGCGGGGCTTTTTTCCACCGCGATGCTGCGGAACAGGGCGGGATCGAGGTAGTTGCGGTCGCCCACGCCGTAGTTGTTGAGCCAGACATCGACCGTCTGCTCCGTGCCGTCTAGCGTTACGGGGATACGGCCTTTGCCGGTGATGCCGCGTATGTTGGGCGTAATCGCGCCGCCGGCGGTGCGGGTATTCATGTTGTACACGCCGTTTAAGCCTTTGAGTACGTCGCCGGCGGATTGGACACGGTAGCGTTCGAGGTATTCTTTGCCGACATAGGCGTTGGAGACGTTTTTGTAATACACGTCGTCCGCGCCTTTTTGGTCGCTGGTACGTTTGCCACTGACAACAACGGTATCCAATTCTTGGTATTGTTCTGGTCGAGCTGAGGTTTCGATGGTATTGGCAACGGTTAATGTACTGAATGCGCTGGCAAGGCTGAGAATGATTATTTTGGGTTTGGGAGTAAAAGCAGACATAGTTTCTCTTTGTTAAGAACTTAATATAAGAGGTTAAAATACTCTTTTATATAAAAAATATAAAATTTTTAAATATTATTAATATTTATCTAATAATTGATTATTCTTATCATTATTGAAATAATTTAATAAATAGTCTTTTTTATTGTGATTTTATTTGGATCATATTCAGATAAATAGAAATATGAAAAGGCCGTCTGAAAACTTTCAGACGGCCTTTTGTTTCATTTGCTTTGAGAGTTAATCAAGCAAGATTATTTTTCAGCTTCTTCAAAGCCGACGACTTCGAGGCCGAAGCCGGTGAGGCCGGTGAAGGATGAAGGCTGGCCGAGGACGCGCAGTTTTTTGACATTGAGGCCGGCGAGGATTTGTGCGCCTATGCCGTAGCTTTTGCTGTCCCATTTGTAGGCTTGGTTTGCGCCTTTGGGCAGGGTGCGGTCGAGCAGGGTGGCGCCGTCTTCGGTACGGTGCAGGAGGATGACTACGCCGCTTTCGGCTTGTTGGATGCGCTCAAGGGCTTTGGGCAGCGACCATGAGTGGCGCGGGTTGGCTTGGATGAAGTCCATGACGCTGAAGGGCTCGTGGACGCGGACGAGGGTTTCTTCGTCGGCGGAAGGTGTGCCTTTGACAAGGGCGAGGTGGGTTTCGCCGGAGAGTTTATCGACGTAAACGTGTTGTTGGAACTCGCCCCAAGGGGTTTGTACGGGGGCGTTGCCCATGTCTTCGAGCAGGCTTTCGGTACGGCTGCGGTATTCGATGAGGTCGGTAATGGTGCCGATTTTGAGATTGTGTTCTTCGGCGAACTTCATCAGTTCGGGCATGCGCGCCATGGTACCGTCGTCGTTGATGATTTCGCAGATGACAGCGGCGGGAATCAGGCCGTTCATTTGTGCCAGGTCGACGCCGGCTTCTGTGTGTCCGGCGCGGACGAGTACGCCGCCTTTTTGGGCGCGCAGTGGGAAGATGTGGCCGGGTTGGACGATGTCTTCGGGTTTGGCGGATGGGGAAACGGCGGTTTGAATGGTCAGGGCGCGGTCGGCGGCGGAAATGCCAGTGGTAATGCCGTGGGCGGCTTCGATGGAGACGGTAAAGTTGGTGCCGTATTGCGCGCCGTTTTTCTGGGTCATCATGGGCAGGCCGAGTTTTTCGACCATTTCGCCGTCCATCGGCAGGCAGACCAGGCCGCGTGCGTTTTTGATCATGAAGTTGATGGCTTCGGGGGTAACGAATTGGGCGGCCATCAGCAAGTCGCCTTCGTTTTCGCGGTCTTCGGCATCGGTGATGATGACCATTTTGCCGGCTTTGATGTCTGCTAGGATTTCGGGGATGGTGGAGATATGGGACATGGTATTTCTTTCTTGGCTGATGGTGGGGGCGTGGCGGTCTTGATGGTCTTGATCCAGCCACATATCGGGCATATTGGCTGCCTGCTCGATTTTTCGGGCTTTTTTCTCGCCGAAAGATTTGTTTTTCAGCAGGGCGGACAGCTCGCCTTGGTTGATGGCGATGGCTTGGGCAAACTTGGTCTGCTGGCCGTTGTGGTGTTGTGTTATCCATTGCCGCAGGTTGTGGCGGCGCAGGTCGGTGGTATTCATGATGAGATGAAATTGAATTGTGTGTAATGGATTGTAGTCTTGTCTTTACCAAAAGGCAAACTTTGTTTGTTGAGATTTTTTTATTACTTTTTAGTAATGAAATTTATTGTTTCAGACGGCCTGGGTATGGCTTGAAATTGACGGTTTTGGGAGAATATGGGGAATGTTTTGATGATTATTTTAATGGGGAATGTTTGAAATGAAAATGCTTGGACGCGGATTGGTCGTGCTGGTGTTGTGTGCGCTGACGGCTGTGGGCGGCTGGTTTTATGCCCTGCATGGTCAGAACGAAGAACATCAGGTTTTGTCCCGTGAGGGGGTTTTGATGCAGATTAAGCAGATGAACCGCTTGGAAAGTACGGCATTTTATATCGATACGATTATCCGTACGGAGAAAAAAGGGGATTGGCGCAGGCTGTGGCAGGATTCGCAAAGCGGTATTTTTATTGTGCGCGGTAAGGTGTTGGCCGGTTTGGATTTGGACAAATTAGGCGCGGACAATGTCAATATTGTGGACGACAAGGTCTTAATCAGCCTGCCGGCGGTGGAAATCTTGAGCGTGGATTTGGAAAATATCGAAGTGTACGATATTCAGACCGGCTCGTTTAATTTGCTGCCTATGGATAAGTCGGTATTTAAGACGGTGCAGGAAGAGGCGAAACGGCAGGTATTGCAAAGCGCGTGCAAGGCTGAGATTTTGGAACATGCCAACCGTCAGGCGCAAATGCAGTTGGAAAACCTGTTTGCATTGACGCAGACAAAAGTATCGGTGTATCCGACAGCGGTAGGGAAGTGCGGTTAAATAGATTGCTTGAAAAGATAAGGCCGTCTGAAAAATTTTCAGACGGCCTTTGTTTTATTAAGCCATTAACTGCGTCGTAAAACGGCGGTATTGATGTATTTTTGAATACCGGTGGCAATGGCTTGGGCGCATTGTTGGCGGAAGGATTCGCTGCCGAGCAGCCGCTCTTCGGTAGGGTTAGAGAGGAAGGCGGTTTCCACCAAAATGGACGGAACATCCGGCGCGCGGAGGACGGCAAAGTTAGCTTCGTCAACGCGGCCTTTGTGTAATTGGTTGAGTCTGCCCAATTCGGTCAGGACAGAATGGCCGAGCTTGCGGCTGTCGCGCAGGGTCGCGGTTTGGGTCATGTCCAAAATGGCGTTGTCGACATTGGGGTTGCCGCTGGTTTGTACGCCGCCGATGGCATCGGCGTTGTTTTGGGTTTGGGCAAGGAATTTTGCCGCCGAGCTGGTTGCGCCTTTGGTATTGAGCATATATACGCCGGTACCGCGAGCGGACGGGCTGGTAAAGGCATCGGCGTGGATGGATACGAATACGTCGGCATTGCGCGCACGGCCTTTGGCAACGCGTACGCCCAATGGGATAAAGATGTCTTCGTTGCGCGTCATAAATACGTTGTAACCCAAGGCTTCGAGGTGTTTTTTGGTTTCGCGTGCGATGGAGAGTACGACGTTTTTTTCTTTGAGACCGCTCGGGCCGATTGCGCCGGGGTCTTCGCCACCGTGACCGGGGTCGATCATAATCACGGGACGGCGGTTTCCGCCGCTGCCGCGATTGTTTTTAGGGGCAGGGGTGTCGTATGCGATATTGGTATTTTGACGTTGTTTGGGAATATTGCCGTTGAGCAAGGCCATCATCGGGTCGTTGGCATCTGCGCCGTGCGGATAGAGGTCGATAACCAAGCGGTTTCTGAAGTTGCCGACGGGGGCGAGCGCAAAGACTTGCGGATGGGTGCTTTGTTTGAGGTCGATGACGATACGCACGGTATTGGGCGTATTTTGACCGGCACGAATGCTGCGGATAAAGGGATCGTTAGACAGCACTTTGCTGGAAATGCCTTGCAGGACGCTGTTGATTTCCGCTCCTTGAATATCCACGACCAACCGGCTGGGGTTGTCCAACATAAAATGTTGGTATTTCATCGAGTGGTTGCTCTCAAGGGTAACGCGTGTGTAGGCGTTCGCCGGCCAAATGCGGACGGCAAGGAATTGCGCAGGAGAGGCCGGTTTGGCCAATGCGGCACCAACGGGCGTGAGGGTGAGAAACAGTCCTGTGCCTTGACGGAGAATGTGTCTTCTAGTTAATTTGACCATGATTCTAAACTTTTTCGGCCTTGGTTTGTGTGGGCGGAAAAGGTGCAGGTTCTGCCCTTATCGGTGTACGTCAATGTAATGGTAATGTCTGCCGGAGGCGTGAATTCCCCGCCTTGCTGCGGCCATTCGATGAAGCAGATGCTATCGGGCGCAAACAATTCGTCCAAACCGGCATCTTCCCATTCCTCGGGCATGGTAAAGCGGTAGAGGTCGAAATGGTGGAGGGTGAATGTATCCAGCGGATAAGATTCGACAATGGTGTAAGTCGGGCTTTTGACTGCGCCCGTATGTCCCAGTCCGCGCAAAATCCCGCGTGTCAGCGTGGTTTTGCCTGCACCCAGCCCGCCTTCAAGATAGATGGTCAGCGGAGCGGAAAGCTGCTTGCTCCATTCTTCACCCAGTTTCAGGGTTGCTTCTTCATCGGGCAGAAAACGGGTGTACAGTCCGTTTGAGTGCATGGAATAGGCCTTGTCGTTCAAAAGGCTTAATTATGATGGAATTGGCGGCGTTTGCAAACCTGATAGACGATAAAGTTAGATAAAGATAGTGTTGAGGCCGTCTGAAAACGGAATTCAGACGGCCTTTAATGTTAAAATGAAAATATCCCTCACAAAATTGCGAGACAGCTTATGCCTTTATCCATAGACGAACAATTATTGCCGCACCGCAATGCCATTGACAGCATCGATGCGGAAATCCTCCGTTTGCTCAACGAGCGCGCCAGTCATGCGCATGCTATCGGCGAATTGAAAGGGACAGGCGCGGTGTACCGTCCTGAGCGGGAAGTGGCCGTTTTGCGCCGGATTCAGGATTTGAACCGAGGCCCTTTGCCGGATGAATCGGTCACCCGGCTGTTTCGCGAGATTATGAGCGAATGTTTGGCAGTGGAGCGTCCGTTGACGATTGCCTATTTAGGCCCGAAGGGAACATTTACCCAGCAAGCCGCCATCAAACATTTCGGCCACGCCGCACATACCATGGCGTGTACCACCATCGACAACTGCTTCAAACAAGTCGAAACGCGCCAAGCCGATTATTTGGTGGCGCCGGTAGAAAATTCGACAGAAGGCTCGGTGGGGCGCACTTTGGACTTGCTGGCCGTAACTGCGTTGAAAGCCTGTGGCGAAGTGGTTGTCCGTATTCATCACAATCTGCTGCGTAAAGACAGCCACGAAATCGGCGGCATTACCAAAGTTTTCGCCCATGCCCAAGCCTTGGCGCAATGCAACGACTGGCTCGGCCGCAACCTGCCCAATGCCGAACGTATCGCCGTAGCCAGCAATGCAGAAGCAGCGCGTTTGGTTGCCGAATCAGATAGCCCGAATGTGGCCGCCATTGCCGGACGTATCGCCGCGGAAATTTATCAGTTGAGCTTTGCCGCCGAGTGTATCGAAGACGAACCGAACAACACCACGCGCTTCTTGGTGATGGGCCATCAAGAAACCGGCCGCAGCGGCAACGACAAAACTTCTTTGGTCGTCTCCGCACCCAACCGTGCCGGTGCCGTTACTTCTTTGTTGCAACCCTTCACCGAGTTGGGCATTTCCATGACCAAATTTGAAAGCCGCCCAAGCAAATCGGTTTTGTGGGAATACCTGTTCTTCATCGATATCGAAGGCCACCAAAGCGATGAAAATGTTCAAAAAGCCTTGCAGCTACTGGGCGAACGCGCTTCCTTCGTGAAAGTTGTCGGCTCTTATCCGACCGTTGTTTTGTAAGGATTATTGGGTATCAAAGGCCGTCTGAAAAGTTTTCAGACGGCCTAAATTATGTTCTCAATAGTTGCCATTTATGCAACATTATTGGCAGATTGATGTCAGTAAGTTTGCATGATTGGAAATGAACACTCTATAATCCGAACGTTTTTAATATTTTCATGCAAAGAAAGGAGCAAGCCATGACACGTAATACTTCAATCCGCTCAATCACATTCTTTGCAGCCCAAGCGTCGGTCTGATTTTCGGATAACGCTTTTCGCATTCCATGTCGCCCGCTTCGGGCTGCTTTCCCTACGATTATCGGCTAGAAACCAGGCCGTCTGAACATTTCGCAGACGGTGGATACCTATTGTCATCAGTTGTCGGTTTCTATCCGTTTTAAAGAAAGCATAAACACATGGGCAACTATCCCCATCATATTCAAATTATTGCCGATTCAAATACATGGATTGAAGGCAACGCTGTCGCACAGCTCGAAACCACCGCCCGATTACCGCATATGTTACGCGTTGCTGGAATGCCGGATTTACACGCAGGGCGCGGTTATCCGATTGGCGCGGCATTTTTCAGCGAACGTCATTTTTATCCTGCCCTGATTGGGAATGACATCGGTTGCGGCATGGCGTTTTGGCAGACCAATTTGCGCGCAGCCAAACTCAAACCGGCCAAACTCGCCAAACAGCTGGGCAATATCGATATGCCGTTGGACAAAGACGAACAGGTCGATTTATTAGGCGACGCTGTTGATATGCGCCAATTTTCAGACGGCCTTGCCGTAGGTACGATTGGCGGCGGCAACCATTTTGCCGAGTTGCAAACCGTTGATACCGTTTATCGCGCCGATCTACTTCCCCCCGATTTTGATGAAAACCATCTGCAACTGTTGGTGCATAGCGGTTCGCGCGGATTGGGCCAGCAGATTTTGCAACGCCATATTGCCGCCTTTGGGCATCAAGGTTTGGCAGAAGGGGGCGAAGCGGCAGCAGCCTACCTTGCCGAACACCAAACAGCCCTTGAATTTGCCAGCCTTAACCGTCGTCTGATTGCGGCCAGAATGCTCGACCGTTGGCGCGCAGAAGGAATATGCCTGCTCGATGTCCATCATAATTTTTTGGAACAAACCGAGATTGACGGCACAACCGGTTGGCTGCACCGAAAAGGCGCAACGCCCACCGATAAAGGCTTGGTCATGATACCCGGCTCGCGCGGCGATTACAGCTATCTGGTCCGACCTGCCGAAGATTGCCAAATTTCGTTGAATACCTTGGCTCACGGCGCAGGTCGGAAGTGGCAGCGCGGCGAATGCAAAGGCAGGCTGTCGCACAAATATACTACCGACAGCCTGCGTCAGACCGAGTTTGGCAGCGTAGTCGTTTGTCAGGATAAGGCCTTGATTTTTGAAGAAGCGCCGCAGGCTTATAAAAGCATCGACAGCGTTATTGCCGCCATGAAAAATGCAGGTTTGATTGAATTGGTCGCGCGGTTTAAGCCTGTTTTGACTTATAAAACCCGTGGCGAGTGTGGAGCGTAAAGATGAAACAGAATACACCAGCGGTTTATCTGCAAATTTCCACCGCGCAAGGGCCGGCAGAGTGCCGTATATTTGCCCGTTTCGTCTTGGGCAAGCTGCTTGCCGAAGCCCAAGCCAAAGGCATTGATGTCGAACTTGTTACCGAAACCGCCGATAAGCACGGCATTTTGTCGGCAACGCTCAAATTGGAAGGGCAGCAAGCCGAAAGTTTGGCACAAACTTGGCAGGGGACGCTCCAATGGATATGCCCCAGCCCTGTCCGCCCGAAACATCCACGCAAAAATTGGTATATAGGCGTTTTCCGCTTGCCCGATATGCCGCAGATGTATGAAATGCCGTCTGAAAACGGAATCGAGTTTCAAACCTGCCGTTCGGGCGGTAAGGGTGGGCAACACGTCAATAAAACCGAAAGCGCCGTCCGTGCTACCCATAAAGAAAGCGGCATTTCCGTGCGGGTCGAGAGCGAACGCAGCCAGCATGCCAATAAAAAATTGGCGGTCATGTTATTGGCGCAAAAGTTGGCGGAGCATCATGCCGGACAGGTAGGAAATTTTGCGCAGGAGCAGCACGCGCAACTCTATCAAGTTGAGCGCGGCAATCCGAAAAGGACGTTTGTCGGAGCTATTTTTAAGGAGAAGTAATTTATCTGCCGGATAAACAGGCATTTAAAACATAAACCAAAGGCCGTCTGAAAACGTTCAGACGGCCTTTTATCGTTTTATCTAGCGTTCGCTCAACGCTTGTTTCATACGCGTAATCGGTTTGATCAGGTATTGGAAGATGGTTTTTTCACCGGTTTTGATGTCCACCGTTGCAACCATGCCCGGAATAATCGGCATAGGTTTGCCGTTTTTGTCTTTCAGGGAGTTGTTTTCGGTTTGGACGAGAACACGGTAATAGACTTGGTTCGGGTCGAGTTTCAGGTCGTTGGCACGGTTTTGCATGGAGTTGCTGACGGTATCGGCACCAACGAGGGTAACTTTGCCTTCCAAACCGCCGTAGATGGAGTAGTCGTAGGCGCTGACTTTAACCAATGCAGGTTGGCCTGCGCGGATAAAGGCGATGTCTTGCGGACGGATATAGGCTTCGACCAGCAGTTTGTCGTCAACCGGGACGATTTGCATGATGTCTTCGCCTGCGTTCACAACGCCGCCGATGGTGGTGACTTTTATGCCTTTGACGATGCCGCGCATAGGCGCGCGGATTTGCGAGCGTTCAACCGGGTCGGCACGCATGGCAACGTTTTCTTTGGATTGCGCCAGCTCGGATTCGGCTTGCAAGAGTTCGTTGTTGGCATCGGCTTTGTAGCGGTTGCGGCGTTCGGAGATTTGGGTGGCCAAATCTGCAGAATCACGGCGCATTCTTAAAAGTTCGACTTCGGAAACCACGCCTTCGGCAACCATAGGTGCGGTAATGGCGATTTCGCGGTCAAGCGCGGCCTTGCTTTGGGAGAGGCCGCTGACGGCGTCGGTCATGGCTTGACGGCGTGCTTTGTAGGCGGCGATTTCGCGACGGCGAAGCTCAGGGCCCACGCTGTCAGGGAAGGAGAGCTTGGTGCCGTAGGCCTCGGCTTTAAGTCGGGCAACGGTGGCTTCGAGGTTTTCGACTTTGGCTTCGCTTTCTCGTAAAACGGCGGAGCTGCGCGTGTCGTCGAGTTTCATCAGAATCTGATCTTTCTCGACCATGTCGCCTTCTTTAACCATGATTTCGGTTACGATGCCGGGGTCGAGGCTTTGGATGACTTGCTCACGGCTGCTGGGAATGATATTGCCGTTGCCGCGGGTCACTTCTTCGACAGGACTGTTGTATGCCCAGACGACGAAGACAACCAGGAAAAGGAAGAATAGGATGATGACCCAAAATTGGCCGCTGTGTTTTTCTTTTTGAAGGGCGGCATTGAGGTCGTTGATGAGGTGTAGGTCTTTGGATTTGACGTTGTTTTCGCGGCTCATAATCGTGTATCTTTATTGTGTTTGGTGGATTTTAACCATTAGTGCAGGCCGTCTGAAAGAGTAAGTAGGTTTCAGACGGCCTTTTGCTTTATTGTGCTGCCGATTGAGGGGCTGTGGCAGCTTGTTGTTGCTGTTTGGCGGCGGCAGCTTGTTGCTGTTGTTGTTTGACGTTGGCTGCTTTGGCCTGTTCGTTTTGCATGAGTTTTTGCAATACCAGGTCGCGCGGACCGTCCATTACGACTTTACCATTGTCCATCACAATGATGCGGTTGACGATTTGCAGCACTTGCGGACGGTGGGTTACCAAAAGCATGGTGCGGTTGCGACCCCATTGGGCGATGGCATTGAGTGCCATACGCTCAGTGGCTTGGTCCAGGCTGGTGGTCGGCTCGTCCAGCAAGACGACTTTCGGGTTGCGCAAGGTCATACGCGCCAGAGCGATGATTTGTTTTTGACCGCCGGACAAGCCTAAGCCGTCTTCACCCAGAGGCATATCCAAACCGCGCGGATGGTTGCGGATGATTTTGTCGAGGCCGAAGCGGTTGAGCGCAGT
Source organism: Neisseria sp. P0019.S002 (assembly GCF_051957155.1). NCBI lineage: Bacteria > Pseudomonadati > Pseudomonadota > Betaproteobacteria > Neisseriales > Neisseriaceae > Neisseria > Neisseria sp. P0019.S002. The sequence continues at coordinate 310,284 of NZ_JBQCWS010000001.1, forward strand.
CAGTAAGTCTTGGTCGGTAGAGTAGCTGCCGGTACGCGCCAAGTCCATGTTTTCACGCAATGTGCCGAGGAACAGGCGTGGCGATTGGCTCAACAGCAGGACTTGATCGCGCAGGAAGTTGGGGTCAAGCTGGCGCATATCGACGCCGTCAAGGGTAACGTTGCCTTTTTCAGTGTCGTACAGACCGCTGGCCAGTTTGAGCATGGTGCTTTTACCGCTGCCGATACGACCCAAAATACCGACTTTTTCACCCGGTTTGATGGTCAGGCGCAAATCTTCGACGGCGCTGTTGTTGTCGGCTTGATATTTGAACGATACGTTTTCAAAGGTAATGCTGCCTTGAACGTTGTCCAAAGTAATGTATTTGCGTTCCGGATTGCGCTCGATAGGGCGGGTAACGATGTCGTTTACGCCTTTGAGGGCAAGTTTGGCCTGTTGGAAGCGGGTGGCCAAACCAGCGATTTGTGCCAACGGCGCCAAGGCGCGGCCGGACAGAATCACGGAGGCAATCAAAGCACCCATGGTAATTCGTTCCGCATGGTTGTCGGCATGAATTAGATAGGTACCGACAACGACCAAAAAGACAGTATTGAGCTGCTGCATGGCAACGGCGAAGTTGACCATGAAGTTGCTGGTGTCCTTGACTTTGATGGAAGAAGCAGAAGTTTTGGCGGTGTATTCATCCCAACGTTGTTGCGCCCAAGATGTGGCGTTGTTGGTTTTCAGGGTTTCGATGCCTTCGATGGCTTCAACGGCAAGGCCGGAGCGTTGCGAACCTTCTTTCATTGATTCGTTGATGTGGCGAGAGAGTGGGCGTTGTACGACAAAACCGACAATCACGACAATCGGAATGATGGTCAAGGGAACGAGTGCCAGTTTGCCGCCGACCATGGAAATCACGAAGATAAACAGCAACAGGAAAGGCAAGTCGACAATAGTCAACAAGCTGGCACTGGTCATGAACTCGCGCACGGCTTCAAATTCGCGCAGGTTGCTGGCGTATGAACCGGAAGAAGCGGGACGGTCTGCCAGACGCAATGCCATCACGCGGCGGAATAAAGCGGAGCTGATGATCAGGTCGGCTTTCTTACCGGCAATATCGGTTAAGTGGCCGCGGATCATCTTGGCGGCAAACTCAAACAAAATCGCCAATACCACGCCGATACTCAATACCCATAAGGTTTCATAGGCTTGGTTGGGAATCACGCGGTCGTACACATTCATCACATACAGAGAGCTGACGAGTGCAAGGAAGTTGATGATGATGGTGGCCAAGATGACTTGGTAGTAGTAGCTGCGGAAACGCCAAATGACTTTCCAAAACCATGCTTTGGGCAAATGGTATTCAGGCAGCTCCGAGCGCATATCGGTAGCCATTTTGGGTTTGATAAACCAGCAGTAGCCTAAATACAGGCCGGAAAGCTGCTCGTGGCTGAGTTCCTGTTCCAAACCGTCAACCTGGCGGATATGGTATTTGCGCTCTTGGCCGGAGCCTTCGATTTTGGTAATGACCGCGGCCTCTTCGTTGTGCAGGATAATCATGACCGGCACGGCGAGCGAGGGGATGTCTTCCAAATTGCGTTTGGATAAGGTGTTTTCAAAGCCGTGGCTGCGCAGGACTTCGACCAGTGAGTGATAGTTGACCTTGAGCTTTTTGTCGCGCACGACTTCGGCGGACAAAGCGGCTTCGGATACGGGCGCACCCAAAAGGCGGGTCACTAAAACGATATGTTCAATGATGGCTTTCATATTTTTTCGCGTAATGTTTTTGGTTTAACCGGCGGATATGGCTTTATTTTTGTGCCAAACCGACCCAGGCGGAGATTTTGGCCTGGGTATTTAAATAGTCGAGCGCCGCATCACGGAAATCGTTGCGGGCGGCAACGTAATCCTGTTCGATGGAGGATAACTCGCTGTATGCGCTCAAAACGTCGGTCAGCGTACGTCGGGCGATTTTAAACTGCAATTCGTACACTTTGATGACTTCTTTTTGGGCGGCGATGTGTTGCGCCGTCAGCGCGGTACGCTGTTCGCTTTCCTGCATATCGATGGCGGAAGTTTGAACGCGTTCGTTCATGTCGCGCAGGATTTGTTCGGACTTGGCTTCTGCGGCAATCAATGATTTGGCATTGCGCTCTACATTGTGTCGTGCGGCAATATCCAACACATTCCATGCAACGTTTAAATAAAGCTGTCTGGTGTTGCGCGTTGCACTGCCTTCCAAATTGAGGGCAGGCAGGCGTTCGGCTTTGGAGGCGTCCAAATCGGCACGGACGCTGTCGCGCTCGGCCAATTGCGCCTGATAGGACGGATTATTGTTGCGGTTGGGATTGTTGAAGCGTTCAGTGATGGATTTCGCCGTGTCGTTTTTAAACGGATCTTCCAAGTCGTTGGCAGTCAGCTGGCGCGAGGTATAGCGGGACAGGCGGCTCAGTGCCAAATCCATGGTGCGGCGTTGTTGGGCAATGATGTTTGCCACTTGTAGTTGGCGCGCGCGCGCTTCAATCAGCTCAGAACGGCGGCCGGCATCATATTTGACGATGGTGTCCAAGTCTTTTAAGAGGTTGTTGTGGCGCGCCAAAGTCTGTTCGTTGAGGATCAGGGTTTCTTTTGCACGCAATGCGCTCAGGTAGAGGCGGCCGATATCGCTGCCCAGCTGCTCTTGGCTTTCGGTGTATTTGTGTTGATAGTATTCTTCGCGGCTGCGGTCGCGGCGGACGGCGGCTTCAATCGCACCCCATGAGTAGATGTTCACGCTGCCGCGCACGCCGATACCGTCATCCATGTCGTTGCTGTTGTATTTATTGTGTTGCGCCAGCACTTTCGTGCCGGTCAGGGTAACGACAGGATAATGGCGCGCACGCGTGGCTTTGGTCGTGCTTTGCGCAGCTTCTTGAGTGGCTTTGGCTTCACGCACAATCGGGTCGCTGATTAAAGCGTCCCTGAGGATGTCTTGCAGGCTGTATGCAGAGGCCGTCTGAAACGGCAACAGACAACAGGCGAGGGCAACGGCTGATGACAATAAACGGGGCTTTGTGGGTGAAGAATAAATATGCGACATGATTTTTAACCAAATGATTTATATATTATCGTTGTCTGTATCGGATATCGCCTGAGGCATGACCGGGCGAATTTTGAACGAGAACACATACATTTACAAAGCATAAAGCATTTTTTCCAGCTTTTCACAATATTCTGATGAAAGGTCGAGATACATGCCTTAAAGTATATTATTGCAAAGCGCGACTATCGTATCTAATGATTTTAATGTAAAAAATCTATCAAAAAGGCCGTCTGAAAGGATTTCAGACGGCCTTTTTCAACCTTAATCCTTGCGTTGCAATACAGCGGCAAAGAAGCCGTCGGTTTGGTGTTCTCCTGAGTTGAGGCGCAGGTATTTTCCGGTATCCAAATCGACCTTCAGGCTTTGCAGCAGTTCGGCGCAGTTGACGAGTTCAAATTCGGGATGTTCGGACAGAAAACGTTCGACTTGCAGCTCGTTTTCTTCCGGTAACACGCTGCAAGTGGCGTACACCAAGCGGCCTTGCGGTTTCACCAGTTTGGATGCGGCATCGAGGATGCTGTGTTGCTGTTCCAAAAGGTTGGCCACGGTCTCGGCGGATTGGCGGTATTTGAGGTCGGGATTGCGGCGCAGCGTGCCTAAGCCGGAGCAGGGCGCGTCCACCAACACGCGGTCGGCTTTGCCTGCCAGTCGGGCAATACGGGTATCGTGTTCGCTGCTGATGCGTTCGGGGTGGATGTTGGTCAGTCCGGCGCGGGTCATGCGCGGTTTGAGGTTGGCAAGGCGTTTTTCGGCGATGTCGAAGGCGTAGATTCTGCCTTTGTTGGCCATTTGCGCGCCGACAGCCAAGGTTTTACCGCCGGCGCCGGCACAGAAATCGACAATGATTTCGCCGCGTTTTGCACCCACCAATAAGGCAAGCAGCTGGCTGCCTTCGTCTTGGACTTCCAGCGTGCCGTCCAAAAACAGTTCGTGTTTGTTAAGCGCGATTTTGTTTTTCAGGCGGATGCCCCAGGGCGAATAAGGCGTTGCCTCTGCATCGGAACTTTCAGCCTGCAACAATGGCAATACTTTATCTCGTTTGCTTTTCAAAGTATTAACGCGGATGTCGAGCGGGGCAGGTTGGTTGATGCTGCGGCCGAAGGCGAGGATTTCTTCTTCGCTCCAATGCCGTTGCAGTTGTTCCACCAGCCATTGCGGCAATTCTGCGGCGGTATTCAGGCCGTCTGAAAACTCGGTTTTACGGGCTTTCAAATTGCCGAGGAACTCTGTTTCTTCTTCATCAAGCAGGTCTTTGATTTGGCTGATGTTGGTACTTCTGCCGAGAACCATTGCGGCGAGAGCGGCTTTGCGCGGCTGCGCGTGCGGACGGCGCAGGGCGGTACTGATTTTTTGATAGTGTCGCAACGCGGCAAAGGCGGTTTCGGCGATTTCGTGGCGGTCTTGGCGGCCGAGCTTTTTGTGTTCGCGGAAATAGGCGGAGAGGACAGCATCGGAAGGCTGTTTGAAAGTCAGCATTTCAGCCAAAACTTTGGCAGTATGGTCGAGTTGTGCGGCGTTCATAATGTAATGGGTTTCTCTTAAAGTTAGTAAAGGGTTTCAGACGGCCTTCATGATGCGTTCGATTTCGTGCCAAAAGCCGTCCGGCCGTAATTCCAAAACGGCAATCAAGCCTTGGTCGATACGGCGGATTTCGGTTTCGCTCAATGTTTCAGTTTCGGCAACTCGCGCAGGGGCGAGGTAGGCCATGCGGTCGAGCAGATGGTAGCGGGCTTCTTGGCGTTCAAACGTATATTCCGCCCAGTCTTGTATATAGATGCCGCGCCAGCCGTATGGGTTAAGTGGCGGCTCAAAAGCATTGAAACCTTGTGGAAAAAATCCGATGCCGCGCACGATGGAAGCAGGAAGTGGATTTTCCGGCAGACCTTGTGCGGTTAAGGTTGCTTTGCCTTGCGGCGTATGCAGCAGCTGGGATTGCTGTACCAATTTGGCGGCTTTGTCCGTCAGCGTGTCTTTAGGATTGAGGCCGCGCAGGTTTTGCACTTGGTCTCCGCCGTAGTATTTGCACGCCAGCTCGATATGGTAGGGCTGTTGGTTGAGGGAAACGACAAAATCCGCAGCCCCCAAAGTTTGGCCGTCTGAAAAAACGGGCAGGTTGTAGGCATGCAGTTTGGCGTGCGGCGCGTTGGCAAACCAAAAAGCCAGCAACTCTTCGGCATAAATGCCGAGACGGTGTCCGAATGGGGCGCGTTGGGCAAGGTAATCCGTCAGCGGCGCGGGATCGGCATCCAATGCCAAAAGGTAACGGAAACCGTGTTTCCCCAATAGTTCGCGCACGCTCAATTCGCAACCGCTTTGCCACAAAGGCGGCGCAGTCAGCAGTGAGGCGAGGTCGCGGACAGGTTGGCTGGTGAGTTTCCACCATAATGCGTCTAGGGCGTAATTCATGCTTATCCGAATATCAGTCATGCCGTCTGAAAAAGCTTGTAATGTTTTCAGACGGCCTCAATCAGTCTTTTTTATGGATACGGTGGCTGACGGTATTGAAAAAACCGCGCAGGATGTCGATGTCTTCGGTTTGCGTGTTGGCGCGGCCGAACAGGCTCTGCATACGGCGCATCAGGCGCTCGCCGTTGCGGCGGTTGAAAAAGCCGATGTCGTTCATCACGCTTTCCATGTGAGCGACCATGCCTTTGATTTGCTCGTGGGTTGCGGCGTGGTCTTCCTGTTGCAGGTGGGTCATGGGCGAATCGGTTTGGCTGAAGATTTCGTAGCACACAACCTGCACGGCTTGGGCAAGGTTGAGCGAGAAATAGTCGGGATTGCCGTTGATGGTCATCAGTCGGTTGCAGGCTTGGACTTCTTCGATGCTCAAGCCGAAAGTTTCGTTGCCGAAAACCAGTGCCACTTTCTCGCCGCGGTTGGCGGCCTGCAGTAATTCGGGCACCAAATCGCGCGGGGTTTGCAGCGGCGCGGTGATTTCTCGGCGGCGGCTGGTCAGGGCGCAGGCGATGGTGGTGTCGGCAAGGGCTTCGTCCAAAGAAGCGACAATGGTAGCATTTTCCAAAACGTCTGCCGCGCCGGAAGCGAGGATGAAACTTTCTTCCGGTAATGTAAACGATTGCGGATGCTCCGGATCGAACACGGGCGGATTCTCCGTCATCGGCGTTGCCATCAGATTGGGGGCGACGATGGTCAATTTGTGCAGGCCCATTGTTTTCATGGCGCGCGCGGCGGAGCCGATATTGGCAGGATGGCTGGTACGCGTGAGGATGATGCGGATGTTGTCCAGATAAGCGGGCAGTGCGGGTTTTTCGGAAGTCATGTTTTGTTTTCTGTTTGTTCGGGAATCAGGTATAATGCGCCATCTTTTTGTTTTCAGACGGCCTTTTTCCATGCCGTCTGAAATGTTCTTTAACAGCATCGGAAACGATTAACAGCCTCTTATGTGCCATGTTCGGCGCATTAGGGCGTATTTTACCTGAATTAGGAAGAAAACCATGAATCCGTTTTTAAATACCGCTTTCAAAGCCGCCCGTAAAGCAGGGCAAATGATGATTCGCGCCGCCGGCAATCTGGATGCCGTCAAAGTAGACAGCAAAGCATTCAACGACTTCGTTTCCGATGTTGACCGCAGTTCCGAGATGATTTTGGTGGAAGCGCTCAAAGAAGCCTATCCTCACCACAAAATCACTTGCGAAGAAGGCGGCTCCCACGGTAAAGCCACCGCCGAGTACGAATGGATTATTGATCCGCTCGACGGCACAACCAACTTCCTCCACGGCCATCCTCAATACGCCATCTCTATGGCACTCCTGCATAAAGGCGTGTTGCAAGAAGCTTTGGTGTACGCACCTGAGCGCAACGATGTATACATGGCTTCCCGCGGCAAAGGTGCGTTGCTCAATGACCGCCGCATCCGCGTTTCCAACCGCATCGAATTGAACCGCTGCCTGATCGGTACCGGCTTCCCTGTTGTCGATCAAAGCATGATGGACAAGTATCTGGCAATTTTAAAAGATTTCTTGTCAAAAACCGCCGGCGGCCGTCGTGAAGGCGCGGCTTCTTTGGATTTGTGTGCCGTTGCGGCCGGCCGTTTGGACGGTTTCTTCGAGTTCAACCTCAAACCTTGGGATATTGCCGCCGGTGCATTGATTGTCCAAGAAGCAGGCGGTATCGTTACCGATATGTCCGGTAATGAAGGCTGGTTGGAAAGCGGCGACATCGTTGCGGCCAATCCTAAAGTATTGGCGCAAATGCTGAAAATTATTTCTGAACACCAATAAGCTTTTGTAGGGAACGGTCTGTATTTATCGTGACAGGCTAGAGTTTCAATAATCGGTAAAAGGCCGTCTGAAACCTGAAATAGGGTTTCAGACGGCCTTTTATTTTGTTGTTAACGGATTCGAATAAAAGCTGAAAATACGGTTTTAAAAGGAGGCATTTTTTAATTTTGTCTGTATTTTCTATTGCTTCGCAGTTATGATGTAGATACGTTTGGCTGAAATAATGCCGCATGCAATCATAAAAATAGAAAGCAGAGGAGAATAATGAAACGAGATTTTGAAGCAGTAAAACGCATTGTCATTAAGATTGGAACCAGTTCTTTGGTGTTGCCAAACGGCAAAATCAATTTGGCAAAAATCGACCAACTGGCTTTTGTCATTTCCAGCTTGGTCAGTAAGGGCAAAGAAATTGTGCTGGTGTCTTCCGGCGCGATGGGCTTTGGGCTGAATGTCCTCAATATGGAAAAACGTCCGGCGGAAATGGCTCAGCAGCAGGCTGTTTCCAGCGTCGGCCAAGTGGCCATGATGAGCCTTTATTCGCAGATTTTTTCCCATTATCGGATGACGGTATCGCAAATCCTGCTGACGCGTGATGTGGTCGAATATCCAGAAAGTTTGGCAAACGTTACCAATGCTTTTGAATCCCTGCTTTCCATCGGCGTCATCCCTATTGTCAATGAGAACGACGCGGTCAGCGTGGATGAGATGGACCATGCGACCAAATTTGGCGATAACGACCGGTTGTCGGCAGTCGTGGCGAAAATCGTTAAAGCCGATTTGCTGATTATGTTGTCCGACATTGACGGTTTGTTTGATAAAAATCCGGCTGTTCACGCCGATGCCAAGCTGCGCAGCCATGTTGCCGATATTACCGAGGAAATTATTGCTTCTGCCGGCGGATCGGGCAGTAAATTTGGTACGGGCGGCATGCTCAGTAAGATTAAGAGCGCGCAGATGATGTTTGAACATCACAGCCAGATGGTGTTGATGAACAGCGCCAATCCGCGCGATATCCTTCAGGTTTTAGATGGCGCGCCTATCGGAACGTGGTTTGCACAAGAGAAATAGGGAGGTTTGATGAGCTATATCGAACAGATGGGCAAGAATGCCCAAAAAGCCAGTAAAACGTTAATCAGCTTGGGAAGCGTGGAAAAAAACAATCTGCTGCGTCAGGTTGCGGCGGCTTTGGTTGAACAGGCTGAGATGATTTTGGCGGAAAATGCCCGCGATTTGGTCGCTGCAAAAGAAAACGGCATTTCGGACATTATGCTCGACAGGCTGCGCTTGAATCATGAACGCATCAAAGGCATTGCGGAAGGTGTTGAGCAGGTTGCCGATTTGCAGGACCCGATTGGGCAGGTTGTCCGCGGTTATACCAATCTGGACGGCTTGAAGATTGTTCAAAAACGCGTGCCTTTGGGCGTGATTGCCATGATTTTTGAAAGCCGCCCGAATGTTTCGGTCGATGCGTTCTCTCTGGCCTTTAAAACCGGCAATGCCATTATTTTGCGTGGAGGTCGCGACGCGATCTATTCAAATACCGCATTGATTGCCGTCATCAGGCAGACTTTGGTAAAAGCGGGAATGGATGCCGATGTGGTGCAGCTGGTCGAAGATACCAGTCATGCTGCTGCCGAGGAATTGATGCAGGCAGTCGATTATATTGATGTGCTGATTCCGCGAGGCGGCGCGCGCTTGATTCAGACGGTGAAAGAGAAATCGAAAGTTCCCGTCATTGAAACCGGAGTCGGTAATTGCCATATTTATGTAGATGACAGTGCCGATTTGGAGATGGCGGTCGATATCGTCGTGAATGCCAAAATGCAGCGCCCAAGCGTGTGTAATGCCGCTGAATCTTTGGTTGTTCATGAAAAGATAGCGGAGGCGTTTTTGCCCAAACTGGAAGAAGCCGTTGCCAAAGTGCATCCGGTCGAATTTAGAGCCGATCAGGAAGCACTGCGTATGTTTAAAAATGCTGTTTTGGCAACCGAGGAAGATTACAGTACCGAGTTTCTTGACTATATTATGTCGGTCAAAATAGTGAAAACAGTGGAAGAAGCCGTCGATTGGATTAACGGCCATACGACGCATCACTCGGAAGCGATTGTGACCCAAAGCATTGCCCATGCCGAGTTTTTCCAAGAAAGCATTGATGCGGCGGCGGTTTATGTCAATGCATCCACTCGGTTTACCGACGGCTTTGTTTTCGGATTGGGCGCGGAAATCGGGATTTCCACCCAAAAAATGCACGCCCGCGGCCCGATGGGTTTGGAAGCGCTGACTTCGACCAAGTTCTACATCAACGGCAACGGTCAGATCCGACGTTGATAAACGCCCCTCAACTTCATCAATTTGCGTATAATGGCGGGAAATTTGATTTTCCCCGAACAACCGATTTAGTAAAAGGAACACACCATGTCCTCTATCCACGATCAAATCAAAGAAGTCGTAACCACCCACCGCGTCGTATTGTTCATGAAAGGCACGAAGCAATTCCCGCAATGCGGCTTCTCTTCCCGTGCCGTACAAATCCTGAATGCGGCAGGTTGCACCGACTATGTAACCGTCAACGTATTGGAAAACGATGCTGTACGCCAAGGCATTAAAGAATACAGCGACTGGCCGACCATTCCTCAACTGTACGTTAACGGCGAATTTGTCGGCGGCTCTGACATTTTGATGGAAATGTACGAAGCCGGCGAACTGCAAGAATTGCTGAAAGCTTAATTATCCACAATATTCCGTAATGTAAAATTGTTGACAAAGGCCGTCTGAAACCCTGATTCAGACGGCCTTTCGCATGAATACGCACTTTGCGCGCCATGCGAAAAAAAGTATAATCCCCCTCCATCAACGCAATTCGGAAAATCAACATGAACGTTACCGTTATCAACCACCCTTTAGTCCGCCACAAACTCACGCTGATGCGTGAAGCGGATTGCAGCACTTACAAATTCCGCACGCTTACCACCGAGTTGGCACGTCTGATGGCATATGAGGCCAGCCGTGATTTTGAAATTGAAAAATATATTATTGACGGCTGGTGCGGCTCTATTGAAGGCGACCGCATCAAAGGCAAAACGCTGACCGTCGTCCCGATTTTGCGTGCCGGTTTGGGTATGCTCGACGGCGTACTCGACCTGATTCCGACTGCCAAAATCAGCGTTGTCGGCTTGCAGCGCGATGAAGAAACTTTGAAACCGGTTTCTTATTTTGAAAAATTTGTCGACAGCATGGACGAACGTCCCGCGCTGATTATCGACCCAATGTTGGCGACCGGCGGCTCTATGGTTGCCACCATCGACCTTTTGAAAGCTAAAGGTTGCCGTAACATCAAAGCATTGGTATTGGTTGCCGCGCCGGAAGGCGTGAAAGCCGTCAACGAGGCGCATCCTGATGTAACCATCTACACTGCCGCGCTTGACAGCCACTTGAACGAACACGGCTACATCATCCCAGGCTTGGGCGATGCCGGCGATAAGATTTTCGGTACACGTTAATTGAAATGTTTAAGGCCGTCTGAAAAGTGTCAAACCTAAACTTTCAGACGGCCTTGTTATATGGTTTGCTTTAAAACCCACATCAGAAAGGACAATCATGAGCTTCCAAGATAATCTGGCCACCATGCCTGCCATCGACCATTTGAGCGGCTTGGATATTCTTGATAAAGAGGGCAATGTGGTTCATCACATTCCCAATGCGCCCGGCAAACAAGGCTCGCTCAAACTTTACCATGCTTTGGCGCAAGAGTTTGATGGTAAACTTGACGCAGCGGCGGCAGAACGCGGCCTGGCATGGTTTGCCGAGCATGTTGCTGATGCCGAAGCCAATCCGGGCAAACATCCGAATATTGATTTGCTGTTTAAAGTGAAGGCTGAAAATGCCAGCCTGATTTTGAAACCATTGGCTGCTTAATGAATACAAAAAAGGCCGTCTGAAAATTGTTTTCAGACGGCCTTTTTATATGCTTAAAGCCTTAAGCGATAGAAGCTTCAACGAATGCAGTCAGTTGGCCTTTAGCCAATGCGCCGACTTTAGTTGCAACGTTTTTGCCGTTTTTGAACACCATCAGGGTAGGGATGCCGCGAACGCCGAATTTGGCAGGAGTGACTTCATTGTCGTCGATATTGATTTTAACGACTTTCAGACGGCCTTGGAATTCGGAGGCGATGTCGTCCAAGATTGGGGCAATCATTTTGCAAGGGCCGCACCATGGTGCCCAAAAGTCCAGCAGTACAGGTACGTCGGATTTCAAAACGTCTTGTTCGAAGCTGGCATCGCTGGCGTGGATAATCAATTCGCTACTCATGTTTGTTTCCTTCTAAATCGGGATTAATAAATATGTTGTTCAGAATAGTGGCAGACAGGGAAAATTTCAAGTGCCGCCACCCGGTAATAGTTTTTTTGAAATGCGTCTATCGTAATCTTTAAAGATTCAGACGGCCTCTTGAACCATGTGGCCGGAGTGTGCAATCAAATGGCGCGTGTAGTCGCTGCTTGGATTGGCAAACACGTTTTCACATTCGCCTTCTTCAACGATTTTGCCGTCTTTCAACACCATCACACGGTGGGAAATGGCGCGGATGACGGCGAGGTCGTGGCTGATGATGATGAAGGCGAGGCCGTATTCTTTTTGCAGGCCGCTGAGCAATTCAAGGATTTGTTGTTGCCATTGGACATCAAGCGCGCTGGTTGGTTCGTCCAATACGAGGATTTTCGGGCGGACAATGATGGCGCGGGCGATGGCGAGGCGTTGGCGCTGGCCGCCGGAGAATGCGTGCGGATAGCGTTCGAGTGCGTCTTCGGGCAGACCGACTTGTTTGAGGACTTCTTGAACGCGGCGGCGCATTTCTTCGCGCGGCATACTAGGCTCGTGAACGCGCAAGGCTTCGGAAACGGTATCAAAGACGTTCATGCGCGGATTGAATGCGCCGAACGGGTCTTGGAACACCATTTGGATTTCGCGGCGCAATTCATGTCGCCATGGCTCGCCGTTGATGTTCAGGCTGCCTTCGGAATCGATAAGGTGCATAACGGCTTTGGCCAGCGTGGTTTTGCCGCAGCCACTTTCGCCGATGATGCCCAATGTTTCCCCCGATTTGAGATCGAAAGAAACGGGGTTAAGAATGGTTTTGTCGCGTTTTTTAAACCAGCCGTCTGATTCTTTGACGGAGAAGGCGATTTGTTCGGCCTTAAGGACGGTGGCAGGGTTTTCAGGCAATGGAGCCACTCGGCGCGTTGTGCCGGCGTTGAGCAGCATTTTGGTGTATTCGTGCTGCGGATTGGCGAAGACTTCGGCTGCTTTGCCGGTTTCGAGAATGCGGCCATTACGCATAACGGCGACATCATCGGCAAAACGGCGCACAAGGTTTAAGTCGTGCGTAATGTAGAGCATAGTCATGCCGTGTTCTTCCTGCAGGCGTGAGAGAAGATCGAGGATTTGGGCTTGGACGGCAACGTCCAAAGCGGTGGTCGGTTCGTCGGCAATCAGGAGCTTGGGCTGGGCGGATACGGCCATGGCAATCATGGCACGCTGGCGTTGGCCGCCGGAAAGCTGGAACGGATAAGCCTGGGCTTTTTGCTCGGGCTGGTGGATGCCGGTTTCGTCCAGGAGTTCGATAGCGCGCGCCCATGCCTGTTTTTTATCCAAACCCAAATGCAGGGACAGGACTTCGGCGATTTGTTCGCCGACGCGCATGACGGGGTTGAGGGCGGTCATGGGTTCTTGAAACACCATGCCGATTTCGCGGCCGCGCAGTTTTTGCAGGGCACGTTCGGGCTGGGTCAGTAGATCGGTTCCGCAATATTTCAGACTGCCTTCAAAGGTAACCATCGGATTCAGGCGCATAATGCCTTGCGACAATACGGTTTTGCCGCTGCCGCTCTCGCCGACCAATGCCAGCTTGCGGCCGGGTTGCAAGGTCAAGTTGATATCGTGCAGGACTTGCTTGCTCGGAAAGGAGCCGTTTAGGTTTTCGATTTCGAGTATAGGTGTCGTCATGGTCGTGGCCGTCTGAAAAGTTTGTTGATGACAGGTTTTCAGACGGCCTGCATGAATCAAGAGGCCGTCTGAAACAGCAGTTTAGTCTTGAAACTGTTCTTTGAGTTTGCGTTTTAACACTTTGCCGGTCGCATTGCGCGGCAGCTCGTCTTGGAAGATGATTTGTTTGGGGATTTTAAAGTTTGCCAACAGGCCGCGCAGGTGGCTGCGGACTTCGGCTTCTTCCAGTTTCATGCCTTCTTTGAGTTGGATAAAGGCAATGATTTCTTCATCGGCGTATTGGTCTTTTACGCCGATTACGGCGGCGGCTTCCACGGCTTCGAGTTTGTAGATGGCTTCTTCGATTTCGCGCGGATAGACGTTTTGGCCTTTGGAGATAATCAGGTCTTTTTTGCGGTCGACGATGAAGATGAAGCCGTCTTCGTCTATGGTGACGAAGTCGCCGGTTTTCAGCCAACCGTTGACGATGGTTTCATCTGTGGCGTCAGGCATATTGAGGTAGCCCTGCATAACCGAGCCGCCTTTGATGATGAGTTCGCCCACTTCACCGCGCGGCACTTCGATCAATTCGTCATCGACGGCTTTCACGGTCAAGCCGGGCAGGGCGACGCCGACGCTGGCGGTTTTTTGACGTTCGGGCGTATTGACGGCCACAACGGGCGAGCATTCGCTCAAGCCGTAGCCTTCCAGCAATTTGGCACGTGGGAATTTGGCTTTGAAGTCGTCAATGGTTTGTCCGGCCAGAGGCGCGCCGCCGCTGATAAACAGACGGACGCGATTGAACCATCTGAAATACCAAGGGATTTTGGCTTTGCTCATGGCAGTGTAAATAGCCGGTACGCCGAGGAAAATGGTAGCGCGTTTGAGCAAAACCTGTTTCAACACGTTGGAGAATGGGAAGACGGATTTGACCAAAATAATCGAGCAGGCTTGAGATATCGGCAGCAAAACCATGGCAGTCAGCGTAAAGCTGTGGAACATGGGCAAGAAGACGACGAAGCGGTCTTTTTGCGAGATTTGGAAAATTTGTTCGATGCCTGAAAGGTTGGAAAACAGGTTGCTGTAACTGATTAATGCGCCTTTGGGATGGCCGGTTGTGCCGGAGGTGTAGATAATGTGCGCCAAATCGTTGACGGACGGCTGGAGGCTCAGATTCGGCTTGCCGGGGAATGTACGCGCGGCATCGAAATAGCTGTCATCGCCACTGGCGGCGTTGGTTTCGCCAATCCAGATGATTTTATTGACTTTGGTTTTGGCTTTGATGTTTTTGAGTTCTTTGGCCAACGGCGCGGATGCGAACATGAAGCGTGCGCCGCAGTCATTGAGGATGTAGGAAAATTCTTCGCTTTTCAAAAAGACGTTGAGTGGGACGGCTACCGCGCCGATGGAAGTAATGGCGAAATAGGCGGCAATAAATTCGGGAGAGTTGGAAACGACAAGGGCAACCTTGTCGCCATATTGTATGCCTTGGTGTTGTAGATAGGCGGCGACGGTTTCTACTTCGCGTTTGAGGGAGGAATAGCTGATTTTTTCTTTGTCGTTGAAAATGACCGTGCCTTTACCGTTTTTTTGGCAGGCTGCAGTCAGCATAGCGTAAAAATTAGGGTGGGTGTGCATTTCGGAGTTTGTGTCCATATTGTGTCGATTGATGTACGGTTTTGATGAACCGTTTATTTCGAAGGATAGGTTTTACATCCTATCGGTAAAATAAGCAAGAGGCCGTCTGAAAATACTTTCAGACGGCCTTGAGCTTTGCTGGGCTTAGGAAAGCAATATTTTGAATTTAAACTTATTTATTGTGTTGATGGGAATATTCCCATTCTTTAAAAGTCTGCCGTTCGGAAGATAGCGCAAGCCGATTGCGTTTCTGTCTCGGGTCATTTCGAGTTTACTGCTATGTTTGACGTAGAACCCGGATGACAGATTGGCAGAGTCGCTGGTAGAAGCTCTAGACTTAACCGTTGTTCAGACGGCCATCGGGTACTTTCTTAAACAGGCGATAGAAATTGTCGCTGGTGTTTTGTGCCAATGTTTCCAAGCTCTCGCCACGCAGATTGGCTAAGAACTCGGCCGTATAGCGGACGTAGGAAGGTTCGTTTTGTTTGCCGCGTTTGGGAACCGGAGCGAGGAAAGGCGCATCGGTTTCTACCAAGATTCTATCGGCAGGGACGTATTTGGCGGCTTCCTGTATCAGCGGTGCGTTTTTAAACGTCACAATGCCGGAGAAGGAAATGTATAACCCCAAATCCAAAGCGGCTTTGGCAAAAGCGACGTCTTCAGAGAAGCAGTGAATCACGCCGGAATTAGTGTGGCACTCTTTCAAAATCCGCAATGTGTCTTCGGCCGCATCGCGCGTGTGGACGATAACGGGTAGGCCGCTTTCGTTGGCGGCTTGGATATGGTCGGCAAAGCGTTGATGCTGCCATGACAAATCGCCTTTGCACCAGTAATAGTCCAAACCGGTTTCGCCGATACCGACGATTTTGGGATGTTTGGCCGCTTCTACCATTTCGGCAATGGTAAATTCTTCTGCTTCTTGGCTGTCGGGATGTATGCCGATGGTGCAGTAAATGTGGTCGTTTGCCTGAGCAATGTCGAAGACTTCGGCAAAACTTTGTTTGCTGACGCTGATGGCAAGCGCCTGTTTGATGCTTTGCGCTTCCATATTGGCAAAGACTTCGGGTAGGCGGTCTTTTAAGCCGTCAAAGTTGAGATGGCAATGTGAATCGATTAAATACATGGTATTACAGGGTAAAAGTAGTGCGGTCGCTGCGCAGGCGTGGACCAAGCTCGGCTTCGATCAGGTTTTTTGCCTGCAGGCAGCTTTCGTGTTCGGAGAATGCAAGACCCACGCCTTTGGGGCGGTGGGCTGAAGTGCGCGCCGGATTGATCCAAACGACTTTGGTTGGCAGGAAGCGTTTGGGGTAGTCGGCGATTTCTACGGCCAAGAGGATGTCTTCGCCTAGGGAGAAAACGTCATCGGTCGGTACGAACAGACCCCCGTGTTCTAAAAACGGCATATAGCAGTTGTACAACAGATTGGGGTCTTTGAGTTGCAAAGCCAACATCTTCGCCGGAATGTCTTTTTTATTCATCATTTATTACCTGTTAGAGTTTGTTTTGCCAAAAATCTAAATATTCGATAAGCAGATACTCAAGCTGCATTTTAACACTCAAGGTATGGTATCCGTAAGGGTTGAGCGCGTTCAGACGGCCCAATAGGGCAAACAGCTTGCGTGAATCGGTTTTAGAGGCCGTCTGAAGCAGGGCTTGGGTATGGTGCGGATAATAAAGCGGCGCCATGCTTTGTTGTGCCAAGCCGACATCCATCAGCCACTTTTGCAACCAGTTGATGAAAACGGCCAGCGGTTGTTTTTGTTTGTCGAACGCGGCGGCGTAGTCGAGTATGGCCAACAGGCGCGGGGCAGCCAGCAGCGTCAGCAACTCTTCGCGTAATGCGTCCAATTCGGGAGTCGGCGTGAATAAAGGCGCGCCGCTGTGAAACGCCAACAAGGCTTCGGCATTTTCCACGCCCTGTTGGCGCAAGTATGCCGCAGCCTGTTCATGGGTAGGCGAGGGCAGCACCATCTGGCGGCAACGGCTTTTGATGGTAGGCAGGAGTTTGTCTCGTGCATGGGTAACGAGCAGGAAAACAACGTGTTGCGGCGGCTCTTCCAAAGCTTTTAACAAACCGTTTGCCGCCTGTGTATTCATGCTTTCCGCTGGATGTACCAATACCACGCGCAGGCCGCCTCGGACAGCAGTCAGGTAAATGTTTTCCACAATATCGCGCACGGCATCGATTTTGATTTGTAGGAGTTTGCGCCCCGTTGCCTCGCCTTCGGGCATTTCCGGCGTGAGTTCGTAAAAGTCGGGATGCGTGTTTTGGCTGAACAAATGACACGAAGCGCACTCGCCGCAGGGTTCATGGCCGGACTTGGGCGATTCGCACAGCAATGCCTGCGCGACAAAGCGGGCAAACTTGGTTTTGCCGGTATTTTCTTTGCCGGTAAACAGCCAGGTGTTGGGACGGTTTTGCCAATGGGCGGCGAGCTGTTGCCATTGTGTTTCATGCCATGGATAAATCATATCGTTTGGGAACTATTAGGTAGGTAGTTATTATACTCTCAGGCTGTCTGAAAAAGGTTTCAGACGGCCTTTAATAAACTGCCTAAAAATTAATCAAATATTAATTTATTTTGAAATATCAATTATTAAGCTTACTTATTAACAGCCTTTGCACACGCTTGTTTGGGGAAAATGTGCATTTTGTTTGGGAGTAAAGTTGTGCTTAAAATTTAGGCAGATGTGTTTTTTAATTTTAAATCAGACAGTAATCTGATTTATGCACAAGCTGTCCACGCGATTGAACAGTGAAAATGTGCATGGTGGGGATATATTTCAGACGGCCTTATTTGCTGATTTTCAATAAAGCGGTCAAATCCCCGATAAATTTTGGTTCCCGTTTGATGAGGTAAACAATCAACGGAAGATTACCCACGGCAACAATCAAATACAGCAGCGTGATGCTGTCAAACAACATCAGCAAAACCGCGCTCAAAATGGCGGCCGACACCATAAACACGCCGTTGATGATGTTGTTGGCAGCGACGGCATGGGCGCGGAAGGTTTCGCTGCTGGCAGTTTGCAGCCAAGTGTAGAGCGGTACGGAGAAGAAGCCGCCGAAAAAGCCGATGGCCGACATGACGAGCATAATCGGATACGTTTGGGCTTGCGATAAAAACCAAATAATGCCGTTTAATTCGGTAAAGCGTTGGCCTTGGGTCAGCCACACCAGCAATAATCCACAGACCGTCAGCCCCAGAGTGCCGATGGTAACTAAGCCCAAAATCAGGCGTTCATGGCTGAGTTTGGCGCATAATACCGAGCCGATGGCGATACCGATGGAGAACAGCGCCAACATCAGGTTGAACACATTATCGTTGCCGCCCAAATGGATTTGCGTGAACGTCGGCAGTTGGGTGGTATAAACCGAGCCGATAAACCAAAACCATGAAATACCGATGATGGACGTGAATACGGGACGATTGGCTGCCGCTTCACGAATCAGTGAATTCGTGCCTTTGATGATGTTCCATTCGATTTTTGTGTCCGGCATTTTAGCGGGTACAGACGGCATAAACAGGCTGGTCATCGTGCCGCCGATAGCGACCAATAACACCAAACCGCCGACAATATACGGCGGAACGCCTGCGACTGCCGTGCCCAAAATCTGGCCGAGCAAAATGGCGATAAACGTACCCGATTCAATCAGGCTGTTGCCCATAATTAGCTCTTTGTCGTTGAGGTAATCGGGCAAAATCGCGTATTTCAGCGGGCCGAACAAGGTCGATTGTGTGCCCATGCAAAACAGGCAGATTAAAAGCAAAGGCGCGGATTGGATGTAGAAGCCATACGCCGCCACTGCCATGATGATGATTTCCAACAGCTTGATCCAGCGCGCCAAAACTGCTTTATCAAATTTGTTGCTCAGCTGTCCTGACAGCGCGGAAAACAGGAAGTAGGGCAGAATAAACAGCATTGCGCCCAAATTCAGCATTTGGCTGGGCGGCAGAAAGTCGTTTTTACCCAAACCGTAAAAACTGATCATCACGAATAATGCGGTTTTGAACATATTATCGTTCAACGCGCCCAAAAACTGCGTCCCAAAGAGCGGCGCAAAACGGCGGGTCGTGTGGAAATTCAGATTGTCTTTTTTAAGGCTCATTGTTTGGATTCTTTGTCTTCGTCTTTTTCGATCAGTTTTTCAGTGGAATCGTCGTCCATCAAAATGCGGTGCGCAGGTCCTTCAAGGTCGTCAAACTGTCCGTTTTTACCCGACCACCAGAAAAACCAGCCGATGATAAAGGCCAAAATAATGCTGATGGGGACAAGGATAAACATACTTTCCATTACATCGCTCCGGTCAAATCGGTCAGGATAAAGGTTTTGCCGCTGATGGTCAGGTATTCGTTGCGCAACGCACCGATATTTTTATCGTCAAAAAACAATTCGATACGGTCTTTAACCACGCGCCAGTATTGCGGGATATCGGTTTGCTCAAAAGGCGACAATACCGCCGCTTCGGCTGCATCTTCGCTTTGCAGCTTGATTGCGAAGCGTCCGCTTTGCGGCGGATTTTGCGACTCATCATCTGCCAACATAATAAAAAATCCGGCGTGTTCGCCGTCTTGAGTGTGGATACTGAAATAATGCATATCGGTAAATCTTCAAAACCGCCGTCATTTTTTCAGACGGCCTAAAATAAAATTCCGTCCATTTTACATCAAATATTAAGTCAAGCAGCCGATTACATTTTTTGATAGAATGGGCCGTTTACTTTGTTAATCTGTTCAGACCGCTACCCACTACGTCCCACAAGGGGTGCAACATAGCCGGAGCAGCAGTAAGGCCCCGACAAAAAATGCCGTCTGAAACCTCAAGGAGCATAAAAATGTCACAAAAATTAATCTTGGTTTTGAACTGCGGTAGCTCTTCCCTCAAAGGTGCCGTATTGGATAACGACAGCGGCGAAGTATTGCTGAGCTGCCTGGCAGAAAAGCTCAATTTGCCTGATGCCTACATCACCTTCAAATTCAACGGCGAAAAACACAAAGTCGACCTGTCTGCCAAGCCCGACCACACCGGCGCAGTTGAAGCCCTGATGGAAGAACTCAAAGCCCACGGTCTCGACAGCCGCATCGGCGCCATCGGTCACCGCGTCGTCAGCGGCGGCGAGTTGTACAGCGAATCCATCCTCGTTGACGACGAAGTTATCGCTGGCATCGAAAAATGTATTCCGCTCGCTCCGCTGCACAACCCTGCGCACCTCTTGGGTCTGCGTGCCGCACAAAGCATTTTCAAAGGTTTGCCTAACGTTGTCGTATTCGACACCGCCTTCCACCAAACCATGCCGGAACATGCCTACACCTACGCTGTTCCACATGAATTGTATGAAAAATACGGCTTGCGTCGCTACGGCGCGCACGGTACCAGCTACCGCTACGTTTCTGATGAAACCGCCCGTTTCCTCGGTAAAGACAAAAAAGATTTGCGCATGGTTATTGCCCACTTGGGTAACGGTGCATCTATTGCGGCAGTTGCCAACGGCGAATGTAAAGATACCAGCATGGGCCTGACTCCGCTGGAAGGTTTGGTAATGGGTACCCGCAGCGGCGATATCGACCCTTCAGTTTTCAGTTTCTTGGCTGAAAACGCCAACATGACCATTTCCCAAATTACCGAAATGCTGAACAAAAAATCCGGCCTGCTCGGTATCTCCGGTTTGTCCAACGACTGCCGTACCATCGAAGAAGAAGCTGCCAAAGGTCATCCGGGTGCCAAACTGGCCCTGGAAATGTTCATCTACCGCTTGGCTAAATACATCGGCAGCATGACAGTAGCGGCAGGCGGTTTGGACGCATTGGTCTTTACCGGCGGTATCGGCGAAAACTCCGACATCATCCGCGAACGTGTATTGGGCTACTTGGGTTTCCTCGGTCTGCACATTGACCAAGAAGCCAACCTGAAAGCCCGCTTCGGTAATGCTGGTGTGATCACCACTGCCGACAGCAAAGCTGTTGCCGTTGTGATTCCTACCAACGAAGAATTGATGATTGCACACGATACTGCCCGTCTGAGCGGCCTGTAATCCGTCATTATTGAAAACCTGCCCGAAAGGGCAGGTTTTTTGTTGTGTATAGATGAAGAAAATTTTGAGAATATATTGAAAAAAGCCGGCAAACATTGTGTTTGTCGGCTTTTTAATCAGTGAAATATTAAGAATACTGATAGATAGGTTTAGAACTTATAACTGATGGTAAACAGCAAAGTCCTGCCGCGCGCGTAGTTGTTCAAGACGGAGCGTGTCGTGCCGCCATATTTGCCATTGCATAAACCGTTGGCATCACATTCGACTTCCTCATCATCTAAACCGCCTTTTCTTTCAAATACGCTGAAATAGCGCTGGGTTGCGGCATCGTTTGCAGCATCCAAAGGGTCGATATAGCGTTTATTGAACGCATTTTGAATGTCGAAACGAAGGATAAGGTTTTTCTTCGGTTCATAATTGGCATAGAAATCAAAAATCATCGGCTGTCTGTTGATGCTTTCTGTTTTTTTGATCACCCTTCTGCCCATTTGGTGTGAAGAGTAGGTATTGGCGCCGGTTGTACCATCAACAAATTCCTCCTCAGTCGTCGCCCGTGTACTTTTGCCGTAATAGCGCATAATGCCGCCGATGGTCAATTTGTTGCCCAACCATCGGGACCCTAATTCAAACCGACCGTAATCTCGGGGCAGGCGGGAAATTTTGCTTAAGCCGTAGCCTTGTTTGATTTGGTCTTCTTTAGAAGAGTTGCGGGGCGATTCGCTGGCATCGCTATAATTGGTCGGCTGGTTGGTTTTTTGATAGGCGTAAGACAGGGTTGTAAAAAAGCGGCCGAAATCATAGTTCATTTCCACTTCCAAACCATTTTTATGGACAGGTTTGGCATAGTTTCGATGTTGGATGGAGTATTGCAAGCCGGTACTGGTTACCCAGCTGGGTGCTTTATCCAAATCCCACCATTTGCCATAAACATTGTGGATATAGTTGTTGATCCTGCTGCGATAGGCGACCAGTTTGAAACCCAATACATCGTCCGGCTTGAAAATCCCTTTTTTGAAGGTATTGAAGCCTATTTGGTAAGTATTGGCCTGTTCCGGCTTGAGGGCTGTATTGACGCCCGAGTCGCCGATTTGTGAAAAATACATTTCTTGAATATTCGGCATTCTATGCGTGCGCGAATAGCTGATAAACGGCATAAAGTAGTCGTTGACATTGATGTTTAATGCTACCGAATGGTTTACCGCATGCTTTTTACCGGATTTGGTATAAACCGGTTCGTAAAGGTCGCAGCTTGGCGTGCAATGCTGTTTATAAATTTCGGAATCTTCTCCAAATGCTTTTTTAAAGTCTTCTTGGGTATTGAAGTAGTCGGTATATTCGCCCTTGTAGCGGTAGTTAACCATATTGGCGCTGTAATTCAATTGATAAATGCCTTTTTTCAAGGAAGTATCAAAATAGAACGTATTGAATTTTTGCTGGCCTGAAGGTTGCAATATCGTTGATTTTTGGGGAAATATTCCTTTGTCTCCTTTGAAGCGGCCTAAAAAGCTGTACAGGCCGGCATCTTGATCCGGGCCGTCGTAAAACAGGCTCAGCTCTTCCGGAAAGCGGTTTTTACTGTATTGGTTTTTAAAGAAATTGAAACCCACAGTAGCTTTTAAATCTGTTTTTTGGGGAAGTTTGAAAGAAAAGCTGTTGTTGATATCCAAAAGATTGGCTGTGTTTTTGGTTTCCAAATAATCAAGCAGTCCCCATCCTGAAAAACGTGAGTTTTTCGGATATTTTTGTTTTCCCAGATTATGGGCGGCCAATACGTTTAAATCGACATAATCGCCAATGTTTAAATTGTAATTGGCTTGGTAGTTGCGGTTTTCTACTTTGCGGCTGCCGATACGGTTGTTCATGGTACGAAGCTGAAGGTCCAGCTTGTTGTTGTCGTTTTCGTATTCTACTTTGACCAAATGGCTGTTTGAGCGTTGTTGCAGGCTGGTTGGGTCGATTGGAGTCAGGTCCCATTGCGGTGCCAAATTCTCTTTCCAGCTTCTTTCCAAGTCATCGACATAATCTCTTTGCAAAACTTCAGGATCGTTATATTTTTTGGAGAAAGGGTAGTCCCAATAGCTTTTACCGACCGCATTGCGCTTGGAAAAGTCACGAACCCAGAGATTTTGTTCCTGGTCGAATTTTAATAAGTTGCTTTCAAAATATTCTTGTTTTTTACGGTCCAAATATTCTTCGCCAAAATTGCCGATACGCTGACCGCCGCCGCCCACTTTATAGTTTTGCTCGACATTACGGTGGCTGTAACCATATAACGCGCCAAGGCGTGCACCGCTGTCAAACCATTTTTGTACCGCTCCGGTTGCCATAAAGTTGCTTTTGGTGCTGTTTGTGCCGGTCAATCCTTTGGTTAAGAGGCCGAAGGTATTGTTTCCGTGTACCACATCGTCTACTCGTAAAGTACGGAAATTGGCTGTACCGGATAAGGTATTGATGCCGTTGGCACCCGAGAAACTGCCTTTGGTTACATCGACGCCGGCAATAAAATTGGGATCCAGTGCCGTACCGAATTGCGAGGAGCTGCCGCTGCGTCCGGCATCGGCAGAAGTGGAATAGAAGGTTTGGGTTACGCCGTCAACCATCGTATTGACACGTCCCAAACCGCTATCGCCACGGATATTGACCGCCAATACCCCCGATCCCTTGTCTTGTTGGGTAAAAACGCCGGGCATGCTCCGAACGATGGTATCAATGTTTTCGCTGGATTGATAAATGCGTTCACGCGAACTTTTGGCTTGGCCTTCGGTAAAAACTTTTTTCTCTTTGGCAATGTGTTTGCCTTTGACTTGAATTTCATCAAGCTCTTGAGTTGAAACCTCGTCTTCTGCGTGTGCGATACTGGTTATAGCCAGTAAAGATAATGTTAGTAGATTTAATTTGAAATTCGGATTCATGATAGTTACCTCAGAAACGAAGCCGCTACTTTATAACATATTATTAAACTTTACAAATATTTTAATAATGGTTTTTATTTATTAAAAAATAAAGTAAAATTTTGTTTTAGAAGATAATCCACCCGCATATGATTAATCTGGCTGAAAAGATAAAGCAGGTCTGAATTTGAATTTGGGTGGTTGAGAAGAAGGGAGATTTAATTGAATTTAAACAGCCGGAAGAAGAAAATTTGATTGCGCTATGTGAATTGAGCCGTCGGTTTCAAATGAAACCGGTAAAAAAACATGAAATGCAAAATATAAAGTTGATATAGAAAGATTCGAAGTCAGTTGAAGAAAAGGCCGTCTGAAAATGATATTTCAGACGGCCTTTATTGTTTTAAGCCTATTCCGGACCGCGGAATGTGTCGTGGCAGGATTTACAGGTTGCACCGGTTTCGCCGTAAGCGGCTTTGATTTCTTCCAGCTTGCCGGTTTGGGCGGCGGCGTTGAGTTTTTCAACCGCAGCGGCAAATTTTTCTTCTTCGGCTTTGAAGGTTGCCGTGTCTGTCCAGATGGCAGGCAGGGCGCGGCCGTTGCCTTGAGGGTCGGATTCAAACAAGGTGAACGGTTTTTTGCTGTTTTCGGCGAAGGTTGCGGCGGCTTGTTTGAATTTTTCTACGTCGTAAGGCTCTTCGTCTTTGACCATTTTGCCCATGCGGGTAAACTCGGGCATCATGGATTTGAACGCGGCCGTACGGTCTTCGGAAATCGGACCTTTAGGCTGGGAAGGCGCACCGCTGCCGCCGCAGGCGGAAAGGGTAAGCGCCACTGCTGCCAAAGCAACAGGGAGAAAACGGGTTTTCATATGGAGTGTGTCCTATTGTGATGATATGATTATCGTTAAATTTAAAATCAGCCGGCCAAACGCTTAGGCCGTCTGATAAGGCGTTATCATACCTTAAACCCAAGTCTGAAACGAGTACAGAAAGGAAACGATATGGCAATTTTGATTACCGGGGCATCGGCAGGATTCGGCGCGGCAATGTGCCGCACTTTTGTTGCGGCAGGCTATCATGTCATTGGCGCGGCACGGCGCGAAGACAAATTGCAGCAGTTGGCAGAGGAATTGGGCGAGCAGTTTTACCCTTTGGAAATGGATGTTTCTCGTACGGAGTCGATTCAAAACGCTTTGAACAGTCTGCCCGAGCATTTAGCTGAAATTGATTGCCTGATCAACAATGCCGGTTTGGCTTTAGGTCTGGATTCCGCTGATAAAGCCGATTTTGGCGATTGGGAAACCATGATTCAAACCAATATCATCGGCCTGACTTTTCTGACCCGCCAGATTTTGCCGCAAATGGTAGCGCGCAAACAGGGCTACATCATCAATTTGGGTTCGATTGCCGGCAGTTATGCTTATTCAGGCAGTAATGTCTATGGCGCGACCAAGGCTTTTGTGCGCCAATTCAGTATGAACCTGCGCGCCGAATTGGCAGACAAAAACATCCGCATTACCAATATCGAACCGGGCTTGTGCGGCGATACCGAGTTTTCCAACGTCCGTTTCAAAGGTGACGATCAGCGTGCGGCCGAGGTTTATGAGAATGTCGAGTTTATCCAGCCGCAAGATATTGCCGATACCGCTTTATGGCTCTATCAACGTCCTGCGCGGATGAACGTCAATTCCATCGAAATCATGCCGGTTGCCCAGACCTTTGCAGGCATGAAAGTTTACCGTGACGCGCCTGCTCCAGTGAAGGCAGAAACGTTTGAAAAACAAAGTATGTCTTTGTTTGGAAAAATTAAATCTTGATTTAAGTAATCGGCATCAGGCCGTCTGAACATTTCAGACGGCCTCTTTGTTATCTGAAATTGAACAAACACGTTATAATGTAATTTTTTATTAACAAGGCCGTCTGAAAGGCTGTTTCAGTTATGAACGCAATCAAACAAAAAATCTTAGAACAAGCGCAGCGCGATGGTGTGCAGGTAACCGCTTTGCGCGAGCAAGTGCTTGATATTGTTTTGAAACAAAGCGGTGTGATTAAAGCCTACAACGTTCTGTCGCAGATGCAGCAGCAAAGCGAGGGCGTGGTTGCGCCGCCGACGGCCTACCGCGCCCTTGATTTTTGGGCGGAGCAGGGCGTTTTGCACAAAGTGGCGGCGGTCAACGGCTATATTTTGTGCAGCCACGCGCAGCACGAGTGCAACGACCATTGCCACGACCACGAAGAAACAGAGGCGCACCACAGCGCGTTTATTTTGGTCTGCACCGAATGCGGTACGGCGGATGAGCAGACCTTGAGCCAAGAATGGTCGGCATTGCGTGCAGGCGTGGCCGAAACCGGTTTCTCATTAAAAGAAGAACATGTTGTTTTAACAGGAATTTGTAAAAAATGTCAGAAGTAAAAAAGACTAAAGTCCACCTGATTTCAGGCTTCCTCGGAACAGGCAAAACCACTGCACTCAAAAGTCTGATGGCGCAAAAAGACCCGAATGAAAAATGGGTCATCATCGTCAACGAATTTGGCGAAATCGGCATTGACGGCGCCGTCTTGAGCGACAACGGTATTCCCGTAGCTGAAATCGCCGGCGGCTGTTTGTGCTGTACTGCCGGCGCGCAAATGGGTACGACCGTACAAAAGATGCTGCGCGATGCCCAACCCGACCGCTTGATGATTGAAGCCAGCGGCCTGGCGCACGCTGCCAGCGTTATCGACGAACTGAAAGCCAAACCGCTCGACAGTATGTTGGAAATCGGCGCGGTCTTTACCGTTGTCGATCCGCGCCAATTCATTAATCCCGATTACGCGCAACAAGCTTTGTATAAAGACCAAATCGGCATTTGCGACGTATTGGTTGCCAGCAAAACCGACTTGTGCACGCCGGAGCAACTGGCCGAATTTCATGATAAAGCGGCCAAGCTGTTCCCGCCCAAATCCAAAGTGGTTGAAGTCCAAAATGCGCAACTCGACATCCAGTGGCTTGATATTCCCGTGGTCGAAAAATCACGCTACCGCCTCAAAGCCCTGCCTGACAACACCATGGGCTTCCAGTCTCAAGGTTTCACTTTCCCTGCCGGGCGTGATTTCGACGGCGAAAAACTGACTGATTTCTTTAACGACCTGCCTAAATTTACAGACGGCCTCGTGCGTGCCAAAGGCGTGTTTCAAGTGCTCGGTACATGGGTATGGCTGAACTGGGTGGACGGTCAATGGGGTGCAAACCAAGTTTCATGGCGCCGCGATTCCCGCTTTGAGCTGATTGCCAAATCGTTTGACGCGGATTTGATTGAGAAGAAACTGCAGGAGGCGTTGGAGAAGTAAATCATCGGCCAAACGCTTATTAATCCGTTACTATATGCCGTCTGAAGTCAGCGGTTTCAGACGGCCTTCAAATCAAAAAATAGAGGAACACT
The DNA here is from genome assembly GCF_051957155.1 of Neisseria sp. P0019.S002. Lineage (NCBI taxonomy): Bacteria > Pseudomonadati > Pseudomonadota > Betaproteobacteria > Neisseriales > Neisseriaceae > Neisseria > Neisseria sp. P0019.S002. Next base: position 337,556 of record NZ_JBQCWS010000001.1, read on the forward strand.
TAACCATGTGGCGTTATATCTTTCATCGTTTGCTCCTTTTGATTCCCACGTTGTTGGGGATTTTGGCGATTACCTTCGCCGTGATTCAGTTTGTTCCCGGCGGCCCGGTGGAGCAGATGGTTCAGCAGCTGACGCAGGGCGCGGTTGGCGGCGAGACGGCGGGACACAGTATGCCCGGAACTTTGGCCAAAAACGGCAACCGTATCAGTGCGGAGGATTTGGCCGCGCTGAATGCTTTATACGGTTTCGACAAGCCGCCTTTGACGCGTTTTGCCGATATGGTATGGAAATTCGCCCGTTTCGATTTGGGCGAGAGCTTTTTCCATCACCAAACTGTGTTTGAATTGGTGAAAGAAAAAATGCCGGTATCGATGAGTTTGGGTTTGTGGACGTTTTTCCTGACTTATTTGATATGTATTCCGTTGGGTATTGCCAAGGCGGTTAGGGATGGCAGCCGTTTCGATACGATTACGGGCATGATCATTTTGGTCGGCTATACCGTACCGCCGTTTGTATTGGGTTTGGTGTTGCTGGTGTTGTTTGGCGGCGGCAGCTTTTTTGCCTGGTTTCCGCAGGGCGGTTTGGTCGGCGATGATTTCGATACGCTCTCTTGGGCCGGTAAAGTCAAAGATTATCTGTGGCATATGGCCTTGCCGATTACCGCTTCTGTGGCAGGCAATTTGGCGGTGATGACCGTATTGACAAAAAACGTGTTCCTTGAAGAAATCCGCCGTCAATATGTTTATACCGCGCGAGCCAAGGGCTTGCCTGAGAAACAGATTTTGTGGAAACATATTTTCCGCAACGCCATGATTCCTTTGATTACCGGTTTCCCGGCCGCATTTATCGGCGCATTCTTTACCGGAAGCCTGTTGATTGAAACGCTGTTCTCGCTGGATGGATTGGGTTTGTTGTCTTACGAGGCAGTGATGAAACGTGATTATCCTGTCGTAATGGGTACGCTGTATGTGTTCACGCTGATGGGGTTGTTGGCTAAATTGGTGTCGGATATTTCTTATTCGTGGGTCGATCCGCGCATTCACTTTGGCGGACAGAAATAAGGCCGTCTGAAAATATCTTCAATCCATTATTAAAGAATGTTTCGAACCATGAAAAAGAAAAAATCTACTTCAAACCCTACTTGGCAAGCCTTTAAGCAGCATAAGCGCGGTTGGTTGGCTTTGCGGATTTTGGCCGTTTTGTTTGTCGTCACTTTGCTTGCGCCTTTGTGGAGCAACGACAAACCTTTGTGGATACGCTATCAGGGCGAGTATTTCTTCCCCTTAGTAAACGAATATAACGAAACCACATTTGGCGGCGATTTCGATACGCCGGCGGATTATTTGGATCCGCTTATCCGCCACAACATTACTTCAGACGGCAATTTCGCACTGTATCTGCCCAATCCTTACGATGCCGATACCTTGAACGATTTCGATACGGCCCCCGATCCGGCCAAACCGTCCGAACGGCATATCTTGGGAACGGACGACCGCGGCCGCGACCTGTTGGCGCGCTTGGTTTACGGTTTCCGTGATTCGCTGTTGTTTGCCTTGGTGTTGACTGTGGTGACTACCGTAATCGGCGTGGTTGCAGGCGCGGTGCAGGGTTATTTCGGCGGTAAAACCGACCTTCTGATGCAGCGTTTTATCGAGGTTTGGGGCGGTATGCCGGAGCTGTACCTCTTGATTATCCTGTCTTCGTTCTTTAATCCGGGGCTGTTGATTTTGCTGGTGTTGCTGTCGCTTTTCGGCTGGATGGGCTTGTCCGACTATGTCCGCGCCGAGTTTTTGAAAAACCGTCAGACCGATTACGTTTTGGCGGCGCGCGCGATGGGCGTGGGCAACCGTGAAATCATGTGGCGCCATATCCTGCCCAACAGCTTGACGCCGGTATTGGCCTTCCTGCCTTTCCGTATTTCCGGTGCGGTACTCGCCCTGACCAGTTTGGACTTCTTGGGCTTGGGCGTACCTGCCTCACAGGCAAGTTTGGGCGAGTTGTTGGCGCAAGGCAAAGACAACTTGGACGCGTGGTGGATCGGTCTGTCTGCCGTTGCTACGCTGACGGTAATGCTGCTTTTGCTGGTCATGATCGGCGAAGGTTTGCGTCAGGCATTTGACGTACGCGCGCGCAGTTAATTGCTTTTCTAAAGCGTGAAGAGGGTGGGCGGAAAAGCCTGTCCTGCATTCTTAGGGCCGTCTGAAAAGTTTCAGACGGCCTCATCCATTCGTTTGAATCATTAAAAACCATGAATCAAGAAATCACATTTCTTACTCTTTTTCTGCTCGGCTTTTTTGGCGGAACGCATTGTGTCGGTATGTGCGGCGGATTGAGCAGCGCATTTGCTTTGCAGCTGCCGCCACATTTAAACCGAATCGGGCTGATTGTATTGTTGAACTTGGGGCGCATCAGCAGCTATGTCGTCATTGGTCTATTGGTCGGCTTGGTCGGGCAGGTCGGCATTTCCTTGGACGATACGCGCGCGGTTCAAAACGGTTTGTATATTGCCGCCAATATCTTGCTGCTTTTGCTTGGTCTGTATCTTGCCGGTATTTCAACTGCTGCAACCAAAATCGAAGGCATCGGCAAACCGATCTGGAAACGCCTGAATCCTTTGCTGAACAAATTGCTGCCGATTAAATCAGTGCCTGCCTGTTTCGGCGTGGGCGTGCTTTGGGGCTGGCTGCCTTGCGGTTTGGTGTACAGCGCGTCTTTGTATGCTTTGGGCAGCGGCAATGCTTTGCATGGTGGGCTGTATATGCTGGCGTTTGCATTGGGGACATTGCCGAACCTGCTCGCGATGGGCATATTTGCAGCGCAGTTGAAAACCTTTCTGCAAAAACGCATGGTTCGTTTGTGCGCCGGATTGTTGGTGGCAGGATGGGCGATATGGCGCTTAGCTGTATTTGCAATGGGGCAAATCGGGTAAGGTAAAAATTTGTTGTTTTGCAATTAAAAAGGCCGTCTGAAAGATTTTCAGACGGCCTTTTCACAAGAAAGATTTAATGTATCAAATTCCAAGCCATCTTGGCGGCAATCAGCAGCAACATAATACCGAAGGCGATTTTGAGTTTTCGGGCGGGCAGCTTGTGCGCCGTCTTTACGCCAAGTGGAGCAAAGAGGATGGTGGCAACGCTCAATATGGCAACGGCCGGAAGATAGATAAAGCCTGCCGCGCCTTCAGGCAGGTTGGCAATATGCAAACCGTTGGCAAAATAGCCGATGGTGCCGGCAACTGCAATCGGCCATGCCAGACCTGAAGATGTGCCGATGGCGCGGTGTGCCGGAAAGTTGCAATACAGCAGAAATGGAACGGATAAAGAACCGCCACCGATACCGACCCAGCTTGAAGCCGCACCAAAAAGCGTGCCCACGGCTGTCAGGCCGGGGAGGGAGGGCAGGGTGCGTGAAGGTGTGGGTCTGGAATCGAGTAGGGTTTTGAGTGCGATAAAGGCAAGAAATGCAATAAAGAAAACCTGCAAAGCCAGCGTCGGCATATATTTTGCCGTTGCCGCGCCGAGGAGTACGCCGAGTATCATGCCCGGCGTCATTCGGCGGACGGTCGCCCAATCGATGGCGTGCTTTTTATGTTGGGCGTACATACTGGAGAAGGTGGTAAATACCATGACGGCAAAGGAAGTGCCGATGGCAAGATGCTGGGCATAGGGGTGGCTGCCTATGCCTTGCAGTTGCAATGCCCATAAGACAACGGGAACAATCAACGTACCGCCGCCTACGCCGAATAGTCCGGCAATAAAGCCCGCCGCGCTGCCGACGGCGAGCAGGGCAAGGATGATGTCCCAAGACCACATTTCAGACGGCCTTGTCGTGTTTGTGTGTTTTATGGCGTTTTTTAAACCAACGGATGACTGCCATCACATAACCGGACAGGCTGTAACCGAAGAAAAACAAGAAGAGGACGAGCGAAGGTTCCCAATTAATCAAAAGCAAAATCAATACGGCCAATACCATGCCCATAAACGGCACTTGGCGGCGGATATTGATTTCTTTGAAGCTCCAAAACGGAATCTGCACAATCATGGAAATGCCGGCAAACAGGGTGATACCCAATGCCCACCAATGCACGTTGGGGAAGCGTTCAACGCTGTGGTTGACCCAAATCAGGCCGACAATCAACGCAGCGGCGGTCGGGCTGGGCACGCCGATAAACCAGCGTTTATCGACTTTGCCGATAAGCGTGTTGAACAGTGCCAAACGCAGGGCGGCGCAGGCGCAGTAGATAAAGGCGACGGAATAGCCGATTTTGCCAAACTGCCAAAGTTGCCATTTGTAGGCAATCAGGGCAGGCGCCACGCCGAAACTGACCATATCGGCAAGGCTGTCGAGCTGTTCGCCGAACGCGCTTTGGCTGTTGGTCAGCCGCGCAACGCGTCCGTCCATGCCGTCGAGCAGCATGGAAAGGAAAACTGCAATCGCCGCCGTTTCATAACGTCCGTGCATGGACTGGGTAATGGCGAAGAAGGCGCAAAACAGTGCGGCGATGGTAAAGGAATTAGGCAGCAGGTAAATGCTGTTTTTGCGGATGGAGTTACGCGGAGGAATCGGATTTTCTGTATTTTGTGAGTTGTCCATAATGTTTCCGTATATGCTGCGTGTGCAGATGAGGCATTATACCGCATTGGCAGGTTAAGGATTTTTAACAGGCAAACATAGTTTCACTTCAATCGCATAAAGTTTCAGACGGCCTTTATTGCGTCAGTCAAACAACTCGCCCTGCGCCTGCTCTTTGGTCACGCGCACGTCGGTTTCGCCGTCGGCAAAAGTGATGTGCAGTTTCTGCCCTTGTTTCAGCGCGTCGGCGTTGCGGATGACTTGTCCGTGTGTGTTTTTGACGACGGAGAAGCCGCGCTCCAGAATCTGCTGCGGCGATACGGCTTCGAGCAGGGCGGTTTGGGCGGTCAGGCTTTGGCGGCGCTGGGCGAGCAGTTGGCGGAAGGCGTGCGACAAGGTCGTCTGAAAGCGGTCGATGTCTTGCCGGTAAACGGAAATATCGGGGCGGAAATGTTGCAGGGCTTGGGTTTGGCGTTCGAAACGGGCGGTGTGGGCGCGGACGTTTTGCGTCATCGAGTAGGACAGGGTTTGCGCCAGTTTGTGGATGTAAGTGCGCTGTTCGTCGAGTTTTTGGCGCGGGTGGCGGATTTGCCGCGCGAGCCAGTCGAGCTTTTGGCTAGCATCAAAATAGCGTTGTTCCAAAACGGTTTTCAGACGACCTTTGGCTTGGGCGAGGCGGTGTAACGATTCTTGGCGGTTGGGGCTGACCAGTTCCGCCGCGCCGGTCGGTGTGGGCGCGCGTACGTCGGCGACGAAATCGGCAAGCGTGAAATCGGTTTCGTGTCCCACACCGCTGACGACGGGAATCGCGCAGGCTTCGATGGCGCGCACGACCGGTTCTTCGTTAAACGCCCACAAGTCTTCAATGCTGCCGCCGCCGCGACAGACAATCAACACATCGCATTCGGCGCGTTGCGAGGCGGTTTTGATCGCTTGGGCAATCTGAAACTCGCTGCCCGCGCCCTGAACGGCAGTCGGATAAACGATGACGGGAATTTCGGGCGCGCGGCGTTTCAAGGTGGTCACGACATCGCGTAAAGCCGCCGCCGCCAGACTGGTTACGATGCCGATACATTGCGCCCGGGCGGGCAAAGGTTTCTTGCGTTCCGCCGCAAACGCGCCTTCCGCCTGCAACTGCGCCTTCAGCCGTTCGTAGGCTTCGTAAAGCTGCCCCAAGCCTTTGAGTCGCACCTCATTCACAGTAATCTGAAATTCGCCCCGCGCTTCATAAATACTGATTTTTCCCGATACTTCGATATGGTCGCCTTCTTTCAAAGGCTTCGCCAAGCGCATGGCCGCACCCTTAAACATCGCGCAACGCACCTGCGCGCGGCTGTCTTTGAGCGAGAAATAATAATGTCCGCTGGCGGCACGGGTCAGGTTGGATACTTCACCCGCAATCCACAAACCAGCAAGATGGTCTTCCAGCAAGGCTTTGGCAATGGCGTTGAGTTCGGATACGGAAATGGAGGAGGGCGCGAAAAGTTCGGACATTGCGAAACAGGAAAAATTTGGGAAAGCTGAATTATAAGGGTTTTAGAGCGATTCGTTGTATTCGTTTTCATGAAACTTGCGCCCTTTGTTTTAATATTATCAAAGCCGCATGTTCAGACGGCCTTGTCTGGGCAGGCTTGTGTTATATTATCGTTTGATTTTCGCTTCAAAAGCCGTGCGTATGCCCAAACTCCACCAAATCATTGAACGCCATTGGCAATCCCCCAATCCGTTTTTGTCTTTGCTGTTAAAACCATTGTCCAAGCTGTTTGCCAAAATTGCGGCGAAACGGCGCGATGATTTTGTTTCAGGCCGTCTGAAAAGCGAAAAATTGCCAGTGCCTGTGGTGGTGGTCGGCAATATTCATGCAGGAGGAACAGGGAAAACGCCGATTGTTGCCGCGCTGGTGTCGGGTTTGCAGGAAAAGGGCGTTAAGGTCGGCATCATCAGCCGAGGTTACGGGCGCAAGAGTAAGGCGGTTCATGTATTGAATACAGTCAGTAGCGCGGCAGATGCAGGCGATGAGCCTTTATTGCTGTTTCGCCAAACCGGTGCGCCGACGGCGGTAGGCAGCAGTCGTGTAGAAGCAGGCAGGGCATTGCTTGCAGCGCATCCGGAGCTTGAATTGATTGTGGCTGACGACGGCTTGCAACATTATGCTTTGCAACGCGATATGGAAATTGCCGTATTCCCGGTGGCAGATACGGGGCGCACGGATTTGGATTTACTGCCCAACGGCAGCTTGCGCGAACCTTTGTCTCGGTTGGCTTCCGTTGATGCAGTTGTTGTCAGCGGCGGGCAAGCAGATATGGTATTCAGGCCGTCTGAAAATATGTTTGCCAGCCATATTGAAACAGGGCAGATTTACTGTTTGAACAGGCCGTCTGAAAAATTGGATTTGGCGGGTTTGGGAAATCAAACTGTCGCCGCCGTTGCCGGTATCGCCAAGCCGGAGCGTTTTTTCGATTCGCTGCGGAATATGGGCATTACTTTGAACCAAACCGTCGCACTGCCTGACCATGCCGACATCGCAGTAGCAGACTTGCCCAATGCGGACACGGTCATTATTACGGAGAAAGATGCGGTCAAGTTTTCAGACGGCCACGGCCTGAATCATGTGTGGGTCTTGCCTGTTTATGCGATAATTGAGCCGGACTTGGCGGCGTTTGTATCCGCGAATGTTTCAATCTAAATGCTTATAGATGTTTCACAGATGTTTTAAAGATGATCTTCAAACTACGCGATAGGAGTAAATCATGAAGTTAAAATATTTGTTGGTCACTTGCGCAGCTTTATTTGTATCCACTCAAAGCCTGGCTGCTAAACCAAGTGATGAATCTGCAATGAAATGGTTGGAGATTCAAGGGATAGGCAGTAATTATAGCGAGAAAGTGCAACGTTCTTTGGAGATGGTGAATAAAGAGGACAATGAACGCTTGTTAACGATGACGCCCAAAGCTCAAAAACCGCAGATGAAGGCGGTCATCAGCCGTTATATGAAAAACATGCAAGACGATTTGAGCCGCCCTGAGTTGAAAAAACAATGGTTGGATGAAGAAAAGCGTGCCGTACAGAAAGTATTTACACAAGAAGAAGTCGATGTAACCAACCGTTTTTTCTCTTCGGCTCAGGGAAAAAATATTTTGAAAAAGATAAGAAGTTTCCAACAGCATGGTGGAAATCTTGAGGATATGTTGAGCCAATCGGATATAGAAAAGATGAATGAAGCATTTAGGCATGGTGCCGGTAAGTCTGCGCTCGAAAAAGTCAAGCATTTCGATAAGCTGAGTGATGAGATTATCCATAAAACCATGAGTCAAAACTACCTCAATGCAAGCAATAAATATACGCCTGCTTTTGAGGAGCAAACACATGATATTTTATGCAAAGGCAACCAACATTTGCCGAAGTGTGCCAAATAATTTTCCGACTATCTGAAAATATTTATTTTTTGTTGAAAGGTAGCAAAAGATGAAGCTGAAAACCTTATTATTACCCTTCGCCGCGCTGGCATTGTGTGCCAATGCGTTTGCCGCGCCGCCCAGTGATGCGTCGCTGGAAAAATGGTTAAATACGCAACATTACGAGCAAGATATTGAGTTAATTCTGAATGAGATTTTTCAAGAGGGATTTAAACCGCTTTCCGATACCTTGGTGGCTGAAGTCTCTAAAGAGAAGAAGGAAGAAGTGGAAAAAGCGGTTGTTCGTTATCGGGACATTGTTGTAAAGGAGGCCTTCACGCCTGAGTTGAAACAGACCATCCGCAGCCGATTGTTGAAAAGTGCCAAAGCTTCACTTACCCAAAAAGAAGTCAATGCTATGATTGTCAATCCATCCGGAAAGGCTGCTGAGTCTTTCCTGGATAAGAATATGGGCGGTCTGGAAGAATTGTTGCCGAAAAAATTACAGGAAGCTGCGGATCGGCATAAGCCTGAGTTTATCAAAGAATGGAGGCGGATTGCTTGCGGTGGCAAAAATCCCGAGCCGGTTTGTGCAAAATCTGATTCAAGCAACAAGCGATAACTTCGAACTGTCTGAATCATTTCAGACAACCTTGATATAACTACCGAAAGTAACCCCATGGAAAAAAAATTCTTAGACATCCTCGTTTGTCCTGTGACTAAAGGCAAACTCGAATACCATCAAGACAAACAGGAATTGTGGAGCCGTCAGGCGAAGCTGGCTTATCCGATTCGTGACGGCATCCCTTATATGTTGGAAAACGAAGCACGAGCGTTGAGCGAAGAGGAACTGAAAGCATGACCGAATTTGTCGTATTGATTCCGGCGCGGTTGGATTCTTCACGTCTGCCGGGTAAGGCTTTGGCCGATATTCACGGTAAACCGATGGTTGTACGCGTTGCCGAACAAGCAGCGAAAAGTGAGGCTGCGCGTGTTGTCGTTGCCACCGACCATCCCGATATTCAGACGGCCTGTCAGGCGCATGGTGTCGAAGTGGTCATGACTTCCAATCAACACGAAAGCGGTACAACGCGCCTTGCCGAAGCGGCCAATACGCTGAAACTGCCGCAACATCTGATTGTCGTGAACGTACAAGGCGACGAGCCTTTAATCGATCCCGAACTCATCAACCGTACGGCTGAAGTTTTGGTTGAAAACAATGTGCAAATGGCGACGGCCGCCCACGAATTGCACGATTTTGACGAGTTTATGAATCCTAACGTCGTCAAAGTCATCCTCGATAAAAACCGCAACGCCATCTATTTCAGCCGCGCCCCGATTCCTTATCCGCGCGACGCCATGCGCGCCGAAAAACGCGAATTACCTTCCGAAACAGCTGTTTTGCGCCACATCGGCATTTATGCCTATCGTGCAGGTTTCCTGCAACGCTATTCGGAAATGGATATTTCTCCTTTGGAAACCATTGAATCTCTGGAACAATTGCGCGTCCTGTGGCACGGTTATCCGATTGCCGTTGAAATTGCCCAAGAAGCGCCAGCCGCCGGCGTGGATACGCAGGAAGATTTGGACAGGGTAAGGGCTGTGTTCGAGGCCGTCTGAAAGGAAAAAACATGAATGATTTACGCCATTTGAGCCGTGACGAACAAAAACTGCTTGCCGATGTCGCTTTGCTGGTCAAAGACGACGATCAAGAGTTCAACTACGAAATGTTGAAAGTGGCCGCGCCCGACGAGGCCAGCGGCGAATTTTGGTTTCGCATGGCAGAAATGCTCAGCACCCTGCCGCCCAACCAATCCTTAGATTTGCGCATGACCGGCGGACGGTTGGCGGTCGCCGTATCGATTTTATCGGTGTTGTTGCAGGAAAGCCCCGACATTCCCCAGCTTTGGGCGCAAAAAGTGATTGCGCTCAACTATCTGGCACACGGCCATCGGACACGCGCCCTCGGTTTGGCGCAACAGCCGGACAAAGCGGCAGAAGCCAACGAGGAAGAATATTTGGCAAAAGCCTTGTCCCAAAACCTACTTTCCACGTTGAAAGACGCATTGGAACGCTTCCCCGAAGACAGCTGGTTTATCGAAATGCGCGATGATGCGTGGCAGCACTTTGGCGCAGAACAGGCCGTCTGAAGTTTTGAACGATAAACGCAAGGCGTGTAGAATTAAACAAACATCAAATCCATAAACCAAGAAGGACTCATCATGAAAGTATTACTGTTGGGCGCACCCGGCGCAGGCAAAGGCACTCAGGCCCAATTCATCACCGCCGCATTCGGCATTCCCCAAATTTCTACCGGCGACATGCTCCGCGCGGCCATCAAAGCAGGCACTCCGCTGGGTTTGGAAGCAAAAAAAATCATTGATGAAGGCGGTTTGGTACGCGACGACATCATTATCGGTATGGTCAAAGAGCGCATTGCCCAAGACGACTGCAAAAATGGTTTCCTGTTTGACGGTTTCCCTCGCACATTGGCACAAGCCGAAGCCATGGTTGAAGCCGGTGTGGATTTGGATGCTGTGGTTGAAATCGATGTGCCTGACAGCGTGATTGTCGACCGCATGAGCGGCCGCCGTGTGCATTTGGCTTCCGGCCGTACTTACCACGTTACCTACAATCCGCCTAAAGTCGAAGGCAAAGACGACGTAACCGGCGAAGATTTGATTCAACGCGACGACGACAAAGAAGAAACCGTGAAAAAACGCCTTGCTGTTTACCACGAGCAAACCGAAGTTTTGGTTGATTTCTACAGCAAACTGGAAGGCGAACACGCGCCGAAATACATCAAAGTTGACGGCACTCAGCCGGTAGAAGCCGTGAAAGCCGAAGTATTGAAAGGTTTGGGCAAATAAGTTTTGTCAAAGTAAAATCATGAGGCCGTCTGAAAAAATATTTTCAGACGGCCTTTTGCTGTTATATAAAGGTTAATAATCTCTGTTATTTGAGGTAATAGCAATAATAGCCAATATTATTAGTTTTAATAAGAAAAGTAAGCCACCTATTGCAAATGGAAGTACGGCGAGGCATAGAAGAAATGTAAGCATGATAGTTATCCCAGTTGTTTTAATTGATAGTCTAAATACTACGTTATTCGTAGTAAATAATCAAGAGAAATATACGAAATTCGTAACTTTGATTTTTAGGATAGAAGTTATGAATTTACAAGAAGTTTTTACAAGGCGATTTAAAGAAGCGAGAAAAGCGAAAAATTTGACGCAGGAGAAGCTGGGACTGGCGATAGGATTAGATGAGTTTGTGGCAAGTACGCGTATTAATCGTTATGAGAAGGGAAATCATCAGCCTGATTTGAATACTTTGCAGAAAATTGCTGAAGTATTGGAAGTTCCGCCAGCCTTTTTTTTCAGTGATGATGAATTTTCTGTAAAAATTTTAGATTTATATAAGAATAATTAAGGTGTGTTGTGATGAGGCCGTCTGAAAAAATACTTTCAGACGGCCTTTTGTGTACAAAAGCTGTTAAAATCGAAGCTATAACCGTTTATCTGCAGGCATCTTATGAATCCCTTAATCTCCGACTTCCAAACCCAGCAACAACGCACTCCCGTTATCGTCGCCCTTGATTTTGCCAACGAAAAAGACACGCTTGGATTTGTCCGCAACCTTGACCCGACATTGTGTCAAATCAAAATCGGCAAAGAGCTGTTTACCGCGACCGGCCGTAGTTTGGCAGAAAGCTTAATCAATCAAGGTTTCAAACTTTTCCTTGATTTGAAATACCACGATATTCCCCACACCGTCGCGCAAGCATGCAAAGTTGCCGCCGATATGGGCGTTTGGATGGTCGATATGCACGCATCGGGCGGCCGCCGCATGATGGAAGCCGCCGTAGAAGCCGTTGCCGGATATCACACCAAGCCGCTTTTGATTGGTGTAACCGTGTTGACCAGCATGGAACAAAGCGACTTGGCCGAAATCGGTTTGAACATCGCCCCTGAAGAACAAGTCATCCGCTTGGCGAAACTGGCGCAAAGCTCAGGCTTGGACGGCGTGGTATGTTCCGCTCAAGAAGCTGCACCATTGCGCCGTGAATTAGGACAAGATTTCGTCTTGGTTACACCGGGTATCCGCTTGGACGTTGCCGGCAATAACGACGATCAACGCCGCATCATGACACCGGCCGAAGCATTGGCGGCAGGCTCGACTTATCTGGTAATGGGCCGTCCGGTAACCAAAGCTGCCGATCCGGTAGCCGTATTGCGTGATGTTAATTGGGTAGCCAACGCTTAAGGCCGTCTGAAGTATGAAGGCGATTGTGATTGGCGCGACAGGCGCAACAGGAAAAGCCTTGTTGCCTCTGCTTGCAGCCAGTTCAGAGGTTGAGCCTATTGACTGTTTTGGTCGCAGACATCCTGATTTTACCCACCAAAAGCTAAATAGCCGTCAGATTGATTTTTCTCATCCTGATGATTGGCGTGAAGAAGTGCAGGGCGATGTATTGTTTGCCTGCTTGGGAACAACCCTGAAAGCAGCAGGAAGTAAAGAAGCGCAATGGGCTATCGATTATGAAGCTAATCTTGAATTTGCCAAAGCAGCCAGACAAAACGGCGTCAATGCTTTGGTTTTGATTTCTGCTTCTGGTGCAAATTCTGCTTCGAGCCTGTTTTATCAACGGATGAAGGGCGAATTGGAGCAAGCAGTCATTGCTTTGAATTTTCCACGCCTTATTATTTTCCGCCCGCCCTTATTGATTCGTCCGAATAGCGATCGATTGGGTGAGAAAATAGCCGAACGGATTTTGCATGGATTCGACCGTATCGGCCTGATGAAAAGCCAACGTCCGCTTGCTGTCGAAAAATTGGCGCAAGCCATGCTGAAAGCGGTGTTGTTGTCATATCATGAACAGGCGTCGTACTCGAAAAACCATATGCAGGTATATGAGCCTCAAGATATTTTTAGGCTGTTAGATCAATAATCTGATAACAAGCCTTATACAGAGATTTTAATGGAGCCAGTATGGTAACCAAGTTCCAACAAGAAACCCTCAAATCCCGTTTTGCACAAGCCAAAGTCCTGGTTGTCGGCGATGTGATGCTCGACCGCTATTGGTTTGGCGATGTGTCCCGTATTTCTCCTGAAGCCCCTGTGCCGGTGGCGAAAATCGCCCGTATCGACCAGCGGGCGGGCGGAGCGGCAAACGTTGCGCGCAATATCGCCTCATTGGGCGGTAAAGCAGGGCTGTTGTCCGTTACCGGCGATGATGAAGCTGCAGATGCACTGGATGCGTTGATGGCGCAAGACGGTGTTTCTTCCTATTTGATGCGCGACAAGCAGATTGCGACTACTGTCAAACTGCGCGTTGTTGCTCGCAACCAGCAGCTTATCCGACTTGATTTTGAAGAGCCGCCGCATCGTGAGGTATTGGAACAAATCAAGCAGCAATACCGCGAAGTGTTGCCCGAATATGATGCCATTATTTTTTCAGATTACGGCAAGGGCGGTCTATCGCATATTTCCGATATGATCGATTGGGCGAAACAGGCCGGTAAACCTGTTTTAATCGACCCCAAAGGCGACGATTACGAAAAATATGCCGGCGCTACGCTGATTACGCCGAATCGTGCAGAATTGAAAGAAGTGGTGGGCAGCTGGAAAAACGAAAACGATTTGACCGAAAAAGCTCAAAACCTGCGCCGTCATCTTGATTTGAATGCGATTTTGCTGACCCGAAGCGAAGAGGGCATGACCCTGTTCAATGAGGGCGAGCCGATTTATCAGCCTACACGGGCTCAAGAAGTCTATGATGTATCCGGTGCGGGCGATACCGTTATTGCCGGAGTGGGCTTGGGTTTGGCGGCAGGCTATACCATGCCCGAAGCCATGCACCTTGCTAATACGGCAGCAGGCGTTGTCGTGGCAAAACTTGGTACGGCGGTTTGCTCGTTTGCCGAATTGACCAAGGCATTGGAAGAGCAATAATGATTGTTTCAGACGGCCTTAAAATTCTAAATGCCGTCTGAAAATAAGAGTTGGAAAATAATCCAGACAGAAAAGTTTTTATTTTCAGACGGCATGATTACTTCAAGGCCGTCTGAAAAATCAAAATAAAGGAAACTCATTATGACCATTATCGTAACAGGCGCGGCCGGCTTTATCGGCAGCAACATCGTCAAAGCACTTAACCAGCGCGGTATTACCGACATTGTTGCCGTTGACAATTTGAGCAAAGGCGAAAAATTTAAAAACCTTGCCGAGTGTGAAATTGCACATTATCTCGATAAACATGAATTCATCCGCCAAGTGCGCGGCCATCTTCTGCCTTACGAAAACATCGAAGCCGTCTTCCACCAAGGCGCGTGTTCCGACACTATGAACCACGACGGCCTCTACATGATGGACAACAACTATCAGTACACGCTCGACCTCTTGGATTGGTGTCAGGACGAACGTATTCCGTTCCTCTACGCTTCCAGCGCCGCCGTGTACGGCAAAGGCGAAATCTTCCGCGAAGAGCGCGAACTGGAAAAACCACTCAATGTGTACGGCTACTCTAAATTCTTGTTTGACCAAGTATTGCGCCGCCGCATGAAAGAAGGCCTGACCGCCCAAGTCGTCGGCTTCCGCTACTTCAACGTATATGGACAGCAGGAGCAACACAAAGGCCGTATGGCATCCGTCGCCTTCCATCATTTCCACCAATACCGAGAACACGGCTATGTTAACCTGTTTGGCGCCAATGACGGCTACGGCAACGGCGAGCAAACACGCGACTTTGTCAGCGTAGAAGACGTTGCCAAGGTTAACCTTTACTTCTTCGATCATCCCGAGCTTTCAGGCATCTTCAATCTCGGTACAGGCCGTAGCCAACAGTTTAACGATCTTGCCGCTGCCACCGTCAACGCTTGCCGTGCGGCCGAAGGCAAGCCTGAAATGAGTTTAAAAGAGCTGGTTGAAGAAGAACTTATCCGTTATATCCCATTCCCAGATGCACTCAAAGGCAAATATCAGAGCTTTACTCAAGCGGACATCACCAAGCTGCGCGAAGCCGGGTATAAAGAAGAATTCTTGGATGTAAAACAAGGTGTCAGCCGTTACGTTAAATGGATGCTGGAGAACTTGGTTTAATAAATAGTACAGTAATGTTGTCTGAGAATAAAACCGACTTACCTGTTTGGGTAAGTCGGTTTTATTTTACTAAGATAGTATAAAAACTTGGTTGTCTTCTTAGTGATGGGTAGTTGCAATACGGTTAATTTGCCAATCTAAAAATTGAGTGTAAACACTGCCTCGTTCAATAAAAGGTATATCTTCAGCAGGTGGTTGGCTGATTTCAGCTTCTGCCGTCTGCAGTCCCTGATTGTTCCAACGATGGAACTCCTGATTGCTTAAATTATAAAAACCATGTTCAGTTACTAAAACTTCGGGATTATAACCATAGCCACACCATGAAGAATCACCAGTAGATGCAGTCAAATTACAACCAGTTTGATAATAGGGTATTTCTGATAGGCTAAGATTATATAACGTTGGCAGAATGTCTTTATGTGAACCTGCACGCTCAGGATGATATTCTGCATTGGAGCGATAAGTAGGTGGAACATAAAGATAGAATGGTACACTGTGGCCAAGGGCAATTTCATTAGGTGCAGGATAACTGATTGCGCGCATATTATGGTCTCCAGTTGCAGCAATAATAGTATCCGGTGCAATAGATTTTGTATGACTAATGAAGCGTCCAAGTTGGTCGTTGCTATATCGGAATGTGTTAAAAATCTCATTCAATTCTTTTCCTGTCGCTAGACTGGAAAGTCGCTGTTTTTCTTGCTCTGTGAGATGAAAATCTTTAGCTTGGTTAGGTTTAGGTAATTGATAGGGGGGGTGATTAGTTACTGATAGCATCATGATGAATACGGGAGTATTATTTTTTCTTGCTTGTTTCAACTCGTCTTCTGCATATCGGAACATAAATTCATCAGGTACTCCCCATGTGCTGGATTGGGCTTCAGGGTAGCGTGCTTTAATCGCATTTTCATCAATAATTTCATGTACACCCAAATGACGCAGAAAACTATCAAAATCACGCCATCCCCCATTGCCGGCAGTGATATACACAATACGATATCCTGCATCAAGATATGGTTTAAACATGTTTCCAGGAAAAGTTTTATTTTTAGCGGCAGATTGGCTAAGGTTAAGGCGTGGGCTACGAATAAAAAAACGGTGTAGTGAGTCGCTAGTGCCATCACCCTCAGAGATAAAACGTGAATAAACCCAATCTTCTTTCCAATGTTTATCTAATTCACCTAATAGATCTCGTTCAGGCGTATTTAGAGAAAGCAAGTGTGTACTCATACTTTCCATAACTGCGAATACGACGTTGGGCTTACGTTGTTCAACAATTAAATTTTTATTAGTTTGTGTAAATAAGCGATTTAAATTGGCATCAGCTTTTTGATTTTGTAGACGATTCATCAGTTCAATACCATCTGAATCGGTAACTTCGACAAAATTATTACTGTTTCGATGTTCTGCAAAAGCCCAATTTAAAGAAATTAGTGCATTGGGAACTAATTTATTTATTTGCGGTAAGGTTGAAATCTGCATGGAGGTTTGACGTAAAGGGAATTTACCAAATGAACCACGTATACCAATACTTAAGATTAAGATAGGTATCATTATGATAGCAGCCCAATTTACTTTGCTTTTAGCAGTAGCAGAAAAAGAGTATCTGCTAATTTGGGAAAAATATTTCCAAAAAAGGGTTACTGCTATGGCTAAAGCAATTAATCCCCAAATAATTGGGAAATCGGACCAAATAGTTTTGAGTACGGCTACAGTATCTTCCTCTGCAAGACCAAAAATAAAAACATCGAATTGGCGTTCGTAGACTCCATAATAAAACCAATTCCCTATAGCCAGAGCAGAAACGATAGATAACAATACTGTAGACAATAGAGCTTGAATCCGTCCATATGCTACAACAGTTTTTGAATTTAATAAGCTGAATAATCCCAGTAAAAATGGTAATGCCGTTAATACAGAAGCAGCTTTGATATCAAATAATAACCCTTTGAGCATAAGCTGGATAATATCCTCGGAATAACGACTACGGATATCATCTGATAGATAATAGTATGACATTAAACACCGTTCAATAAAAAGAATTAGAACAGTGCAAAGCCATAATGAAAAAGAATTGCATAGAATTTTTTTGTAGGCAAGTAGACGAGACATTTTGTAGATATGTAATAAGTATTTAAAACGATGTTATTTTATAACCCTTTAAGGTTTTAAACTAGCACATGATTTTTATAAAAATTATACGATATGATAATTTGATTTCTGAAAGGAAATAGATATATGTCTTTTTATTTTTATAAAAAAATAATATATTGAATTTAATATAATATTCTATATTGGTTGGAGAAATTTGTTTTTAAATTGGTATCTTTTACAGCAATACAATTAATCTAAAATAAGAATAATTTAGTGGTTTAAATGAATCTCTTGTCCTAGATAGAATAGTGGGTATTTATAACTACAAAGCTGTTAATGGGCTATCTTTACTATTATTATGCGTGGATAGTAGATAAAAAAAATAACCGCTTAAAAGCGGTAAATGGTGCCCGGAGCCGGAATCGAACCGGCACGGCCGGTTTAGGGCCGACGGATTTTAAGTCCGTTGTGTCTACCTATTTCACCACCCGGGCGTAGACAGTAAATTGAGAAATTGGAGGCGGGGGCGCGGATTTGAACCGGCCTGTATAAGGGTTGCACCCCTTATAGCATAAACACTCTGCCACCCCGCCATGAAAGGGATGGAGGCGAGAGTCGGAATCGAACCGGCGTAGACGGATTTGCAATCCGCTGCATAACCACTTTGCTATCTCGCCAAAACTACGTTTGAGTGTTGTAGTATGAAACTGGAGCGGGAAACGAGTCTCGAACTCGCGACCTCAACCTTGGCAAGGTTGCGCTCTACCAACTGAGCTATTCCCGCGTATTCGGATGCATGATTTAATGGAGCGGGAAACGAGTCTCGAACTCGCGACCTCAACCTTGGCAAGGTTGCGCTCTACCAACTGAGCTATTCCCGCATTTGAGTGCATCTGAAATTAAACTGGAGCGGGAAACGAGTCTCGAACTCGCGACCTCAACCTTGGCAAGGTTGCGCTCTACCAACTGAGCTATTCCCGCATATTGAAAAAGAACAATCAACAAGTAATCAGAATGGAGCGGGAAACGAGTCTCGAACTCGCGACCTCAACCTTGGCAAGGTTGCGCTCTACCAACTGAGCTATTCCCGCTCTGATAGTTTGTTGCTTCGTATATCGAAGAAGTCGCAATTATTATGGATTTAATCGTGTGCGTCAAGTGTTTTGTTTTTATTTTTTTAAAAATTTTATTTGAATTCTTTCCATGCCATTTTCAGGTAGTAGCACATGGACCAGATGGTCAATACAGATGCTATAAACATCAATATGTTACCAATGAGATAGAAAGGGTCGTTATATTTGTCCGTACCGATAAGCAAAAGGAAGATGGCGATCATTTGGGCAGTGGTTTTGAATTTGCCGATAGTGGCCACTGCAACGCTGCCGCGTTTGCCCATTTGTGCCATCCATTCGCGCAGGGCGGAAATGGTAATTTCTCGTCCGATAATAATCATGGCGAAGATGGCGTATGTTCTGCCAAGGCTGACGAGCAGGAGTAGGGCAACGGCAACCATGAGTTTGTCGGCAACGGGGTCGAGGAATGCGCCAAAGTCGGAGGTTTGTTTCCAGCGACGTGCTAAAAAGCCGTCAAACCAGTCTGTAATAGCTGCAAGTGCAAAGATGATGGCGGCTGTCCAGTTGACGGTTTGTGGTTGAATCCATGTGTTCGGTAAATAGAATAGGATGGTGAACACGGGGATTAATAGGACGCGCATCCAGGTAAGTAAAATAGGTATGTTCCAAGGCATGGTTTGGGACCTTTTGGACGATGTGTCGGATTGTCCATTATAGCTTATTTGCTCACTGGGCTTTTTTGAGTGTTGTTTTTTTGCCGACAAGTAACGTGGGCAAAGGGCTTTGTTATTCGGGTTGTGAAGAAAGTCTGTTAAGGCCGTCTGAAAAATGGGTTGTTGCGGGGTGTAAATGTTTTTGGGTAGAAAAGTAGCTGCGAAATAGTGAGCAATAAGGTCTGCCTGCTGTTCGATATTTAATTGGTTGATGTGGGGTAAGGGGATGGGATAGGTGTAAGCTTTGCGTTTTCTGTATCCGCCTTTGAGCATGATGAATAGGCCGGAAAGCCAAACTTTGTGACCGCGCTGGTGTTGCCAGACATGTGTCAGCTCATGAATCAGCCAAATTTTGTAGGCTATGCCGGCTTGAGTGAAATCTTCGGGGCAGTGTTTACGCGGAAAGTATATGTTTCCATTGGGCGCAATGGCGGTATTGGCGTTGGGTAGAAGTGGAATGCCGCGATATATTTTGATGCGGTGGAAGTTTATGCTGTCTGCAAAAACTTGTTTTGCCATACGGACTTCATTTTCGGTCAGTCTGCGCCAATCGGAAAAAATCATATTTGGAAGGGAATATAAGAGGGTATGAAGATTTCAGGCCGTCTGAAAAGGTTTCAGACGGCCTGGGTCGGGATTTATTGTTCTGTTGAAGCGGCTTGTTTGCCGTTGTCGAACAATTTGTCCATAGGCGTCAGATTGACTGCGTTGCCTTGGCTGACTATCCATTTGTTTTCAACACGCCATACGCCTGAGGCATCTTCAACGCGCAAGTACCAATGATTGGTTGGGCGTAAAGGCTTAAAGACGGCTTCGTATTCCATGCGGCCGTTTTGTGGTTCGGCTGTTACGGCGCGCAGCTTGACGGTTTGGTCATCGGCTTTGCGCGTTGGGTGCATCAATAATAGGTTTAATGGCTGTTTGGCATCGAATTGTCCGCTGACGAATACTTTGGCGGCATTCATATCCGGACTGATTAAGACCTGCACCTGAATTTGCCGTTTAACGGCTTCTTCATCGCGGTGAAGTTGGATTTCGATGTGTTTGCCGTCTTTGTAGTAATCGTCAGACACCAAGTCTGTCGTGTGTTCTTTTGCGACGAAGAACATGGAAACGCTGGCGATAACGACGAAGATGGGGCCGGCCATCAGCACCCAGGGCCAAATATGTTTGTACCAAGGTTTGATTTTGGGTTGTGGGGACACCGTTTATTCTCCGATAAAGGTTGCTTTTTCTTCTAAAGTAGTCGGTTTGGAGTCGGCAGAGCCGGTCTCGTGATAGATAAAGGTAAATTCAATCGGATGGCTGCCTTTGTCGGCGTATTCGGGAATGGTAGATACCTGTACCGGGATGGTAACGGTTTCCCGCGGCGCAATTTTAATACCGTTTTCAGGCAGACCGGTCAGTGCGATTTCGTCAAAGCCTTTGACGGTTGCGGTCATCAGTTGTTCGTTTTCACTATTGTTGATAATGCGCAGGTTATAGGCATTTTCCAACCAGCCTTGGCTGTTTTCGCGAACCATGACGCCACGGTCTTTCAGGATATCGACTTCGACCATTTTTCGGGTGGAAATGCCGACCAGGAAGGCGATGATGACCACCAGGAGTACTGCGCCATAACCGGCTACACGCGGACGTTTCAAGCGTTTTTTGATATCGCTTTCAGGGTATTCGTGTTCCAACGCGCCTTCGGTCGTATAACGGATCAAGCCGCGCTCGTAGCCCATTTTGTCCATGATTTCGTCACAGGCATCGATACATGCCGCGCAGCCGATACATTGGTATTGCAAACCGTCTCGGATGTCGATACCGACGGGGCAGACTTGCACGCACATGGTGCAGTTGATGCAGTCGCCCAAGCCGCTGTCTTCTTTGTTGGCGGTTTTCTTACGTGCGCCGCGCGGTTCGCCGCGTTCGGTATCGTAAGAAATAATCAGCGTGTCTTTGTCAAACATTGCACTTTGGAAACGTGCATACGGACACATATGCAGACACACTTTTTCGCGCATGATGTGGGCGAAGAAGAAAGTCATGAATCCGTAAAATGCTGCGGCAAACATTGCGCCGCCGCCTGCTGCTCCGGTGAATAAATCGGGAACAAATTGACGGATCGGGACAAACCAGCCTGCAAAAGTGATACCTGTCCATGCGCAGACAAGGAAAATCAGCAGGTATTTGGTGGCCTTAATGCGAATTTTAGTAAAGTTCCAAGGCGATTTTTCCAGTTTTAGGCGTTTGTTTCTATCGCCTTCGACCAAGTTGTCAATCCACAGCATAATTTCGGTGTAAACCGTTTGCGGGCATGAATAGCCGCACCACAAACGACCGGCAATGGTTGTCCACCAAAACAATCCGAATGCGCAAATCATCAGCAGTAAGGCAAGGTAAATCAAATCGCCCATACCCAGCGACAGTCCGAAAATGAAGAAATGACGGTCAGGGATATTGAATAAAACCGCCTGACGGCCGCTCCAGTTGAACCATGGAATAACATAAAATACAAACTGGGTCGCCAATACGGCGGCGATACGCAGTTTGGCAAAGCGTCCTTCCGCCTTTTTAGGATGGATGCGTTCGCCTTCGGGATGGATTTGAATCACGCTGGATTTGGGTTTGGAAGGTTTGGGCGGAGTGGCTTTTGCTGTTTTTTCTGTTGAGGGTGAGGTGTTTTCAGCTTGGTTTTCTGGTGACATTTCAGTGTTCCTTGATGAAGTGCACACAAGCCTATTGTCATGGTAGTAGTTTGATGTGAATATTTTCAGACGGCCTTTCGCGTGCATACAAATCATAACATTTGACTCTATTCAAAGCAAAAGAGGGACTTCGTCTTAACGATGGATTCCTTGTGGCCGTTTGATGTAGGACCGTCTGAAAAGGGCAGTATTCAAAGGTTTACGAATCAGCCTGTATGCAAACTTATAGTGATTTGCTATTTACACGATAAAAATATATAAAGCACTGTTTCAAAACGAAATAACAGTTAATATCATCTATCCTATCCGCTTCAGACGGCCTATTGGAAATCATGCCGTCTGACAATGCAAATATCAAAGGCTATTCTTGAAAGCACGGCTGATTCAGGCGATAATCGGCACACCTTTTTTCATATTTCCAATCTTGTCCAAGGAAGGTCAAACCATGTCTCAACTGGCAAACGCAATCCGTTTCCTCTCAGTCGATGCCGTACAAAAAGCCAACTCAGGCCACCCGGGTGCGCCTATGGGTATGGCGGAAATGGCAGAAGTGTTGTGGACGAAGTTCCTCAATCATAATCCGGCCAACCCGAAATTCTACAACCGCGACCGTTTTGTCCTCTCCAATGGTCATGCTTCCATGATTCTTTACAGCCTGTTGCACCTGACCGGCTACAACGTTTCTATTGATGATCTGAAAAATTTCCGCCAACTGCACAGTAAAACCCCCGGCCATCCTGAATATGGCTACACCGACGGCGTGGAAACCACGACCGGCCCATTGGGACAAGGTATTGCCAACGCTGTGGGCATGGCTTTGGCCGAAAAAATCTTGGCTGCTGAATTCAATAAAGGCGGTTTAAACATCGTTGACCACCACACCTACGTCTTCATGGGCGACGGTTGTATGATGGAAGGCGTGTCGCACGAAGCCTGTTCGCTCGCCGGCACTTTGGGCTTGGGCAAGCTGATTGTTTTATATGATGACAACAATATTTCCATTGACGGTAAAGTGGATGGTTGGTTTACCGAAAATATTCCGCAACGTTTTGAAAGCTACGGCTGGCAGGTGATTCCAAATGTAAACGGTCATGATACCGATGCCATTCAGACGGCCATTGAAGCAGCCAAAGCCGAAACCGGCAAACCGTCCCTTATCTGCTGCAAAACCTTAATCGGTAAAGGCAGCGCCAACAAAGAAGGCAGCCATAAAACCCACGGTGCGCCTTTGGGTGCGGACGAGATCGAAGCCACGCGTAAACATTTGGGTTGGGCTTATCCTGCGTTTGAAATCCCTCAAGAAATCTATGCAGCATGGGATGCAAAAGAAAAAGGCGCTAAACTTGAGGCCGAATGGAACGAACTCTTCGCTCAATATCAAGCCAAATATCCTGCCGAAGCCGCAGAATTTGTGCGCCGCATGGATAAAAAACTGCCGGACAACTTCGATGCATACGTTCAAGCCGCATTGAAAGAAGTATGCGCCAAAGCAGAAACCATCGCCACCCGTAAAGCCAGCCAAAACAGCATCGAAATCTTGGCAAAAGAGCTACCTGAATTGGTAGGCGGTTCTGCCGACTTGACTCCGTCCAACCTGACTGACTGGTCAAACAGCGTTTCCGTTACCCGCGAACACGGCGGCAACTATATTCACTACGGCGTGCGTGAGTTCGGCATGGGCGCAATCATGAACGGCCTTACCCTGCATGGCGGTGTTAAACCATTCGGCGCGACTTTCCTGATGTTCAGTGAATACGAGCGTAATGCTTTGCGTATGGCTTCGCTGATGAAAATCAACCCTGTATTTGTGTTCACTCACGATTCCATCGGTTTGGGCGAAGACGGTCCGACCCACCAACCTATCGAGCAAATCGCCACCCTGCGCCTGATTCCGAATATGGATGTATGGCGTCCATGTGATACCGTTGAATCTTTGGTAGCGTGGTCTGAAGCCGTTAAAGCGGCCGATCATCCGTCCAGCCTGATTTTCAGCCGTCAAAACCTGAAATTCCAAGCGCGTGATGAGCAACAGCTGAACGACATCAAACGCGGTGCTTATGTAATCAGTGAAGCTCAAGGCAACGCACAGGCGATTGTAATCGCGACCGGTTCTGAAGTTGAATTGGCTTTAGAAGCGCAAAAAGTATTGGCAGAACAAGGTATCGCAGTACGCGTTGTTTCTATGCCGTCTACCAATGTATTCGACCGCCAAGATGCCGCCTATAAAGCCGCCGTTCTGCCGGAAGGCTTGCCACGCGTAGCCGTAGAAGCAGGACATGCCGACGGTTGGTATAAATACGTCGGTTTGAACGGCGCCGTGGTCGGTATCAACCGCTTTGGCGAGTCTGCACCTGCTGACTTGCTGTTCAAAGAATTCGGCTTTACCGTAGACAATGTGGTTGCCACTGTTAAATCCGTTTTGTAAATCAGATTTTTGATTGAGATAAAAAGGCCGTCTGAAATTTCAGACGGCCTTTTTCTAGGTCTTACCGTTTGGATTTGCGAATACGATGAGTTCTAATTCAAATAGAAACGCTTTAATCAGCATCATTTCCGAGTTTGTGGGGAATTACTTTTCATTTAGCAACTGTTTTCAAATACTTGTTTCTTAGAATTTCCGACGTCCTTCCACCTGTGTAGGGAAAAAGGCTGATTGAAACGGCATGTTTTGCTCCCATCCCTGTTATATTAAAACTGTTTCTCCACACTGATGAATGTCTGCATATTCTTGCGGGAATAGAAGCCGCTCATATTACTGTCGATTTTCAGATAACGGAAATTCAAATGCGGTACTAAGCCTTTCCATGAAATTTTATTGTGCCAAATAGAGGCATTTGCCTGATATTCATGGTCTTTACGGGTCAGACGATACACCAGGCTACCCGGAGTATCAAAGGTACGGCGAGCGTAGCTCAGGTTGGTGCGGATGCCGAATCCGTTCTCAAACGCTTTCGCCGCGCCGAAGCGTATGCCCTTGCGCACGGATGCCTGCTCCGCTTCTTTGGTCATGTCATGCGACCAGTCCATGCCTCCGTAAATCAGCCAGTTTTTTGGCGCAGAGTACGCCAGCGTTGCACCCGCCAGCGGCATATGGCTGTTGTAACGCATTGCCGAATCGCTGTCTCGATAGTATTTTTTGATATATCCTGCATTGATCGAGAGCCGCCATTTTTCGTTCAGACGACGTGAAAAGTCGGTATGGATACCGGTTTCACGATTATAGCGTTTGCCGCCCAGCCAGTTTTGCTCGGCAAACGGTACAACCCCGAAAGATTGCACCGCCGAACGGTTTTTATAGCCTGCCGCCAAGCGCAGGCTTTGCTCGTTAAAATCCTGATTGTCCCAATAATGCACGCCGTCGCCGCTCAGGTTGCCGTAAACAAAATGATGCCCGCCCATGTTGATTTCGCGCGATACGCCGGCGCCGTAGCGGATACCGTGCGCCTTTTGCGGCAGGCTCTCAGCGGTTTTATTCCAGCGTCTGCCGTTCCATTCTATAACGCGCTCGGATGAGGCATTGTTCACATTATCGGTCTGCTCGTATTGCAGTGAAACATCAGGCTGCCAGCTTTGCGCTGATTCAATGGCGGCAAGATAATGGTCGGCAAGTTGCTGCATGGGCGGCTGCAAATCCGGTTTTGCCCGTTTCAATTCCGCCTTTGCCTCGCGGTACTGTTTGTTTTCAAACATCATTACGCCCAAATCGAAACGCGGATACGCCAAATCGGGATGTTTCGCCAAAATGCCGCGATAGAGCGATACAGCTTCATCATGCCGCAACTGACTGCGCCGCAACGCGCCTAAAGCATAATCGTATAAAACGGCATCCCGGTCGGGCTCGGCTTTATATTGCGTCAACAAACCTTCCAATGTCTTCCAGTCCCGTCCGATTAATGCGCGGTTGATCTGTGCTTCCAATGAGGAATCGGCAGGAAGGTCGTCTGAAAGCCTCTGTTCTGCAGGTTTGTCGTCGGTAAATTCTTTTGAGGGCGTTTCGCTGTTGGGTTGTTTGTCAAAAAATACAGGTGTAGGTACACGGACAACGGGTGTTTCGGCAAGGGCGGCTGATGTGAAGGAGAATATTAGTAAGACGAGATGGTTTTTATTCATTTTATTCAGTAGGGTATGGATCGTATGAGTATTCTGTCATTATACGGATGACGCGGTAAAAATGGTCGAAAAGGTCGTCTGAAACGGTTTCAGACGACCTTTTGGTTATACTACATCCAAATTAGTGGGAGCCGGCGAAACCGATTTCACCGTCATTAACCGTACCGACGATTTCTTCCGCCTTAGGGCCGAAGAAGCCGAGCGCATAATCGCCACGGTTGGAAGAGCCTTGAATACCGTATCCCTTAATTTCGGTGTTATCGATTTCGTTGGTGTAGCTGCCTTCTCGAATAGACGCTTCGTGCAGATTGATATCGCTGCCGATTCCGGTAATTGTGCCACTGCCTTTTCCGTTGTCAAAGTTAACAGAGTACGCCAATTTGCCCTGACTTACACCATCGCTTGCAATACCTGAGTAGTCAAATTTGCCCGCAGTCGGCAGGGTTTGGGTAGTTTGACCTTTAATCAGGATATAAGTATCGTCAAGTTTTTCTGATTCATTGACTCCTGATCCTCTAACTGTTGTATTAGTCGGATTGATACCTGCAATCAAAGAATAGTTTTGGCGGTAAATATGGGCTTTACCACTTCGGGTAACGGTGTAATTGTTACCAGAAGCATTTGCAATGGCAGTTTCTTGGAAGTTTTGATTGAGCTTTAATTCTTTGAGCGGGTATCCAGATAAATTAATATTGCTGCCGCTGCTGGATTGATTGCCCAGTGTTACATTGTATGATTTAACAGTTGCCCCCGGTGCTCCCAAATCTTTTGCTAATTTTTGAATATCCTCAATTGCGTTGGTTTTCAACCCGCCGTATGAAACCGAAAAGTCAACGCGTGGTGTAGCGTTGCCGGAAGTATTGCTATTGTTGCCGGAAGTATTGCTATTGTTGCCGGAAGTATTGCTATTGTTGCCGGAAGTATTGCTATTGTTGCCGGAAGTATTGCTATTGTTGCCGGAAGTATTGCTATTGTTGCCGGAAGTATTGCTATTG
>NZ_JBQCWS010000001.1:364398-682802 GCF_051957155.1 Neisseria sp. P0019.S002
TTGTTGGAAGTATTGCTATTATTGTTGGAAGTATTACTGTTATTGCCAGTAGAATTGCTGTTATTCTTCTGGATGCCATTTGATGAACTAGTGATGGATGGAATGTCATTAGGCTGGTTGTTGCTGCATGCTGCCAGGCTCAGGACGATAATAGTTGCTGCACTTACTTTTTTGAAAGACATAGATATTTCCTTTGCAATGAGTTGATTGATAATTAAAATGTAGATGTATTATCAAATAGTCATTTAAAAATATCAAGTAAATAATTTACAAAAATAATTAATTTGTTAAATTACGAGGCATTTTGTTATTTGTGGCCATTATATAGACGGAGAATTTGGTGTTAATTACAAAAAAGGTCGTCTGAAAACAGAAATCTCGTTTTCAGACGACCTTTTTGCCTTTATCCGTCAAACCGTTGCTGCTTCAGGTTTGACCTTGCTTTTCTTAAACTTTAACACGGCTTCTTCTTTTGCAGCATCCCAGTCTATCAGCACAAAGCCACCTTCGGCGAGTTTGCCGAACAGGAGTTCGTCGGCGAGCGGTTTGCGGATTTTTTCCTGGATCAGTCGGTTCATCGGGCGCGCACCCATTTGTGGATCGAAACCTTTTTCTGCCAGATATTTGCGCAATGCCGGCGTAAATTCGGCTTCGACTTTTTTGTCGAGGAGCTGGTGTTCGAGCTGGAGCAGGAATTTGTCCACGACTTTGACGATGATAGGTTCGGACAAGGGTGAAAACGGGATAATCGCGTCCAAGCGGTTGCGAAACTCGGGTGTGAAGAGTTTGTTGATTGCCTGCATTTCGTCGCCGCGCTCGCGTTTGGCGGTAAAGCCGAGGCTGGGGCGGCTGAGGCTTTCCGCGCCTGCGTTGGTGGTCATGATCAGGATAACGTTGCGGAAGTCGGCACTCTTACCGTTGTTGTCGGTCAGTTTGCCTGCGTCCATGACTTGCAGGAGGACGTTGAAAATGTCGGGGTGGGCTTTTTCGATTTCGTCCAAGAGCAACACGCAATGCGGCTGCTTGTTGACGGCTTCGGTTAAAAGGCCGCCTTGTTCAAAGCCGACGTAGCCCGGCGGTGCGCCGATGAGGCGCGATACGGCGTGGCGTTCCATGTATTCGGACATATCAAAGCGTTGCAGCGGTACGCCCATCGAGTAGGCAAGCTGTTTGGCGACTTCGGTTTTGCCGACGCCGGTAGGGCCGGAGAAGAGGAAACTGCCTATCGGTTTGTCGGGCAGGGCGAGGCCGGAGCGCGACATTTTGACGGCGGCAACCAGCGCGTCGATGGCATTTTCCTGACCGTAAACCATGTTTTTCAAATCGCGGCCGAGGAATTGCAACACTTGTTTGTCGTCGTGCGACACGGTTTTTTCGGGAATCCGCGCGACTTTGGCGATGACGGTTTCGATTTGCGTTTTGCCGATGACTTTTTTCTGTTTGGATTTAGGTAGAATCCGTTGCGCCGCGCCTGCTTCGTCCATCACGTCGATGGCTTTGTCGGGCAGGAAACGCTCGTTGATGTAACGTGCGGAAAGTTCGGCGGCGGCTTCAAGTGCACCTTGCGTATAGCGGACTTGGTGGAAATCTTCAAACATCGGTTTCAAGCCGCGCAGGATTTGAACGGTTTCGGAAACGGTGGGTTCGACCACATCGATTTTTTGGAAACGGCGGCTTAAGGCGTGGTCTTTGTCGAAAATGGTGCGGTATTCGTCGTAAGTGGTTGCGCCGATACAGCGCAATGAGCCTTTCGCCAATGCGGGTTTGAGCAGGTTGGATGCGTCCATCGTGCCGCCGCTGGTACTGCCCGCGCCGATGATGGTGTGGATTTCATCGATAAACAAAATGGCATGCGGGATTTTTTCGAGTTGTTTCAAGACGGATTTAACCCGCGCTTCAAAGTCGCCGCGGTATTTCGTGCCCGCCAACAGCGAACCCATATCCAGCGCGTACACTTCGGCTTCTTTAAGCGCGTCGGGAATGTCGCCGTTGACGATTTGATGTGCCAAGCCTTCCGCCAGTGCGGTTTTGCCTACGCCAGCTTCGCCGACCAAAAGCGGATTATTTTTGCGGCGGCGGCACAGGATTTGTACCAGCCTTTCCATTTCGTGTTTGCGACCAATCAAAGGGTCGATACGGCCGGCTTTGACTTCGGTGTTGAGGTTGACGGTGTAGTCGGAAAGGGAGCCGGTTTTTTGTTCCGCTTCTTCTCCTTCGCGTCCTAGGCCGTCTGAATCATTGCCGTCTTCGTCATCGGGCGAGCCATGGGCAATGCAACGCAAGACTTCAAAGCGCGTAATGGATTGCAATTTGAGGAAATAAACGGCATGGCTTTCGGATTCGCTCATCATGGCAACCAAAATATCCAAAGGCTCTACTGCGGCTTTTCCGGCAGACTGAGTATGCACCATCGCCCGTTGGATGACGCGTTGGAAGCCCAATGTCGGCTGGGTTTCGACCGTATCCAGAAGATGATCGGGAATTTGCGGCGTGTTTTCTGCAACGCTGGCGGCAAGCTGCTCGGACAGAACTTTCAAATCTGCACCACACAGTTTCAAGACGTTCGGCACAGCCGCATCTTCTTCTATCAGCACCAAAAGCAGGTGTTCCAAGCTGATAAACTCATAACGAGCGTTGCGTGCTTCACGATAGAGCAGTTGCAGGATGTGTTCCAATTCGGGTGACAGCATGATTTAAACCTCTTCGACTATACATTTGAGCGGATGCCCTTCAGCTTTGGCACGTTCCATGACCTGATGTTGCTTGGTCTGCGCAATATCGCGCGTGTAGGTGCCACACAGGCCTTTGCCTTCGTGGTGCACCAACAACATGACGGCCACGGCCTGTTCCTGTGCAAGCATAAAGACTTCGGTCAAGATCTCGACGACAAATTCCATGGTGGTGTAATCGTCGTTCAATAAAAATACGCCGTAACGTTTCGGCGGCTGGGTGTTGATATCGCTGAGCAGGGTATCGGATTGGTGGTCGGTATTCGGATGGTTCATAAGCTTAGATTTCAGTTTTCAGACGGCCTGTTTTAGAGTGTAAACCGTTTTCTGTTGTATTTCGGCAATTTTTTTCTATTTTCCCACTTTTTTGAAAACATAGCTTGACGTTTTGTCTTAACAAATGTAAAAAGACGGTTAAGCAGAAGTTGGCACTCGACTGCGTATCCAATACGTGGGAGAAACGCTGAACGTTTTAGTTTGCTGTATGCCTTGTTTTGCTGATTTTGTTAATTTTTAAGTATAGGAAGTTTCTAATGGCAACCGGTATCGTAAAATGGTTTAACGACGCTAAAGGTTTTGGTTTCATCACTCCTGATGAAGGTGGCGAAGATTTGTTCGCTCACTTCTCAGCAATCAACATGGATGGTTTCAAAACCCTGAAAGAAGGTCAACGCGTATCTTTCGACGTAACCACCGGCCCTAAAGGCAAACAAGCTGCTAATATTCAAGCTGCTTAATCAAATGCGCGGCGTAAGCCGTAAAATCATGGCGGGGTTTCCCGCCATTTTTTATGGGCGTTCGGGTCAAAAATTATGAATCAAAATTCATCTTATCAAAATGCTTTAAACCAGTTGGACGAGCTTATCCGTCATTTTCGCAGCGAAGGCGAGGTCAGCTGCGCCGTTGCTGAGCGTGAAGACCAAATCTTGATCCACCTTGCTGATTTGAAACTGGATTTGCGCCCTGAAGATGAAAAAGCCATTGCCGATATAGACCGCTTTTACTGTCGCCATGTTTTAAGCAAATAAACGTTTCAAAACCGTTTGCCGTTTTATTTTTTAAGCATGCCTGATAAAATAGGCCGTCTGAAAAGTTTGTAAAGAATCAGCACAATGAGTATTGCCAATAATAAAAAAGCCTTTCACGATTTCTTTATCGAAGACCAAATCGAAGCTGGTATAGTATTGGAAGGATGGGAAGTTAAAGCCATTCGCGCTGCACGCGTGCAATTAAAAGAAAGCTATATCTACTGGAAAAAAGACGCATTCTATTTGGTGGGCTGCCACATTACCGCGTTGCCCACTGCCTCGACACACGTCAAACCTGACCCTGTCCGTCCGCGTAAGTTGTTGTTGAAACAATCGGAAATCAATAAGTTAATCGGCAAAACCGAACGCGCCGGTTATACGATTGTGCCCCTAAACCTGCATTACACTCGCGGTAGAATCAAAGTGGAAATCGGTTTGGCCAAGGGTAAGAAACAGCATGACAAACGCCAAAGCCTGAAAGAAGCGGATTGGAAGCGTGAGAAACAGCGTTTGATGAAAAACGTACGTTGATTTTTTCAGACGGCCTTTTTATAAAGGCCGTCTGAATATTTATTGTTTGAAAATTTTAAAAAGGAAAACAGATGAAAACCATCATTTTAGCGGCGGCTTCAGCCGTATTGTTGCTGGGCGCATGTTCCACTACGGAACAAAGAGTATTGAAACCTGAAGAGCTGACCAGCATCAAACATGTCTGCATCATTCAAAATGCAAAAGTAAGACCGTATGATTTGGATCGTGCTTTGTCCAAAGCTTTGGCAAAACGCGGCATTGGTAGCACTATTGTGACAGCGGATAACCGCGGCAAACTGTATGATTCTTCTTGCCCGTATAACCTGCGTTATAAAACCAAAGGCAATAATGAAATCTTGCGTAAAGGCGTATTTGTGTTGAGAAGCACGAAGTATGCGGTTTCTACTGTCAGCTACTCTTTGAACGATGAAAACCACTTCCGAACCAACCCTGATTTGGTAAAACAGGCTGAAGGCGTTGTGGCCAAATTGTTGGAAAAAAACAGCAAATAAAAACCAGAATAAAAAACTGGCTTGCCGTGATATGGAGAATATCGGGCAAGCCGGTTTTATTTTCAGACGGCCTTAAATGGATTTGATTTTTTCCCAGAGGGTTTTGACCGTACCTTGATAATAGGTTTCAGAAGTACAATAGACTGTTTCTAAAGCGCATTGTCCTTGTGAGCCGTATTTTTTGATGCATTGGTTCAAGGCAATTTGATGCACGGTTTTGAAACGTGGGGAGGTAATGGCCACCACGTTTTGAGCAGTCAATTTGCCCATGGCTTTAGGGTAGGCAACAGCGATACAGGTATTGTGCAGTGGGACAACCGTTTTGCAGCCTGTTGCTTGGCCTGCGCCGATACCGGCTAAGGCATCTTGGCCTTTGCAGAATGTTTCGAGTTCGGCTGTTGCATCCAGTTGGGTGGCATTTTCTTTGGTGGTTTTGATTTGCAGCGCTTCATTGCTGTCGGCAGGGTTTTGCCACATGGCCAGGTAGCCGTAAGTATCGGCAGCCAGGGCGGCAGGAGTCAGTGCGCAAAGGATAAGTGTCATTAGTGTTTTTTTCATGTTTGTTCCCTGTTTGTTGGGTATTTGTCGTTATTATAAAGCAAAAGTACTTATTTGATATAAATTTGCTTTTAAAATGAATATTTAGTGTGGCAGATAGATTATAGGCCGTCTGAAATTTCAGACGGCCTTTTATTATGTTTTAAAGAATAGGGCGTAGCTTGGAGGCTTATACGCCGTGGCGGTCGAGCCAACGTTCGGCATCAAGCGCGGCTTGACAGCCGGAAGCTGCGCTGGTGATGGCTTGACGGTAGGTGTGGTCTTTGACGTCGCCTGCCGCCCATACGCCTTCGATATTGGTTGCGCCGACATTGTCACCGGTACCGCCTTTGGTTTTCAGGTAGCCGGTTTCATCCATATCAAGTTGGCCTTTGAAGATATCGGTGTTGGGTTTGTGGCCGATGGCGATGAAAACGCCTTTGACGGCGATTTCTTCAGTGCTGCCGTCATTGTGTTTCAGGCGTGCACCGGTAACGCCGCTTTCGTCGCCCAAGATTTCATCAACCGAGCTATTGAGCTTGAGGATGATTTTGCCTTCTTCGACCCGTTGCATCAGTTTGTCCACCATGATTTTTTCGGCACGGAAGCTGTCTCGGCGGTGAATCAGGGTAACGGTGTTGGCGATATTGGCAAGGTAGAGGGCTTCTCCCACAGCGGTATTGCCACCGCCGACTACAGCAACATCTTGTTTTTTGTAGAAGAAACCATCGCAAGTTGCACAGGCGGAAACGCCTTTGCCGGCAAAGGTTTCTTCGCTTGGCAAACCTAAATATTTGGCGGATGCGCCGGTGGCAACGATGAGCGCATCGCAGGTGTATTCGCCCATATCGCCTTTGAGGGTAAACGGACGGTTTTGCAAATCAACGGTGTGGATTTGGTCGAAAATCATTTCAGTGCCGAAGCGTTCGGCATGAGCTTGGAAACGGGCCATTAGTTCCGGACCTTGTACGCCTTCTGCATCAGCAGGCCAGTTGTCCACTTCGGTGGTGATCATCAGTTGTCCGCCTTGCTCAACGCCGGTAATGATCACAGGGTTGAGGTTGGCACGGGCGGCATAGACGGCGGCAGTATAGCCGGCAGGGCCGGAGCCGAGGATGATGAGTGTATGATGGTTGCTCATGATGGTTTCCTTGCTGATAAATGATTGAATTTTGTCGTATCTAAGCTTTCAGACGGCCTGAATTTTACTTGAATCTGCCGCCGTCTGAAATATGTTTGTTGCTTGGGTTTAGTGGCTGTCTTTCCATTGATAGTATTTTGAGCCGAGGAAAGAGCCGAGTTTGCGCAGGAAAGGCTGGGTAATGATGTTGCTGTGGCGCAGTTGCTCAAAAGGTTTCAGACGGCCGTCATCGCCCATGATGGCTTCGGCAATCGCCAAACCGGCGATGCCGGTAATCGCCATGCCGTGTCCGGAATAGCCTTGGGCGTAGAAAACGGTAGGGGCGAGGCGGCCGAAATGTGGGGCGAGGTTGCGCGTGATGTCGCATTCGCCGCCCCAGGAATGCTCGATTCTGACGTCGGCAAGTTGCGGGAAAACTTTCAGCATGTCTTGGCGGACGAGTTCAGTCATGCGGTCAGGGTCATCGATAAACTCGTTGTCTTTGCCGCCAAAGAGCAGGCGACCGTCGGCGCTGAGGCGGTAGTAGTCGAGGACGTGGCGGTTGTCGCAGATGGCCATATTGTTGCGAATCAGGTCTTTGGCACGCTCGCCCAGAGGCTCGGTGGCGATGATAAAGGTACTGACTGCAATGGCTTTTTGTTCCAATACTTTGAATTTCGGGTGTAAACCGGCATAGGTATTGACGGCATAAACGAGGTTTTTGCACTCAACGCTGCCATTGGGCGTATGAACCAGCCAGCCGTTATCGCATGGCTCGATACGCGTCATCGGGGATTGCTCAAAAAGTTGTGCGCCTGCATCGGCTGCCGCTTTGGCAATGCCTAGGGTGTAATTGAGCGGGTGTAAGTGGCCGGATAAAGGATCAAATTGCGCGCCTTGATACATATCGCTGGCAAGTTGCTGCTTCAGCGTGGCTTTATCCCAAAGCTGGTAATGGCTTGCGCCATAATGTTTTTGAGCGTGTTCGTGCCATTGTTGCAATTCTTCCCAGTGCTGAGGACGGACGGCGACGGTAGCGTAGCCGCGTTGCCAATCGCATTGGATATTGTGTTTTTGAATGCGGGAGTCAACCAGTTCAACGGCTTGCAGAGATTGCTGCCAGAACCATTGAGCCTGTTCCAAACCGACTTGTTTTTCGATTTCTTCCATGCCGCAGGCAAAGTCGCTGATGACTTGTCCGCCGCTGCGACCTGATGCGCCGAAACCGATACGGGCGGCTTCAAGTACGATGACTTCATGGCCGTTTTCGGCAAGCGGTAGGGCGGTGCATAAACCGGACAGGCCGCCGCCGATAACGCAGGTTTCAGTTTTCAGACGACCTTCAAGCGTCGGATAAGACGGATGGGGATTGGCCGTGCTGACATAGTAGGAAGGAAGGTATTCTTTGAAGCTGGGATTGATCATGATTTGAGCTTTAGGTTGGTTTTCACTTCATTGAAAATAGGTTTTCAGACGGCCTTAAATGTGGGCTTAGATTCAGGCCGTCTGTGCAGTTAATAAAACAGGCTGTTCCGACACTTTATCGGACAGCCTGTCTGCATATTAGGCGGCTTTCTCGGCTGCCAATTTTTCTTGGCGGTAGGCTTCGGCAGCCTCACGTTCCCGTTTGGTTGCCTGACGCATCATCCAGTAGTTGACGACAATCACCAGCGTACCGATGATACCGATCAGGATGGTTGCCAAAACGTTCATCTGAGGGTCAAGGCCGAGTTTGATTTTGGAGAAAATCACTTGCGGCAATGTCGATGAACCCGGGCCTGACAGGAAGGAGGTAATCACCAAGTCGTCCAAAGACAGGGTGATGCCCAAGAGGAAGCCGGAAGCAATCGCAGGGGCAATCAGCGGCAGGGTAATCACGAAGAAAATCTTCAGCGGACGGGCACCCAAGTCCATTGCAGCTTCTTCCAAGGATTGATCCAATTCCACCAAGCGCGAACGGATAACGACGGTAATGTACGCCATGCAAAGCGTGGTGTGGCCGAGGAAGATGGTGAAGAAGCCGCGATCGAAGTAGAGCGATTGCAGCAATTCGCTGCCTTGCAGGAACATTTGCACCTGAATAATCAACAGCAGCATGGACAAACCGGTAATCACATCAGGCATCACCATAGGCGCGGAAATCATACCGGCAAACAGGGTGCTGCCGCGGAAGCGCTTGATACGCGCCATAGCGTAACCAGCTAATGTGCCGAGTGCTACGGCAGCAAGTGAGGAAACAATGGCGATACGTAATGACAGCCAAGCTGCTTCCAAGATGGTGTCGTTTTCCATCAATGCGCCGTACCATTTGGTTGAGAAACCGCCCCAAACGGTAACCAGTTTGGATTCATTGAAAGAATAGATGACTAAAACTACCAGCGGAATATAGAGGAATGCCAGCGAGAGCAGGAGCATCAGTTTCAAGAACCAGGATAATTTGGTTTTCTGCATTATTTGCCTCCTTCTTCCAATTCGCGGTTTTCATAGTGCTGGAACAGGGCAATCGGTACAACCAGCAGGGCAACCATGACGACGGCGACAGCAGAAGCCAGCGGCCAGTTGTTTTGGTCGAAGAATGCCTGCCACAATACTTTACCAATCATCAGGTTTTCAGAACCGCCCACCAATTCAGGAATCACAAATTCACCGACGGCCGGAACGAAGACCAGCATAGAGCCTGCGATGATGCCTGTTTTGGATAAAGGCAGGGTAATGGTAAAGAACGATTTGATCGGACCTGCGCCCAAGTCGGAAGCGGCTTCGAGCAGGCGGTTGTCCAGTTTTACCAATTGTGTGTACAGCGGCAAAATCATAAACGGCAGATAGGCGTAAACCATCACCAAATTCAGCGAGAACGCATTGTAGAACAAGTCTAAAGGCTCGCTGATGATTCCATATTTGATTAAGAAATTATTGATGATGCCGTTGTGACCCAATAAGCCCATCCATGCGTAAACACGCAACAGGAAAGAGGTCCAGAAAGGTAGCATGATTGCCAACAGCAGGCCGTTGCGCGCAGCCGAATTGGCGCGTGAAATGGCATAAGCGGTCGGATAACCAATCAACAGGCAGATAATGGTCGTCGTCAGCGCGGTCTTAATCGAAGACCAGTAGGTCATCAGATAGATATTGCTGTTTTCACTGTCGCCAAACGGATTGAGCGTATTCCAAAAGTTTTGGAAGATGTCGGCGTAGTTCTGATAGCTGATGGCAATGTTCAGACGGCCTAAGTCTTCATCAATCGTCGTCAAAGGCGTAAATGGCGGAATGGCGATTTCTTGTTCGGCAAAGCTGATTTTCAAGACGATGGCGAACGGAATCAGAAACAGCACCAAGAGCCAAATATACGGTACGGCAATAACTGCACGCTGGCCGGGGCGGCGAAACAGTTTCTTTTTCAGTTTTTTAAGGTCCATTGCATTTCCCTCAAATTAACTGTACAGAGGCGTAGGTTGGTTTTCAGGCCAGCTGATATAGACGGTTTCGTCCCAAGTCGGCGGCGTAATGTTGCGCACATACCAATAAGGTGCGGGAACTTGGCTCTTAACGACACGGCCGTTGGCGAGTTTGATGTGGTAAATTGCAAAGCTGCCCAGATAGGCAATTTCTTTAACCGTGCCTTGGGCCCAGTTGTGCGCGCCCAAGTGTTCTGGTTTTTCTTTATGCAAATCAATGTCTTCTGGGCGGATGCTGATCCAGATTTCATGGTCGTTCGGAACGCCAAGGCCGTGGTCGATGCGGACGTGGTTTTCCAAGCCGTCACATTTGACGATAGAGAAATCGGCGCGGTCGTCAATAACGACGCCGTCAAAAATATTGGTTTCGCCGATAAATTCAGCGGTAAAGCGACTGTTAGGGTAGTCGTACACATCGCTAGGTGTGCCAACTTGGCGCAATTGGCCGTCGGACATAATGGCGATACGGGTAGCCATCGTCATCGCTTCTTCTTGGTCGTGGGTAACCATGATACAGGTTACGCCGACTTGTTCCAGCGTGTTGACCAATTCCAGTTGGGTTTGTTGGCGCAGTTTTTTATCGAGTGCGCCCAAAGGTTCGTCAAGCAGCAGGATTTTCGGACGTTTTGCCAGGCTGCGCGCCAAAGCGATACGTTGTTGTTGACCGCCGGAAAGTTGGTGCGGCTTGCGTTTGGCGTATTTGGTCATTTGAACCAGGCGCAGCATTTCTTCGACGCGGGCGTCGATTTCGCCTTTAGGCATTTTGTCTTGTTTCAGGCCGAAAGCGATGTTTTGTTCAACACTCATGTGCGGGAACAGGGCATAGCTTTGGAACATCATGTTGATTGGGCGCTCGTACGGAGCAAGCTTGGTAATGTCTTGGCCGTCGAGAATGATTTTGCCCTGATTGGGACTTTCCATGCCTGCCAACATGCGCAGCAGTGTGGATTTGCCACTGCCTGAGCTGCCCAAAAGGGCAAAGATTTCGTGTTGATAGATGTCCAAGTCGATGTTATCGACAGCGTAATTGTCACCAAACTTTTTCACCAAGCCTTGGATTTGCAGATAAGGTTTGGCTGAAGACGCAGTGGTTGCGGTCATAATGGCAATACTCCAAAAAGAAAGACGAGTACCGGCAAAACGGATTTTCGAATGGGTGATAAAAAGCTGTTTGATTGCTGGCGGGAGTCGGACGGAGGCCGTCTGAAACTCTTGTAAAGCGCACGGGCAGCGTGGATAGAAAGCAATTTAAGCCTAACTTTTGCTTTCGGCAAACTCAATATTATATTAGCCTAAGCCTCATAGGGGCAATATGAAAATGCTTGTAGCGGCTGATTTGAAACAAATAGGAAAGGAAAGGCAGATAGGGAAACACGATAGTAAAAATGGGTAGCGTTGTTTTTCTGCACAAAGGGGTTCAATTGTTATTCATTTGTCTTAAATAATTATTCAAAATAGAATAAAATACGCAAATTGAATTTATTTGCTAAAACCATAATGGATTACGTTTTATATCGGGTGAGGCGGTTTTGCTCAGAATTTAAACTAAATCCGCTATATGAATAAAAAGGGAAAACATGAGCATTAAAGAATGGCCTGAAGGGGAGCGGCCGCGTGAGAAGCTGTTGGAGCGCGGCGCGGCGGCGTTGAGTGATGCAGAGTTGCTGGCAATTTTGTTGCGTGTCGGAACGCGCGGTATGAGCGCGGTCGATTTAGCGCGTTATTTGTTGAGCGAGTTCGGTAGCTTGGGAAAGCTGATGAGTGCAGATTCCAAAACACTTTCTGCTTGCAAGGGCATGGGTTTGGCGAGCTATACTCAGTTTGCCGTGGTCAAAGAAATCGGACGGCGGATTTTGGGTGAGGAGTTGCAGAAACAGATAGTTTTGTCAAACCCGAAATCGGTTGCGGATTATCTGCGCCTGCATCTTGGGCATGAAAAAATCGAGATCAGCGTTGCTTTGCTGCTCAACCGTCAAAATCAATTGATTGCGGTACGGGAGTTGTCGCGCGGTACGGTGGCGGAAAACACGGTTTATATCCGTGAAATCGTCAAATTGGCATTGGATGAATACGCCGACAGTTTGATTTTGGCACACAATCATCCGGGTGGTTCGGCAAGGCCGTCTGAATCTGATGTGCAGTTTACAGAGCGTTTGAAACAGGCTTTAAGTTTGGTCGATATTACGCTGTTGGACCATTTTATCGTGACGGCAAAAGAAACCTGTTCTTTGCGCGAACAGGGCTATATGTAAGGATGAATGTTCAGACGGCCTCAGTAGGATTGGTTACCTTGCTGAGGCCGTCTGAAGGATTATTGCGCTACTTCGTCAGAGGATTCTTCTTTATAGATGATCTCTTCCGATTTTGGCTTTTCTTTGCTCTTTTCCTTCTCTTTTTCTTTATCCTTGTCTTTTTTACCGTCAGGAATGGCGGCATCAATCACTGCCCCCGTTCCTTTGACGACCAATTTTCCGGCAGTCAGGACGGTTGTAGCAGCCAAATCAACAGCCGCACCTACAATGCAGCCGTTAAGCGTCAAGCAAAGGGCAAGTGCCGGAAGTAGGCGTTTTGTGCATCTCAATGACTGCATCCGCAGTGTCCTTCATGATGATGGTCGCATCCGAGTGCTTCTTGCCAAGCATCATCATCGCCGTCAAATTCTTCGACTTCGTCAAATTCGCCGTTTTCTACCATGCTTACCAGCTCTTCCAAGCTTTCTGCACCTTCTACCCAAAAGCAGGGAATATCGGGCGGCGTGTCGGGGGCAAGCAGGGCAGCCTGTTGGTCGTGCCAAGCAATCCAATAACCGTTTTGCGTTTGTACGAATACGGCATCGGGATGGATGGTTTCGTTTTCGGTATTGACCAGCATTCTGGCGGCGATATCGGTTTGAAAAGGTAAGGTTTGCATGATGGTTTGAGAATGTGAGAAAAGAAAGTATTGTAACATGGCAAAAACAAACGCACCGTCTGAGTCAGGCGGTGCGTTTGTGTCTCGGCAACTTGGGGCGGTCAGTTTAGAGTGTCAGCCGCACCGGGAATGTCATTCCGTCAAGATTATTTGTTGTCGTTAGCCAAAACGAAGCGGTAAATAGCCGCGCCAACTGCTGCGCCGGCAATAGGAGCCAACCAGAACAACCACAGTTGTTCAACAGCCCAGCCACCTTGGAACAAGGCAACGCCGGTAGAACGTGCAGGATTAACGGAAGTATTGGTTACAGGAATGCTGATTAAGTGAATCAGGGTCAGACCCAGACCGATGGCGATAGGGGCAAAGCCGGCCGGAGCCAGTTTGTCGGTAGAACCCATGATGATGATCAGGAAGAATGCGGTCAGGACAAATTCGATCAGCAAAGCAGCCATCATGTCGTAACCGTTAGGAGAGTGCTCGCCGAAACCGTTGCTGGCAAAGCCGGAGGCAACAGCATCAAAACCGGTTTTACCGGAAGCAATCAGATACAGAACGCCTGCTGCGGCAATCGCACCGATAACTTGGGATACGATGTAAGGCAACAGGTCTTTACTGTTGAAACGGCCGCCGATGAAAAGGCCGACGGAAACGGCAGGGTTGAAGTGGCCGCCGGAAATGTGGCCGACAGCGTAAGCCATGGTCAGTACGGTCAAACCGAACGCCAAGGCGACACCGGCAAAGCCAATGCCAAGTTCTGGGTAGGCTGCTGCCAAAACTGCGCTGCCGCAGCCGCCAAATACCAGCCAGAAAGTGCCGAAAAATTCTGCAAAATATTTTTTCATTTGTTTTTCCTCGTAAAGGGTGGGGTGTTGCCGAAGGCATGAATCATAATAATATTGTTTCTAATCGAAAAACGGATTTACCTGTTTTTTCCGGTCTTGACAAAAGGCCGTCTGAAAATGGCGACAAACGGGTAGAGATATGTATTTTGCAGGTTGAGTTTGGTTGATTGAACCTTGTTTTTTTGTGAAACAAATGCCGTTAATGCAAAAGCATTTAGATTTGTAAGAAATGTTGTTTATAGATTACTTATTTGCTTGTTTATTTGATTGGAATCTCTGAACCATATCTGATTTAAAAAGGCCGTCTGAAAAGTTTTCAGACGGCCTTAATTTTATACAAGGATAAATTAATCCAGATGGTCGCTGCTTTGTGCCAAGATGGTGCGGTTGCCGTTGTTTTCCGCCGGGGAAACAATACCGTCGGCTTCCATTTGTTCAATCAGGCGGGCGGCGCGGTTGTAGCCGATGCGCAGTTGGCGTTGGATATTGGAAATGCTGGCCTTACGCGATTTCAAGACAACGGAAACGGCTTCGTCATACATGGGGTCGAGGTCGCTGTCGTTGCTGCGGCTGGTGCCGGTAAAGTCTTCGGTGGAACCGTTGCTCAAAATATCGTCGATATAGTCGGGTGCGCCAAATTGTTTCAGGTATTCCACTACGCGGTGAACTTCATTGTCGGAGGCGAATGCACCGTGTACACGTTGCGGATAGTTGGTACCGGGTAGCTGGAACAGCATATCGCCTTGGCCGAGCAGGTTTTCCGCACCCATTTGGTCAAGAATCGTGCGGCTGTCGATTTTGCTGGACACTTGGAAGGCAATGCGTGTCGGAATATTGGCTTTAATCAGGCCGGTGATGACATCCACGCTTGGGCGTTGGGTGGCAAGAATCAAATGGATGCCGGCTGCACGCGCTTTTTGGGCAAGGCGGGCAATCAGTTCTTCAATTTTCTTACCGGCAGTCATCATCAGGTCGGCAAACTCATCTACCACGACCACGATAAACGGCAGTTTTTCCAATGGCTCAGGGTCTTCAGGCGTGAGGCTGAACGGGCTGCCGATTTTTTCGCCACGAGCGGCGGCTTCGGCAATTTTTTGGTTGAAGCCGGCAAGGTTGCGCACGCCCATAAAGCTCATCAGGCGGTAGCGTTTTTCCATTTCGTTGACGCACCAGTTCAGCGCGTTTGCGGCCAGCTTCATATCGGTTACGACAGGGGCGAGCAGGTGCGGAATGCCTTCGTAAATGCTCAGCTCCAGCATTTTCGGGTCAATCATAATCATGCGCACGTCTTCAGGCGTTGCTTTGAAGAGCATGGACAGAATCATGGCATTCACCCCCACGGATTTACCCGAACCGGTCGTACCGGCAACCAGCAGATGCGGCGCTTTGGCCAAGTCGGTGACGACAGGCTGGCCGGTGATGTCTTGGCCGAGTGCGAGGGTCAGTTTGGATTTGGACTCGGTAAATGCAGGCGAATTGAAGATTTCGCTCAGGCGGATCATTTGGCGTTTCGGATTAGGCAATTCCAAGCCCATGCAGGTTTTGCCTGGGATGGTTTCCACCACGCGGATGGAAGCCACGCCAAGCGAGCGCGCCAAGTCTTTTTCAAGGTTCAAAACGGCACTGCCGCGTACACCGACATCAGGCTCAATCTCATAACGCGTAATGACCGGGCCGGAATAGGAGTCCATCACTTTGACTTTAACTTTGAACTCGGCCAGTTTTTCTTCGATGGTAATGCTGTTTTCCAGCAACTGTTCTTCAGTTTGCGAGGCGCTTGGGTCAAACTGCGGCGGCAGGAGCAGGGTAGTGGTCGGCAGGTGTGCCTCGGTCAGGGTTGCCGAAGTTGGAATAGCTATGCTTGGTGTATCTTCTTGAACGCTTGGTTCTACGCTTCGAACAGGCGTTTCAATGACTGTCTGTGTATATTCAGACGGCCTTGCGATTGTTTCAACAGGTTCAACAGGTTCAATCGTTTCAACCGCTTGAATCGCTTCTGTTTCCGCTTGTACAGGCGCTTCCGGCTCACCATCGAATTCTGTTTCTTCTTCCGCAGATTCGCTGATTAAATAATCGCGGATACTGCGTTCAGGCTGATTGCTAACATGCGCATTGACTTGCGAATCAAAAATCGGCACTTGGATTTTATGTTCGAAAGCAGGCGGCTCGGGAATATCAATCGGCGCAATCGAGGTTTGGAAAACGGGCGGCTCGGGAATATCGGTTTTCGCCATCGGGACAACCGGTACGGCAGGCGGCTCGACTACGGTTGCGTTTGGCGCGGCAGGTCGGGAGATATAAGGGGATTTTTTAACAGGCGCAGCCGGTTTTGGACGGGACGGCGTTGCCGATACGGCAGGTTGTGGTGCAACAGCTTCCGTGGCAGCTTGTTTGCGCGCCCATCTTTCGGCGGCCGCTTCGGTATGGCGAACTTGACGGCGCAGGCTGGCAGGACGGTTGATTTGTCCCAAATTGGCCAGAATTTCGTCATTTTCGATGGTGCGCGGAGAGTAGTCGCGCAATGGGGCGACGGCCGCAGCTAGTTTGTGGCGGGCGGCGGTGCGGCGGGCAAGGTTGTCGTGAATATCTTCCGCTTGGATTTCAGAAGGGAATGCCTGCATGGAAGTATAGGGGAGGATGGCTTCTTTTTCGGCAGTTCTTAAGGCCGTCTGAACGGTTTCGATATGCGGCGCATGGGCTTCTGCCACGCGGACATTATTGGCACGCGCCAAGGCACGCTCGCGTGTGCGGCGCAAGATAGGGTCGTTATAGTCGATGATTTCCATGCCGGTCATCGGCAGTGATGAAGCGCGCAATAATGGAGTTTCAACTTCGTCTTTGTAAATTGGTGCATTTTTTTCGGCCAAATGCTCGTTCCATTCTTCAACCGCTGCTTCGTGCAGGGAACGGGTGGCTTCTTCTAATGTGATTTCTTCAAAATTGCTGTTTTGCACCAAAGACGGGCTGTATTCGGGCGTTTCCATTTGTGCAAACGGCGTGATTTTAGGAATACGTTCCGGTTTGGCAGATTTACGGGTTTTAGGCGCAACTTTGATTTCTTCTTCGGTAGCTGCGATGTGTTCCGGCTCTTCGGCAAACGGCTCTGCTGCATGCTCTTCGTTTGTTTCGGCGCGTTGCGTTTTATTGTGTTCGAGCGCAGAAAGCAGGCGGATGCGGGCGATTTTATGGTTGTCGGCAGTGTGCTTGTTCATGCTGAACAAACGTTTCAGGCTGTCCAGTTGGTCGGAAAAACCGACCGGGCTGTCTTCTTCGTTTATTTCTTGTTCGTCGCCACTGAGTCGGGCCAATTCTTGGCGCCACTTTTGCTCTTGTTTCTGGCGCCACCAGAACAAGCCGGCTATGACAGCCAGCAGAATTAAAGCCAATATTGTCCAAAGCATGCGTCCATCCCCTTAATTAAACGGCAAAGTCCGTTATTCTAACGCT
Source organism: Neisseria sp. P0019.S002 (assembly GCF_051957155.1). NCBI lineage: Bacteria > Pseudomonadati > Pseudomonadota > Betaproteobacteria > Neisseriales > Neisseriaceae > Neisseria > Neisseria sp. P0019.S002. The sequence goes on from NZ_JBQCWS010000001.1 coordinate 381,510, forward strand.
TTTTTCGGGTAAACAAAACCAGCCGAAACAAGCTTTAACGGCAAAGGCAGACAGGATTGTCAAAGCTATGGCTTGAGACGCGTATAATAGGCCGTCTGAACATTTTGCGGATGAGATGATGATTTTTCAAAACGGATGGTTTCCCGTTGGTGTCGTGATGGCGGCATGGCCTGTGTTGCTGGTGATTTTTGCTTTGTGTGCAAAGCAGGCATGGGTGTCGGTATCGCAGCATCGTTCCGCATTCTTGGTGGCTGCCGTGATGTTGCCGCTGGCTTGGAGTTTGAATGCCTCCCCGGAAAGCGGACAACTGGCCGGCATGAGCTATCATTTGCTCGCCTTGAACCTGACGGCTTTAATGCTGGGCACCTCTGCCGCATTCTGCCTTGGCGTTTTACTGTTTTTTCCGTATTTGTGGCTTTGGGGCGATTGGCATATGTTCCCCATCAATGCCTTGTCCGTATTGCTTCCGCCTTTGTTGGTGAACTTGGGTTTCCGCCATTGGGTATCGCGATTGCCTGCCAATATCTTTATCTTTATTTTTCTGAATGGTTTTTGGGCTGCGGCGGTCGGTATGGTGTTTACCGGCGTAATTTTGGTCGGTTTGTTGGACTGGGCGGATGTATTTGATACGTCGGTATTGTGGAAAACCGCTTTTCCTGTTTTCTTCTTAATCGCTTGGGCAGAGGCATTTTTGAGCGGTATTTCAACAGCCATTTTTATCGCGCTCAAGCCGCAATGGATTTGTACTTTCGATGACGACAGGTATTTGAAATCCGCGCCTAAGATTTGGCAATAAGATATGAAGGCATCCTTGCTTGGTTTTTAGACGGCCTCATGACCGGATGGCCTGTTTTTTGAATTGAATATTTAACGTGTTATGTTTGCGTATATTTTTCCCATTGTTTGCGGTGCCGCTGTCGGGGCTGTATTGCGTTGGCTGTTTGGCTTGGTGCTGGTGTCTTCTGCGCCTTTTTCTATCGGTACATTGGCGGCAAACTGGTTGGGCGCGCTGCTGATTGGTGTGTTGGCGGAACTTTTAACCGATCCGCAATGGCGTTTGCTTTGGATTACCGGCTTTCTCGGCAGCTTGACCACATTTTCAGGTTTTTCTGTGGAAATGGTGGGATTGATGCAGGCGCAACGCTGGGGCATGGCTTTGATGGCAAGCTGTCTGCATGTTTTCGGTTCGTTTGGTTTGACGGCGCTGGGGATTAAATTGGCACAGATTTGGAAGTAAGTAAAAATAACAGGGTGCAAAATTGCACCCTGTTATTTTTTATAGGCATTTAATCAATGCCAATAGGCAAACAGACGGTTTCTTGACAATAGGTTTTGCCGGATTCGCTTAAGTGTGCCGGTTTGTAGGCGGCAAAGGTGTAGGTAAGGTCTGCGCGGAATGTGTCAGGATCGGCTTCGGCGGTGTCGCAGTTGAGGCCGGTGGGAATATCGAGGGCAACTTTCAGGCCGCCTGCATGATTGAGTTGGCGGCAGAGGGCGGCGATTTCGGTTGGAAGGGCGCCGCTGAAGCCTGTGCCGAATATGCCTTCGATAATGATGTCGTAACCTTTTTTCAGACGGCCTTCCAGTTCTTGGACGGATATCAATTCAATATGGGGCAAACCGTTGAGTCGTTCACGATTGGTTTGAGCCAAAGGGGAGAGGTTTTCTCCGAGTGAAAACAGAATATCGATGTGCCAACCTTGCGCCTGCATATATCTTGCCATGACTAGGCCGTCGCCGCCATTGTTGCCTTTGCCGCAAACGATCAGGGCGCGTCCGGCTTGGGGATGACGCTGCATGAGGTCTTGGGCGGCTGAGCTGCCGGCGTTTTCCATCAGTTGGTCGAAGCTTGTGCCTTTATCGACGGCTGCTTGCTCGCGTTCGCGCATCTGGGTGGCGGTATAGACTTTCATGATCGGCTCTCTTTGCAGGAAGTTATTTGTCGGCGGTATTCATCAGGCGCAAGGCTTTCAGACGGCCTATTTCTTTTTGATATTCCACCAGTCCGATAAATGTGCCGTCTCGGCTGTACACACGGAAGGGCTGTTCGGCGGAAATGTCTTCGGTAAACTGGGGGTGTTGGCCGTGTTTGAGCATGGTAACGGCGTAGTCGTTCAGCTCGAGTTTGGGGAAATGTTGCACCAAAACATCGCAAGGTAGCAGCAGGGCATCGCGTTCGGCTTCGTCCAATTCTGCCAAGGCTTCGAGCGTGTGGCTTTGGGCAATGGTAAAGCCTGCGGTTTCGGTACGGCGCAGGGCGGTCAGGTGGGCGAACGTGCCGATGTGTTTGGCGATGTCTTCGCTGAGGGTGCGGATATAGGTACCTTTGCTGCAACGTACGTCTATCACGGCTTTAGGTGCATCAAATTCAGTGATATCAATGGAGTAAATGGTGATGTCGCGCGCTTTGCGTTCGATAACGATGCCTTTGCGTGCGTATTCGTACAGCGGTTTGCCTTCGTGCTTGAGGGCGGAAAACATAGGCGGCACTTGGCGGATATCGCCCGTTAAGGCTTGGCAGGCCGTCTGAAATTCGGACAATGAAATATCGGCGCGTGCGGTGGCAACGATTTCGCCTTCCGCATCACCTGTGCTGCTGGCTTCGCCCAGTTTCAGCGTGGCGGTATAGGCTTTGTCGGCATCAATCAGATATTGGGCGAACTTGGTCGCTTCGCCGAAACAAACAGGCAGAAGCCCTGTGGCCAAAGGATCGAGTACGCCGGTATGTCCGGCTTTTTCGGCACGGAACAAACGCCGCGCTTTTTGCAGGGCGGTGTTACTGGAAAGGCCTTCGGGTTTGTCGAGGAGAAGAACGCCGTTGACCGGGCGTTTGGTGGGTTTATTGGTCATATTAATTAGGGAATATTAATGTTCAGGCCGTCTGAAAGGGTTCAGACGGCCTGCGTGTTTTAGTCAATCAGTCTTCAACCGGTTTTTCCGCCGCTACTTGGTCGATCAGGCTGGAAATGCTCATGCCGCGTTCGAGTGATTCGTCGTATTTGAAGTGCAACTCGGGCGTTTTGAAGAGTTTGATGCGTTTGGCCAATTCACTGCGCAAATGGCCTTTGGCATGTTCCAAAGCTTCTTCGGTAATGTCGCGCGTGCTGTCGTCGAGGACGGTATAGAACACGGTTGCGTGGCTGTAATCGCGGGTGACTTCGACTTCGTTGATGGTGATGAAACCGGCGCGCGGGTCTTTCAGGCCGGTGCGGACGAGTTCGGCAAGCTCGCGCATGATTTGTTCTTTGACACGGTCTTGGCGGGCGTAGCCGCGTTGGGGTTTTCTCATGGTTTTCCTTGATGTATGGCAGGCTGTCGTTTTCAGACGGCCTGCGGTTTGGATTTTGAAAAGCTGCCTATTATAACGGAGCACGGTTTATTGTGCTTGAACCGAGAAAGGCATATCGATTTTTTGCCATTGCGCGCTTTCGTAGTCCAGCGCATCGGCGATAAGGGGGTGTTGCTCCAGCCATTGGGCGTTGATGCGCAAGATGAAGCTGTGGTTGTTTTCGTCGATGCGAAGCTGGGTTTGCGGCGGCAAATCCAGCGGCAGGCGCGAGCGGCAGAAGAGGGCTGCCAGGCGCAGGGACAATACGGCACACCACATGATTTCATTGTCACCGATAATGTCCGCCATTTTCTTGAGGTCGCCGCGATGGCCGATAACCAGTTGCGCCAAAATGGTTTGCTCTTTGCGTGAGAAGCCCGGCATATCGGCGTTTTCGAGAATGTAGGCGGAGTGTTTGTGATAACCGGTATGGGCGATATCCAAACCGATTTCATGCAGACGGCCTGCGCGGCTGAGGTATTGGTTCCACAGGGCAAGCTCTTGAACGGTTACGTTTTTGGCGTGGCACAGGCTGTTCATAAAGGTTTGCGCGGTATCGGCAACGCGTTTGGCTTGGTTGAGGCTGACGTGGTAGCGTTTTTGGAACTCTGCCGTTGTCTGTTCGCGCATGTCGACATTGAGGCTGCGGCCGATTAAGTCGTAGAACACGCCGTCGCGGAGGGCGGCTTCGGTAACGGTCATTTTGGTCAGCGAGAGTTCTTCAAAAGCCGCCATCATCACGGCCAATCCGCCCGCAAAAACTTCGACGCGTTCGGGTTTGAGGTTTTCAAATTTGGCTTTTTTAACCGAACTGGCTTCGATAATCCTATCGGCAAGATAACGCATGCCTTGGGCGGTAATGTCGGCTTCTTGCGGCAATTCGGCCGCCAAAACGTCGCGTATGGATTTTGCCGAACCGGACGTGCCGATGGCGAAATCCCAACCGGTACGCTTCATCATTTTGCTGATGCGCTGGATTTCGATACGCGCGGCGGAAACGGCGGCTTGGAAATCTTTGGCGGTCACTTTGTTTTGGAAGAAGCGCATGCTGTACGTTACGCAGCCCAAAGGCAGGCTTTCTGTGGTCAGCGGTTGCAAATCCGAGCCGATGACAAATTCGGTCGAGCCACCGCCAATGTCGATAACCAGCATTTTGTCGCCTTTGGGCGGCAGGGTATGCACTACGCCGGTGTAAATCAGACGCGCTTCTTCACGGCCGGCAATGACTTCAATGGGGAAACCCAGCGCCGCTTCGGCACGGGGCAGGAATTGGGCAATGTTTTTGGCGACACGGAAAGTGTTGGTGGCCACCACACGCACGTTTTCAGGTTGGAATCCGCGCAGGCGTTCGCCAAATTTTGCCAAACATTCCAAGGCTTGTTCTTGAGAGGCTTCGCTCAGGTTTTTTTGTTCGTCCAAGCCGGCGGCAAAGCGAACCATTTGTTTGAACGAGTCGATGACTTTCAGCTGGCCGTTGTTGTTTTCACAAATTTGCAGGCGGAAACTGTTGGAACCCAAGTCGACGGAGGCTAAAACGTTGGCGGGAGTGGTGGTCATAAAAAATACCGGTTGATTAGAAAAACCTAAATGTTACTTGAGGCGGTATCACTTGACAATAAAAGGTATACAGCTCTTTGATTCTGCTCATAGATGTATTTTATAATGCTGAATTTAAGCAAGTATATCAAAGGCCGTCTGAACTTTTCAGACGGCCTAAAAAGAGAAAACACATGAAATCGGAAAACCAAGATTCCTTATTTTTATCGCGCCGCCGTCTGTTGCAAGTCGGCGGAGCCATGCTTTTGACGCCTGCGACCGCATGGGCGGGGGCGCAACGTGAAGAAACACTGGCCGATGATGTGGCTTCCGTAATGCGCAGTTCGATTAATAGCGCCAGCCCAGCGCGGCTGGTGTTTGCCGATTCGAGGGAAGGGGAGCGTTGGTTGGCGGCGATGTCTTCCCGATTGGCACGTTTCATTCCCGATGAGGGCGAACGCCGCCGTTTGTTGGTTAATATTCAATACGAAAGCAGTCGTGCTGGACTCAATACTCAAGTGATTCTGGGTTTGATTGAAGTGGAAAGCGCGTTTCGCCAATATGCCATCAGCGGCGTGGGCGCGCGCGGTTTGATGCAGGTGATGCCGTTTTGGAAAAACTATATCGGCAATCCGTCGCACAATCTTTTCGATATCCGCACCAATCTGCGCTATGGCTGCACCATTCTGCGCCATTACAACAATATCGAAAAAGGCAATATTGTCCGCGCTTTGGCAAGGTTTAACGGCAGCTTGGGTAGTAACAAATATCCGAACGCCGTATTAGGCGCGTGGCGAAATAGATGGCAGTGGGGCTGATTCGGGATAAATGGGATAGGGCAGATCTTGCGTGATGTTGGTTTCTGTTAAAACCGTTTTATACCAATGAAGCAGGTTTACGATAAACGGCTTGCGATTTGACCCCATGCAATTCCTTTGAATCCTGTATAATCAGAAAATCTGTTAATTCACACTTTCAGACGGCCTTTCGCAAACTTAAGGCCGTCTGAAACATTATTTATGGCAAGAGATAACCGCATTCAAATGTTTCCGCACGAATGGCGTGCCAGTACCACACTTTCCGGCGTTTATGCACTGCGTATGTTGGGGATGTTTTTGGTGTTGCCTGTTTTGGCGATGTATGCCGCTTCGTTGCCCGGCGCAGAAAACAATAAAGCGCTGGTCGGTATGGCGATGGGTATTTACGGGCTGACACAGGCTTTGCTGCAGCTGCCTTTGGGCATGGCTTCTGATAAGTTCGGCCGTAAAAAAGTGATTTATGCCGGCTTGATTGTGTTTGCGGCAGGTAGTTTTTTGGCCGCAGTTGCCGACAGCCTGCAGATGTTGGTTGCCGCGCGTGCCATTCAAGGCGCGGGTGCCGTCAGCGCAGCGGTAACAGCTTTGCTGGCGGATTTGACCCGTAACGAAGTGCGGACGCGTGCGATGGCGATGATCGGCCTGAGTATCGGCTTGACCTTCTCCGTCAGCCTAGTGCTTGCCCCGATGATTGCCAGCTTTATCGGCGTATCCGGCCTGTTTGCGCTGACCGGTATTCTGACTGTAATTAGTATCGGCGTGGTTGCCTGGATGACGCCTGATCCGGAAGTGTCAAAAATGCACGAAGACACGCAAGCGCAGCCTTCGCGTATGGGCGAGGTATTGAAAAACCGCCAACTGCTCAATCTCGACTTCGGTATTTTTGCCTTGCATGCGGCGCAAATGGCTTTATTTACCGCATTGCCGTTTGCCATGACGCAGCTGGGTTTGGAAAAAATCCATCACTGGCAAGTCTATCTGCCTTCAACCATTACCGGCCTGATTATTATGGTGCCGCTGATTATCGTCGGCGAAACGCGCAACAAACTCAAACAAGTGTTTATCCTTGGTATCGTCTGCATTACCGCGGCGCAAATCGGTTTGCTGTTTGGAATGCACTCGGTATGGTTGATTACCGCTTATCTGATTGTTTACTTTATTGGTTTCAATGTATTGGAAGCCAGCCTGCCGTCTATGGTGTCGAAAATTGCTCCGTCCGATTTGAAAGGCACGGCGATGGGCGTATATAACACCATGCAGTCGGTCGGCTTGTTTGTCGGCGGCGCAACCGGTGGTTTATTGTTCCAAAAATACGGTTTTGCAGGCGTATTTGCCTTTTGTAGCGTATTGATGTTGCTGTGGCTGGTATTGGCAGTTATTTCACCGGCACCGAAACCCGTCAAAAACCTCAGCTATCCGCTTAACGCCGAATGGCAACAAAATCCGGATTTGCTCTACCAAAAATTGACCGAAATTGAAGGCGTTGAAAGCATCAGCTTTAGCGCAGACAAACAAACCATTTATATCAAGGCCTTGCAAAAAGGATTCGACCAAGAGGCCGCCAAAAAAATTATCACAGGAGTGTAAAATGTCATTGAATAAAGTTATCCTCATCGGCCGTCTCGGCCGCGACCCGGAAGTCCGCTATATGCCCAACGGCGAGGCCGTCTGTAACTTCAGCGTTGCCACCAGCGAAACGTGGAACGACCGTAACGGCCAACGCGTAGAACGTACCGAATGGCACAACATCACCATGTACCGCAAACTCGCCGAAATCGCCGGTCAATACCTGCGTAAAGGCAGCCAAGTGTATCTGGAAGGCCGTATCCAAAGCCGTAAATACCAAGGCAAAGACGGCATCGAGCGCACCGCTTACGACATCATCGCCAACGAAATGAAAATGCTTGGCGGCCGCAACGACAACAGCGGCGGCGCACCATATGATGACGGCTACAACCAAGGCGGCCATTCAAGCCAAGGCAGTTACCAACAAGCGCCACAGCAGCAATACCAATCTGCTCCGGCTCAAGAACTCCCAGCAGCCCCAGCCCGTCGTCCCGCTCCGGCACAACCGACCGCTCCGGTTGATGATATCGACGATGATATTCCATTCTAATTATTGAGTAATATAGAAGGCCGTCTGAAAAATATATTTTCAGACGGCCTTTTATTTGAATATGTCTACGTTTTTAAGATTTTTCGGCTTTATCTCCGATTTTACTTTCTTTGCCTTGAATCAGGTTTTGAATATTGCTTTTATGGCGGTACAACACCAATGCGGCAATGAATACGGTTGCCCATGCCCAAGAGGCGTGTGGCATCATGAAGAAGGCGAAGATGGGGGCGCAGACGGTGGCGACCAGTGCGGCGAGGGAAGATACTTTGAAACCGAATGCCATGATCAGCCAAATCAAGGCGCAGAGCAGGGCGGTTGCGGGGGAGAGGGCGAGCAAGACGCCTAATGCGGTGGCTACGCCTTTGCCGCCTTTAAAATTGAAAAATATTGGCCACATATGGCCGACCAATGCGGCGATGGCGACCAGGGCGATCGTTGCATCAGACAAATTTAAAGCATCTTGCAGACAGCGTGCTAAGATGACGGCAACCAAGCCTTTTACTGCATCGCCGAGCAGGGTCAGTGCGGCTGCTTTTTTCTTACCGCTGCGCAAGACGTTGGTGGCACCGGGGTTGCCGGAGCCGTAAGTACGCGGATCGTCCATGCCGTAATATTTTGATACGATGACGGCAAAAGACAGGGAGCCGATAAGATAGGCGGCAATAATGGCGAGTACATTGAACATTTTGGGTGCTTTACTTAAAATGGGAACGGTTATTTTATCAAAAAAAACGGACAGGCAAATGGATAAAATCTTTTTGTACGGCATGAAGGCCGATACTTTAATCGGCGTATATGATTGGGAACGCGAGCGTAAACAGACTTTGATTTTGGATTTGGAAATCAGTGTTCCCGAGCGTACTGGCACGAGCGACGATATCGGCGACACCATCCATTATGGCGAAGTATGCGAAGTCGTACGCCGCAGCCTTGCCGAACAGGATTTTTTACTGCTGGAAACTTTGGCGGAACATATCGCCCAATTGATTTTAAATGATTTTGGTGCGGCCAAAGTGCGCGTCCGTATTGTGAAACCGGGTATCTTGCCCGATGTGGCGCAGGTCGGTATTGAAATTGAACGCGCTCGGGAATAAGGCTTATCTATGCCGTCTGAAAAAGGATTTCAGACGGCCTTTAATATTTAATAATTTGGAAATGAGGTAAAAAATGGATTTGAAAGAAACTAAATTAAGCAGTGAGCCAATCTATGAAGGTTCTTTTGTTACCATCAGCCGCGATCGGGTGCGCCTGCCCAACGGTAACGAAAGCCAACGGGTTGTGATCCGTCATCCGGGTGCTGCGTGTGTATTGGCGGAAACGGAAGACGGTAAAGTTGTTTTGGTGCGCCAATGGCGTTATGCCGCCGATCAGGCGACGTTGGAATTGCCGGCGGGTAAATTGGATGTGGCGGACGAAGATCCTGCCGAATGCGCTTTGCGTGAGTTGGCGGAAGAAACGCCATATGTCGCCGACAGCGTCAAACTGTTGTACTCCTTTTATACTGCAGTCGGTTTTTGCGATGAAAAAATGTATCTCTACCAAGCGCAAGGCGTGCGTTTTGGTAGCGAATTGAGCAACGATGAGGATGAAATTACAGAAACCGTCCTGATGAGCAAGGACGAGGTGCGCAATGCATTGGTAAACGATGAAATCAAAGATGGTAAGACTTTGATTGGTTTGCAGTATTGGTTGACTCAGAATTGATATGTTAAGTAGAAAATCCTTGATGGATTTCTGAATACTTGAGCCTGATATTTAGATAATAAGGTTTCATACAAACATGACCGTCTGAAAAAGCTTTCAGACGGCCTTGTTTTATTTTGTAGCCGGATTTTAGCCTAATAAAGCCGGTGCAAACCGTGTGATCGTATCGCGCAAAACGATGAGTTTGCCGTGGAAGAAATGGGACGAACCGGCAATGGTGACAACAGGCAGGCCTTGTGGTTCTGCCCATGTCAGGGCTTTGTTGATTTCGACGACTTCGTCTTCCGCGCCGTGAATCATCAATGTTTTGGCGACATCGGGAACGTCGGATGGTTCAGGGCGGTCGGTGTAGTGATGGACGGCGGCGCCCATCAGCAACAGCAAATCGGGCGTGCGCGCTTGTGCGGCAAAGGTGGAAACGTAGCCGCCGAATGAGAAACCTGCCAGGACGAATTGTGGTGCGTCAGGATGTTGCGCGCGGGCGTAGTCGATAACGGCAATGCAGTCTTGCGTTTCGCCACGGCCGTAGTCGTGTTCGCCTTCGCTATTGCCTACGCCGCGCAAATTGGGCAGGTAGCAATGGAAACCGAGCTGGCTGAGGACTTTGGCGGCGGTTTGGATGACTTTGTTGGTGTTGGTGCCGCCTTGCAGGGGATTGGGGTGGTTGATGACGGCAACGCCGCGTGCGGATTCTTGTGTGCTTGGCAGGTAGATGGTTTCCAGCAAACCGGCCGGGCCGAGGATTTGAATGATGTCGGGTTTGAGCATGAGTGTGTCCTTGTTTGTTTTCAGACGGCCTGAAGCGGGTTATAGATAAAAATTCTTGCCGTTGTTTTGATTGTTGGCTTTCAAATCGGCAAGCATTCGTTTGAAGTCCAAGCCGTATTTTTCGCTTAATTTTTCGGCGCGTTTTTTTAAGTTGTCGAGATTTTGTTCTTTGGGGCTGCTTTGGAACGCCATGACCGCTACGTTGCCGTGGCTCTCGGCAGGCAGCTCGAGTACGCGGCCGTCAAAGACGTTGAGTAGGCGTTCGACAAAGCGTTGATAACGCTGGTCACCGCTCCACCAGTTGGTAACAAATACGCCGTCGGGGGAGAGAGCATTGCGGCAGTCTTGGAAGAAGGGTTCTTCCACCAAAGCATCGATAATCTGTTCGCCGTCAAAACCATCTACCAAAATCACATCGATATTGTGGCGGAACACTTTAATATATTCCGCGCCATCTGCCTCGATAATTTCAAAATTTTCACCTTCGTGCGGCAATTCAAACAGGCTGCGCGCCACGGCGATGACTTGCGGATTGATGTCAATGGCGGTTTGCTTGGTATGGGGCAGATAGCTGTCTATCCAACGGGCAAACGAGCCGCCACCCAAGCCGATTTGGGTGATGTGTTTGGGCGGGGTTTCTGCAAACAGCAGCCAACCCATCATGGCGCGGCTGTACGACAACACCAGCTCGGACGGATGATCGACATTCATGGAGCTTTGAATGGTGTCGCTGCCCAAGTGCAGGGAACGGATATTGCCTTCTTCGGAAATGCCGACTTCGGGCAGATGGGATTTGGCTGGGCGCAGGCGGCGGTAAGGATGGCGGGGTGGCATGGGCAAAGACGGAAAGATGTAGAAGGCGTTATTTTAACAGAAACAATGATGTTTTGCGCTGGGGCGGTTTTCAGACGGCCTTTGTGTGTGTTGAATTGGAAGATAAGGCAGGTATTTAATTTTCTTTAAAATCATTGGTTTTTATAATTTCGTGAGTAACTTTGTTTTAAAATGCTTGCCAAGATGGGAACTTATCGGCATAATGCCGACTTCCTTGCCGGTATAGCTCAGTTGGTAGAGCACCTGACTTGTAATCAGGGGGTCCCGAGTTCGACTCTTGGTGCCGGCACCAGTTAAAGACTGATGGTGCCGCAAGGCATTTCAGTAAGCCGGTATAGCTCAGTTGGTAGAGCACCTGACTTGTAATCAGGGGGTCCCGAGTTCGACTCTTGGTGCCGGCACCAATTAAAAGCCCGATTGTGAAAGCAGTCGGGCTTTTTGCTTATGCTTTGATATTTTAAAAGCAGACCTTATAATACCGCGTTTCCATTACAACAAAGGGCTGCCCGTCGGGCGGAACACACAAAACACCATGATTACCGTAAACACTTTGCAAAAAATGAAAGCAGAGGGCGAGAAAATCGCCATGCTGACCGCTTATGAATCCAGCTTTGCCGCGCTGATGGACAATGCCGACGTAGATGTATTGCTGGTTGGTGATTCTTTGGGTATGGCAGTGCAAGGTCGTCAGTCCACTTTGCCGGTGAGCTTGCGGGATATGTGCTACCACACTGAATGTGTGGCTCGCGGTACTAAAAATGCCATGATTGTCAGCGACTTGCCGTTTGGCGCGTATCAGCAGAGCAAAGAGCAGGCATTTGTGGCGGCGGCAGAGTTGATGGCGGCCGGTGCGCATATGGTCAAGCTCGAAGGCGGTGTCTGGATGGCGGAGACCACTGAATTTCTGCAAATGCGCGGTATCCCTGTTTGCGCCCACATCGGACTGACCCCGCAATCCGTGTTTGCATTCGGCGGCTATAAAGTACAAGGCCGTGGCGACAAGGCGGAAGCGTTGCTCAACGACGCCAAAGCGCATGATGCGGCAGGTGCGGCAATCGTATTGATGGAATGCGTTCCTGCAGAGTTGGCGAAAAAAGTGACTGAGACAGTTTCTTGCCCGACCATCGGTATTGGCGCAGGCGTGGATTGCGACGGTCAGGTTTTGGTGATGCACGATATGCTCGGCATTTTCCCCGGTAAAACCGCCAAATTCGTGAAGAACTTTATGCAGGGCAAAGACAGCGTTCAAGCTGCGGTCAAAGCTTATGTGGACGAAGTCAAAGCAAAAACGTTCCCTTCTGTCGAACATACGTTTGCTGGATAAAATAAAAACCAGGCCGTCTGAAACTTATTTCAGACGGCCTTTTTAATGAATAAAAGCGTATAATCGGCGCGTGATTTCCGTTGATAAAACGGCGGAAAAGATAAAGGATTTTTCAAACCATGCAAATCATTCATACGATTAAAGAATTGCGCGAGTGGCGCAAAACTGCCGGAAAAGTGGCATTTGTACCGACTATGGGCAATCTGCACGAAGGCCATCTTGCGCTAGTGCGCGAAGCGAAAAAACGTGCCGATAACGTTGTGGTCAGTATTTTTGTCAACCGCCTGCAATTCGGACAAGGCGAGGATTTCGACAAATATCCGCGCACTTTGCAACAAGATGCCGACAAATTGGCAGGAGAGGGCGTTGCCGTCGTATTTGCGCCTGATGAAAAAGAGCTGTATCCGAATGTGGAACAGCGTTTCAATGTCGAGCCTCCGCACCTGCAAAACGAATTGTGCGGCAAATTCCGTCCGGGCCATTTCCGCGGCGTTGCGACCGTTGTGACCAAGTTGTTCAACATTATTCAACCCGATACCGCCTGTTTCGGTAAAAAAGACTATCAGCAGCTGGCGATTATCAAAGGCTTTGTCGAAGATTTGAACTTCAATATCGACATTGTTCCTGTCGATACCGGCCGCGCTTCAGACGGCCTGGCACTTTCCAGCCGCAACCAATATTTGAGTGAAGCAGAACGCGCAGAAGCGCCACGCCTCTATCAAGAGTTGCAAAACATTGCCGCCGCCCTGAAAAACGGCAATCTTAATTACGCCCAGCTTGAGGCCGAATGTATCCGCCGTTTGACCGATGCCGGCTGGGTGGTTGATTATGTTGAAATCCGCCATGCACACAGTTTGGCAGTGGCTCATGTTGGCGATAAAGAATTGGTGGTGCTTGCCGCCGCCCGTTTGGGTACCACGCGCCTGATTGATAATTTGGAAGTGGCTTTGGCTTAAAACCAAGCTACTGTTAAAGGCCGTCTGAAACCTGTTTTTCAGACGGCCTTTTGTTACAATAACGCTTTTGCGTTTCTAAGGCTTTTCCATGTCTAAACCCACCGTCTCTCCGATGATGCAGCAGTATCTCGCCATCAAATCGCAACACGCCGACAAGCTGGTGTTTTACCGCATGGGCGATTTTTACGAGCTGTTTTTGGATGATGCAGTGGAAGCGGCGAAGTTGTTGGATATCACCCTGACCACGCGCGGGCAGATGGACGGCGTGCCGATTAAGATGGCAGGCGTACCGTTTCACGCGGCGGAGCAGTATCTGGCGCGGCTGGTGAAGATGGGCAAAAGCGTGGCGGTGTGCGAGCAGGTGGGCGAAGTCGGCGCGGGCAAAGGGCCGGTGGAGCGCAAAGTCGTGCGCATCGTAACGCCCGGCACGCTGACCGACGCGGCGTTTCTGGAAGACAAGGAAACCAACCGCATCGCGGCGGTGAACGCGGATAAAAAACACATCGCCATCGCGTGGGCATCTTTGCAAAGCGGCGAATTCAAAACCAAGCTAACGACGGCGGACAAACTCGCCGACGAGCTGGCGCGTTTGCAGGCGGCGGAAATCCTGTTGCCCGAAGGCAAAAGCCTGCCTGATGGTTTTCAGACGACCTCTGCCAACATCACGCGCCTGAACTCATGGCAGTTTGCCGCCGATACGGGTGCGAAATTGTTGACCGAATACTTCGGCTGCCAAGACCTGCACGGCTTCGGTTTGGATGGCAAGGAACACGAAGCCGCCATCGGCGCGGCGGGCGCGCTGCTGAACTACATCCGCCTGACGCAAAACCTGATGCCGCAACACCTCGACGGCATTTCGCTCGAAACCGACAGCCAATATATCGGCATGGACGCCGCCACGCGCCGCAATCTCGAAATCACGCAAACCCTCTCCGGCAAAAAATCGCCGACCCTGTTTTCCATACTCGACGGCTGCGCCACCCATATGGGCAGCCGCCTCTTGGCACTCTGGCTGCACCACCCCTTACGCAGCCGCGCCCACATCCGCGCCCGCCAAGAAGCCGTTGCCGCGCTGGGTTCGCAATACGAAACCCTGCAAGGCCGTCTGAAAAACATCGCAGACATCGAACGCATCGCCGCCCGCATCGCCGTCGGCAACGCCCGTCCGCGCGACCTCGCCGCCCTGCGCGACAGCCTGTTTGCCCTGTCTGAAATCAAATTGTCCGCCGAGGGCAGCAGCCTGTTGGAAACCCTCAAAGCCATTTTCCCCGAAACCCTGCCCGTCGCCGAAACCCTCAAAGCCGCCGTGATGCCCGAACCCGCCGTCTGGCTCAAAGACGGCGGCGTCATCAACCAAGGCTATTCGGCAGAACTTGACGAGTTGCGCCACATCCAAAACCACGGCGACGAATTCCTGCTCGACCTCGAAGCGCGCGAACGCGAACGCACCGGCCTTTCCACCCTCAAAGTCGAGTTCAACCGCGTCCACGGCTTCTACATCGAGCTATCCAAAGTCCAAGCCGAACAAGCCCCCGCCGACTACCAACGCCGCCAGACCCTCAAAAACGCCGAACGCTTCATCACCCCCGAACTCAAAACCTTCGAAGACAAAGTCTTGACCGCGCAAGAGCAGGCATTGGCATTGGAAAAACGCCTGTTTGAAGCCCTGCTGAAAGAAGTTCAGACGGCCTTGCCGCAGCTTCAAAAAGCAGCCAAAGCCGCCGCCGCCCTCGACGTACTCTCCACCTTCGCCGCCACCGCCGCCGAACGCGGCTTCGTCAGCCCCGAGTTCGCCGACTACCCCGTCATCCATATCGAAAACGGCCGCCATCCCGTCGTCGAGCAGCAAGTGCGCCACTTCACCGCCAACCACACCCGCCTCGACCACAAACACCGCCTCATGCTCCTGACCGGCCCCAATATGGGCGGCAAATCCACCTACATGCGCCAAGTCGCCCACATCGTCCTCATGGCGCACACCGGCAGCTTCGTGCCTGCTGATTCAGCCCAAATCGGCCCCATCGACCAAATCTTCACCCGTATCGGCGCATCGGATGACCTTGCCTCCAACCGCTCCACCTTCATGGTCGAAATGAGCGAAACCGCCTACATCCTCCACCACGCCACCGACCAATCCCTCGTTCTCATGGACGAAGTCGGACGCGGCACCTCCACCTTCGACGGCCTTGCCCTCGCGCACGCCATCGCCGAACACCTGCTGCAAAAAAACAAATCCTTCAGTCTCTTTGCTACTCACTATTTCGAGTTGACCAAACTGCCCGAAGCACACGCAACGGCAGTCAACATGCACCTCTCCGCGCTCGAACAAGGACAAGACATCGTCTTCCTCCACCACATCGAGCCCGGCCCTGCCAGCAAAAGCTACGGCATCGCCGTCGCCAAACTCGCAGGCCTGCCCAACCGTGCTTTGAAAGCGGCTCAAAAGCATTTAAACGATTTGGAAAACCAAGCCTCCGCCAACCGTCCGCAGTTGGATATTTTTAGCGCCATGCCGTCTGAAAATGGGGCAGATGAGGAAGGGAAAGAACAAGAAGTTGAGCCTGTTGATAATTTGCAGAACAATGAATTGGCTGAAGCGTTGGCGCAAATTCAGCCCGACAACCTCACGCCGCGCGAAGCCTTGGATGCCTTGTACCGTTTGAAAGAAATCTGCAATAAGGTGTCGTAAATAACTCAAAGGCCGTCTGAAACAGGAGAAACATATAATGAGTTTTGCTGACATTACTGTGGTGGGTATTACCGGTGCAGATTCTTATACCGAGGGCACGATGTATGCCATTATCCGCAGCTGTGCCGAATTGCCCGGCAGCCGTGGATTGCTGATCAGCCCGAGCTGTCCGCAAGGTTTGCCGGAGAATATCCGACATCAACCTTGCCGGCCATTCGGGTATCTGGAATACAATCTGTTTGTTTTGTACCAACTGATGTATTACATCGATACTGATTATTGTCTGATTGTTCAAAATGACGGCTGGGTGTTAAACGGTCAAAACTGGCAGGATGCCTATCGGGAATATGATTATATCGGCGCACCTTTGCCGATTTTGTTGGAAACCGAAGCAGACGGGCAGTTTTTTCTGAAGGGAACCGATCAATATTTGGCCAAACAGCATCTGATTCAGAACTCCCCGAATTTGGACGAGCCGCAGAACGGCGGTTTCAGCCTGCGCAGCAGACGGCTTTTAACCATGCCGCGACAACTGGGTTTAAATGTAGAAATCCGACCGCCTTTGCCGCCGAAAGACGAGAAAATTGCCGATATGGAATGGCTGGTACGGCTGCACCACGAAGATATGTTTTTGACGGCGCAACACCGTTATAGATTGCAGGACTTGGGTTTGAAATTCGCGCCTCCGAATATTGCTACGCAATTTTCTTCAGAAGTACCGTTTATCAATCGAATGAGGAATGTCCCTTTAGAGCGCGTCTTTGGGGCGCACTGGATGGGAAGTGTGGTCTTGACCGGCTGCAACCGTGTCCGGTTTGTCCAATTGAATGAGGATAAATTGGAAACATACTCCCGTTTTTTTAGAAATTTAGGTTATGAATGGGAATAAATTAAGGCCGTCTGAAAGTTCAGACGGCCTTTTTTAATGGCTGTTAATGTTGATGATGGTGGGCATGGCGTGCAGCTGCGCGTTTGGTGCCGACAGGTACGACCAGCGTTGCGTAAGCTTTGTCCTGCTGGCATACGCTTTTATCGCCGTAATCGGTCTCGTTCACGACTTTGATTTTCCACAAACCGTCAATCAGCGTAATCACATTGACCACGCCGTTTTTATCGGTTTTGCCGGAGAAGCCTTGAGGCTCGCGATGGTCATGGGTTGATTCCAAGTCCATTTCCGCCAAAGTGTCCGAGCTGGCGGTAACGGTGGCTTTAACCAAAGGCTCACCTTTGTACAGGACTTTGACCGGCAAAATACCGCCGGCTTTGACTTCGTTCGGATTTTTCAGCGGAACCAGTTCCAGCTCTTGGCCAATAGGGCGGGTCAATACCGCTTCATCAACTGCGCCGTTGCCCACGTGGACGAAACTCTTGCCGAACATTTGCGATTGTTCGCAATAGGTGGCACCGGCCAGCTGTTTCAAGGTTTGTTGTTTCCAGCCGTCTTGGTTTTTCGACCAGAAAGTCGGTTTGTAGGTTGCGCTGACCCAGTAGGAGCCTTCAGGCAAAGCGGCTTTGGAAACGTATTGATAGTTCTCGCCTTTATTTACCAAATCAACGGTTTTCTTTGAGCTGCCGGTCAATTGCAGCGGTTTGAAAATATGCACGCGGTCGTCGGCGATTTTTTCGACATTTGGGAAGTCATGGCTGTAACCCAAATCCGCATGCAGGATTTGGCCGGCAGGCTGATGTGTCGGTGCGGCCACCCAAACATCGTGCGCCTGCGCCACTGCGCCCAATCCCAGCAATCCTAAAAGCATCCATTGTTTCATAGTTTCTACACTCCATTTTTTGTTGAATGAAAGGCCTTGTATTTTGGCGAGTAGAAACATTACTCTTATTTGCATTTTTTGTAAATAATAAGAACTATATTTTTTAATTATAAATAATTATTTATATTGAATTTTCAGACGGCCTGACGTATTGGTAATGCTGTTTGCAACGTATGTTTATCTTGTATAAATAGCTGTTTTAATCTTTATCTGATTGATGTATATATAATTTATTGTGATTTTGTCTGAGTGGGCATTTTCTCCGACTTCCGCCCGGATTGTATATAACCAAAACTGATAAACGCGAAAGCAAACATTATTTCCAGTTTGTATCCAATCCCGATAAAGTGCTCCCATATTTTCAACAGGAGCCGATCATGAATATCCGTACGCTTTCTTTTGCCGCATTGACTGCCGCGCTGGCTTTGAGCGCGTGCTCGCCAAAAGCCGAACAATCCGCCGACAATGCTTCTCAAGCTGCCGGAGGTAAGGGGGGCGAAGTCAAATTGCTGAATGTTTCCTACGATGTCGCCCGTGATTTTTATAAAGAATACAATCCTTTGTTTGTCAAAGAGTTTGCCTCAAAAAACGGTGGACAGTCGGTTGAAGTCCAACAGTCGCACGGCGGCTCCAGCAAGCAGGCTTTGGCTGTCGCCAACGGTTTGGCTGCCGATGTGGTGACCATGAACCAGACTTCCGATATCGAGCTTTTGGTGAAAAAAGGTTTGGTCAAAGCCGATTGGAACACGCGCCTGCCGGACAATGCCGTGCCTTATACCAGCAACGTCGTTTTCTTGGTGCGCAAAGGTAATCCGAAACACATTCAAGACTGGGGTGATTTGTCTAAAGACGGCGTGCAAATCGTTTTGGCGAACCCGAAAACCACCGGCAACGGCCGCTACGCCTTTTTGGGTGCGTACGGTTATGGTTTGAAAGTGAATAACGGCGATGAAGGCAAAACCAAAGATTTTGTAGCCGCATTGCTGAAAAACACGCCTGTATTTGAAAACGGCGGCCGTGCGGCAACGACGACTTTCAGCCAACGCAATATCGGCGATGTTTTGGTTACCTTTGAAAATGAGGCCAACTACGTCAGCAAAAAGCTGACCCAAGACCAGTTTGAAATCGTCTATCCGAGCTACACCATTCTTTCCGAAGCGCCGGTTGCCGTCGTGGACAGCGTAGTCGACAAAAAAGGCACACGCTCCGCTGCCGAAGCCTATCTGCAAAACCTCTGGAGCGAACCGGCTCAAGAGTTGGCCGCCAATCTTTATCTGCGTCCGCGCAATGCCGAAGTATTGGCGAAACACAAAGCCGATTTCCCTGAGATTGAGACGTTTAATCCGAATGAGAAATTTGGCCCGTGGGAAGAAATCATGAAAAAATTCTTTGCCGATGGCGGATTGTTTGACCAGCTTTCCAGTAAAAAATAAGGCTTGAATATAGAGGCCGTCTGAAACTTCAGACGGCCTTTTGTTACAATAAGCCTTTTTCTTATCCATCTTTTCCCATGTCTCAACGCAAAATCATCCATATCGATATGGACGCATTCTACGCTTCGGTAGAACTGCGCAATCAGCCGCACCTGAAAGGGCTGCCTGTCGTTGTGGCGTGGGACGGTACGCGGTCGGTCATTTGTGCTGCGTCTTATGAAGCACGCAAATTCGGTTTGCACTCGGCCATGTCGGTGGCGACGGCGAAAAGGCTGTGTTCGCAGGCGGTGTTTGTGCCGCCGCATTTTGATTTGTACCGCCAAGTGTCGGCGCAGATTCATGCCGTGTTTCGGCGTTATACCGATTTGATCGAGCCTTTGTCTTTGGACGAAGCCTATTTGGATGTTACCCGAAATTTTAAAAATATCCCGTATGCCAGCGAGGTGGCCAAACGCATTCGCGCCGAAATTTTTGAAGAAACAGGTTTGACTGCTTCCGCAGGCATCGCGCCCAATAAATTTTTGGCCAAAATCGCGTCCGACTGGCGCAAACCGAACGGACAGTTTGTGCTGCCGCCGCCCAAAATCATGGCGTTTTTGGAGAGCTTGCCGTTGGGTAAGATTCCCGGTGTCGGCAAAGTTACGCTGAAAAAAATGAACGCCCTCGGTATGCAGACTGCCGGCGATTTGCGCCGTTTTGAGCGCGGCGAACTTTTAAACCATTTCGGCCGCTACGGCTACCGCCTTTATGATTTGGCACGCGGTATCGACGAGCGGCCGGTCAAAGCCGAACGCGAACGCCTGCAAATCTCAACTGAAATCACTTTGCCCGAAGATTTGTCTTTGGCGCAGGCTTCAAGCCATTTGCCGCACCTTGCCGAAGACCTCTGGCGGCAGATTGAGCGCAAAAACGTTGAAGCCAAAGGCGTTACCCTCAAACTCAAAACCCACGATTTCCGCATTATCACGCGTTCACTGACGTATTCTTCCGTCCTTCCCGACAGTGCCTCGCTGCTTCAGGCGGCGCATACTTTGTTGCAACGCATACCGCCGCAACGCGAAGATGCCTTCCGCCTGATCGGCATCGGCGTGAGTCATTTGCTGCCGAAAAACCAGCAGCAGACGCTTTGGTTATAAAGAAATAGAAAAGCATTCTTTCCGTTTGAAGATAGGGCGCAGGACAATATCGTTCCATAACCATATCGACAGCCGTTTCAACAGGCCGTCTGAAAATTATTAGGAACAACCAGCCATGTCTTTATTCCGTCCTCAATTTTGGAAAATCCCCGAAACCAATGATGCCGAACGCCGCCGCCTGCCTGAGTTGGCGGCTGCTTTGGAGCGCCGTTTGCAAAACATTGCCGCGCGCTATCCGCAAGCCGTGTTCGCATCCAGCCTTGCGGTTGAAGATATGGTTATTACCGATGCCGTTTGCCGTCTGAAACTGCCCATCCGCATCATTACGCTCAATACGGGCAAACTCAATCCCGAGACCGCCGCGCTGATTGCCGAAACCAATGCGCGTTATCAAACCGAATTGGAAGTATTTTATCCCAACCGACAAACCGCCGTTGAATTTGAAGCGGAGTTTGGCACGACCGCGATGTACGACAGCGTCGAGTTGCGCCGCCGTTGCTGCCATATCCGCAAAATCGAACCGCTCAACCGCGCTTTGCACAACGCCCCCGCATGGCTAACCGGACAGCGCCGCAGTCAGTCAGAAACGCGCAGCGAATTGAATTTTGAAGAGCTGGATACGGGCCGCAACATCGCCAAATTCAATCCTATTTTCGATTGGGAAGAGCAGGACGTTTGGGCATATGCGCACGAGCACCAAGTTCCGCTCAATGCGCTGTATCATCAAGGCTATCCCAGTATTGGGTGTGAACCCTGCACGCGTCCGGTCAAGCTGGGCGAGAATATCCGCGCCGGGCGATGGTGGTGGGAAAGCAAAGACAGTAAGGAATGCGGTTTGCACAAATAATCAAAGGCCGTCTGAAAACGTTTCAGACGGCCTTTTTGACGATTTAACAAAATGATTTATCAGGAATTTGTTTTCCGCTCAACGAAAGTAGAGAGCAAGGCGGTATCGATGTCCCATTTCCAAATGCCTTGTTCCGAGCCGTCCATGCCGCGCAGGAAGAGGTAGCGGATGGCGATTTTGGGCAACGGTTTACCGCGCAGCGCGTAGTAGCGCGCAATGGCAACGGCGTAGATCAGGGCTTGCAGGTAGTAGTGATGATGCGCCACGGCTTCGTTCATCGCCTGTTGCGTGTACGCGTTTGCATCGTTGCCCAAATGGTTGGATTTGTAGTCGATTAAAACGACATTGCCGTCTGAATCTTGGCAAACCATATCGATAAAGCCGTTTAAATAGCCTTGCAAATCATGGAAATCAAGCAGTTGCGCGGCTTGGACGCATTCGGGCGGCAGGTTTGCTTCGCTTGAGGCAAACCAACGGCGCAAGTCGTCCAGTTTGAAATCGTCCATGTACAGGGTGAACCCCATTTCGGGCAGGCGTCGGGTCGGCGGAATCTGCGACAGGCTCTCGTTGATTAAAGGTGTCAGGCGGCAGGTGTCGAGCATGGCACTTACCGTCGGCAGCCATTTGTCTTCAAAGCTGTGGCGTTGCAAAACTTCGGCAATCATTTCGGATTGGCTCTCGGCAGAGGCGGCGAAGTCGAGTTTTTCCAACATTTCATGCAAACATACGCCGGCATTGGTGCCTCGGGGGAAATGGTGGATATCGAGGCCGTCTGAAAGCGGGGAAGGCAGGTTTTCAGACGGCATGGCACGGTCTGCGCTTTCTGCCGGGTCGATGGCAGGTTGCAAAGGCTCGTGTTGTTCGTCGGTTGACTTGGTATGTCTGCTCAAACCGGTAAAGCTGGTGTGGCGGATAAAGTCAAAATCGCGGCGTTTGATGCTATGAGCGCTCAAAGCTTGGTCTTGTTGACGGCTGTATTGGTAGACGGTTTCTAGCGGGGCTTCTTCCGTGAAGGCAAACTCCGTATTTTCAGGCGCGTTTTTGATAAAGCGTTGCCAGTTGGTTTTAAGCATTTCCACAACGTCTGTCGCGCTTTTATAGCTTTGGCTGACGCTTTCGCGGCCGGCATCCGGTAAACCTTCGAGCAGATAGGCAAAAGGATTGTTTGGCGTACAGTTTTTGTTGGCGGCGGCGTAGATGTTGAGCTGTTCTTCGGCGCGGGTAAGGGCAACATAGAGCAGACGCAAATCTTCTGCCGTCTTTTCGTCGGCAAGATGGCTTAGTTCTGCTTCCGAGGTTTGAGATTTGGCCAGCAGCTCGGTTTCGTGGTTTTCAGTATGCAGGATTTTCCAGTTTTCTTTGGAATTGTCTTTGGTATCCCACGCGAAGGGGCAGTACACCAAAGGATATTGCAAACCTTTCGACGCGTGCATGGTAACGATTTTGACCAGTTTTTCGTCGCTTTCGAGACGGATGGTTTGCGCGTCTGACGGGAAATGGCCGCTGCGCGCACGGCTGATTTGTTCGTTTAACCATTTATGCAGGGTGGCAGGGTTGCGGCTTTGGCTGTCTTCTTCGGCCAAAAGCTCCAGAATTTGATAGTAGTTGGTCAGGCTGCGTTCGTTGCCGCCTTTGAGCAGGCGTGTTTCGATGTCATGTAGGGCGGAAAACTGCTGCACGGCGGCAAAAATGCCGCCTTTCCGCCATTTTTCCATGGCCTCGGCAGATGACTCCAGCCATTTCAGCAGCTGGTGTTCGTTGTGGTTGAGTTCGTAAATCTCTTTGGCGGTATAGCCGAATAAAACGCCGGTCAAGACAAAGCGCAGCCAGTCAGTTTGCCTTGGGTTGAGCCAAAAGCCGATCAGCGCGGACAGCGAGTCGGCCTCGGCGGAATCGAAAACGGATTGGCGCGACAGCAACACGCTTTGGATACGGCGCTGTTTCAGTTTCCCTGCAATCATCGCCGCTTCGTTATTGGTGCGCACCAAGACGGCAATATCGCCGGATTCCAACGCGCGGCCTTTGAAATTCAGACGGCCTTCGGCTGCTTCATTGAGCGCAAAGGCAATTTCATCGGCGCAATATTCGGCGGCACGGCCTCGCAAAATTTCTTTGCCGGTTTGGTCGTCCGTATTGAGCCAGCGCACTTGGATGGCGGGGCGGTGTGGCGACAGCCGGCTTTCGGCGCGGCTGGCGGAGACATCGCTGTAATCAATGTTTTCCAACACGAAGGGGTGTTTTTTTTGTTTGAACAAGGCGCTGATGCCGTTAATCAGCTTGGCATGGCTGCGGTAGTTGACAGCGAGGGTGTAATGCCTGTCCGCATCTTGCGCGGCTTGCAGATAGGCGTAAATGTCCGCACCGCGAAAGCTGTAAATCGCCTGTTTGGGGTCGCCAACGAGAAACAGCGGGCAGCCTTGTTCGATAAAAATTTGGCGGAAAATTTCGTATTGCAGCGGGTCGGTATCTTGGAATTCGTCAATCAGTGCGATTTCCCAGTTTGCCGCCGCCGCTTTTGCCAACGTATTGCCGTGTTCATGGGTGGTCAATGCCTGATGGACATCCAGTAGCAAATCGTCAAACACGCGCTCACGGCGTGATTTTTTTTGTTCAGCAATAGATTGGTTAATGTAGGAAAGGAGGTCGAGTTGCAGGCAGATGAAGACTGCTTCTTCCGCGCTTTCCATTGCCTGTAAATCACGACCGAGATTGGCTAAGGCTTGCAGCTGAATAATTTCCGGTGCATCGGCATCGGCTTTATATTCTTTTTTCAGTTTGCTGTTGAGTGTGTCGATACTGAAGAGGCTTAATTTTTCTAGCGTTTGTTTGCTCAGGCGGGGCAGGCGGCTGGATTCGGCGTTTGTTTTTAAATCAGTAAAAACATTTTCAAAGGTATTTCTTCTGTAGGTCTGGCCGTTAAGTTTGGGAAAGATTACCCAAAACGCTTTTTCCAAGTCTTCCAATTGGCCGCAAATTTTTTGCCATGTTTCTTGAAGGTTGGCTTGAGCTTCTTTCAAATCGCCTTCAGGCCGTCTGAATTTCAGATAGGGGCGGCCGGTATAGCTTTTGATTTCGGCAAGCATTTCTTCAGGCGTGCATTTTCGGTCAAAAACCAATTGTGCCAATGTGGCATCGGTTGCCACTTTCTGCCGCCAAAAGTCCTGCGCAGGAATCAGCAGCCTCTCGCGCGAGTCGTCCGACAGCTCGACATCCAAAGGCGCGCCGCACAAAAATGCGTAATCGCGCAAGACGCGCTGACAGAAGCCATGGATGGTGTAAATCGAGGCGTTGTCAAACTGGCTCAGCGCGGCTTTGAGGCGGAGAATCAGGCGATGGCAGCTTTCCTGTCCGTCTTGCTCGCCTAAAGCCAAAGGAATCAAGCGATTGAGAAAGTCATCGGGGGATTTTTTCTCTTTTTCGTAATATTTGTTCAGGCCGTCTGAAATATGTTCCGGCTTGCCACCCAAGGTTTGGATTTCGTTCAAAACCTGCAACACTTCGTCCAAACGCGCGCGCAAACGGGTTTTCAGTTCTGCCGTCGCCGCTTTGGTAAAGGTAACGACCAGAATTTTCTCGATGTCTTTTTTTTCTAAAACAATCAGTCGGGTAAAAAGCGCGGCAATGCCGTAGGTTTTACCCGTACCGGCAGAAGCTTCGATGAGGTTGGTACCGTCGATGGAAAGTGTGAGCGCGTCAAAAGGAAGGGCGGAAGACATGGTTGGAACGGAATAATATTAGCGAAGCATTATCATAACAGAGATAGTGTGTTGTTTTGCATTGATGATAAAAATGCCGTCTGAAAACTTTCTGTTTTCAGACGGCATGTCTTAATGGCTATTAAATGACTTCAATAGCGCATCTTAGTAGCGCAAACGGCGTTTGGCGTAGCTTGGTTGGCGAGGACGATAGGTATAACGGTTCGCCGCAGGAGCTTTACTGTCGTCATAGTAGTACGCAACATTATTACCGTTGATGGTCGTATTGTTGACGCTCAAACCGGTTGGAGAGCCGGTAGTAATAACAACATTGTCGCTTTGGATGGTGTTTGCCGTATTGGTTACGGTGGCTTCGTTTTTACCTTTGGCGTTGATGTTGCCGTTTGGTTTGCCTGAAGCATAGCTGCCGTTGACATTGACGGTCAGATTTTTCTCATTAACGCTGCTGATTGCGCCGGAAGTATTGACTTTGTTGCCTTCTACTTCAACGGAGTTATTGGATACCAGGTTGGTACCGTGCAGGTTGACGTCGCCGTTGTTGGCATTGATTTTAATGTCATTGCCGGCCGCTACATTTGCGCCTGCGGCGGTAGAAGAAGCGTTATCGGTTTTGTTGACGCCGACAGAGCCGTTGACGTGAGGAACGGCAACACCGGTTTCAACATTGATTGTCGCACCAGCGCCGATACCGACATTAACGGCTGTACCTTGGTTGGAGGCAGTATTGGCTGACTCGGTGAAGGTTACGCCGTTGCCTGCGGTAATGTTGACGTTGTTGTTGGCAGTAATGTTGGATGCGATTTCAGCAGAGTCTTTGGCGTTGATGACAACATTGGTCGCATTCATATCGCCTTTGACGGCGGTAGATTCTTTTTTGTTTTCATCAGCGTAGTTGACGTTCAGGTTGGCATTCACATCAACGTTTGAACCGTCTTTGGTGTACGCGCCGACAGTCAAAGAAGCGCCGCCTTGTTTGCTGCTGCTGTTACTGGTGTTGTGGGCGGCAGTGTTGTGGTATGAACCTGCATCAATGTTGATCGCACCGGTAACATCGTATTTTGTACCTTCATCAGACACTTTGTCATTTGCCAAAACGATGGCATTGCCTGCGTTGATGGTGGTTACGGTTGCAGTGGATTCATTGTGGGTCGAAGAATTGCCTTGACCTTGTGCAGTGATTTCACCGCCGATGCCTTTGTTGGTGCTGATGCCGGCAGAAACGACCAAACCGCCGCCGTTTTGTTTCACATCGGATTTCGCACCGCTGTGTGCCGCTGCATGGGTAACGTTTTTGGCAGCTTCAACCACATTGCCGGTCGCATTAATCACGGTACCTTCTTGATTAATATTGCCGTTGGCAGTGATGGTGGCGTTGCCGCCGGTATTGATGTTGGATACATGAGATGTATTCGTTACGGTAGTTGCATCTGTTTTGGTGCTGGTAATGCCGACAGACACGCCGACGCCTGCAACGTTATTTTTTTCGTATGCAGTAGCAGATACGCCCAAATCGGTTACGCGTCCGGATTCGGTCACAGTGTTGCTGCCTTTGGATGCAACAACATTGACGTCATTGGCTGCGGAAATGTTGACAGATTCTTCGCCGTTGACTTGGCTGCCGCTGACGGTAACGTTTGAGTTGGAAGACAACTGGGTGTTTTTACCGGTCAAAATGCTGCCGTTCAGGCCGACAGAATGGGTGTCGGTGTGGGTGTCGGTGAATTTGATACCGGCTTTGGCAGTCACGCTGCCGTTTTCTTTATTGGTTTCGGTGCCAGAGTAGCCTTTGATGGAATACTCGTTGACCTGTTTGTTTTCTACCGCTTTGGCAGCATCAATGGTCAAATCGCCTGCGGAAGACAGTTGCAGTTTTTGCGCCGCAAACAATGCAGAGCCGATCACATTGATGTCTTTGTTGGAAACAACGGTCAGGTCGGCATTGGAAACCAGGGTAGAACCGGTTACTTTTTCAATGCTGCTATTGCTGCTGGTTTTAGAGGTCGTGATATTGAAAATCGTACCTTTACGCGCGCTTTGTGCGGAAGTATCGGTGCTGGTGGCGTTTTTAATATCAACATTGCCTGCTTTGGAGCTGACGAATGTACCGGCTTGGCCTTCAACGGTACTGCCGTAAACGTTGACGCCGTTTTTTGCACCCAAAACTACGTTTGAGTTGGCAGTAATGCTGCTGCCGTGCAGGTTTTCGGTACGGTTGTTTTGAACTTGGCTTTCACCGCCGAACAGACCGCCCCAGTATTTTTTCTGGTCGTCGAGGCTGTTGGTGTTGATGGTGGTTTGAGTACCCAAGTTGATGTTGTTGACATCGGTAACGACATTACCGTTTGCCGCAATGCTTGCGCCGTAAGTGCTCAAATCGCCTTCGGAAATCAAACCGATATCACCGGCTGCGGAGATTTTGGTTTGATGGGCGGTAGAGTTTTTTGAAGATTTTGTAGCGATGCCGGTTTTCAGGGCAGCAGTTTCATTTTTGAAGCTGACATAAGTCGAGCTGCTGTCGGTTTCGCTGTTGCTGCTCAATACGATGCCTTGTTGGGCGGCAATGCGAGCATCAGCAGCCGAGTTCAGTTCGGTCGCATCCAATTGGACTTTGCCTGTGGTGGCAATATTGACAGAACCGGCATTGATTTTGGTTTGATGCAGGCTTTCGTCAGTAGAGGA
Organism: Neisseria sp. P0019.S002; assembly: GCF_051957155.1. Classification (NCBI taxonomy): domain Bacteria; kingdom Pseudomonadati; phylum Pseudomonadota; class Betaproteobacteria; order Neisseriales; family Neisseriaceae; genus Neisseria; species Neisseria sp. P0019.S002. Next base: position 409,160 of record NZ_JBQCWS010000001.1, read on the forward strand.
GCTCAGGTTGTTGTTGTACCAAAGGCCTTTGCTTTGAGTGTGGTCGGATTCTGTACGGTTGGTTGTTTTTACCGCGTTAGAATTGATGTTGCCTGTGGCAGATGCAGTCAGTGCGCCGGCATTGATGTTGGCCGCGCTCAGGTTGAGGCTGCCGCTATTGTTCAAAGTCAGTGACTCGGATGCATTGATATTGCTGGCGGTAAAGGTTTCCGTTTTGTTGCGGTCCGAACGGAAGTGCTGAACATTTTTCGCCTCTTTGCCGCTGGAAGACTTGTTAGCAGAATGGCTGTTAACTGTGCCTTTGATGTCGGTATCGCGGGCAAACAGTTCCATTTGTGCGCCGGTCAGATTGGCAGACTGGATGCTCAGGTTGCCTTTGCTGTCGATATTCAGGTAGCGGGTGCCGGTAATGGTAGCATTTTGAATGTTTTGTTTGGCGCGTTTGTCGGTCGCGTGGATACGGATGGTACCGGCGCGCATACTGCCGAAGATATGGCCGTCAAGCACCGGCGCATTTGAAGCAGCGTCCAATGCTTCGATTTGCGCGGTTTTGTAGTCGAAGTTGCTTTTGCCTGAAGAAACGTTGATGGCATCGGCAGCATTAACGTTGGCTGATTTGCCGACAACCACTTGCGGCGCGAGCAGGTCAACTACGCGGTTGCCGCTCAAATTGCCGTTTACTTGCAGTTGTTTGCCATTGTCGCTGATATTGAAAGATTTCAACGTGCCGTCTGAAACGGTTGGCGTACCGACAACCAAGGATGCGCGGTTGGCATTCAGGATGCTGCCGCCGTTGTGGGTAATGCCGTTAGGGTTTGCCAAAACATAGTCTGCGGCAATGCCGAAGATCTCTTGTTGACCCAAGATCAGAGAAGGGTTTTTGCTGACCACTTCGTTCAAGATCACAGATGCGGCCTGACCTTGGAAGTTTTTGTTGGCAGACAGGTTTCCGGCCAGTTGGGATTTACCGGCAGACAGGGCGTTATTCAAAACGGCGCCGTGTTGGGAAACGTTGTACTTGTTATATTGGTTGTGAGAAAGACCTTGGGCCGTCGGTGCGGCAATATTGACGATGTCAACATTGTGCTGCTGCTGTACCGAAGTTTGGCCGATGGCTTCGATGTTGGCCGCTACCGCTGCATTTCCCAGGAATGCAAAGCACACGGCGACAGTCACTTTGCCGGAAGCTGAGAGCTTAGGCTGATATAAAGTGTCGATTTTCATGGATTTTAATCCTTATTTATCGTGATGGAGATTGAATCAGAAATCCCATATCGAGTATTGGATTTCTGTTGAGGAAATTTTTGAATGTATTAACATTGTTATGAAATTTTTTACAATCATACCACCAGTATGGCCTTGTGTGCACTATTTCAAATGCAAATAAAAACCGCTCATCTTATTGATATTAATAGAAAATTAATAACGTTAAGATGGGCGGTTTATATATTGGATAAAAGGATATATATTTACATAACTTTAAAATGGAATGCGTAAAGAAACGGTCACATGATCCTGTATTTCGCTGTTTGATTGGTTGGGCATGCGTGCAAAACCTTTGCCATAGTCGGCAGAAAGTTGCCATTTGTCCGCTTTGCCCAAATTCAAACCTGCAACTACGCTCATGGCGCGTTGCGAACCTTCGTTATTGTTTTTGGCAACGCCGATGTCTGCACCCAGATAAGGCTCGATATAGATGCCATGGGGCGTATTGCGGCGGAAATAAACGGTATTGCTCAACAGGACTGCGCTGTTTGCGCTCAAAGAAATCGAACGGAAACCGCGTACATTTTGATAACCGACGATGTCCATTTCTTTGGCGGCAAACAAATCATGCGGGCTATATTGGGCATCGATTTGGTGATGGTTGCGCACGATCCATTTGCCCAATGGGCGGTTTTGAATCAAATTGCTTTGCAAGGATACAGAGGTATAGCGCTTGTCGAACGGCGTATGTTCGGTATTTTTCGCAAACCCTTGTTCTACGCCGATATTGTTGAGCCAAATGCCGTTTGGCAGGATGGCTGTATGCGACAGGCCGACTTGTGCCGAATAGATTTCCGGGCTTTGTAATTCCAGTTTGCTGTCGGCAAATTTCGTAGTCTGTTTCACATAGTCGATGCCGGCATAGGCGGAGGTAATGTGTTTTTGACTGCGTGAGAATACGTGCTCTGCTTTGATTCCTGCCGCTTTGGATTTGGAGCGGTAGGCATAGCGGGTCACGCTGGGCGTTAAGATGCTTTGCGATTGCGACGCTGCAGCGTAAGTGCTGAATGTCCATGCGCCATAAGGAACTTGGTAGAACAGGCTGCCGCCGCGACTGTAATGGCTGTCGTGGCTGTTTAGATTGGTATTGCCGTTTAGATAAAGGGAATCGCTCAATCCCAACGGACTGCCGACATTCAGGCTGCCGCGCAGTGTCGTGGTATTGGGTTTGCTGCCTTTATTGTCGATGGTGACGCTGCCGCCCCAATGTTTTTGTGCATCGTTGTTGAGTTGGATGGAGGCGGTACCGTCATCATGCGGATAAACATCAATGCTGACGTTGTTGCCGACAACATGGTTTGCCTGTTCGATACCTTGGTCGAGGTATTGGATGTTTAGCGGTTTGCCTTGATGATCGGGGAAGAGGGTATCGACGTTGACTGTACGTGAGCCGCCGGTAATCTCACGGATTTTGCCTTCGATGACTGCTAATTTCAAAACACGCTCGGGCGTGGTTTCAAATTTGATTTGCGTATGCGGATAGCCTTGAGCGATATATTCGGCAACGATATCCCGGTTCAGTTGGTTGATGCTGTTTTGATTGATGCATTTGGGTAACTTGGCTTCAATCTTTTTGGAATCGATGAGGGTAATACCGGAAAGCTCGATACCGGTGTAATCCAAGCATTTGGTATTGTTTTCAGACGGCACCTCTTGTGCAACCGCGTCATTATCTTGCTTTTTCTGCAAATCCCATGCTGACTGCTCGCGTTTTTGGATTTCGACCGAATGAATCTGGTCGAGATTGTCGCGGAAGTCTTTGTCGAATTGGTTGGGTACGTTTTTATCGATTTGATCAAGCGAATTCGGCGTATTGGCCGCATGGGCGTTTAGCGCGGAGAGAATCAATACGGGCAGGGGAAGAAGGCGGGATTTATACATGGTGTCGTAATTTTATAAGGATAATTATTGGGTTTATTTTATCGAAAATAGCTGCTTGGGCGTATCGGTTTTTATCGTTGTCTGTAATATTGGTTTATTAAGCAATGATAGGATAAATTTCTATGATGATACCATAGAAAGATTAAGGGAATTTAAATAACAAAAACCTGCCTTTGAAAAGGCAGGTTTTTTCAGACGGCCTTTGAGCCGTTAAAGATTTTGCAAACGCTCGACAGAAGGCGCGTAGTAGTAGGCGCCTGATACGGCTTTAGACAAATATTTCAGCAGTAAGTCGGTTTTGCCGTCTGCATCGCCGAACATATTGAGCAGTTGAACTTCGATATTGTGCAGCGTGTTGCAATAGGAAGTGAACATCAAACCATGTTCGCCGCTAATTTTGCCGAAGGGCAGGCTGCGGCGGACGATTTTCAAACCAACGCCGTTTTCTTTGACATTGACGCGGCCGAGATGTGAGTCGGGCAGGCGCACGTCTTTGCTGAATTCGTCATTGGCTTCTTTGCTGCGGCCAACGCTGGCTTCTTGTTCGGCAGTAGGAACGGCATCCCATTTTTTCAAATCATGCAGGTATTTTTGCAGCAAAACATAGCTGCCGCCGGCATCCGGCTTGCCTTCGGGAATAATGGCGACATTGCGTACATTGTCATCGCCCTGCGGATTTTCCGTACCGTCGACAAAACCGTCCAAGCCGCGGTCTTCATACAGGCGCAGGCCGTGTTCTTCAGTGGCTACGCGGATGCTGTCGCCGAATGCGCCTAAAACAGATTGAGCCAAGGCATAAGCAGCTTTTTGCTCGGTGGCTTGGATGTGGATATAGAGGTCGTGTTGGGTGGAAGGGGCGAGGCCGTTGCCCAATTCTGGGAAAGGTTTGATTTCGCTGCCTTCGTCAGTATGGCCGAACGATTGCCATGCGCGGCTGCCGAAGGCAATGGTCAAACCCAAAATATCATTTGGAAAACGGGTTTTCAGTTTGGCCAAGGATTCCAAAGAAAGGCGGCAGGCAGATTTGATGTCTTCGTTGCGGCCGTCCGAAATGTCTGCTTCGATAAAAATACCGGCTTGTGCGTGATCAGGAATAATAGCTGATTGAGGTTGGCTCATGATGATTCCTTTCAAAATATTATGGGTTTTTACGTGGGGGATTATACACTGAAAGTTTCAGACGGCCTAAAATCTGCCTTTTGATTTTTTAGGGCGGAAAGGCATGTTTGGCAAGATGTTTTTTGTGAGCGTCATTCTGTTGCAAGTGTTTACATTCGGGCTTGGGCGTTCGCTGCAATGGCTGTTTGCGCCTTGGATAGGCAAAGTCGGCAGACGTTGGCTGATGGGTATTTCCTATTTCATTACAAACGGCTTGTTGGTCGGCTTACTGCTGGAATTGGGGCATATGATGTTCCGCGTGGTGGCGTTTTGGATGGTGATCTTGCTGTTTGTAATGTATGCCGCGTTGGCGACATTTATCCTGTATCTTTTGCTGCGCCGTTTTATGGCACGCCAACCGCTTTCTCGAAGCCTGCGGCTGTTTGCGCCTTTGTTTGTGGCCGGTTTACTCGGTTTTGGGATGTATAACGCCTATACGCCCGTGGTCCGTCATCAGACCGTATTCATCAATAAGAAAATGGATAAGCCGCTGCGTATCGGTGTGGCCAGCGATTTGCACTTGGGAATTTTGTTCGGCGCGCGTCAATTAGACAAACTGACGGACATCATGAAGCAGGAAAAAGTCGACATGGTGTTGCTGCCGGGCGATTTGATGGACGATACCGTCGATGCATACCTGAAAGAAAACATGAAACCGCATTTGCAGAAGCTGACTGCACCGATGGGCGTTTACGCCACTTTGGGCAATCATGATTGGTTCCGCGATCAGAAGCGCATCAAACATGAATTGGAAGCGGCAGGTTTGACGGTTTTGGCCAATCAGGTTTTGGAAGTGAATGGTGTGTTGCTGGTAGGGCGGAGCGATGATTTGGATCGCAAGCGCCCCAGTGCGGAGCAACTTTTAGAAGGTCAAAATACCCAATTACCGGTTTTATTGATGGATCACCGTCCTACTTCAATCGAAGCCCATGCCCGGCTGCCGATTGATGTGCAGGTCTCCGGCCATGTCCACAACGGCCAAGTTGCACCTGCCAGCCTTATCGTCCGTACGCTTTATCGTCTTGCTTACGGTTATGAGGCGATCGGCAACGGCCATTTCTTCACCACTTCGGGCTACGGCTTCTGGGGTATTCCCCTTCGTTTGGGTTCGCAATCAGAAGTGTGGGTTATTGACATCAAGTCAAAGCATTGAAATAGAAATATAAACTTCAGGCCGTCTGAATTTCAGACGGCCTTTTTTATGAAAATTGGGAAAAAATATTGAAATTGGATTATAATCGATGTTAATAAAATCAGCCACCGATATGAGTGGCATCATAACTAGGGAACTCACTATGGGCATTATTAGTCTTGCACTTATTTTCGTATCAATCGCCGCTGTCTTATTGTATTTCAAACAACAGTTGAAAGACCGCAAAAAAGACTGTCGCGAATCTTTTGTCTCTTTACGCATTGCGCTTGACTGCCGACATCAGGCCGTCCGTCATGTATTGGATGCATACAGCAAACACCTGCAAGAGCAGGGCATTGCATCGGATCGAAACGTTCAGCAGATGTGTGCCGAAGTCGAAACCGCATTGGCGCAAACTGCCAAAACATTTTCCGAATCCAAAATCAAACATCTGTGTGAAGCCGAAACAGCATTGAATCATACGCTGAAAAAATTGCAAACTGCTGTCAACGGCATTTTGAAACAGTATCCTGATGAGAAATTGGCCTGCTTGATGGAAATGCTGGATGCTGCAGAAGCAGAAGTCGCATCGGCACGCCGCACTTACAACCGCAGAGCCGGAAGCTACAACCATCATTTAAACAAGCTGCCCAACCGCCTTGTCGCCAAGCCATTAGGTTTTGACAGGCAGGCAAGATTGGTTCATTTTACGGAAAACCAAACGCAACGAATGAGCAGCAATATGTTGGCTTAAAAAATAAGCAGTTTGCTGAATAAGTGATACACAAAAGGCCGTCTGAAATATTAATTTCAGACGGCCTTTTGTATGCTGTTAATGAAAAACACTTAGGTTTTTGCCAATTTATTGAGCAAAGCGGATCAGGCTGTCGGCAAGCTTATCGGCTGCAGTTTCATAACCTTGTGCAGAGAAGTGGACGCCGTCTTTGGCTGCCAAGCCTTGAGCCATCCAGTTTTTCATGCTACATGCCCCGCCCATCGCATCCTGCCAAGACCAGAACATGATTTTTTCGTCATGGGCAACGCGTTGCTGCATTTGTTGCACTTCACTGAGCAAGACAGGACGGTTGCCGCAGCTGCCGTAGGCGGTTTTCAAAGATTCCGGAGCGCCGAGGATCAGGATACCTGCGTTGGGCAGGGTATTTTTGATTTGACGGATGTAATTGCGCCATGTCCGCTCGGTAGAGGAAATATCGAGGTTGCCGGAAAAGGCTTCATTGGTACCGTAGGCAAGGATGATTAAATCGGCTTTGGTTTGTGCCAAGTCTTCCCACATGCCCGGTCGCCATTTTGACCATTGGGATAACTGTGCGCCGTTGATGCCCATGGCGGAAACGGTTACGCCGCGTCCGGGGCGTTCGATATTAATGAAACCGATTTGCCAAGGCATGCCGCTGCTGAGGGTCATCGGCAGGGAAGCATTGGTACGTATCAGTTGCCAACCGTTTTGTGTGGCAGGGATTTCGCGTCCGTTGACGGTCAGGGTTTGCTCAGACCAAACCGGTTTGCCGAAAATGGAGATTTGTTGCATATCCATGCTGCCGTCGGCTGCGCTTAAGGTAACGCTGCCGCCATCGGCGCGTGCTTCAATCCCGCCGAAAGAAAAATCGCTGTGTGATTTGCGGCTGCTGATGGTGTTCCAACCGCTGCCGTTGTAACGGACGGTAGCCATACGCTGACCCTTGACGGTGTTGGGATAAACCCAACCGATGCCGCCGTTGCCCCATTGTTGTTGCAAACGGCGACGCAGGCGGTCGGTGAAATAGTCGCCGGCGGTGTGGGAGTCGCCAACTTGGATGATGCGAAACTTGCCGTCTGAAGTATTGTTGAGTTGTTGCAGTCTATTCAGCCAGGCAGGGCGGTTGGAGCCGTAGTTGCTTAACAGGCCGTCATTGGTTGCGCAGGCGGTAATAGGGAGTGCGAGAAGCGTGAGGAGTAAGGTTTTATTAAATTTCATGGTTGTGTATCGTGTGTAAAATTAAATTTTTCCATAATTTTTCCGGCCAGTAGTTTTTGGCCTTCTGTGGAAAAGTGAATGCCGTCCTTACTGCGGTAACGGATGATTTTTCCATCTACTTTGACAGAGTCGGCATATTCTTCTGCGCCATTGCTCAACAGTTTGTCGGTCGGCAGCCAAATGGCTTGAGGCGACACCGTACCCGACAGGATTTTGTCGAGGTAGCGCATCTGTTCGTTGAGCTTAGCTTTTTTCATGTAAGGAATGCCCAGCCAGATGACTTGGACATCATGTGTGGAGGCTGCATCAAGAATACGGCGGACGCGGTTGAGGTATTCTGCCTCCCATTCGGGGGAAGCGAACTTCAGGTATTTTTTACCCATCGGGAAATCCCAAGGGTCGTTAGGGCCTAAGAATACAACCAAAACGCGGATGTCGGGTTCTTTTTGCAAAGTTTGTTCGATGGTTTTCGGCCAGTCGAAGAAGTTGGGGTAGGACAAACCGGTACTTTGTTTGCTGAGGTTGACCGATTGTACGCCATATTCTTGCTTGAGGTGTTTTTGTACGAAAGGTGCAACGCCCTGCATCAGCGAGTCACCGGCAAAGAAAACTTTGTTGCCTTTTTTCAATACAACCTGCGTTGCCGACTGATCAGCCTGATTGCTTGGCTCGCTGGCTGTGGTATCTGTATTGTTAGTCGCATCGGAAGCAGCAGAGTCTTTTTGATTGTCCGATACTTCAATGTCTTCCGTATTTTCAGACGGCTTTGCTGTTTCAATACCAGAGCCTTCTGAAGCCAAAGCATCTTCTGTTTCAAGAGAAGCTTTCAGGCCGTCTGAAAATTCGTAAGCTTTTTGTTGCCAATCCGCACCGATGCGCCACCAAGCGTATTCAGATAAAGGCTCAAGCGGACTGTTCTCGTGATAGGTCTGCTGCCAATAGGCATTGATGGAGTTTTGGGCAAACCACGTCAGCGCAACTGCACTGAGCAGAATCGAAACAAACAGGGAGATAAAGCGTTTCATGTTCTGCTCCTTAGAAGTTGGCGTAAATAAAGCCGGGAATGCCGGACGGGGCGAAGACGATAATTAGGGCGAGGATAAGCGTGATGGGAATAAACCACAGCCATGCAGGCAGTTTGTCCAAGCCTTTTACCGATGCTTCAAATAAGCGAAGCAAATACGGGTACAGCAAAAGCATCATCGCAAATGCACCCAGCAACATAAGGTCGGTCGGCAGAGGCGCATTCCAACCTTTGTCATTGGCAAATAATGCGCTGAACAGCATTTCCGTATCGGCAAGCGTTGCGCTGTTGAACACGACAAAAGCGAAACAAACGAAATGGAAGGTAAACAGCCAGGCGAGCGGTTTGCCGATTTTCAGACGGCCTAAGGCATTGCGGCCGACGATTTTGTCGCCGCAGTTAAGGAATACCAAAGCCGCACCGTGCAGCGCGCCCCAAATCAAAAAGCTCCAGCCGTAGCCATGCCAAATGCCGGAAAGCAACATGGCAATCATCAGATTGAGTTGGGTACGTCCGAAGCCTTTTTTGCTGCCGCCCAAAGGAATATAGATATAGTCGCGAATCCAAGTGGACAGGCTGATATGCCATCTATCCCAGAAGTCGCGGATGTTGATGGCGCGAAGCGGCGCGGCAAAGTTTTTCGGCAGTTGGAAGCCGAGCAGCATGGCCAAGCCGATGACCAAATCCGAGTAGCCGGAAAAGTCGAAAAAGAGTTGGAAGGTGTAGCCATAAATCGCAGATAACACGCCCCAGCCGTCGAACTGAGCCGGATTTTCAAAAACAGGCGATACCCAGCCTTCCGCCAATACGCCGGCAAGCCACCATTTTTTGGCAATGCCCAATACAATCAGGCCGACCGCCAACGCCGGATAAATCAGCTGGCGTGCCTGTTTGGTGCGGATTTGCGCCAATGCGCCCGCTTGTTCTCCGTCTATGCTTTTAAAAGCGGCCGCACGGATAATCGGGCCGGATGTGATGGTGGGGAAGAAGCTCAGATGCAGTAGGAGTTCGTGCCATTCAAAACGGTCTCCCTTAGGCTCGCGGTAGCAATACACCAAGTAAGCCAGCGATTGGAAAGTGTAATAAGACAAGCCTAAGGGCAAAATAATGTCGATGACGGCGCTTTGCCCCGTATATTGCTGAATAATCGGGCGGAAAAAGTCGAAATATTTGAAGAAACACAAAACAGTCAATGCTGCCGAAATACCGCAGCCCAGCCAAAATTTGCGGATATTCTCGTTTTCAGAAAACATCAGTACGCTGATCAGGTAAACCACAGACGAGTAAACCAAAATCAGTGCGGCAAAAATGGGGTCGATACGGTAAAGCCAGCCTAGTCCGGCAACCAAAAGTAAAACGTTTTGAACTTGCGGCAAACGTGCAAATGCCCAGTACAAGGGCAAAAATACGATAAAGAATACCGCAAACTCAATAGACAGCAACGGCATGACAATTCCTTGATGTGTTTAAACTTTCAAACTTTTCGATTGATTGTTATTTTTTGGCGTTAAGTTTGGCGCGGATGACTTCGACTACCGCAGGTAAAATCGAAATCACGATGATTGCCGCCATAACTAAGCCCAGATTGTTTTTTACGACGGGGATATTGGCGAAGAAGTAGCCTGCATAGGAAAACGACAATACCCACAACACCGCGCCGATAATGTTGTAACGGATAAACGTCGCGTAGTGCATATCGCCCATACCGGCGACAAATGGCGCAAACGTCCGCACAATCGGTACAAAGCGCGCAATGATGATGGTTTTGCCGCCGTGTTTTTCATAGAACGCATGGGTTTTTTCCAAATACGAACGGCGGAAAATTTTGGAATCAGGACTGGCAAACAGTTTTTGTCCAAAATACTTGCCGATCATAAAATTGGCCGCATCGCCTAAAATGGCGGCAGCCAAGAGCAGCAATACCATGACGTGGATATTCATGCCACCGATGGCCGCAATACCGCCAGCAGCAAACAGCAGCGAGTCGCCGGGTAAAAATGGCGTTACGACCAAACCGGTTTCGCAGAAAATCACAACAAACAAAATCGCGTAAATCCACGGGCCATATTGGGCGGAGAGGTGGACAAGGTGTTGGTCGATATGGAGGATGAAATCAATAAGGGTAGAAATCACTAGGGTTCCCCAAATAAAAAAGCCGTCTGAAAAAGAACAGACAAATGTTTCGGCGAGAAGTTCGACATTGTAAAACCAAAGCGGAATAAAACCAATGCCGTAAGCGCGTCAAGATATGTTTAGAAGTGCAGATATGTTGCAGGTATAGGCTTCAGACGGCCTTTATCCTTGATGGTGGACGGCAAAACAACGTAAAATAAAGCCGATTCCAACCTAACCGGTGCGCCTTTGTGAACCAGCTCATCTTCGATTTTGCCAGCCATGATTATCCCGGCTTCGACAAATTTCTGGGAACAGAAAATGCCGAGCTGGTGTATGTGTTGCAGCACAAACATGGGCAGTTTATCTATGTGTGGGGCGAAGAGGGCGCAGGCAAAAGCCATCTCTTGCAGGCATGGGTCGCACAGGCGCTCGATGCCGGACGAAATGCCCTCTATATTGATGCCGCTGCCACGCCGCTGACAGAAGTCGCGCTGGATGCGGAATATCTCGCCATTGACCAAATTGAAAAGCTCAATAATGAAGAACAGGCTTTACTGTTTGCCATCTTCAACCGCTTCCGCAACAGCGGCAAAGGCTTTTTGCTTTTGAGTTCCGAATATACGCCGCAACAACTCGTTATCCGTGAAGACCTACGCACACGCATGGCGTATTGCTTGGTTTACGAAGTCAAACCGCTGACCGACCGGGAAAAAATCGATGCGCTCGTCAGCATGGCCGCCGCCCGTCAGGTAACCATCGATCCGGAAATCTTCGAATACCTGCTGAACCATTGGCGGCGCGATATGGACAGCCTGATGCAAATGCTCGATACCCTCGACAACTACGCCGTTATGATGGGCAAGCGCATTACTTTGCCGCTTTTGCGCCAGCTTTTAAAACAACAGGAAACCCAATGAAAAACCTTGCCATTTTCGATCTCGACAATACCTTAATCAATACCGATTCGGATCACTCCTGGCCGCAATACCTGATTAAAAAAGGCATAGTCGATGCGGCTGAAACCGAGGCGCAAAATGAAAAGTTCTACCAAGACTATCAAAACGGTTGTCTTGATATCGATGCCTTCCTCAAATTCCATCTCGCGCCTTTAGCCCGTTTCAGCAAGGAAGAATTGGCTGAGTTTCATCGCGAGTTTATGGCTGAATATATTGTTCCGTATATTTCCCCGATGCAGCGTATGCTGGTGCAAAGCCATCAAATGGCGGGCGACGAAATGTTGGTTATTTCTTCGACCAACGAATTCATCATTACCCCAATCTGCCATCTTTTCGGTATTCACAACATTATCGGTACACAGCTTGAAACCGGCGCAGACGGCCGATATACCGGCAACTATGTCGGTACGCCCAGCCTGAAAGAAGGTAAAATTACCCGATTGAACCAATGGCTTGCCGAGCGCGGCGAGACATTTGAAAGCTACGGCAAGGTTTATTTTTACAGCGACTCCAAAAACGATTTGCCGCTGCTGCGTATCGTGGACGAACCTGTCGCCGTCAATCCGGATACCGAGCTGGAAAAAGAAGCCAAAGCAAAAGGTTGGCCGATTTTGAATTTCAAATAACGACGAATCAGGCCGTCTGAAATATTTAACCTAACCACAACCCTAATAAGGACTAAAACATGAAAACGACTAAACTCCTCGCCTCAGCCCTGTTGTTTGCCGCTGTATTCGGTACCGCACAAGCAGCCGATACCGAAACTCTGGAAGCCATGAAAGCGCAAAACGGCAGCGTTAAAACCGTTTTGATGGATGTCTTCACTACTCCTGCCGGTAATGTTGACCGCGTGAATATCATTCAATCCAGCGGCAATCCTGAAATGGACGAACGTGCAGTGAAAAGCGTTTCCAAATATCCTTATCCGAAACGCAAAACCCCATCTAAATACCAACACACCGTTACTTTTGAAACCAATGTTGAAGTAATCAACAACTGATTTGGACGCAAGGCCGTCTGAAAAACAGAAGGCGTTTTGATTGGGAAATTCCCTGTCAAAACGCCGTTTTATTCTTTAAACAAGTATAACCAAAATTGCCGTAAAACCACACGCTCCGGTGCTATACTGAAACAAATAAACCGCTTCATCACACATCATGTTTCCCCGTCCAGTTACCATTACTTCCTACAATATGCACAAAGGCATGTCTGCGCTCAACCGCAAAGTGCAGGTCAACCGCATGGCTGACGCGCTGGGTGCATTGGGTTCGGATGTTTTGTTTTTACAAGAAGTCCAAGGACAACATCTCAACAGAAGCCGCCGTACCGACTTTCCCGATGCGCCGCATTACGACATCATCGGCGACAGCCTCGATTATCATCGCAGCTATGGCAAAAATGCCGTCTATCCCAAACGACACCACGGCAACGCCATTCTCAGCCGCCTGCCTCTGAAAACGGAAAACAACCTCAACATCAGCGTCAATAAACTCGAACAACGCGGCCTGTTGCATTGCGAAGTCGTGCCCGAAGGTTGGGAAGATCCGCTGGTGTGTTTGTGCGTCCACCTCAACTTGCGCGAGCCGGACCGCCTCAAACAATACCGCGCCATCAGCGACTACGTTGGCCGATACATTCGTCCAGAAAGCCCGTTGATTATCGCCGGCGATTTCAATGACTGGCGGCAAAAATCAGCGCGTGAGCTGGGCAGGGCATTAGATTTGAACGAAGTATTTGTCGATAATACAGGCAAGCGCCCTAAAACCTTCCCTTCGCGCCTGCCCATCCTCAGCCTCGACCGCATTTATACGCGCAATCTTGATGTCATCGATTCTGAAATTCACAACAGTAAAGACTGGCAACATTTGTCAGATCATCTGCCATTGAGTGTAACGGTTAGGCCGCATCGTAAAATGAATATGAAATCCGATAGAAAAATGTAAGGCTGAAATTTTTTTTAAAGCAAAGCACTATTGGCAATGTATCGAAAGAAAAAGTTTTTCAATCAGATATTTGAGACAAAACAGGCCGTCTGAAAAGTTTCAGACGGCCTGTTTAAGTTTATAAAAAAGCACAAACCTTTTAAAATCAAAAGTTTGCGCTTCAAATCTGGTGGAGGCGGGGGGAATCGAACCCCCGTCCGAAAGTCCTCTACAGAGCGTTCTACATACTTAGTTGTGTCTATTTAGAATCTCGTCCCCATCATGCCGACCAACAGGCCTTCAGAGAACCAGTTACCTTAAATCTCGTTTCCTGCCAAGTAACCCGACAGAAAACCAGTCAATGTACAATGACGTTGCGGTAGCTTGCGCTACACAGCCCATTGACCAACTGCTGCAACGGCAGGCCTTAAGCGGCCAGTGCGTAAGTTTCGTCGTTTGCGACTATTTAAATTCAGTGTTTTACGGGAAATCTGAGACCCCGGTATGCCCGCATCTGCTTTGCAACCCCCGTCGAAACCAAGATCGCCCCCAGATAGGAAAAGTCGATTATACGCATGTCAGCGTGCTTTGCCAAGCTGCCGATTGATTGAAAAGGCCGTCTGAACAGCAGTTTGCTTTTTCAGACGGCCTGTTTGGTTTAGATTTATTGATGGTAGTTTTGCAAGAAGCGTTTGAGTTTGTCCATGGCTTCTTCGATTTGATGAACGGGCGGCAGGGTAACGATACGGAAGTGGTCTGGGCGTATCCAGTTAAAACCTGTACCTTGGACGAACAAGACTTTTTCACGCACGAGCAAGTCGTAGACGAATTTCATGTCGTCATGAATGCCGTACATTTCGGTATCGATTTTGGGGAACATATACATCGCGCCCATGGGTTTGACGCAGGAAACGCCGGGGATTTGGTTGATCAGTTCCCATGCCTTATTGCGTTGTTCCAACAGGCGGCCGCCGGGCAGGATAAATTCGTTGATGCTTTGATAGCCGCCCAAGGCCGTCTGAATGGCATGTTGCATCGGTGTATTGGCACACAGACGCATGGAGGAGAGCATATCGAGGCCTTCGATATAGCCCTTGGCATGATGTTTCGGACCGTTGAGCACCATCCAACCTTGGCGGAAACCGGCGACGCGGTAGGCTTTGGAGAGGCCGTTAAACGTAATGGTCAGCAAGTCGGGGGCGAGGGCGGCAATGTGATGGTGTACGGCATCGTCGTAAAGAATTTTGTCGTAAATTTCATCGGCAAAAATAATCAGGCCGTGTTTACGTGCCAGTTCGGCGATTTCCAGCAGGACTTCTTTGCTGTACACCGCGCCGGTCGGGTTGTTGGGGTTGATGACGACGATGGCTTTGGTTTTCGGCGTAATTTTGGCTTCCATATCGGCAAGATTCGGGAACCAGTCGTTTTCTTCGTCACACAAATAATGACGCACATTGCCGCCGGCCAGTGTCGCGGCGGCGGTCCACAGTGGATAGTCAGGCGCAGGAATCAGGATTTCGTCGCCGTCGTTGAGCAGCGCCTGCATGGACATGGTAATCAATTCGGAGACGCCGTTGCCGATGTAAACGTCATTGACGGTAACGTCGAGCAGTCCTTTGGTTTGATAGTAATGAACGATGGCTTTGCGTGCGGAATAAAGGCCTTTGGAGTCGCAATAGCCTTGAGAAGTCGGCAGGTTGCGGATAACGTCAACCAAAATTTCATCAGGCGCTTCAAAGCCGAACGGGGCAGGGTTGCCGATATTGAGCTTGAGGATTTTGTTGCCTTCTTCTTCCAGTTGCAGGGCTTTTTTATGAACCGGACCGCGGATGTCGTAGCAAACGTGGTCCAGTTTTGATGATTTAGGGAATTTCTCCATGATGTGTGTTCCGTAAAATTGTTAACAATGGGATAAATGTACTCTTTTTGCGGGTAAATTAAAAGGGTTTCAGACGGCCGAGGCTTACTTATTGCGCTCTTCGGAACGGCGAACCGTCACGCTTTTGCCGCCTATGCCCCAGTTGTCCATATCGATTTCGTCAATGACGACAACGGTCGTCTCGGGATTTTTGTTGAGAACGCGTGAGAGTAATTCGGTGACGCCGCGGATTAATTCGGCTTTTTGCTCCGCACTCGGGGCTTCGCTGCCGCCGGTTACTTTGATGTTGACGTAAGGCATGGCTTTTTCCTTTTAAAATAGCGTTCGTATGTTATCTTATTTTTATCAGGCCGTCTGAAATTTGATTGCAGGATTTTTCATTGCTTATGTCTGCTTTTACAAAGAATTAAGTTTTTTGGAATAGATTGTTTTTACAATGCGGTTTTATTTTGGATGGATATCGTCATGAACCGTTTTCTTCAGACTTTGATTGTGGCCGCACCGATGGTGATTGCCGCTCCTTATGTGGCGGCGGAAACGCATCCGGCGCAAAAGCAGATGCAGCAGAACATTGATGCTGTGTTGAAAATTGCACGCAATACTTCTTTGACAGAAGCTCAACGTGTGAAACAGGTTGAGCAGTATGCCAACCGTTATCTGGATTATGAACGTATTTCGGCTTTGGCTGTCGGCGCTCCATGGCGTGAATTTTCTGCCAAACAGAAAACCGATTTTATCCGTGCATTCAAAGATATGGTGATTGCGATGTACTCGCATTCTGCACTGATTGGTGCGGCGGATGCGAATGTGCGCCTGTTGCCGAAGATGACGGCAAACGGCAATAAGTTTGACGTTTTCTCAGAAATTCAAACCAAAAAAGGCACCAAGTATGAAGTAGCCTACCAGCTTTACCAAAGCGGCGGTGCGTATAAGATTTACAACATCCGCGTGGACGGTACCAGCTTGGTAACGGTATACCGCAACCAATTTGGCGAGCTGATTAAGAGCAAAGGCATTGATGGTACGATTGCGACTGTCGAAGCCAAGGGCTTGAAGAAACAATAAGGCAGATTGATAAAAAGGCCGTCTGAATGTTCAGACGGCCTTTTTGTGTTACGGGCTGATTAAGCACGTTTGCGGAATTCGCCGGTACGGGTATCGATTTCGACTTTGTCGCCGTTTTCGATGTAAGACATCACTTGGATTTCAGTGCCGCCGACCAGACGTGCGGTTTTCATCACTTTACCGGAGGTATCGCCTTTAACGGCAGGCTCGGTGTATTCAACTTCGCGAACGATGATGGTAGGCAATTCTACGGAGATTGGGTTGCCTTCGTAGAAAGTGACTTCGCATACATCTTCCATGCCGTCAACGATGAATTTCAACGCGTCGCCGATGTTGTCGGCTTCGATTTCGTATTGGTTGAATTCTTCGTCCATGAAGACGTACATTGGGTCGGCAAAGTAGCTGTAAGTACAGTTTTTGCGGGCCAAGATTACGACGTCGAATTTGTCGTCGGCTTTGTAAATGGTTTCGGAAGCGGCACCGGTCAGCAGGTTTTTCAGTTTCATGCTGACTTTGGCGGAAGAGCGGCCGCCTTTGATGTATTCGGTTTTTTGAACGACCATAGGATCGTTGCCGACCATGAATACGTTGCCGGCGCGCAGTTCTTGTGCTGTTTTCATTGTGGTTTTCCAATCAAATCGGTTGTAATAAAACGCGCTATTTTAGCGTATTTTTTTGTGCTTTGAAATAAAGGCGGCAAGTTTTTCAACGGCACTTTTTTGAGCAAAAAGTCCGTCCCGCCATTTTGCCGCGCTTTGGCGCCATTCGTTTTGATGTGCCGTCAGGGTTTGCCATGCCTGCAGGCGCTGGTTGTCGCTGAGTGTTTCACCGTTGTTGAGTTCGTCGGAAAGACGGCGGTGTGCCGTGGCGACAACATCCGGATAAACCTGATGTGCTTTGTCCCAAAACGCGTGTAGTTTGTCGAGATGGATATTTTCTTCTTGCGGATAGATGTGCCAAAAGAAAGGTTTTCCGGCGAGCTGGGCGCGAACAAAGCTGTCTTCGCCGCGTATGACGGCGCCGTCGGCAAGGTTAAGCAGTTTATCAAAATCCTGTTGGGGGACAAAAGGGATTTTGATCAGGGTAATGTGTTCGCTCTGATACACATCGCCGTCTTCAAGCAGGACGTTTGGCAGCACTAGGCCGTTGTTTTTCAGGCTGGCGATGATTTGTGTACCTACAAGCAGCAAGGTAATGGGTTGGCAGGCCTGTTGCCACATGGTCAGCCATTTTGCCCAAATATCGCTTTGATAGCCGAAAAGCAGCCATTCGGACGCGTTTTTTGCGGGAAGTTTGAGTTGTCGGCGTAAGGTTTCCGTATCAAAGCGGGCAGATTCGGCGTAATCGTGTTCGCGCAGCAGGCCGCCGCTTTTTTCGCTGAAACCCATAAACCAAAAGTATTTCTGTATGCCGCCGGCCTGGGGTGAAGGCATTAAGTGCAGCCTCTCGTTGCTGTCTTCCGCGCTGAGGTATTCCCAGTTGAGCCAAAGCGGTCGGTGTTTGCGGATGATAGTTTGAACGTTGTCGGGCAGTTCGCAGGCAAAGGTCTCGATAACAACGTCAGGAGTAGGGGCTGTATCGGTATCTTCGGCATGGTCGGCTTGCCAGGCGTGAATGCCGATGCCTTGATGGATATTGGGAATCGAGGCCAAATCAGGGCAGAGTGCCTGAAGGGATGGGAAATCGTCTGTCCATAAATGCACTTGCCAGTTGAGTTCGCGTTGCAAAATACGCGCCAGCCGCCATGAAACGCCGATGTCGCCGAAGTTATCGATGACGTTGCAGAAAATCCAGCAGGTATAAGGTGGGGTGGTGTTCATGGAAAAATATGCTCAAGGCCGTCTGAAAACATCAGAATGCGCCGAAATAGTGGAACAAATAAACAATCAGCAAAACAATCGGGATAAACATCCAAATGCTTTGCCGTTTCAATTCGGGCTCTTGTTTGAGATGGTGTTTGATGACGTCAAAGAGGATGAATTTGAATAGGAACGTGGCTTCGCAGGCAAGGATGATGCCGTTGATGAGGTGTTGCGTTTTGTCTTCGGGCGGGTTGAGGGCAAACCACAAAAGGGTGGCGAGCGGAATCAGACAGACGGCGAGCCAGCGCAGAAGGATGGGTTTGGACATGGTGTGTGTGCAAGAAATAAAAAGGGCATTATACCCTGTCGTCTTTCAGACAAGTGCAAATCAGGCTATCATTCGTTTTATTTGAAGCGAACATTTATCCCTATGCAAACCCAAGCCATCATCCGCCATATTGTTCAATGGCTCAAAGATTACGCCGAGCAGGCGCGTGCCAAAGGTTTTGTCGTCGGCGTATCCGGCGGCATTGATTCTGCCGTGGTTTCCACCCTTGCAGCGCAAACCGGGTTGTCGGTTTTGTTGTTGGAAATGCCGATTCGTCAGAAATCCGACCAAGTCAACCGCGCGCAAGAACACATGGGCCGTCTGAAAAAGCGTTATCCCAATGTAAAAGCGCAAAGCGTTGATTTGACCCAAACGTTCGATACTTTTGCCGATACCGTTGACGTCAGCGAAACCGAATTTCCCAATAAACAGCTGGCACTGGCCAATGCACGCAGCCGCCTGCGCATGACGACGCTTTATTATTACGGCCAGTTGCATGGTTTGCTGGTGGCGGGAACGGGCAACAAAATTGAAGATTTCGGCGTCGGTTTTTTCACCAAATACGGCGATGGCGGCGTGGATATCAGCCCGATTGCCGATTTGACCAAAACCCAAGTGTACGCGTTGGCCGCCGAGCTGGACGTATCGGAAGACATTCAAAAAGCTGTACCGACAGACGGACTTTGGGATACCGAGCGTACCGATGAAGAGCAAATGGGCGCATCTTATCCCGAACTCGAATGGGCGATGAGCGTGTACGACAGCCACAAGCCTGAAGATTTTGAAGGCAGGCAGCGCGAAGTTTTGGCAATCTATACCCGATTGCACAAAGCCATGCAGCACAAAGTCAATCCGATTCCGGTTTGCAAGATTCCGGAAGAATTGTTTTAAGTCTGAACATCAAAAGGCCGTCTGAAAACGCTGGATTAAGGTTTTCAGACGGCCTTTTATATTTTATTTCAATAAGAATTGGGAATATGCTTGAAAAACAGCATCATCAAATACCAAAACAGCGTAGCGGCCGCCGCGCCCAGCAATACCCACGCGCTGATTTTGGCAATTTCCCGAATGGTGCGCTTTTGTTGGCGGCTGAACAAACGGTTCACAATCAATGCCGCTATGGCGCAAAAGAAAAAAAATCGCAAAAGCCTGCCTATCATTCCACATTCTCCCAAAAATATTGCCTTTAATCAGGGCAGGCCGTCTGAAGCCTCATGCACAAAACAAAAACGAAACGTTATAATACCCCTTTTGCCGCTTCACTTGGAAATTACAAATGACAACAAATGCCTCAGTGGGCATTGTAACGCCCCAGAAAATCCCGTTTGACACACCGCTTGCTCTAGAAAACGGCAAAACCTTACCCCGTTTCGACCTGATGGTTGAGACTTACGGCACACTCAATGCCGACAAAAGCAACGCCGTCCTGATCTGCCACGCCCTGTCAGGCAATCATCACGTTGCCGGCAAGCACAGTGCAGAGGATAAATACGCCGGCTGGTGGGACAATATGGTCGGCCCCGGCAAACCCATCGATACCGAACGCTTTTTTGTGGTCGGTTTGAACAACTTGGGCGGCTGCGACGGCAGTACCGGCCCTTTATCCGAGAATCCTGAAACCGGCCGCGAATATGGTGCGGATTTTCCGGTTGTAACCGTCAAAGACTGGGTGAAGTCCCAATCCATGCTTGCCGATTATCTCGGCATTCAAAAATGGGCGGCCATTGTCGGCGGTAGCTTGGGCGGTATGCAGGCATTGCAATGGACGATTTCTTTGCCTGAACGCGTTGCCCACGCGCTCGTTATTGCTTCTGCGCCTAAACTCTCCACTCAAAACATCGCGTTTAACGATGTTGCCCGTCAGGCTATTTTGACCGATCCCGATTTCCATGAAGGCAATTACCGCAGCCATCATACCGTTCCTTCACGCGGTTTGCGTATCGCGCGCATGATGGGGCACATTACCTATCTTGCCGAAGACGGCTTGGGTAAAAAATTTGGCCGCGATTTAAAATCAGATGGCTATCAGTATGGTTACGGCGTTGAATTTGAAGTGGAATCTTATCTTCGCTATCAAGGCGACAAGTTTGTCGGCCGTTTTGATGCCAATACTTATCTGCTGATGACCAAGGCACTCGACTACTTTGACCCGGCTGCTGATTACGGCCACAACCTCACGCGCGCTGTGGAGAATGTACAGGCCAAATTCTTCGTTGCCAGCTTCAGCACCGACTGGCGCTTCTCGCCGCAACGTTCGCATGAATTGGTCAAGGCATTAATCGCCGCACAAAAATCCGTGCAGTACATTGAAGTCAAATCCAATCACGGCCACGATGCCTTCTTGATGGAAGACGAAGCCTATATCCGCGCGGTTGCCGCTTATATGAACAACGTTTACAAGGACTGCCAAAAATGAATCTGCGCGACGATTTGCAACTCATTTATGATTGGATACCCGAAGGCAGCCGTGTACTCGATTTAGGCTGCGGCGACGGCGAACTGTTGGCCGCGTTGGTGGAATATAAAAATTGCACCGGCTACGGCGTTGAAATCGATACCGACAGCGTGATTGCCGCCATATCCCGCGGCGTGAACGTCATTCAAGCCGATTTGGAAGAAGGTTTGGCGGCGTTTGGCGATCAAAGTTTTGATGTGATTGTCTTGAGCCAAACCATTCAGGCGATGCAGAACACGGAAAAAATCCTGCGCTGCCTGATGCGCGTGGCCAAGCAGGCCATCGTCAGCTTCCCTAACTTCGGCTACTGGCGCAACCGCTTTCAAATCGCCGTCGGCGGCCATATGCCGGTTTCCGAGCGGATGCCGTATCACTGGTACGATACGCCCAATATCCATTGGTGTACCCTCAAAGACTTTGATTTGCTGTGCGCCAAAAACAAAATCCGCGTGCTTGAGCGTGCGGTCATGACGGGCAACCGACAGGTCAAACATCTGCCGAATTTATTGGGCAGCCTGGCGTTTTACCGCGTGGGTTGATTGCGGTGATCAATAAAGGCCGTCTGAACAGATCATCACGAAAGCATGGCTTTTGCGGATACCTGTTCAGACGGCCTTTTATTGTTCAAGCTGGTTTAAACCTGTTTCAATTTTTTTAATAAGGCCAAGCTGCCGGCATCGACCAGACGGTAGGTTTCGTCAAAGTCGCCCGTGTACCACGGATCAGGAACGTGGTTATAACCTGAATCGGGAATAAGGTCGGTCAGTTTGAAGATTTTGCCGGGGTGGAAACCGAGCTGCTTTTCAGTTTCTCTGAGGTTGTTGTCGTCCATCACGATGATGTAGTCGAAATGTTCGGCATCGCTGGGTTTGATTTTGCTGCTGGTAAAGCCTGACGGGTCGATGCCGTGTTGCTTGAGCGCGCGGCGCGTGCCTTCGTGCATGTCTTCTCCGTCGTGCCAACCTGATGTGCCTGCGCTGGCAGTAATGACGGCATTGCCCATGCCTGCTTCGCGGGCGCGGTGGCGCAGGACGTATTCGGCCATGGGGGAGCGACAGATGTTGCCGAGGCAGACGAAAAGGATTTTGTGGGTTTTCATGTTTGTGAAAATGAGCGGTAAGGTTTGAAAATAAATGCAACACGCTAAACCGTTTTCAGACGGCCTTGGCGTGTTGCATTTTCAATTTAGTTTACATTGCTGAAGAAAGGATTATGGCCTTCCAGTTTCAATGCTTGGGCATAAGTCGGGATGTTCTCGTTTTCGCCCAATGGGTTGTGCAGCAGGTAGAGGTGCTCGATTCGGCATTCGGCCATCAGGTCGAGGAAGTTTTGCTGAACGATGGCGATATTGTCGGTTGAGGCCAGCTCCCAAGTGAAGGTCTGCGGAACGATTTCAAACGCACTGTCTGTCGCGTTGAAGCTGAACTGGAGCTTACCGTCCGCTTTCGCTGCGGCAACAACGCCGACACGCGGGCTTTGCATACGGATGGCGCGGATGGCGTTGGTGGCAAAAACGTCCATGGCCATGCGTTGGCGGGTGTGGCTGCCTTCGGTCAGCGCGTCAAGCGGTGTATTGGGCGAGAGCGGGTTGGTAAAGAGGGTAACGCCGTCGAGTGCGAGATGTTCTTGCCAAACCTGCATCAGTGGCAGGCCTGCTTGTTGCAGGTTGAGGCCCAAGGCCGTCTGAATGTCTTTATTGCCGTAGCCCAGCGCGTAAACAACATGGACGGATTGACCTTCGGGCAGCGTTAATGGTTTGTATTCGAATTTTTGCAGGAATGAGCCTGCCGCCTCATCGTTTTGCTTGGCTTGGAACCATTCGCCCGGGGTAACGCTGCTCAAATCGGTCGATTGGACGAGGTAGGGCAGCCATTGCGTGTTTTGCGTGAGGGCGCGCAGGTTGGGGTAGTTTTGCAGGCAGGCGAAGAGGGCTTCGGTAGGCAGCGTGAGCGGCAGGATTTGTTCTTTTTTGCAACCGGCGACCAAAACGACAGGCAGGGCAAACCATTGGGCTTCGTTATCGTTTTCTGCTTTCAGGACTTCGCCTACGCTTTGAATCAGGCTGGTGTAAGTGCCGACATCGGGCGCCATGGTCATTGCCAATGAAAGGTTGATGTAATGGTTTTGGCTGAGCATGGTGCGGATTTCGGTTTGCAGTTGGCCGGCTGAAAGCTTGCGTGATGCGGAGGAGGAGTTGTGCGCCAGCTGATAGGCATTGAGCAGAAGGTAGTTTTTGATAGGGCTCTGCGGATAAGGGCGGGTATCTGGAAGAACAAAGGTTTTCATGACGGTTTGAAGTGTTGTGTTGTAAGTGTGGCGATTATAGCAATTTAGTCAGTCGGTGTGCTTGTTAATACATGAAATTCAAATAGCGATAAGGGAGACGCTTCATTTTCATAAGGTTTAAGTATCGGCATTTTCTAAGTTGAGGAGGGCAAATGCCCGATGTGTTATAATCCATGACCAAACATAATTCAGAAAGGAACAAAATCATGCGCTTGCTTCATACTATGCTGCGTGTCGGTAATCTCGAACGCTCTTTGGGCTTCTATCAAAACGTATTGAACATGCAACTGCTGCGCCGCCGCGATTATCCTGAAGGCCGTTTTACTTTGGCTTTTGTCGGTTATGGCGATGAAGCAGACCATACTGTTTTGGAACTGACCCACAACTGGGATACCGAGTCTTACGACTTAGGCAATGCTTACGGCCACATCGCGATTGAAGTCGATGATGCTTATGCGGCGTGTGAGCGTGTCAAAGAAATGGGCGGCAAAGTGGTACGCGAAGCCGGCCCGATGAAACACGGCACGACTGTGATTGCGTTTGTCGAAGATCCGGACGGCTACAAAATTGAATTTATTCAAAAGAAAAGCGGTAGCGATTCGGTGCAATATTCATCTTAAGATATAAGATAATGGAAAAGGCCGTCTGAATATTCAGACGGCCTTTTTTTGATCAACCCAACTGTTTTTGCTTTTCGCTCAACAGGGCGTGTACTTGAAGCGCGGTAGCGTAGCGGTCTTCTCCCGCTTCAATCGGATCAAGGAAATGCAGCTCGACCGTGCTGGAAGGCTGGCTGATGACCATGCAGATAGATTGCCAGAGGCTGATGTCACCGTAGTAGGCAGTGTGCGGATTGGGGCTGCTGCCGTCCGGATTCGGATAGCGGCAGAGTGCCGGAATAATCGGTACGCCTGCATCATAGGCCGTCTGAAAAAAGCTAGGTTTGAACGGCAGGATTTCACGCCCTTCAGTACTGGTGCCTTCGGGGAAAATGGTGACGGTATCGCCGTTTTTCAGTGCTTCGGTTACGCCGGCGATTTTGGCAGAATTACCTTTGATGCCGCGGTTGCGCGAGACATAAACCGTTTGCGCCTGCGTGGCGAGATAACCGACCACCGGCCATTTGGCTACATCATCTTTAGCCACGAAACGGCCGGGGAAAGCGCCGTTGACCGCCATAATGTCCAACCATGAAATATGGTTACTGATAAGCATCTGGCCGCGGCCTTCTTGCGGCGGCGTGCCGAAAGTTTGCAGTTTCATGCCGCAGGAAGCAAGCACGCGCAGCGACCATAATTGGATCGCGCGCAGTTTGCGTTTGCTGCTGTAAAAGGGAAACAGAAAAAACATTTCGGCCATGCCGTACAAAAGGCAGCCGGCAATGCAGAGAAGACGGAAGATAAAACGGATTTTGGCGGTCATTGTGTGTGTTTTTATAAAGATTAGGCAGGCCGTCTGAAGTTTCAGACGGCCTTTTATTATGAATCGGTTTTAGGGGCAAAACGCTGCAAGTAGCGGTCGGAAAGGTGGTTGATGTCCATCATGATCAGTACATCCGCACAGTTGAATGCTTCATCGACGCAAGGCTCGCCGCAGAACCACGCACCTGCTTTGAGATAGCCTTTGATCAGGGCAGGTACAGGCGGATTTTCAGACGGCGTGATGCTGTCCCATTTAAGCGGGTTGAGCGGTTTGACACACCATTGTGCCGGAGCGAGGTATTTGTCTTTCAAAGCATGATACAGGCCGGCCGCATCGTTGCCGCCGTCACGCATTTCGATACTGCCGCAACCAATCATAAAGCGAAGGTTTTCGTCTTTCATGAATTTGACCAAACCGGTCCACAACAGCATGACCAAGCCGCCGTTGCGGTAGTCCGGGTGGGTACAGGCGCGGCCAAGTTCGACGGTTTGCGGCAGGATGTCTTTCAAAGGCTCAAGGTTAAATTCATGCTCACTGTACCAGCCACCGACTTTTTTTGCGGTTTCTTCGGTAATCAGGCGGTAGCAGCCGATAACTTCGCCTGTTGCATCGTCAAACGCGAGCAGATGGTGGCAATGTTCATCATAAGGATCGACATCGCGGCCGTCATCGCTTTCGATTTCCGCCCCCAATTCTTGGGCAAAAACCTGATAGCGCAATCTTTGGGCGGCTTCGATTTCAGCTTGGGTTTCTGCAAGGCGTACGCTCAGGCCGATTTTGGGGCCCGTTTGATTGAAACGGCTAGGGGACATGATGTTTCCTGTTTGAAGAAAATGGCTGATTATAGCGGATATACGGACAGATTTATATTGATTTGCTTTGCGGTAGGGCAAATTATGTCGGGTTGTTGGAAAAAGGCTTCAGGCCGTCTGAATTTGGCATGCCAAGCGGTAGAAGCGTAAAATCAACGTTTTTGCCGCTTTTTTATTATGGAAACCTCTTTCCTGCTTGCCGGAAAAATTACCGAGCTGACGCTGATTGTTTTGATGGGCGTGGCCTTGGTGAAGGCCGGGCTGTTGAAATCGGAAAACAGCTATACGCTCTCCGTCATTGCGCTTTACCTGATCAGCCCGTCTGTCATGATTCATGCCTTTCAGATGGACAATACGCCGCAGATTATCGAAGGGCTGAAGCTTTCCGTTATGCTGGCGGTGTTTTTCCATGTGGTGTTGATTGTTTTGGGCAGGGTGTTTAAACACTTGTTCAAACTCGATGCACTCGAACACGCGGCGACGGTGTACAGCAATTCGGGCAACCTGATTATCCCTTTGGTAATGTCGGTCTTTGGTGCGGAATGGGTGATTTACACCAGCGGTTTTATCATGGTGCAGACGTTTTTGTTTTGGACGCATCTGCGCCTGTTGATTTGCGGCCGAGGTAATGTGGCTTGGAAAACCATTTTTACCAATATCAACATCTTATCCATGCTGGTCGGGCTGCTGATGTTTGCCTTTCAAATCAAGCTGCCGCATATTGTCGATAATACTTTGGCGACGGTGGGCGGCATGATTGGCCCGGTTGCTATGTTGGTAGCGGGCATGCTTTTGGCTTCCTTGCCGTTGCGCTCGATTATGTGGACGCCGAGGCTTTATCTTGTTGCTTTTTTAAGGCTGATTTTGATTCCGATATTATTGCTTTTCGCCGTCAAAGCCTGCGATTTTGCCCATCATGATGCGCATGCGGATACGGTTGTGTTAATCAGCTTTTTGGCAACGACTTCGCCTGCCGCTTCGACAGTTACCCAAATGGCGGTTGTTTACGGCAAAAATGCCCAAAAAGCCAGCGCGATTTATGGGTTGACGACCTTGCTTTGTGTGGTAACCATGCCGGTGATGATTGCGTTATATCGTTGGATTATTTAAGAAAAGGACAGGCCGTCTGAAACTTTGACTTTATGTTTCAGACGGCCTGTTTGGTATTTTAATTTTGAAAATAACTTTTATTATCAATTAATTAAGTAATTAAAAAACTATACAAAGCCGTTTGCAGCGTGTATCCTTATGTCTAACATTCATCCAATATCAATCTTTAAAGGAACACAGCCATGACCGACTTTACCGTTTGGGAAACCGCACCTTTCAATTCCACCATTGACCATATTTTGCAGCGTTACCACAATGTCCACCGCGCCCAGTTTGAAGAGTTGGTTCCGCTGGCGCAAAAAGTGGCGCAGGTTCATGCCGACACTTTCCCTGCCGAAGTTCCTGATTTGTTGGCCTATATGCAAAACGAGCTGTTGATGCACATGATGAAAGAGGAGCGCATGTTGTTCCCGATGATTAATCAGGGGGTGGGTCGCGGCGCGGCCATGCCCATCAGCGTGATGATGCATGAACACGAAGACCACGATCAGGCCATCGCGCGCTTGGAAGAATTGACCAATAATTTTGAGCTTCCCGAAGGCGCTTGCGGCAGCTGGACCCGTTTGTACACATTGGCCAAAGAGATGGTGGACGATTTGAAAAACCATATCCATTTGGAAAATGAGATTTTGTTCCACCGCGTTTTGGCTTCTTAAAATTTGAGCTTAATCAAGGCCGTCTGAATGTTCAGACGGCCTGTTGTTTAATCCCTTGCTAATTTAGTGCAATGGTTCTAGAATTTTAATAAAGAAACAAAATTAGGCAGTAAAGGCACACATCCGTTTTTTTGTTTACTTGAGAAGGAGTTTATGAATGAAACATTCTAAAGTTTTACTATCGGGTATTCTGTTTGTTGCTCTGACTGCGTGCGCCCAAACGACGGACGGCAGCTGGAGCGCCCTGCAGGATACGAAAACAGGCGTGCAGTCGCGGCCTTATTATGAATTTGGCAATGTGGTTCAGAAGATTTCTTTTAAGAAAACCGGCAATCCGGAAAATGGTCTGAAAAAGCCTGTCTTGACGGTGTATCGTCAGGGCAAGCTGTTGGGTGAAGCATATAATTTGGAAGCCTCTCATGGTAGCCCCTTGTTGCCAACCCTGTTTCTGGTAAACGGCAAGTCATTAAATGTAAATGACGGCAACGATAAAAAACAATTGGCTTCTGCGAAGAGAATCGATTTTTACGATTTCGGCCACGGCCGTATCGGCCATGCAGTCTTTACCGCGCCTAACGGCATCTGTCAGGATATGAAACACGGCAAAGGCGTTTCCTACAAGCTGGTTACCAACTATGTTAATTTTCCGGATTATCCTTCACCTGAAAATATCTTGATTATTACTGCGCAAGGTAAATATGAGCAAGACGGGTTTATATTGGATTCCACTGAGTCAAGAGTGACCAGTGCCAATAAAGAGTTTGCCAGAAAATATGGCGAAGCCCTGAAATCCAAGAATGGCCCTGAGACCAGGCATGTGAATATGGCCAATGCAGCCAGCGCGGAAAAAGGCAGACTGTTGGCTGATTATATCTGTCAGTAATCATATTAAAGGCCGTCTGAAATTCAGACGGCCTTTTTAAATCATGAATGCATCTCTTGTTCAAACGACAGCAGAATCTGTTTTACTTCATCCGCTTCTTTGACGGCACGGATACGGTCGAACAATATCTGCGCCTGTTCAAACTCTTTTTTCATCATGCCCAGCCATTGTTTCAAACGGGCAACCGGATATTTGTTGTTGGCCTCTTTGGCAAGGCATAAGTCGAAGAATTGGACTATCCATGAGGAGACTTCGGCAAAGTCGGTGTCTTTCACTGTTTCGCCGTTTTCATATTGCTTGATTTGCCGCGCCAAGTCTGGACGGATCACCGCGCCGCGCCCGAGCATCACGCTGTTGCAGCCGCTGACGGTTTTAATATCGAGATAGTCTTGAAGGCTGAACACATCGCCGTTGGCAGTAACGGGAATACTGACTGCATCGCGGATTTTGCGCACCCATTCCCAATGTGCCGGCGGTTCGTAGCCTTCGACTTTGGTGCGCGCATGGACGGTCAACGCGCATGCGCCGCCGTTTTCAATCGCGGAAGCGCATTCCAATGCCAGACTTTTGTCTTCATAACCGAGCCGCATCTTGGCAGTCAGCGGAATGTGTTGCGGCAGGCGTTGGCGCAGGGTGTGGACAATGTGGTAAATCAAGTCGGGCTCTTTGAGCAAGACCGCACCACCTTTGTGTTTGTTGACCGTCGGCGCGGGGCAGCCGAAGTTGAGGTCGATTTTGTCCGCACCGAAACGCACGGCTTCCAAAGCATTGACAGCCATGTTTTCCGCATCGCTGCCCAAAAGTTGGACAGTACAGGGCGTGCCGGCCGGCGTGCGGTTGGCATGGGCGATTTCGGGAACATATTTAAGCCAAGTGGCGCGTGAGTGGACCGTGTGCGTAATGCGGACAAATTCGCTGACGCATTCGTCAAATCCGCCAATACGCGTTAACAGGTCGCGCATCACATCGTCCACCAGCCCCTGCATGGGGGCAAGAATAAGCTGCATGAGTCAGGCCGTCTGAAAAAAGGAGGACATATTGTAGCGGTATATCGGTTAAAATACAGCTTCCTTTTTCAGACGGCCTTTTTATGATGCACACAATTCCGGCAACCGCCGCCATGTTGGTAAAAAATTCAGAACGTTATCTTTCAGAAGTTTTGAGTGCGTTGAAAGACTTTGACGAAGTCCTGCTGTTGGACAACGGCTCAACCGACTGTACTTTTGAAATTGCCAAGGATTTTCCCAATGTCAGCTATTACAAGCATGACTTTATCGGGTTTGGCCCGATGAAAAATCTGGCGGCCAGACTGGCGCAAAACGATTGGATTTTCAGCATAGACAGCGATGAAGTAGCGGATGAGGCTTTAATCGAATCCATTCGTGCGGCCGTTTTGGAAAATGAGAAGGAGCATATTTTTTCACTTTCCCGTCTGAACCATTACCACGGCAGACTGATTAAAGGTTGCGGCTGGTATCCAGATATTATTCCACGCCTTTATCATCGCAGATTTAGCCGTTTTTCCGACCGTCAGGTGCATGAGTCTTTGGTGTTGCCGCAGGAAGCCAAGGTTAAACAACTTGATGGCCGTCTGAAACATTATTCTTTTGAAAACGCCGAAGGACTGATCCAAAAAATGCAGCAGTACAGTTCGCTGTATGCGGAAGAAAATCGTTTTAAGAAAGACAGTTCGCCGTTTAAGGCTTTGCTGCATGGCGGCGTATCGTTTGTGAAGAATTACCTGCTCAAGCGCGGTTTTGCCTATGGTGCAGACGGCCTGACGATTTCAGTTTCCAATGCACAAGGTTCGTATTACAAATATGTCAAACTCTACGAGCGCAACCGCACGATAACCGTCTCCCTCATCATTACCACTTACAACCGCCCAGATGCTTTGGAGCTGGTGTTGAAATCGGCTTTATCGCAAACCCGTCTGCCGGATGAGATTATTGTCGCGGATGATGGCTCAAGGCAGGAAACCGCCGAAGTGGTTGATTTTATCCGCCGCAGGACAAGTATTCCCGTTAAGCATTCATGGCAGCCGGATAGAGGCTTTCGTGCTGCCGAATCGCGCAACCGTGCGCTGGCGCAGGCGAAAAGCGATTATATTGTGTTGATTGACGGCGATATGGTCTTGGATCCGTCTTTTATCGCCGATCATTTGAAGATTGCCCGAAAGGGCCGTCTGATACAGGGTTCCCGCGTGATTTTGACTGAGGATAAAACGCAGGATATTTTGAACGAAGGCGATTTGCCTGCCTTGTCCATGTTCAGCTCGGGGATAGAAAAACGGCTTTCCGCCCTGCGCTGCCGTTGTTTGGCCAAATTGGCAGGCAGAAAAGGCAACCGCAAACACAAAGGCATCAAAACCTGCAATATGGGCTTTTTCCGCAGCGATGCGCTTGCCGTCAACGGGTTTGACAATAGCTTTGTCGGCTGGGGCAGGGAGGACAGCGAATTTGTCGCCCGTTGCTATCATAACGGAATGAAGCGCCATAATTTGAAATTTGCCGGCATTGCGTACCACCTCTGGCACAATGAGGCAGAACGAGATTCCTTGCCGCAAAACGATGCCTTGTTGGAGGCGACTTTGTCAGAACGTAAAATCCGCTGTGTTCATGGCGTATCGGATTTTGTAAAAGATGAAGAAGTAGCCGGAAAATAGCCTTATCATCTTTTTAAATCATAGAGGCCGTCTGAAAATCTTCAGACGGCCTTTTTTGTGTTTTTAAAAACCTAGCGGTTAAATGAGAATATTATTTATTTGATATAGATCAGTATGTATAATTAGGTAAAGTATGGTTATGGAAGAGGGTTTACTCTATAATCCAACCGTTTGTAATTTTATTTCGGTCAAAGCCGGATTTTGGGAGTTGTGATGTCAACTATGTTTTTTATCCAGTTTGCCGTTGTGCTGCTGTGTATCCTGATTGGTGCGCAGGTTGGCGGTATTGGTTTGGGCGTGCTCGGCGGTATCGGCTTGGCCGTATTGTCTTTTGGTTTCCATCTTCAGCCGACCAGTCCGCCGATTGATGTGATGCTGATGATTATGGCGGTAGTGTCTGCTGCGGCGGCCATGCAGGCCAGCGGCGGTTTGGACTATATGATTAAGATTGCCACGCGCGTGTTGCACCGCAATCCGAAATACATCACCTTTATCGCACCGGCGGTAACTTACACCTTCACCGTCTTGGCAGGTACAGGCCATGTGGCTTACTCGGTCTTACCCGTGATTGCCGAAGTCAGCCGTCGCAATGGCATACGTCCTTCCCGTCCGTTGACGATGGCGGTTATCGCTTCCCAATTTGCGATTGTCGCCAGCCCGATTGCCGCCGCCGTTGTTGCTTGCGTCTCTATGCTTGAGCCGCAGCACATTACGATGGCGGACGTGTTGAAAGTCACCGTTCCGTCCACGATTTTGGGTATCGGTTTGGCTTGCGTGTTCGTAAACAAACTGGGCAAAGAATTGAAAGACGATCCGTATTATCAGGCTTTGCTGAAAGACCCGAACTATGTGAAAGAATACATCGATGTGGAGGAGCAACAAACTGATGTCGCCATTTCGCCGAAAGCTAAATTGTCGGTCGGTATTTTCTTGACTGCGGCATTGCTGGTGGTCGTGATGGGTGCGCTGCCTGAGCTGCGTCCGGCTTTTGAACACGATGGCGCAATCAAGCCTATGGGTATGGCGCATACGATTGAAATCGTGATGTTGTCTGCTTCTGCGCTGATTATTCTGGCGTGTAAACCCAATGGCGATGCGATTACCCGAGGTTCGGTATTCCATGCCGGTATGCGTGCCGTGATTGCAGTATTTGGCGTGGCTTGGTTGGGCGATACCTTGATGAGCGGCCACTTAACAGAAGTGGAATCGACCGTCAGCCATTTGGTTGAATCTGCACCATGGACCTTTGCCTTTGCCCTGTTTATCTTGTCGGTATTGGTCAACAGCCAAGGCGCGACAGTGGCAACACTGTTTCCAATCGCCATCAAACTGGGTATTCCTGCGCCCATCATTATCGGCACATTTGTTGCGGTAAACGGCTATTTCTTCATTCCGAACTACGGTCCGATTATTGCCGCTATCGACTTTGATACAACCGGCTCAACCAAAATCGGCAAATTTATCTTCAACCACAGCTTCATGATTCCAGGCCTGTTGAGCATGGCATTTAGTTTGGCGTTCGGTTTGTTGTTGGTTCAACTGTATTATTGATAGGCTGAAAAATGAAGGCCGTCTGAAATTAAATTTCAGACGGCCTTTTTGATATTGTTATTTGAGAGCTTAATTGCAGTATTTGTTGACGTCGTTTTGGTATTGCTTAATCAGGCTGTCGCGATTGGCCAAGCGTGCGCTTTCGGCAACTTGGCGGTTGATTTTGGCGATTTTGCAGTTTTCCAGTTTGTTTTGGCGGTTTTGCTCTTCGATTTTTTTATTGCGCTCCTCGATTTGTTTGTTTTGTTCCGCAACCTGTTCGTTGGGCTGCTCGGCAACCGGCTCAGATGCTGCAACAGCAGGCGCAACGGCAGGTTTGACGTTGTGCGTGCGGATGTTGACCACGCCGGAACGCTTCGGTTGCAGGCGGTTTGGCGTGTCGGAATAGCTGTTGCCCGATGTGCCTTTCCAAGTGTAAACCTCGGCCGCGCCGGTCAGGGCGGCGGAAGAGAGAAGGGCTGCTATCAGACAGGTTTTGAGTACGGAAGATTTCATGGGTTTCCCTTATGTAAATGATGTTCTCATGCGGCTTATTTTACTTGAAACTGCAAGGCATTGGCATATTTTTGTACGCCAAATCAAATCATGTAAAAAAATAACGTTAAAACGTGTATTGCCAATGTTAGCATCAAGCCGGTGTGATATAATGCCGTGCATCTTGCACAAACTGAAAGACCGAGCATCATGCGTATTGTAGAAAAAGCCTATACTTTCGACGACGTTTTGTTGGTTCCAGCGCACTCAAACGTGCTGCCTCGAGATGTCAAACTCCAAACCAAACTCACCCGCGATATCACGCTCAACCTCCCTCTACTTTCTGCTGCAATGGATACCGTTACCGAAGCGCGTCTGGCCATTTCTATGGCCCAAGAAGGCGGCATCGGCATTATCCATAAAAACATGACGCCGGAGTTGCAAGCGCGTGCCGTTTCCAAAGTGAAGCGCCATGAGAGCGGCGTGGTGAAAGATCCCGTTACCGTTGCGCCGACCGCATTGATCCGCGAAGTCTTGGAAATGCGTGCACAACGCAAACGCAAAATGTCCGGTCTGCCTGTTGTTGAAAACGGCAAAGTGGTCGGTATCGTGACTAACCGCGACCTGCGTTTTGAAAACCGTGTCGATCTGCCGGTTTCTGCCATCATGACCCCCCGCGACCGTTTGGTTACCGTTCCTGAAGGTACCAGCATCGACGAAGCCCGCGAAATCATGCATGCGCACAAAGTTGAGCGCGTTTTGGTGTTGAACGACCGAGACGAACTCAAAGGTCTGATTACAGTTAAAGATATTCTGAAAACAACCGAATTCCCTAATGCCAACAAAGATGCCGAAGGCCGTCTGCGCGTCGGTGCCGCGGTGGGTACCGGCGGCGATACCGAAGAGCGCGTCAAAGCATTGGTAGAAGCCGGCGTGGACGTGATTGTGGTTGATACTGCCCACGGCCATAGCCAAGGCGTTATCGATCGCGTGCACTGGGTAAAAGAAACCTATCCGCACATTCAAGTCATCGGCGGCAACATCGCGACTGCTAAAGCCGCTTTGGATTTGGTGGCTGCAGGTGCGGATGCCGTTAAAGTCGGTATCGGCCCGGGCTCGATTTGTACGACCCGTATCGTGGCAGGCGTGGGCGTGCCTCAGCTGACTGCGATTCACAATGTTTCTGAAGCCCTGAAAGGTACAGGCGTTCCCCTGATTGCCGACGGCGGTATCCGCTTCTCCGGCGATATTGCCAAAGCTCTGGCAGCAGGTGCATACAGCGTCATGCTGGGCGGTATGTTTGCCGGTACGGAAGAAGCTCCGGGCGAAATCGAACTTTACCAAGGCCGCTCTTACAAGTCTTACCGCGGCATGGGTTCGTTGGGTGCGATGAGCCAAGGTTCAGCCGACCGCTACTTCCAAGACAAAACCGACAGCACAGACAAATATGTTCCTGAAGGCATCGAAGGCCGCGTTCCTTACAAAGGTCCGATCGTGAACATCATCCACCAGCTGACCGGCGGCCTGCGCTCCAGCATGGGTTATTTGGGTTGCGCCAATATTGCTGAAATGCACGAGAAAGCAGAATTTGTGGAAATCACTTCTGCCGGTATGAGCGAATCTCACGTTCACGACGTACAAATCACTAAAGAAGCACCTAACTACCATCGTTAAACCAGTATAAAAAGGTCGTCTGAAAATATTTCAGACGGCCTTTCTGTTTTTATAAGGTTTTAAAAATGAAGCAAATATTGTTTGCCGCCGTTTAGCCTGGTGTTTCAGGTTGGGTATTTGCAGAATTTGCCGAATAATTGGGAAGACGAACGCTTCATGCGCTGAAATGACATGTATCAACTAGTACGTTTTGAACTGAGAGATTAAACCGAGTTTCAGACGGCCTTTTAAAAATCGTATTACAATAAGCCAAAATTAAAAACACATTCCATTATGTCCAAAAGAATCCTGATTATTACCCCAAGCTGGATTGGCGACTGCGTCATGACCCAACCGCTTTATTGCCGTTTGCATGAGCTGCATCCCGGCTGCACCATTGATGCTTTTGCGCCCAAATGGTCGATGGCCGTATTTGAGCGCATGCCTGAAATCAACCGTGTGATGGAAAATCCGTTTGGACATGGTGCATTAGAATTGAAAAAACGCTGGCGTATCGGGCGTGAATTGGGAAAAGAAGGCTATGATCAAGTGATTGTTTTGCCTGGTTCGCTCAAATCCGCCATTATTGCCTTGGCTACGGGCATCAAGCAGCGTACGGGCTACGTCGGCGAGTCGCGCTATTTTTTGTTGAACGATATCCGTAAGTTGGATAAGGCAGTATTGCCTCTTATGGTTGACCGCTATACTGCGCTGGCGCATCCGACCCAAGCGGATTTTAACGGGCATTCCGATAATCCGTGTTTCACGATTGATCCTAAAAGCCGTCAAGCCGCTCTGGAAAAACATGGTTTGACGACGGATAAACCGATTTTGGCATTTTGTCCCGGTGCGGAATATGGCCCGGCCAAGCGTTGGCCTGCACGTCATTTTGCCGAACTCGGCCGCCGATATTTAGCCGAGGGTTGGCAGGTTTGGCTGTTTGGTTCGCAAAAAGATTTTGATATTGCAGATGAAATCAACCGACTTTCAGATGGCCTGTGTACCAATCTTTGCGGCAAAACCAATCTTCCGGAGGCGATTGATCTGTTGTCTTGCGCTGATACGGTCGTGTGTAACGACAGCGGTCTGATGCACCTTGCGGCCGCGCTTGATCGGAAATTGGTTGCGGTTTACGGCTCATCCAGCCCTGACCATACGCCGCCTCTCAGCCAAAAGGCAAAAATCGTCAGCTTGAATTTGGATTGTTCACCTTGTTTCAAACGTGAATGTCCGTTGGGGCATACGGATTGTTTGAACAAGCTGACACCGGATAGGGTGCAAAAAGCAGCGGAAGCGCTGGCTCGTTCGGCGTAATCTAATAAAGGTTAGATGGAAAACAGTAAAGGACAGATTTGAGTCTGTCTTTTTAATCTTTCGTTTCTTTTATTTTTTAACAAAAGGCCGTCTGAAAATCATATTTCAGACGGCCTTTTTTGGTTTGAAATCAATACATCTGATTATTTTTGATGCAGATGATAAACGTATTCGACTTCTTCGCGGCTGCCCATGAATACGGCAACACGTTGGTGCAGGCCGGTAGGTTGGATGTCGAGCATGGCTTCGATGGCGTTATTTGATGCGCCGCCGGCTTGTTCCATAAGCAGGCTCATCGGGTTGGCTTCGTACATCAGGCGCAGTTTGCCCGGTTTGGATGGGTCGCGTTTATCTTGCGGATACATGAATACGCCGCCGCGCATCAGGATGCGGTGGATTTCGGCAACCATGCTGGCTACCCAGCGCATATTGTAGTTTTTGCTGCGTACGCCGGTTTCGCCTGCCAGCAATTCGTCAATGTATTGTTGAACAGGGGCGAACCAATGTCTTTGGTTGGACATATTGATGGCAAATTCTTTAGTGGATTCGGGAACGCGCGGATTTTCTTTGGTCAGCAGGAATTGGTTGGCATCGTCCAGAGTGAAGACGAATACGCCGTGACCGACAGTCAGTACCAGTTGGGTTTGCGGACCGTATAAAACATAACCTGCGGCTACTTGGTCGCGGCCTTTTTGCAGGAAGGATTCGGTAGTCAATGCGCCTTCAGGTTTCGCCAAAATGGAGAAGATGGTGCCGACGGAGATGTTGACGTCGATATTGGAAGAGCCGTCCAGCGGGTCAAACAATACCAAATAGCCGCCGTTTTCATGTGTGGCGACATAGGTGTCTTCTTCTTCGCTGGCAAGACCGGCGATGTTGGAGTTCGCTTTTAAAACATCAATCATGATGTTGTTGGCGATGACGTCAAGTTTCTTTTGGTCTTCGCCTTGGATGTTGCCGGTACCTGCCATGCCCAAAACGCCAGAAAGCGCGCCGAGGCGGACTTTGGCGTTGATATCCAAACAGGCGGCGGCTACGGATTCCAATACGCTGGCCAGCTCTTGCGGCAGTTTGTGTTCGGGCAGGTGTTGGGCTAAGAATTGGTTCAGTGTCTTCATGGTTTCACTCTTTTCCTAAGTTTGAATCGGGTATTTTTCAATTTCAGGCCGTCTGAAAACGGCGTGTTCATTTGGTTTTGCTCTCGGCCATGCCTAAAACTTCTTTTGTGCAGGCGATGCTGGTGTCTTTGATGCGTTTTTTCAGCTCGTCGCTCATGGAGTCGCTGCCACCCAAAAGCGATGTCGCTTCTTCAGGATTGATTTGGTCGACTGTTTTTTCGCCGATGCAGCGGCAGATTTTTTCAGTGGTCGCGGAATCAAACGGGCTTTTTCCGGAAGCTTTTTCTACGCAGGCTTCGGTTGCCGAGCGGACAAATTCGGTGCGGAAACTTTGGGTAAATTCTTCTTTAAATTCGTCTTTTACTGATTCGCTGCACGCGCAAAGCAGGAGTGTGCAGGCTAGGGGTGTGCGTATATTCATGAGTGGACGGCCGTTAATTGTTATGTTGTGAATTGTAGTGGAAAAAGGCTTAAGTATAAAGGGTTAAGGCCGTCTGAACAGGTATGGTGGCAAAATCGAAGCGCTTGGGTATGCGTTCAGACGACAGCGTTTATTTCGTTTTGCTTTCCAATACATAATGCGCGCCGGCATCTTGCGCCAGAATTTTGGAAAGTTCGGGCAGATTGTTTTGCAACTGTTCGGTAAGCATATAGGGCGGGTTGATGATGAACATGCCGCTTCCGTGCATGCCGAAGCCGTCGCTGCGCGGCGTATGGACATGAAGCTCGGCGTGCAGATAATTGTCGGGAGCGATTTTTTTGAGTTCGTCCGGCAGTTTGCGGCTTTCTTCGCGGCTTAAACAGGGATACCAAACCATGTAACAGCCGGTTTCAAAGCGTTTCAAAGCATCTTTCAAGACTTGGACGACGCGGCGGTAGTCTTGTTTTTCTTCGTAGGGCGGATCAATTAAGACGGCGGCGCGGCGGGGCGGAGGAGGCAAGAGTGAAATCAGGCCTTGATAACCGTCCGCTTGGCTGACCTGCACTTTACGTGCAGGACGGACTTCGCGCATATTGTTTTGCAAATGGACAAAATCGGCAGGGTGCAGCTCAAAGAGGCGCATTTTGTCGCTGTCGCGCGTGAGCGCCTGTGCCAGCCAAGGCGAGCCGCAGTAAAGGTTGTCTCGCGGCAGTATTTGTTTCAGACGGCCCACAAATTCGGCCAATTCGGCAGGCAGCTTGTCAGCTTGTTCCAAGAGCGCAATGCCTTGTTTGTATTCGCCGACTTTTTGCGCTTCATCGCCGCTCAAATCATACAAACCGGCACCGCTGTGCGTATCGATATACCAATAAGGCTTGTCTTTGCGGTTGAAATATTCGAGGACGAGGAAGAGGGTAAAGTGCTTGAGCATATCGGCATGGTTGCCGGCATGGAAGGCGTGGCGGTAGCTGAGCATGATCGGGCTGCGGAAATAAAAATCCGATTATACCCCAAACTATCGCCATCACCGCTTTCAGACGGCCTTTGTGCCTGGAAAATGCTACAATATCCGCCTTATCGTACCATCGGAAAGAAGACATCATGTTTACAGGCATCGTACAAGGCATGGGCAAAATTACAGACATCGCCCAACCTTCGCCCGACTTTCGTACCCACACTGTCGAGCTGCCCCCCGA
This sequence comes from Neisseria sp. P0019.S002, assembly GCF_051957155.1. Lineage (NCBI taxonomy): Bacteria > Pseudomonadati > Pseudomonadota > Betaproteobacteria > Neisseriales > Neisseriaceae > Neisseria > Neisseria sp. P0019.S002. Next base: position 447,679 of record NZ_JBQCWS010000001.1, read on the forward strand.
AATCGCCGACAATCTGCAAACCGGCGCCTCTGTCGCCAACAACGGCTGCTGCCTGACCATTACCCGAATCGACGGCAACAAAGTCAGCTTTGATTTGATGGACGAAACCTTACGCAAAACCAATCTCGGTAGCTTGAAAGTCGGCGACAGTGTCAATTTGGAACGCGCGGCACGATTTGGCGATGAAATCGGCGGACATGTGATGAGCGGCCATGTGATGGCTGTTACCCGAATTTCCCGAATTGAATCCAGCGAGTTCAACCGCACAGTTTGGTTTGAGCTGCCGGAAAACCTCAAACCCTACATCCTGACCAAAGGCTTTGTCGGTTTGGACGGCTGCAGCCTGACCATAGGCGAAGTCAGCGACAGCGAATTTTGCGTACACCTGATTCCGGAGACTTTGGAGCGTACCCTGTTTGGCAGCCGCAAAGAAGGCGACCTCATCAATATTGAAATCGATCCGCAAACCCAAGCCGTTGTCGATACCGTGATGCGTGTATTGGCGCAAAAGGCCGTCTGAAAAAAAGAAAGCCAAAATGAAATTATCCAATTTTTTGAAAAAAGCGAATTCCGTTTTAAACCGTCTGGATTTAATCCTGCCTGACGAAGCCGGTAAAACCGACTGGCGCGCTTTGGCCTACCGTTGGCACAGCGTGGGCAAAAAAGGTATTTTGGAAAGCCTGCCGCGTCCGCATACGTTTCCTTTGAGCAGATTGGCGGCAGTCGGTTCGCAAACCGACAGACTGAAACGCAATACCGAGCAATTTTTGGCAGGCCGTCCGGCAAATAATGTCTTGATGACCGGCGCGCGCGGTACAGGCAAATCCTCCTTGGTTAAAGCGTTGTTGCACGAATACGCCGAGCAGGGCCTGCGACTGATTGAAGTGGATAAAAGCGATTTGGTCAGCTTGCCGGCTTTGTTGACGCTGTTGTCCGAGCGCCCCGAGAAATTTATCGTTTTCTGCGATGATTTGTCGTTTGAAACCGGCGATGAAACCTATAAAGCCTTGAAAACTGCTTTAGACGGCGGACTGTCGCAACGTTGCACCAATGTTTTGGTTTATGCCACTTCCAACCGCCGTCATTTAATTCCTGAATACATGGATGAAAACGGCGGTACTACGGGCACTCGCGGCGAAATCCATCAGAAAGAGGCTGTTGAGGAGAAAATCTCCCTTTCCGACCGCTTCGGCTTATGGCTGAGTTTTTATCCTTTCGATCAAAACGATTATTTGACCGCCGTGGCGAACTGGTTGGACGATTTCAATGTGCCTTTTGACGATACGGCGCGCCAAGCTGCGTTGCAATGGGCGCAAATGCGCGGCAGCCGTTCAGGCCGCTCGGCATGGCAGTTTGCCTGCGATTGGGCAGGCCGGTTGCCGGAAGAAAGAGTGCTGGATTAAGGCTGAAAAAGTAAAGGCCGTCTGAATATGGTTTCAGATGGCCTTTTTGTATTTTATTTATCCATCAGCGCAAGCATGAAGACAACCATTGCTGGCGTTGGCGCGGATTGAGCAGATGATAGAAGCGGTATTGGATTTCCATTTCATCCACCGCATAGTCCATGCTGGAGAGGTAGCGGTTTTCAACATAATCGCGGGCGGCGTTTGAGTCGAATGAGTCGCCGGAGAGGATTTTGATGATGGTTTGACGGCGGTTGCGGTCGGAGCGTACGGTTTTGCGGTAGGCTTTATCGTTGATCTGTTTGAAGTCGGTACGCAGGCGGCGCAGGGCGGCGTGTTGGTCGGCGGATAAATTGAGCTGTCGAATGTCGCAATTCGGGTGGAAGTCGTCCAAAGTGGCCAGAAACGGACCGGCATATGCAGGCAGACTGGAACAGAGTAGGGCGAGTGCTAAGAAAATAAAAGTCGGATAGCGGGAAAGTGCAACAGACACGGTGTTTTCCTAATGTTTCATCAGGTTTGGAAATATAACCGATAAGCGTGTGAAAGGCAGTATCAATGCAGTTAACTTTTGTTAATGATGTTAGATTTTTTTGCACATGTATGTAATCTAATAATTTATTTTCAAAGCCTTACTATGTGATTATAAGTTTCATTAATGTATATGAAATGTAAATTCATAAAAATGACGGTAGAGACGTTGTCGGCGGCATACAACATAGGGTTAAAAATGCGATAATGACAAAGGAACACACTTTAGGAGAATAAACATGACCGACTACCGTATTGCCCCCAGTATTTTGTCCGCTGATTTTGCCCGCTTGGGCGAAGAGGTTGCCGAAGTTATCCGCGCCGGTGCGGATTTGATTCATTTTGACGTGATGGACAATCATTATGTGCCGAATCTGACTTTCGGCCCTATGGTTTGCGCGGCTTTGAAACCGTATGCAACCGTGCCGGTCGATGTGCATTTGATGGTTGAGCCGGTGGACGATTTGATTCATGCGTTTGCCAAAGCCGGTGCCAATATCATTACCTTTCATCCGGAAGCCAGCCGCCACATCGACCGCAGCTTGGGTTTGATTAAAGAATACGGCTGCCAGGCAGGCTTAGTATTGAATCCTGCCACGCCGGTCAATATTCTGGAAAACGTTTTGGACAAACTGGATATGGTGTTGCTGATGTCGGTCAACCCGGGCTTCGGCGGACAAAGCTTTATCCCGAATACACTGGTGAAAATCCGCAAAGTGCGCGAGATGTTGGACGAGTATGAACGGCAAAGCGGCCGCCATATCGCATTGGAAGTCGATGGCGGCGTGAAAACAGACAATATTGCTGAAATTGCGGCGGCGGGTGCGGATACGTTTGTCGCCGGTTCGGCGATTTTTGGCAAACCGGATTACAAAGCCGTTATCGATGAAATGCGCCAACAGTTGGCGCAAGTCGGATAACCAAGCCGGGATATTCTTAGTTTCCAAACTTTAAATAATCAATGTTTAATATTAAAGGCCGTCTGAAATAATTTTCAGACGGCCTTTTGTTTTAGCCTAAACCCTTACAGCGGCCATTTCAATGCAGGATTGCTTTCAATGACTGCTTTGAATTGGTTTTGAATACGTTCAATCGCTTCTTGCGTATCCGCTTCAAAACGCAACACCAAAATCGGTGTGGTATTGGAAGCACGCATCAGGCCGAAGCCGTCGGGGAATTCAACGCGCAAGCCGTCGATGGTGATGATTTCGGTCGCACCTTCAAACTTGGCATTGGCAGCCAGCTCTTCAATCACTTTGTGGCCGTTGCTGCCTTCGGGCAGGTCGATGTTGAGTTCCGGAGTGGAAATGCTTTGTGGCAGCTTGTTCAATACTTCGGACGGATTGTCGAAGGCAGACAGGATTTCCAAGAGGCGTGCGCCGGCATACATACCGTCGTCGAAGCCGAACCAGCGTTCTTTAAAGAAGATGTGTCCGCTCATTTCGCCGGCAACCAGTGCGCCGGTTTTTTTCATGGTGGATTTGATGAAGCTGTGGCCGGTTTTTTCCATCACAGGTTCGCCACTGTGTTCTTTAATCCAAGGCGCAAGCAGACGGGTGGATTTGACGTCGAAAATCACTTTGGCTTTAGGATTGCGGCTCAACACGTCTTGTGCGAAAAGCATCAGTTGGCGGTCCGGATAGATGATGTTGCCGTCTTTGGTAACCACGCCCAAGCGGTCGGCATCGCCGTCAAATGCCAAGCCGATTTCGGCATTGCCGTTTTTGAGTTCGACAATGAGGTCTTGCAGGTTTTTCGGTTTGGAAGGGTCGGGGTGGTGATTAGGGAAGTTGCCGTCCACTTCGCAGAAAAGTTCGGTAACTTCATTGCCCAAACCTTTGTAGAGTTTGCCTGCAAATGCGCCGCCGACACCGTTGCCCGCGTCAATCACGATTTTCATCGGGCGTTTGAGCTTGATATGGCCGACGATGTTGTTGTGGTATTCGCCGGAGATGTCTTTTTCGGTTACGCTGCCTTGTTTGTCGGCGGCAACAAAACCGTCTTTTTCAACAATAGCTAAAAGTTCTTGAATGGCTTCGCCTGCGAGCGTGTCGCCGCCGAGCATCATTTTGAAACCGTTGTAATCGGGCGGATTGTGGCTGCCGGTAATCATTACGCCGCTGCCGCCGCATTCGTTGATGGCTGCGAAGTAGAGCATAGGGGTGGCAACCATGCCGACGTTGAGGACGTCGATGCCGCTGTCTGTAAAACCGCGTTGAATTTGTGCCATCAGGCCGGGGCCGCTCAAACGGCCGTCGCGACCGAGTGCGATGCGGGTAATGCCTTTTTCTAAGGCTTTGGTGGCAATGGCTTTGCCAATTAAGTAGGCAGCTTCGTCGGTCAGGGTTTTACCGACGATGCCTCGGATGTCGTAGGCTTTGAAAATGTCGCGGGCGATATTTGCCATGTGGATTTCCTTTGAATTTAAGGGAAAATAATAGGCGTTATTTTAACACGGCTAAAAGGCCGTCTGAAGAATTCAGACGGCCTTTTGTCGTTACATCAAAGAACAGTGTTGTTTGGACGAATCAATTGTTGAAAGTGTTGCACTGGTTGATATCGCCGCTTTCCAAGCCGCGCTTGAGCCAAGTCATGCGTTCTTCGGACGAGCCATGGGTAAAGCTGTCGGGAACGACATAGCCCTGAGCCTGTTTCTGCAAGCGGTCGTCGCCGACGGATTCAGCGGCCAGCATGGCTTTTTGAATGTCTTCGGCTTTGAAGATATTGTTGTTGACGGCGTAGTGTCCCCAAATACCGGCGAAGCAGTCGGCCTGTAATTCGAGTTTGACGGAAAGGGCATTGGCCTCTTTTTTGCCGACTTGTTGTTGCATTTTGTGGACTTTAGGCAGAATGCCGAGCAGGTTTTGAACGTGATGGCCGACTTCATGGGCAATAACGTAGGCAAACGCAGCATCGCTGGCGGATTCGAGCTTGGTACGCATGTCTTCGTAGAAGCTCAAATCCAAATAAACTTTTTGGTCGCCCGGGCAGTAAAACGGCCCCATGGCTGATTGGCCCATACCGCAGGCGGTGGACGTACCGCCTTCATACAACACCATGGTTGTTGGCGTGTAGCGTTGGCTGTGTTGTTGGAAATATTTGCTCCATGCTTTTTCCGTATCGGCAAGGACGACGCGGGACAGTTCGTTTAATTCGGCTTCTTGTTGGCTGTCGAGTCGGGAAGCTTGCTGGGTAGGAATGCCCATCGAAGATGAGCCGCCAACCAAACCGCTCAAATCCACGCCGTAATATGCGCCGACCAAAACCACGATAATGCCGAGTATGCCCGGCGTTTTGCCGCCACCGCCGCCACGGCTTCCGCGGCGATCTTCGACGTTTTGGCTTTGTTCACGACCTTTCCAATCCATAATGCGTATCCTGTGTAGTTTTCATGCGGCGGATTATACTATGGAATGTCAAATGTGTTTGATCGAATTGTGAATATTGCTTGAGGCCGTCTGAAAATGCGACATCGGGAAAGTGAAAACGGCAGTATCTTTCAGACGGCCTTGGTGTTTGTTAGAATGAATAAACCTACTATTGGGAGATATAAGATGAAAGTCAGCAGTAAAGCTATTGTCAACGGCGAATTTGAAGACAAATACGGCAAGCGCGGCAGTCAGTTCAGCCCGAGCGGTATGCCTTCTTATTCGATTCCTTTTGAGATCGAAGATGCGCCTGAAGGAACAAAATCGTTTGCCGTGGTGTTGGAAGACAAAGATGCCATTTCAGCATCCGGCTTCGTATGGACGCATTGGTTGATTTCGGATTTGAAACGTACTTCCGTGGCAGAAAATGAAAGTATTTCTGCAACAGATTTTACGCAGGGCGCGAACACTTGGGCGAGCGCGTTGGGTAAATTTGAAATCGAAGAGGCTTCTTTTTACGGCGGTATGGCACCACCGAACAACCGCCATCGTTATGAACTGATTGTGTACGCGCTGGATACCGTTTTGGATTTGCCGCGTGGTTTCCGCTTTAATGAACTGCATTTTGCCATGCAGGGTCATGTGTTGGATTCGGCATGCGTAGTCGGTACTTATGATGTGTGACGGTATGCGTCATTATTGAAAAACAGCCTGTCCGTTTTTAATTCGGACAGGCTGTTTTTATGGGAAATCAAATCAATTAAACCACTTCGGCTTTAGTGATGATGACAGGTTCGCTCGGTACGTCGTCGTGGTAGCCGTGACGTTTGGTAGAAACGCCTTCGATGGTATCGACAACGTCAAAACCGTCAACGACTTTACCGAATACGGCATAGCCCCAGTCTTGAACGACGGTTTTGCCGTACAGCTCTTTAGAACGGAAGTTCAAGAAAGCGTTGTCGGCAGTGTTGATGAAGAATTGCGCGCTGGCAGAATGAGGATCGGAAGTACGCGCCATGGCGATGGTGTATTTCTCGTTAGGCAAACCGTTGGACGCTTCGTTTTGAATCGGATCGCGGGTTTCTTTTTCGTTCATGTTTTCATCCATGCCGCCGCCTTGAATCATAAAGCCTTTGATGACGCGGTGGAAGATTACGCCGTCGTAGAAGCCGTCTTTAACGTATTGCTCGAAGTTTTTAGCAGTAACGGGGGCTTTGTCGAAATCCAGTTCGATTTTGATGTCGCCTTTGTTGGTGTGCAGGATAATCATGGGTTTCCTTTCGTTAGAATCCGGTTTTAGTCATTCGTTAAATTGTGTCTGAACGAGAAACTTCAAGGCCGTCTGAAAAATATTCTTTCAGACGGCCTTGTTGTTTAGGTCGATGGTTTACATCAGTACAGCATAAGCCCACAGAGCAACCAATACCACGCAGAGGATGTTCAGCAATAAGCCGACATTCATCATTTCGCGTTGCTTGATTAAGCCTGTACCAAACACAATCGCGTTAGGCGGTGTGGCAACCGGTAACATGAAGGCACAAGATGCACCGACACCGATGACGAATACCAAGACTTGTTCAGGCAGACCCATTTGCGCGGCAATGCTGGCGAAAATAGGCACAAGCAGGGCGGCGGAGGCGGTGTTACTGGTGAACTCGGTCAGGAAGATGATGAAGGTCGCAACCACGAAAATCACCAGCAAAGCAGGAGAATGGGAGAACGTGGAAGCAACTTGCTGACCCAGTGCTTCAGATGCGCCGGAAGATTGCAGCAATGCGCTCAAGCTGATACCGCCACCGAAGAGCATCAATACACCCCAGTCGGTATTACGGGCAACTTCTTTCCATTGCGCCACGCCGAATACGACGACGGCAACGGCGGCAATCAGGGCGATAACGGTATCGGGGTTGGAAATGCCGAATGCAGCTTTGATTTTGGAGCTGAATACCCAAGCGATGGCTGCGGCTAAGAAAATCAACAGCGCGATAACGCGGTGCAAAGTCCAAGGAATAGATTCGGCTTTAACTTCCACGCGCTCGTTCAAATTAGGTTTGAGGATGACGTACATGGAGAACAGCATCAGCGGCAGAATCAACAGCATCATCGGCAGGCCGAGCTTCATCCAGCCGACGAAGTCCAAGTTCAGCGCTTTGGCAGCAATCATGTTTGGCGGCGAACCGACCACGGTACCCAAGCCGCCGATACTGGCGCAGTAGGCGATGCCAAGCAGGACGAAGACGTAGGTTTTGCGTTCTTTTTCTTGATCGAGGTGGCTCATCATACCCATGGCCAAAGGCAGCATCATGGCGGCGGTTGCGGTGTTGCTGATCCACATAGACAGGAAGGCGGTAACGGCAAACAGCATCAGCACGGCAACTTTCATATTGCCGCGGGACAGGCGCAACAGGCTGACGGCGATTTTACGGTCGAGACGTTGCATGTGCAGTGCGGTGGCAAGTGCGAAGCCGCCGAAGAAGATGTAAATCGTCGGATCGGCAAAGCCCGCCATCGCCTTTTTGATGTCCATGTCGGGGAAGCCGAGTACGACGGCGAGAATCGGCACCATCAATGCGGTTACCGTAATGTGGACGGCTTCGGTAAACCAAAGCGCGGCAACGAAAATCAACAGCGCGATGCCTTTGTTGGCGTCGGGGCTGTAGGGAAGGATGTAATAAATGCCGAAGCAGACAACAGCAGAGATAATGGTCGTCAGCAGTCCTTTAAAATCGGTAATCGGCTTCTGCGCACTGAGAAGCTCGACGTTCTCAGGATGCTGAGTCTTATCCTTGGCGTTTAAGTCCATGATGTATTCCTCTGAAACATGATTGGTTTTTCTTTTCAGCCGTACGTTCAGACGGCCTAATAGACGACAGTATATTTGTAATTTAATGTAGTGTAAACAAATTGTAAATTATTTTTTAAAAATGAAATGAAAACCGGATAAGCAGCAAGAAAACTGCTTATCCGGCGGAATGAAGACCCATCGTGGGTTAATAAGCATCAGGACAAATCGGTAAAACTGCCAAAATTACGGCCGGGTCAGTAATACCATCCTGATTTATATGGATTTAAACATTTTGCGTCAGATTGTCTTGTTCCTTAAACAACAAACCGCAAACGGCCAAACCTGCCGCCGCCAGCAAGGCTCCGGCAATGCCGATATTGGAAAGGCCGAACCAGACGGTTACATAATGTCCCAAAAGCGCACCGCCGCCGATGCCGACATTGTACAAACCTGAATAAATCGAGTTGGCCACATCTGTTGCATCCGAGGCGAATGCCAAGACCTTCGATACCATGCCCAAGCTGACGATGACGATGGCCACGCCCCAAATAAACACCAGCGCGTACACCGCATAAGGGAAAGAGGCAAACGGCAGAAGCAGCAGAGCGGAGAGCAGGATGACCGCCACCGCGCCAAGCATAAACAGGCGTTGCGATTTGGCAAACCATTTGCCAAACAGATAAGAAGCGGCGAAGCCTGCCAAACCGTATAGGCTCAAAACGATGGTGACCTGTTCAGCCTTAAATCCGCCAACTTGCAATACAAAAGGCTCGATATAGCTGTATGCCGTGAAATGTGCCGTAATAATCAATACCGTCATGGTATAGAGCAGCATCAGGTTGCGGCGTTTGAACAAACTCGGCAGGCTGCTTAAAGAGCCGGTATTTTGGCTGGGTAAAGCAGGCAGGTTTTTGGCCAACACCAGCATTACGCCGGCAGCGCAAACCCCGATCAGTAGGAAGCTGAGCTGCCAGCCGAAGTATTGCCCGACCACGCGTCCCAGCGGAATACCCAAAACCATCGCCAAAACCGTACCCGTACTGAGCAGGCCCAAAGCCTGATTGGTTTTGCCGGTGGGAGCAAGCCGTACCGCCAAAGAAGCCGTAATCGACCAAAATACCGCGTGTGTCAGCGCAATCCCGATACGGCTGACCAAGAGGATGTTGAAGTTCCAAGAAAAGAACGACAGCGCGTGAAACAGCGCAAACAGTGCAAACAGCATCAGCAATAATTTGCGCCGTTCGATGTTTTTCGTCATCAGCATCAGCGGCAGCGAAAGGAGCGCAACAATCCACGCATACACCGTAATCATCATGCCCACTTCCGTTGCCGCTTTGCCAAAGCTCTGACCGATGTCGCTCAAAAGCGCAATCGGAATGTATTCGGTGGTATTGAAAATAAACGCCCCCACCGCCAGCGCGCATACGCTAACCCATTGTTTGAATGTTGAAGTCATTATTATGTCCGTTTGATGAAGCAAAAGGTGTTATTGTACGCCTATCTGCATTTTTCAGACGGCCTTAATGAAGAATTTGCAAGCTGTTTGCGTAAGGAGTAAAGTGTTCGGCAACCATATTTGTGTGAATGAAAGGAAATACAAATGCAAACTGTTACCCTCAACATCGACGGCATGACCTGCGGCGGCTGCGTGAAAAGCGTAACCCGTCTTTTGGAAGGCGTAGAAGGCGTGGAAAAAGCAGAAGTCAGCTTGGAAAACAAAAATGCAGTGATTACTTTCGATGAAAGCAAGACGGATGCCGACGCGCTGATTGATGCCGTAGAAGACGGCGGCTACGATGTGGCTTTGTAACCGATAAGCGTATTTTTGAATAAAGGCCGTCTGAAACGCTTCAGACGGCCTTTGTCTCTTGATAACTTACTTTTTGCCATTATTTGGATTACACCGCCACACGGGTAAACAAAAGTTTTCGCGCATATCTGAGCAAAGCGGCGGCAAGTGGCTGCCGTATTACGACGAGGCCTGTACCAAACCGTTAGCGGCCGACTAAGGCTACCTGAAACTTTTCAGGTAGCCTGTTTCTATTCTGCCCAAGCCGCCTAACGCTCCTCCAGCCCGGCCAAAATCGCACAATCCGGGCAGTCGTCTCCCGTGCAGGCATCGTGCCAACGTTGCAGCTCGGCCACCATGCCCTGCAAGCGTTCGATTTTGGCTTCCAGCTCGGCGATGTGCCGCGCGGTGAGCGTTTTCACTTCGCGGCTGGTACGCTGCGGGTCGTGTTGCAGGCTCAAAAGCTGCCCGATCTGCGGCAGCGAAAAGCCCACTTCCCGCGCATGGCGGATAAAGCGCAGCCGGACAAGGTCGGCCTGTCCGTAGCGGCGGTAGCCCGCTTCGCTGCGCGCGGCCGGGGCGATTAGGCCGTGCTTTTCGTAGTCGCGGATTTGTTTGGCGGAAAGGCCGCTCTCGGCCGCGGCCTGGCTGATGTTCATCATGATGCTTGACCTTTACTTCGGGTAAAGCTTTATAGTGGCGGCACTTAGCGGGAAAGCAAGAGCAGACCCATCATTTCAGGTTACCTGAAAGCTTTGGCTGCAACGGGCTTTAAAACCTCAGCCTCATTCCAACAGAAAGGAAACCCTATGCAAACCATCACATTAAACATCGAAGGCATGACCTGCGGCGGCTGCGTGAAAAGCGTTACCAGCATCCTCGAAGGAGTAAACGGCGTGGACAAGGCCGAAGTGAGCCTGGAAAACAAGAATGCCGTCGTGGAATTCGACCCCGCCCAAACCAACCCCGCCGCGCTGATAGAAGCGGTGGAAGACGGCGGCTTTGATGTGGCTTTGTAAATCGAATCGCAACAAATCGACTGCAACACCCCAAAGGCTACCTGAAAACCCTGCTCCGCTTTTTTCAGGTAGCCCAACCACATTCAGAAGGAAGAAACCATGCAACAAAAAGTCCGTTTCCAAATCGAAGGCATGACCTGTCAGGCCTGCGCTTCGCGTATTGAAAAAGTGTTGAACAAAAAAGATTTTGTCGAATCAGTGGGGGTGAACTTCGCCAGCGAGGAGGCGCAGGTTACGTTTGACGACAGCAAAACCTCCGCCGCAGACATTGCCAAAATCATTGAGAAAACCGGTTACGGCGCGAAGGAAAAAACGGAAGACGCGCTGCCGCAGCCCGAAGAAACAGCGCATGTAAGCTGGAGGCTGTGGCTTTTGCTGGCCATCAATATTCCGTTTTTAATCGGTATGGCAGGTATGATGATCGGGCGGCACGATTGGATGATTCCGCCTGTATGGCAGTTTGTACTGGCAAGCATAGTGCAACTTTGGCTGGCCATCCCGTTTTACAAAAGCGCGTGGGCGAGCATTAAAGGCGGGCTGGCGAATATGGACGTGCTGGTTACCATCGGTACGGTGTCGATTTACCTGTATTCTGTCTATATGCTGTTTTTCAGTCCGCATGCGGCGCACGGCATGGCGCATGTGTATTTTGAAGCGGGCGTGATGGTGATTGGTTTTGTGTCGCTGGGCAAATTTTTGGAACACCGCACCAAAAAATCCAGCCTAAACAGCTTGGGCTTGCTGCTCAAACTCACGCCTACTCAAGTCAACGTACAGCGCGATGGCGAATGGAAACAACTGCCCATCGACCAAGTGCAAATCGGCGACCTTATCCGCGCCAATCACGGCGAACGCATTGCCGCCGACGGCATTATTGAAAGCGGCAGCGGTTGGGCGGATGAGAGCCATCTTACCGGTGAATCCAATCCCGAAGAGAAAAAAGCAGGCGGCAAAGTGTTGGCGGGCGCGCTGATGACTGAAGGCAGCGTGGTGTACCGCGCCACGCAGCTCGGCAGCCAAACATTGCTCGGCGACATGATGAACGCGCTCTCTGAAGCACAAGGCAGTAAAGCGCCGATTGCGCGCGTGGCAGACAAGGCGGCGGCGGTGTTTGTGCCTGCCGTCGTGGGCATCGCGCTTCTGACTTTTATCGCCACTTGGCTGGTGAAAGGCGATTGGACGGTTGCGCTGATGCACGCCGTTGCCGTTTTGGTGATTGCCTGCCCGTGCGCACTCGGTCTGGCGACGCCCGCTGCGATTATGGTCGGCATGGGCAAGGCGGTGAAACACGGCATTTGGTTTAAAGACGCGGCGGCAATGGAAGAAGCCGCCCACGTCGATGCCGTCGTGTTGGACAAAACCGGCACGCTGACCGAAGGCAGGCCGCAGGTTGCCGCCGTTTACTGCGTTCCCGACAGTGGCTTTGACGAAGGCGCTTTGTACCGGATCGCCGCCGCCGTCGAACAAAACGCCGCTCATCCGCTCGCCCGAGCCATCGTTTCCGCCGCCCAAGCGCGCGGTTTGGACATCCCCGCCGCACAAAACGCGCAAACCGTTGTCGGCGCAGGCATTACCGCCGAAGTGGAAGGCGTGGGTTTGGTGAAAGCAGGCAAAGCCGAATTTGCCGAACTGACCTTGCCGAAGTTTTCAGACGGCGTTTGGGACATTGCAAGCATTGTTGCAGTCTCGGTCGATAACAAACCTATCGGCGCATTCGCACTTGCCGACGCATTGAAAGCCGATACCGCCGAAGCCATAGGCCGTCTGAAAAAACACAATATCGATGTTTACATCATGAGCGGCGACAACCAAGGCACGGTCGAATACGTCGCCAAACAACTGGGTATCGCACACGCCTTCGGCAATATGAGTCCGCGCGACAAAGCCGCCGAAGTACAGAAACTCAAAGCCGCCGGCAAAACCGTGGCGATGGTCGGCGATGGTATCAACGACGCCCCCGCGCTCGCCGCCGCCAACGTCAGCTTCGCGATGAAAGGCGGCGCGGACGTTGCCGAACACACCGCATCCGCCACGCTGATGCAGCATTCGGTCAACCAGCTTGCCGATGCCCTGCTGGTGTCGCAGGCGACTTTGAAAAACATCAAGCAAAACCTGTTTTTCGCCTTCTTCTACAATATCTTGGGCATTCCGCTCGCTGCGCTTGGCTTTTTAAACCCCGTCATCGCAGGTGCGGCAATGGCGGCAAGCTCGGTTTCCGTGTTGAGCAATGCCTTGCGCCTGAAACGGGTGAATATTGAGTGATAATATAAAGGCCGTCTGAAGACTGTTTTTTCAGACGGCCTTTAATCCATATTTTCTGATTTCGAGACTCAAGCGGGAGTATGTCGTATGGACATGATGTTGTTTACCAATATTGTATTGATTGTTTTATGTATTTTTACCATGTTGTTGGTGTGGTCGCGCAACTGGAAACGTAAGCAGGCGTATTTTGAGAAAATCAAAAGCAATCCGGAAAACCTCAAATGGGTTGGGCAAAATCTGACCGGTCAGGAATGGAAGGATTTGAAAGCCGTGAGCGACCGTTTTGGGCTGCCCATGTTGCAGGCCAAGCAATTAATTGATTTTTATAAAAACAGTCAGCGTTAATTTATGATTTAACAATAAAACTTGACTGAAGTTAAGGCCGTCTGAAATAGCACTCTTATAATAATATAAGTGATATTTCAGACGGCCTTAGTATTTGTTCAAATAAAGGGAGGAGAACAAAAATGACCGTTTACTTAATCGGCGACTCCGTGCGGCTTGCTTCGGAGCCTTACACGCGCGCCGCTTTGCCTGAGGTGGATATTGTTTCTCCATCGGAAAACTGCCGTTCGTCGCATGATGTGTTAGAGCATATCAGGCAATGGACAGAGGGCGCGACTGTGGGAGACATTATCCACATCAATTGCGGTTTGCACGACATCCGCCATAATCAAGGCTGTAATGAGCCGGTGGCCGATATAAAAACCTATCGCAGCAACCTGATTCAAATTTTTGATTATTTGAAACAGACAGGTGCAAAAATTATTTGGGCGTGCAGTACGCCGTTTTTGGAAAGCGTACACAATATCGTCAAACCCTCGCGCCGCTATCTGGCTGATTTGAAGGCCTATAACCGTGTGGCGGAGGATTTGGCAAGGCAATATGGCTTTGCCATCAATGATTTATACAGCCTGATGTTTGAGCAGGATTTGACTGATGTGATGCTGTGCGACGGGCTTCATTTCAATGAGTTTGGCAGTAAGATGATAGGCAAGGCAGTAGCCGAAGCGATATTGAAACAGTTGTGCTAACTTGACGTAATCCATTTTTATTATGTTTTTAATATTGAGACAGACTTTAAGTTGCAACCCAATATCTTTTGGGATATAGTGATTACTCTTATCAACATGAAACTAAGAAGGAATAAATGATGACTGGCAAATTAGATCAAATCAGCGGTGAAGTAAAAGAGAAAGCCGGCGAAGTTCTTGACGATTCCAAACTCAAAGCTGAAGGCGTAGTTCAACAAGGCGTCGGTAAGACAAAAGAAGTTGCTGCGGATGCTAAAGAAAAAGCAGAAAACTTTGCAGGTGAAGCCAAAGAAAAAGCGGCGCACTTCGCAGGCGAGGCTAAAGAAAAAGTAGAAAACTTTGCAGGTGAAGCTAAAGAAAAAGCAGCTCATTTAGCCGGTGAAGCCAAAGAGAAAGTAGCACACTTGGCTGAAGAAGCCAAAGAAAAAGCTGAAGGCTTGATTAATGATATTAAAAGCAAATTTTAATATTTAAAGAATAAAAGGCCGTCTGAAAGATTTTTCAGACGGCCTTTGTTTATGGTTTTAAAGTTTAGGCAAACTGTTTGCCAAATTCGATAAACTCGTCTTTTTTGGCTTTGGCTTTGCCGGAGTCGATGGCTTCTTGCGCGGCTTTGACACCGTCCGCCAGCGATGCGACCACATTTCCTGCGTAGAGCGCGGCGGCTGCATTGAGGACGACGATGTCGCGTGCGGCACCGACTTTGCCATCCAGCACTTCGTTCATTTTTTGCAGGGATTCTTGCGCGTTTTCGACTTTGATTTCGTCCAAATTGCGGCGGATTTCCATGCCGAAATCGGCCGGGCTGATATCGTATTCGGTGATTTTGCCGTCTTTCAGTTCGGCAACGCGGGTTTTGCCGGTCAGCGTGATTTCATCCAAACCGCCTTCGCCGCACACAACCAAAACATGTTTGGAACCAAGCTGTTGCAATACGCGGGAAAGAATGCCGCACAAGTCGATGTGGAACACGCCCAAGAGTTGGTTTGCCGCGCCGGCTGGATTGGTCAGCGGGCCCAAGATATTGAAGATGCTGCGGAAGCCGAGCGAACGGCGGACAGGGGCAACATAGCGCATGGCGCTGTGATGGTTGGGAGCAAACATAAAGCCGATGCCGGTTTGCTGAATGCTTTGGGCAACCTGTTCGGGGTTGAGATTGAGGTTGGCGCCCATTTGTTCCATGACATCGGCAGCGCCGCTGGATGAAGAAACGGAGCGGCCGCCGTGTTTGGCGACTTTCGCGCCTGCTGCTGCCGCGACAAACATGGAAGTCGTCGAAATATTGAAGGTTTTGGCACCGTCGCCGCCCGTGCCGACAATATCGACCAAGTCATCGGCGTTTTCCAGTGGCACTTTGGTGGCAAATTCGCGCATTACGCTGGCTGCAGCGGTAATCTCGGAAACGGTTTCAACTTTAATCCGCAGGCCGGTCAGGATGGCGGCGATTTGCTCGGGCGGAACTTGGCCACTCATGATTTGGCGCATGAGGTCGGTCATTTCATCGTAGAAAAGTTCGTTGTTGCTGATGAGGCGTTCAATCGCTTGTTGAGGGGTAATCATGATTTTTCCTTTGTTCGTGTCCGATGTGATTCAGGCCGTCTGAAAATGCGGTTTGAACATTGTCAAACTCCTTTCAGACGGCTTTTCATTAAGATTTTTGCGGGCGATAGTCTTTGAATTCTTCCAAGAAGTTTTTCAGCATATCGTGGCCGTGTTCGGTCAGCAGGGCTTCGGGGTGAAACTGTACGCCTTCGACGGCATATTCTTTGTGGCGTACGCCCATGATTTCGCCGTCTTCCGTCCAAGCGGTAATTTCGAGGCAGTCGGGCAGGGTGGAGCGGTCGATGGCCAGGCTGTGGTAGCGCGTGCAGTTGACCGGATTGGGCAGGCCTTTAAACATGCCTGTGCCGTGATGGAAAACGGGGGAGACTTTGCCGTGCATCATCGTTTGCGCGCGCACGACATTGCCGCCGAACGCTTCGCCTATAGTTTGATGGCCGAGGCACACGCCCATGACGGGCAGCCTGCCGGCAAAGTGCTGCATAGCTGCAACAGAAATGCCTGCCTCTTTAGGGGAACAAGGGCCGGGGCCGATGACCAGATATTGCGGCTTTAGGGCTTCGATTTCTTCGATGGTGATTTCATCGTTGCAACGTACCAAAACTTCTTGCCCCAATTCGGCAAAGTATTGGACGATGTTGTAGGTGAAGCTGTCGTAGTTATCTATGAATAAAAGCATTTGCAAACCTTTAATGACATTTTGGCAGACAGGGTAAGGCCTGCCAAAAGTGTAAAAATCGTTTATGTTTGCATAATATCACAATCTTTACCTAAAGGCCGTCTGAAACGGCGGATAAGACAAAACAGCTAAAAAATGCTATGCTTTACGCTTTGAACCTAATCTGTTTGAAGTGATGAAAAAGTATCTTATCCCGACTGCCGCCGTCGTTGTCGCCGCTGCGCTCGGCACACCTTATTATCTTGGTGTCAAAGCGGAAGAAAGCCTGACCGAGCAACAAAAGCTGTTGCAGGAATCCGGTTTCCTGACCGTTGAATCCCACCAATACGATCGCGGCTGGTTCAGTTCAACCGAGACGACCGTCATCCGCCTCAAGCCGACCCTGCTTCAAAATACGCAAAAATACCTGCCGGATAATTTGAAAACCGTCCTACAAGAGCCGATTACGGTCATCAACCACGTGACACACGGCCCGTTTGCCGGAGGTTTCGGCACGCGCGCCCATGTGGAAACTGAGTTCCAATACCATCCGGAAACCAAAAAGGTTTTGGACCGCTTCTTCGGCCAGCAAACGCCGTTGACCATGACCAATACGGTTTACCTTTCCGGCGACGGCAAACTCAGCCTCAATATCCCCGCCTTCGACTATGAAGAGCTTTCCGGTATCAAACTTAACTGGAAAGGCTTTGGCGGCAATACCGATTACAGCCAAGGCTTCAAAAGCTATCGCCACGATTACCTTGCGCCGTCTTTACAAGTCAAATTGGCCGACAAAGGCGATGTGTCTTTGGAAAACCTGCGCTTCCAATCCGAAACGGAAGACGGCCTGACCAAGCTTTCTTTGGGCAAGAGCAGCATTACGCTGGATAAATTCCTGCTGCAATGGAAAGAAAACATCGATTACAACGTTAAGTTGAACGAACTGGTCAACCTTGTGACCAACCTGCAAATCGGTGCATTCATCAATCCGACCGGCACGATTGCTCCGTCTAAAATCGAAGTCAGCAAACTGCGTTTCGATACGCAGACCGGCGAAGTCGATAAATTCATCAACAGCGAAGGCCGTTTCCAATTTGAAAGCCTGACCTATGGCGAAGATAAATACGGCCCTCTGGATATCAATGTCGCTGCCGAGCATTTGGATGCCGCATCACTTTTGGCATTGAAAAACAAAATTGCCGAAGTGTCCGTGAAGAAAATGAGCGAAGAAGAAATTCAGGCTTCCTTGATTCAGACGGCCAAAAACGAGGCTTCGGGCCTGTTTACCAATAATCCGGTTTTAAACGTCAAAACTTTCAAATTTACCATGCCTAATGGTGATGTCGATGTCAGCGGCAAGCTTGCCTTTAAAGGTTTGACGGCCAAAGACCTCAACAGCCTGGGCGATATGCTGAAAAAAACCGAAGCCGACTTCAACATGAGCGTACCGCAAAAATTGTTGGAACAACTCGCCGTCAACCAAGCAAGCAGCCTGTTTAGCGTCAATGCAGAAGATGAAGCCGCAGGCCGTGCCAGCATCGACGATATCAACGAGACCTTGCGCCTGATGGTAGACAGCACCATCAAAAGTATGGCAAGAGAAAAATATTTGACCTTAGAAGACGATAATGTCAAAACCCATCTGACTCTGCAAAACAGCGAGTTGAAATTAAACGGAAAAGTCCTTCAAAGCGACCCGGAACCCGAGTTTGACGAAGCAGACTTTCCCAATAACTAATCCTCAATCACACAAACAGCAGTTTTAACTTCCCGGAAGTTAAAACCGCAAATCAACCCACAATCAAAAAGGAAACCCATGTTCCGTACCATGCTCGGCGGCAAAATCCACCGTGCCACCGTTACCGAAGCCGACCTCAACTACGTCGGCAGCATTACCGTTGACCAAGACCTGCTGGATGCGGCAGGTATTTGCGTTAACGAAAAAGTCACCATCGTCAATAATAACAACGGCGAACGTCTTGAAACCTACACCATACCCGGCGAACGCGGCAGCGGCGTCGTTTGCTTGAATGGCGCGGCTGCGCGTTTGGTTCAAAAAGGCGACATCGTGATTATCATGTCTTACGTTATGTTGTCCGAACCCGAAATTGCAGCGCATGAGCCGAAAGTCGTCCTCGTCGATGAGAACAATAAAATCCGCGACGTGATTTCTTATGAGCCGCCGCACACCGTGTTGTAATATTCAAACAAAGGCCGTCTGAAACGTTTCAGACGGCCTGTTTCCCAAATTCAACTTATCTGAAAGGCTTTGCCGTGAATATCCAAATCAACAACATCACCGTCAGCAACGATGCGCCCTTTACCCTTTTCGGCGGCATCAATGTCCTTGAAGACCTCGACTCTACGCTGAAAGCCTGTGAGCAATACGTTAAAGTAACCGATAAGCTCGGTATCCCTTACGTTTTCAAAGCCTCTTTCGACAAGGCAAACCGCTCTTCCATCCACTCTTTCCGCGGTGTGGGTTTGGACGAAGGCATGAAGATTTTTCAAGCGGTGAAACGCGAGTTTAGCGTTCCCGTGATTACCGACGTTCACGAGCCTTACCAATGCCAACCGGTTGCCGAAGTCTGCGATGTCATCCAGCTGCCAGCATTCTTGGCACGTCAAACCGATTTGGTGGTGGCAATGGCGAAAACCGGCAATGTCATCAACATCAAAAAGCCGCAATTCCTCAGCCCTTCTCAAATGAAAAACATCGTCGAGAAATTCCAAGAAGCAGGCAACGAGCAAATCATTTTGTGCGAACGCGGCGCAAACTTCGGCTACGACAACTTGGTGGTTGATATGCTCGGCTTTGGCGTGATGAAAAAAACGTGTAACAACCTGCCCGTTATTTTTGACGTAACCCATTCCCTGCAAACGCGTGAATCCGGCTCTGCTGCGTCAGGCGGCCGTCGCGCCCAAGTATTGGACTTGGCGCTTGCCGGCATGGCAACCCGATTGGCCGGTTTGTTCCTCGAATCCCATGCCAATCCCGACCAAGCCAAATGCGATGGCCCAAGCGCATTGCCGCTTGCGCAATTGGAAGATTTCCTGATCCGTGTTAAAGCAATCGATGAAACCGTGAAATCGTTTGCGCCTATGGATATTCGTTAAGGGCAAATAAGTTAAAAGGCCGTCTGAAAGCATTTTCAGACGGCCTTTTTATCGACGTTACTGTCCGCGTAAAAACAACGCATCCAATTCTTTTAAAGTCAGTTTGACCCATGTCGGACGGCCGTGATTGCACTGGTTGCTGCGCGGCGTATTTTCCATATCACGTAGGAGCGCATTCATTTCCGGCAGGGTAAGCTGGCGGCCGGCACGGACTGAGCCGTGGCAGGACATGGTGGCAAGGATGTGGTTTTCGTGTTCTTCGATGGTTTGGCTGCTGCCGACTTGGGCAAGTTCGCCCAATACATCTTTGGCCAGTGAAACGACGTCGGCTTTGCCGAGCATGGCGGGAACTGCGCGGACGGCAAGGGTATTGCCGCCCATGTCGGACAATTCTAGCCCGAAGCCTGCCAGCGTTTCGGCATGATCGGCAAGGGCGGCACATTCTTCGTGGGACGCGGCAAAGGTTACGGGAATAAGCAGGCGTTGGCTTTGCAGGTTGCCGTTTTCCTGACGTTGGCGTTTCATTTTCTCGTAGTTGACGCGTTCGGCAGCGGCGTGCATATCGATGAGCAACAGGCTGTCTTCTGCTTGGGCAAGTATGTAGATGCCAAGTAATTGGGCAATGGCAAAGCCGAGTGGCGGCAATTCGGATTGTGATGGAAGGCCGTCTGAAAGCAGCGTTTCTGTTTTTTGGGTAGGCATTTCAGACGGCATATTGCCGAAACGTGCTTGCTCGAATTGGCTTAACTCAAGGTCAATGTCGTCGGTTTTTTTGTAGAGTTCGGCGTAAGTATTCATTGCCGCGCGACTTTCGCGCAGGGACAGGCTGCGTTGCTGCGGCGCGCGTGCGGCTTGGTAAGGCATGGGAGCGGTTTTGCCTGATGAGCCAAAGGCATTGCGTGTATCGGGTTTGTTGCCTGTCGGGTGGTTGGATGCGCTATCAAACAGATTTTCGCTGTCGTTTTCAGACGGCATTGGGGTGGAAACAACGCCGGTAATGTTATGCAGCACTTCGCCTGCGTTGCTGACGCTTTCGGTCAAGTCGGCGCGTGTGTCGGCAAGGGCTTTGTTGAGCGAGTGGAACACGAGTTGGTGCACCTGCTGGCTGTCGCGGAAGCGGATTTCGGTTTTGGTCGGGTGGACGTTGACATCCACGGCTTCGGGTGGCAGGTCGAGAAAGAGGACGAAAGCAGGCGTCAGCGCGTTGTGCAATACGTCGCGGTATGCCTGTTTGACAGCATGGAGCATGACTTTGTCGCGGACGAAACGATGATTGACGAAGCAGTATTGTTTGTCGGTTTTGCCTTTGGCGAAAGTCGGCTTGGCAATCGCGCCATAGAGCCGTAGCGCGCCATTGCTGCTGTCAATTTCCAATGAGGCCGTCTGAAAATCATCGCCGACAATGGCGGCGATACGTTCATGCAGGCTTTGTGCAGGAAGTTTGAACACTTGTCTGTCGTCGCGTTTGAGCGAGAAGGCGATATGCGGATGCGCCAGCGCGAGGCGTTCGAGCATGGTGGCGCAGTGGGCGTATTCGGTGTTTTCGGATTTGAGGAACTTGCGCCGCGCGGGGGTATTGAAGAAGAGTTCGGCGGCTTCGATGGTGGTACCGACGGGGTGGGCGGCGGCGGTGGGGCTGCTGAGTTTGCCGTCTTCGGCTTTGACTTGGGTCGCGTGCGCGCTGCCGTCTTGGCGGCTGGTCAGGGTCAGGCGGCTGACGGAGGCGATGCTTGCCAAGCCTTCGCCGCGAAAGCCCATGCTGGCAACGTGTTCCAAATCGTTTAAGGTTTTGATTTTGCTGGTGGCGTGGCGGTGGAGCGCAAGCTCGATGTCGTCTGGGTGGATGCCGCTGCCGTTGTCGCTGACGCGAATCAGGCGGATGCCGCCGCCGGCCAGTTCGACATCAATCGCCGTTGCGCCTGCATCGATACTGTTTTCAACGATTTCTTTCAGAGCGTTGGCAGGGCGTTCAACTACTTCGCCGGCGGCAATTTGGTTGACAAGATGGTCGGGCAGGGCGGCAATTCGGGACATCGGTTTCTTTCAAAAAAGCAACGGCGGAAGGGGAAATTACAGGTATTTGCGCATCAATTCGCATTCGACGCGGACGATTTTGTTCAGCTGCAACACGGCAGTGCCGAGCGATTCATAACGGTTGAGGCGATAGAAAGGTACGGAATTGAGAGAGGCATACAGTTTGAGAAAGCTGAGACCTGCATTTCGTGCCATTTCTTCGGCGCGGCTGAGCAGGGCCGTACCCAAGCCGAGATTGTGGAAGAGCGGATGGACGTATAAGGCGTCCAGTTGCGCTTCTTTGAAATCGACTTGGAAGAAGCCTTGAATCAGCCCTTTGTATTCGACCACCCACAAAGCTTTGTTTTTATCGGAGATGGTTTCCAAATAGCTGTTGATATCGAGCAGACTTTCCCATGCGTGCATAATGGTTTCATCGTAACTGCGGATGCAGGCGTATTGAACGGCATGCAGATGGGCGTTGTGTATGGCTTGGCAGTCTTTTTCAGTTGCCGGACGGAGGATGGTCAGAAGGCTCATGGCGGATGGTCGGAAAAATTGATTTCAGACGGCCTTTGGCAATCAAAGGCCGTCTGAAAAAAGTGGGTAAGGTTACAGGCTTTGATGTAAGGTTTGTGCGGTTTGGAACGCGTTGTCCGCATCGTTGGCCAAGACGGTAAAGTGGCCCATTTTTCGGCCTTTGCGCGCGGCTTTTTTACCGTAAAGATGCAGATGTGCGTTCGGGTTGCTTTGCAGCGGCAACCATTCGGGTTCGCCGCCGTCTTCCTTCCAAACGTCACCCAAAATATTCGCCATACAGCAAGAACTCAGCAATTTAGTGTCAGCCGGAGGCAGGTTGCACATCAGGCGGACCTGTTGCTGGAATTGGTCTGCCGCGCAGGCGTCGATGGTATGGTGGCCGGAGTTGTGCGGACGCGGCGCGATTTCGTTAACGACCAAATCATGCGTATCGCCGACAACAAACATTTCTACCGCCAATACGCCGACGTAGTTTAATTCATCGGCCAAACGCTGCGCCATTTGTCGCGCCTGTAGCTGAATGTCGGCACTCAGTCGGGCTGGGACGATGGAGTAGGCGAGGATGCCGTTTTCGTGAATATTTTCGGCAGGGTCGAAAGTTTGCACGTTGTCATTGTTCAGACGGCATACGATAACGGAAATCTCGCCGCGCAAGTCCACCATTTTTTCCAAAACGCAATCCACGTTGCCGTGTTCGGCAAACGCGGCTTTGAGTTCATCCAATGTTTTTACGCGGATTTGGCCTTTGCCGTCATAGCCCAAAGTAGCGGTTTTCAGGATGCCGGGCAGAAATTGTACGCTTTCTTCAGTGATGTCTTCGGCTTTGCAAACTGCTTGATACGGCGCGGTTTGCAGACCTGCTTTGCGTATCCATGACTTTTCCTGAATGCGGTTTTGCGCGATGGCAACGCAGTCGCCGCTGGGGGAAACATTGGTGTGTTTGGCGAGAAAACGCATCGCATCGGCATTGACGTTTTCAAACTCGGTCGTAACGGCCGCGCATTTTGCCAATTCTTCCAAAGCTGCTTCATCGTCAAACGGCGCGCACAAATGGCGGTCGGCAAATTCCGCTGCCGGCGCATTCGGATCGGGATCGAGTACGGTTACTTTGTAGCCCATGGTTTTGGCAGCAACGGTAAACATTCTGCCTAATTGTCCGCCGCCAAGAATGCCGAGCATAGCAGGAGGGAGGATGGGGGATGTGTTCATGGATAATCGCTTTATGAAGAAATTGGGTAGGGTATTTGCAGACCGTCTGAACATGGTTTTACGGCTTCAGACGGCCTGATGTTTTAAAGTTTGCCGATAAATTGCGGCGGAACGTTTTCAGTTAACCATACGCCGTTATCCGCCAGATAAAATTGATGTCCTGCCGCAAGCATGGAGACAGTGTTGATGGTTAATACAAGCGGCTTGCCGTGTCGGGAGCCGACGTTGACGGCTGTTGCAGCATCGGCAGACAGATGGACAAAATGGCGCGAGGCAGAATGCAGACCTTGTTCCAATATAGACGGAACAGAGCGCTCAGCCGTACCGTGATATAAAATCTGAGGAGGCGTTGCCACTTTGTGTTCAACTTGAACTTGTGCCGTCGAATGACCTTGCGCCGCGCGGATACGTTTGCCGTCTTCAGAAAGGGTAAACCTTTTTTTATCGTTGTTTTCGACCACTTCCAATAATATTTCGTAGGTCAGCGGATTGCCCATAAAGCTGCGCTCGGGATGGTTTACCTGCGTCAGCAGGGTATCAATATCCACCCAGCCGTCTTTATCCAAAGTAATGCCGATTTGCTCAGGATGATGGCGCAAGATAAAGCTGAGAAATTTACTGATGGATTTTAGTTGTTTTTCTTTTAGCTTAAATTTAGGAGGGATAACTGAAGAGCTAGGTGATATATTCATAATGAGGTAAGTGATTATGTTTAAACTGCTAAATCCAAAGGTAGATCAGAAATGTCTTTTAATCTTTTGCCATTAACCATAATATAAAATAAATCCAATGCATCTTCATATCTTAATGCTTTTAGGGTTTGTTCTAGTTCATATAAAGCAAAATGGTAAACACAATCTATTTCTCCTGTACCTAAGGCGATAGATGAAATACGACTTGGTGTAGGTTCTGCTGTGACAACAACATGTGGCAATCTGCCTTTTCTATTTCTAACTAAATTCAATCCTTCAGAACGAGCATTTTGTGCTCTATCGCTACGAATAGTCCATTTACAGGAAATACTTGCATGAAGTAGTGGCATATTGTTATTTCCCATACGTAAACTGGCATATGTAGCAATATTTTCATCAACTAAAAAATCGTTACGATTAATTTCTTCATCTGCAATTAAATTTCTAGTAACGATAATATCAGGAGTAATTGTATAGTCACTACCCAAGGCTGCTGCTAATTCAGGATTTTCTTCAGCAGCCTTAGCTAGAGCTATTAAATGGGCATATTGCTGATAACGTGCGATTTCTAAACGATTTCTCGAACCAACTTGTTTAACATCCCAATCACCAGGTCTGATATGTTGCAACTGACAAAAAGCTGATTTTACAAACTCACTGCAAATAGCTTCGAAAGCATTACCTGATGTTTGACCAGGTAATCTTTCAGAAACTGTTTCTGAGTGCAATAAGTCAGCAATACCTTTTGCTATATTACAACTTCGAGTGTTATTACTGTCTGCATTACTAACCACGCCTTTATTATTGGTTGAAAGAACGTTACCATCTAACAATTTCTTATGGAAAATTCTTCGTTCTTGAGTAAAAAGCGGATTCATTTAATTTTCCTTTTTTAGGGCTTTAATAATTTGCCTGCCTACGGCTTCTGCCACTGGTGGAGGGAAAGCATTACCAATTTGGCGATACATTGGAGTTTTTTTACCGAAAAAGTACCAATCATCAGGAAATCCCTGAATGCGTGCAGTCATTCGTGCAGTCAATCGTGGCATACCTGAGAAATTCTCCGGAGGAGCATTATCCCAAAGTCCCGAACCGTCAACACCTAATTCTGCCCATGCGCGTTTTGAACGTGTAGGACCTAAATCTGCTCCTCCATGTTTTTTTGAACCACCAACTAAAGTTGGAGCAATTTGGTTAGCCTTCAAACTCCAATTATGTGCACCTTGCCAATTATTTTCTGACATTAAGTCAAATAATAGTTCCCCAACAGTTTTGGGCTGTTTCAAAATCGGTTCAGGCCATTTGAAAAAAACTGCATATTCTTTCTTCAATGCGACAAATAAAACCCTAGGTCTAAGTTGTGATACTCCATAATCAGCAGCATAGAGCAACTTCCATTGTCCAATGTAACCTAATTTAGCTAGTTGTTCAGTAATGTGATTGCGATAATCTTCAAATTTTGGATCAAGCAGCCCTCGTACATTTTCTAGCATTATGGCTTTAGGGTTGGTTTCTTTAGCTAGACGGATGGCTTCCGGAAATAAGTCGCGCTCATCATCTTTTCCTAATTGTTTACCTGCTTTGGAAAATGGGGGGCAAGGAACTCCACCGGCTAATAAATCGATACCTTTATATTCATGTCCCTGAAATAGTCGGACATCTCCTTCAATAATATTCCAATTAGGACGATTTAGACGTAGCGTTTGGCAAGCTGGAGATTCGATTTCAATCAGTGCTACATGGGAAAAACCAGCTCTTTCTAAACCTAGGGCCTGCCCCCCTGCTCCTGCACAAATTTCTAATGATGTAAATTGCATTATGATCTTTTATGTAAGTATCTTTGAGGTTATTTTATAAATTTTTAATTATCAAGGCCGTCTGAAAATTATTTATCTAATCCTTCTTGCACCATTTGCGCTGCGCGGATTACTGCACGGGCTTTGTTTTGGGTTTCCTGCCATTCGGATGTTGGGTCGGAATCGGCAACTACGCCTGCTCCGCTTTGGACGAATAGGGTATTGTTTTTAATCACGGCGGTGCGGATGGCAATGGCTAAGTCCATGTCGTTGTTGAAACTCCATACGCCGACTGCGCCGCCGTAGATGCCGCGTTTACTTGGTTCGACTTCTTCGATGATCTCCATGGCGCGGACTTTGGGGGCGCCGGAAAGTGTGCCTGCGGGGAAGGTGGCGGCGAGGATGTCCATGTTGGTCATATCGTCTTTCAGACGGCCTTCGACATTGGAGACGATGTGCATTACATGGGAGTATTTTTCAATCACCATTTTGTCGGTGACTTTGACTTCGCCGGTTTTGCTGATGCGGCCGACGTCGTTGCGTCCTAAGTCAATCAACATGACGTGCTCGGCAATTTCTTTGGCATCGCTCAGCAGGTCTTGCTCGTTGGCAAGGTCTTCGGCTGGTGTTTTGCCGCGCAGGCGTGTACCGGCGATAGGGCGGACGATGACATCGTCGCGTTCGCGGCGGACGAGGATTTCAGGCGAAGAGCCGACAATATGGAAATCGCCGAAATCGTAGTAGAACATATACGGCGATGGGTTCAGCGTACGCAGGGCGCGGTAGAGGGCAAGCGGATTATCGGTAAATTCCATGCTCATGCGTTGGCTGGGGACAACCTGCATGCAGTCGCCTGCAAAGATGTAGTCTTTGATTTTATTGACGCAGGCTTTGAAAGGTTCTTCGCCAAATTCGCTGACTGCTTGGGTTTGTTTGCTGCCAAGGGAAAGTGGGATGGCGCAACTTTGGCGTAGCTGGGTACGGATGTCTTCAAGACGTTTGCGTGCGCGTTCGTAGCCGTTGGCTTGAGACGGATCTGCATAAACAATCAGGTAGATTTTGCCGCTTAGGTTATCCACTACGGCAAGCTCTTGCGAGAGCATCAGGAGGATGTCGGGCGTACCGAGAGGATCGGCTTTGGCCGTATGTTTCAGGCGGTGGGAAAAATGTTCAAAATTGTAGATGGTTTCATAACCGAAGTAGCCGACCAAGCCGCCGGTAAAGCGCGGCAGGCTTGGGATTTCGGGCGTTTTGAAGCGGTTGTGGAAGGCTTCGATAAAGGGCAGGGGATTGCCGTCGTGTTGTTCGACGATTTCGCCGTTTTGATACACATCGACATGTTTGCCGCTGGTTTTGAGATAATGGCTGCAAGGCAGGCCGATAAAGGAATAGCGGCCGAAGCGTTCTCCACCGACAACGGATTCGAGCAGGTAGGTGAAAGGCTTGTTGGCAAGTTTGAGGTAGATTGAGAGCGGTGTGTCCAAGTCGGCAAGCAGCTCTTGAACGAGTGGAATGCGGTTGTAACCTTGTGCGGCTTGGGCTTGGTATTCTTGTTTGCTGATCATCTTGATAAGTCTTTCAGACGGCCTGTTTTAGGGTGTTAAATCGTGTGAAGAGTATAGCATTTTATTGGAATTGTTGACAGTCTGAGTGTTATGTCAGATATAGAAAACGCCGTCTGAAAAAGACGGCGCGAGGTATTAGGCAAGGGTATTGGAGATTTTGTTTTTCCGGCTTCTTTTCCACTTAAAGATATAAGCGGCAACAACCGGAATCAGGGCGATAATGGATTTGAATGTCCAGCCTGAATACCATGTGCCCTCGGGAACATCGCTTGCAAGCCAAGTGAAGTACGGCCACCAGCAGGCAACCAGGCTGCCGAGGAACAGCGGCCAAATATGACGGCTTAAGTTGCGTTGCCATAAAAGGAAACAGATGGCTGCCCAAACGAAAGTCAGTACGGTAATCAGGAGAATGGTGTAGGCATCTGAAATCAGGATGGCGGCAAAGTAGTAGCTGAGTGCGACCCATAATAGGGCAAGTATTAAGACGATGATTTCTTCCGGGCGTTTAAACATGATTTCTCTCTTTTGTAAGACTGGCAATGCATCAATACTATACCTTAAACAAGAAGCGATGGTAAGAGTCTTTCAGACGGCCTTGTAGCCGGGTTTGCTATAATGTGCACAATTAATTTTTTGGAAAGGACAAACCATGACGGCAAACTTTCAAGAAACGCTGAAGGCTTTGGGCAAACAGGCGAAAAAGGAAGCTGCGGAGCGAGAAGCCGAAGCGAAGGCTAAAAAGCAGGTAGAAGATGTTGATTTCAGTAAGGCAGTTGGTAAGGTTACGCCGTTGAAAAATGCCGGCAACTATTATGAACAGCCTCGTGATAAATCACCCATCAAGCCGCGACCTAAAGAAATGGCGACTTTGGAGCAGGAAGATTATTTTTATGTGGGCAGCGGCGGCTGGGAAGAACCGCCGGCTTCGTTCAGTAAAAACGGGCAGGGTAAAAATGATTTGATGCGTTTGCGAAACGGCCATTATCCCGTGGTGGCGGATGTAGATTTGCACGGCTATACGCAGGAAGAAGCGCAGCAGGTATTGAACGAATTTATTGAGTTTACGAAAAAACGCGGCGTTTGCGGCGAGATTGTCCACGGTAGCGGCTTGGGTTCTTCAGGCTATAAACCGGTTTTAAAAAATATGACGCGCCGCTGGTTGATGCAGCATCCTGATGTGTTGGCTTATGTCGAGCCCCGACAAGGCAATGATGGCGCAGTCAGGATTTTGTTGAAACGCCAACGCCGAGACGATGATTGGAAGCAGTAAAATAAAAAAAACAGTGTCAGTAAGATGACACTGCTTTTTATGTTTGTCAGACTAAGAAGATTTCTTTTTGGAAACCGATTCGCAACCTTTGCCATTGGTCATTGTAGTTTTGGATTTATCGGCAGAATCAATATCAGTACATTTGTAAGCATTGCCCAAACTATCCATCCAAACAGAAAGGGTATAGCCTGTTTTTATGGGAATAGCTTTCAAACGATAGGCCCGGCTTTTACTGGCATCAATCATTTTAGCAGAGTATTTGTATTTGTCTGCCAAATCTTTATGGCCTTTGTATGAGGAAATAAAGTCATCCAACTGAGTTTTAACCTCATCAGTTTTCCACTTTGGATTTTTAACCATCTGGTTTTTAAAAGCAGAATTGATGGCGACTAACTCGGCATGCGCTTGTGATTGGTAGCCGCGTTCAATGTAGCGGTTGTAAGAGGGAATGGCAATGACGCTCAGGATGGCTAAGATGGCGACGGCAATCATCATCTCAACCAGCGTAAAGCCTAGTTGTTGGGTAGAGGTGGTATTCATTTTATTATTCGCTGGCAACGTAAGACTGAAGAACGACTTGGGTATTGGCATTCTTACCCCATGCCTTGGCTGTAACACGGTAGGTAATTCGACCATCAGTAGTTTTGCCTAAATATTCGATGATGTAGCGTGGATTATTTACGATGCCGCTTTTTTTATCTAAAGGATATTCCGTACCATTGGCGTCAATACACAGGCTTTTGTCACATTTGCGCTTCCAAGCATCTACGGTTGGGCTACCCTCTTCAGTAAAATCGCCATTGGATTTTACGTTTGGTGTGGAACATAAACCTTTTTCACATTTTGCGCTAAAAGTAGTCTTTTTACCTTCAATATCAAAAATTTGATTTTCACCTTCACGCAATGCGGCTTCTGCCAAGGTGGTTGCCAGTTTGCGGTCGGCATCGTTGGTGCTGATACGCTGTTCAGTATTGTAGGACTGGGTAGCTGTGACCACGAGCAGGGCGATAACGACCATCATCATTAAAACGATAAACAAAGCATAGCCCTGCTGCCGGTCAGGTTTGATTAGAGTGATCGGTCGGCGCATACGTTTCCTCCGCGGATAGTGGCATTAATATTATAGATATCGACTTTATTGTCTTGTTCTTTTGATGGGTCAATACTGCCGTTATTCAGTACGATTTGGATAGAAGCCGGAGACTTAGCCTCAGCTGAGATATCCAATGCGTTTTTGTAATCAAATGATTCTGTATTGACTCCGCTGGCAGATGCATTTTCAGAATGAGAACATTCTGCATAGATATAGTGGATATCCATGGTTGTAATGCCTTTAATCAACAGCTGCGGATTACTCCATGATCCATCATTTGATAATTGGAAGCGGAACAAACCGCTCTCTTCGCCAAGTTTGCCGACAGCGTAGGCAATCATTTCATGTTTCATGATGGCGATACTGCCGTCTTGATCAGAGTCGTTAATTTTTAAAGCCAATTTTGCCGCAGCTAAATCTTTAATTTCTGTTTGAGGCTTTGCAATGCCTGAGCAGCTACTGACAATAGCAGTTTTTGCAGCAGGGTTTGCTTTGTCGATTCCATATTGAAACAGCAGGGCTTTGCCGGTTTGAGCAAAACCTGCATAGCCTAATTTATTGATTTCTTTAACTGGTAACAGCTTATTTACACCAGCTGTTTTCAATGTGTATTCATCCGAGCTTTTGTCTTCTATCACTGCAGAGGCAGGAAAATTCGACATATTGAAGCAGCCGAAATTGCCTGCCATACGCGCATCACGGACGATCATATTGGCGGTGTTGCGCAAATCTTGTTGGATACCGATACGGGTGTTGGCAGATTTGTTCAATCCGCGTGCAGTAAAGTAGGTGGAGCTGACAGCCATTAAGACGATCATGCTGAGCAGGCTGGCAACCAGAAATTCAAGGATGCTGAAACCACGAATGGCGGTTTTATTGGGAATATGGTTGAGTAAGCGTTTATTGTTCATTGTTAGTCTCTTACGCGTGATTGGTAGGTATAGACAACGTGATGCCCCGATTTATTGAGATTTTTTGCGCTATTTTCTTCTTCGACATCTTGCAACCATAAAACTTTAACGATGGTCGTGTCGCCTTTGCCATCGCATTTTGCGTTAAACCCATTTTCGTAAGTTGGCTCTGCACCGGAAGAATCTTTGCAGATGGTCGAGAAGACTTGGGCTTCGGGAAGGGCTTTGGCTAAGTCGGCTTTAAACTGGGCAATTTGAGCCTGTGCAAGTTGGGTTTTGTTCATTTTGGCTTCAAATTTTGCAGTTTGTTTAGAGTCGGATTTTAGATAGGCATCATAGGATTTTTTATAACGGGAGGTTTTTTCCCCCGTAGTATCGGTTTCTTCAGAGAGCGTTGGGTTAATGAGCATGCCTTCAATCAGATTTTGCGTAATTTGGGCGACGGTGGTTTGATTTTCAGACTCGCGCACGTTGGATACAGTACGCAGTTGGACAGCCAGAAGGGCCAGCACACCGATGGCAAGGACAAACATGGCAATCAAAACTTCAATCAGGGTCATGCCTGATTGAAGTTTTGGGGTAAAGCTTGATGAGCTCGTTTTCAGACGGCCTTTAAATAATCTGAGATGAGTAGGATTAGTAATGTTCATAAGATACCGTTGTTATTATTTGGAAGAGTATTCGCACATTTTGCGCTCATCGTTTTTAGCACAGATTTCGACATGCCCATTACCATTGATTAAAAGTACGGTAGCACGGGCTTTCTTGGTTTCAGCATCGGCGGCAGATTTATCTGTTAGGCTGATTTTGATGTGGCCGTCTGAAAATTGATAATTCTTACCATCGGTTGAATGGCCAAATGTACCATTGGGAAGAAATCTCCACCAGACTTCTTTTGAAGCTGAAGCAGAAAGGGTAGAACGGTCATTGCCGATAGGGATATAGTTGAAGCTGTATTCCACTTTGTCGGTGTCCCCATTGAGAATAATGGAGCGGATGGATAAATCGACAGTATCGTTTTGATAGCGTAAGTCTTCGTTTTTATCGGCGTAGGCCAACATACCATTACCGGCATATTTGGAATCGCAACCGTTATTGGGCGAGCCATCGGATTTAATTTTGACCGGGCAAATGTAAACGGGAAGATTGAGACGGACGGCCTCATTTCGCGCGAAGCGCAGCAGATTAGCAATTTGCTCTGCTTGCGATGCCGCACGTCTGTAGGCAATCCATTGATTCATATTGGGAAGTGCGATGACGGCCATTACTGCTGCAATAGTAATGACGATCAGCAACTCAATTAGAGTGAAGCCTTTTTGTGTCTGATACATGAGTGATTTTTGGTAGTAATGTGTTGGGGTAACCGACGTTTTCTCTTTTGCATTTGCCTGTGGCAATGCTTTTGCTTTTATTGGATTTATTCTAAACGATTTTGGAATGCGTGACTAATAAAATATGAAATTCGGTTAGTTTTTCAGATAATCTGTCTCAATCTTCCATCAACATGGATTCTGGAACATAGGCGGCATTATCAAATTTGGTAAATTGACCCATCCAAGTGAGGAATACTTTCCCGACGGGACCGTTACGGTGTTTACCGATAATACATTCCGCCAAGCCTTTTGCGGGTGATTCTGAGTTGTAGTATTCATCACGATACATGAACATAATCAAGTCGGCATCTTGTTCGATGGCACCGGATTCACGCAAGTCGGACATCATCGGGCGTTTGTCGGTACGCTGCTCAACTGTACGGCTCAACTGTGACAGGGCAATGACGGGAACTTGCAACTCTTTCGCCAATGCTTTGAGGGAGCGGGAAATTTCGCCAAGCTCGGAAGCGCGGTTGTCAGAACGGCCGGAGCCTGACATTAATTGCAGGTAGTCGATGACGATCAAGCCCAATTTGCCGTTGAACTGGCGCGCAAGACGGCGGGCGCGGGCTCGGAGTTCGAGCGCGGTCAAACCCGGAGTTTCATCGATATACATGGGTGCATCGGAGAGTTTAACGACCGCTTCGTTCAGACGGCCCCAGTGTTCGTCTTGCAATCTGCCGGTTTTTAAAACGCTTTGATCCAAACGTCCGACTGAACCCAGCATACGCATGACCAGCTGCGCACCGCCCATCTCCATAGAGAATACAGCGACAGGTAATTTGTTTTCTACGGCAACGTGTTCCGCAATATTGATCGAAAAGGCTGTTTTACCCATAGACGGACGGCCTGCGACGATGATCAAATCGCCCGGTTGGAGACCTGATGTTTTTTTGTCGAGGTCGATAAAACCTGTCGATATGCCGGTTACTTCATCAGGATTGTCGCGCGAATAAAGCATATCGATGCGTTCGACCACTTCTTTCAGAAGGTCGGGCATCTCAAGGAAGCCTTGTTTGGATTTGGCTGTACTTTCGGCGATTTGGAATACTTTGTTTTCCGCCTCATCCAAAAGCTGGCCTGCATCGCGCCCTTGCGGATTGTATGCGCTGCGTGCAATTTCCGTGCCGACTTCGGCAAGCTGGCGCATGATGGAACGTTCGCGCACGATTTCGGCGTAGCGGCGGATATTGGCAGCGGATGGCGTGTTTTGCGCCAGCGTAATCAGATAGTTGAATCCGCCTGCCGCTTCCAATTCTTCATTGCGTTCCAAACTTTCTTGAACGGTAATAACGTCGGCAGGACGGCTTTCATTAATTAGATTGGCAATCGCACGGAAAATCAGGCGGTGTTCGTGGCGGTAGAAATCCTCGCCGGAAACGACATCGGCAATACGGTCCCAAGCAGAATTTTCCAGCATCAGGCCGCCCAATACGGATTGCTCCGCCTCTGTAGAATGTGGCGGCAGTGACAATGCGCTGATTTCACGGTCTTCAGACGGCATATCGGAATAATTGCTCATGACGGGCATCTCTGGCTGGAAAATTGCAATCCACTATTATAGCGCAGTGTAAGTTCAATTGGTTTGTTTAGGCTAAAGCAGGTAAAATAGCAATGTTGTCGATTTGACAACACACACTACCAAAATATAAATATCAATAATTAGGAGCATAAAAATGGAACACAAGCTGCCACAATTGCCTTATGAACTGGATGCGTTGTCCCCTCATCTGACCAAAGAAACTTTGGAGTTCCACTACGGCAAACACCATCAAACTTACATCACCAATTTGAACAATCAAATCAAAGGCACTGAGTTTGAAGCAATGCCTTTGGAAGAAATCCTGAAAAAATCTTCCGGCGGTATGTTCAATAACGCTGCCCAAACTTGGAACCACACTTTCTACTGGCTGGGCTTTACCCCTAAAGGCCAAGGCAAACCTGCCGGCGAATTGGCTGCGGCCATCGACGCCAAATGGGGCAGCTTCGAGAAATTCCAAGAAGCGTTCAATGCCTGCGCGGCCGGTACTTTCGGCTCCGGTTGGGCATGGTTGGTGAAAACGCCTGCCGGTGAATTGGATCTGGTTTCTACTTCCAATGCAGGTACTCCGCTGACTACTGAAAACACTCCGCTGTTGACTTGCGATGTATGGGAACACGCCTACTACATCGACTACCGTAACAGCCGTCCTAACTACCTGAAAGGTTTTTGGGAAATCGTTAACTGGGATGAAGTAGCCAAACGCTTCGCCGCATAAAACGATATGAGTGAAAAGGCCGTCTGAAGAATTTTCAGACGGCCTTTTTGTCGATATGGGTGTGAAGAAATGGTTTAGATGAATGTTTTTTCTGTCGGATGCGCAAAATTATCATGGAGCAGAAAAAAGGATAAACGGGAGATTATGCTAAAATATTGTCAACAATTTTCTGATTTCGCATGATATGGAATCAGCGTTTGACACACATAGACAAGAGGATTTTATGAAATTTCTAGACCGTGAGGCGACCATTGCCAAACCCGGCTTTAATCGTTGGCTGGTACCGCCCGCTGCTTTGGCCGTGCATCTTGCCATCGGGCAGATATACGCTTATTCCGTGTTCAATGCGCCGCTGACCAAGCTTATCGGTATCACTGAGTCGGCTGCAGGAGATTGGAAGCTGACCACGGTGGGTTGGATTTTCAGTATTGCCTTGGCGATGTTGGGCGCGTCTGCGGCCATGTTTGGTACTTGGATGGAGCGCGTTGGTCCGCGTAAAGCAATGTTTGTTGCAGCCTGCTGCTTTAGCTTGGGCTTTTTTGTATCGGCGATCGGCGTCCATATGCACAATCTGTTTTTGCTTTATTTGGGCAACGGTGTGATTGGCGGGGTTGGTTTGGGCTTGGGCTATATCGGGCCTGTATCGACTTTGATGAAATGGTTTCCCGATAAACCGGGCATGGCAACAGGTTTGGCGATTATGGGTTTTGGCGGTGGCGCGATGTTGGCTTCGCCTTTGTCGGTATCGCTGATGAGTTTTTTCTCCAGTGAAACTTCGGTTGGCGTCGCGCAGACTTTTGTGGTTTTAGGGTTGTTTTATTTGGTGTTGATGATGTTTGGCGCGTTTACGATCCGCATACCTACCGATGGCTGGAAACCTAAAGGTTATGTTGCGCCGAAAAACAAAAGCAAATTGGTCAGCAGCAATCATGTTAATGTCTCACAAGCCATGAAAACGCCGCAATTCTGGCTCTTGTTTTGGGTGTTGTGTTTGAACGTGACGGCAGGTATCGGTGTGTTGGGACAGGCTTCCGTCATGATTCAGGAGCTGTTTTCTGAAACTTCTGTCGGTAAACAGGCTGCCATTGGTGCGGGTGCGGCGGCAGGTTTTGTGAGTCTGTTGAGCCTGTTTAATATGGGAGGCCGTTTTTTGTGGTCCAGCGTGTCCGACAAAATTGGCCGTAAGAATACTTATACTATTTTCTTTGTGCTCGGCTCGCTGTTGTATTTTGCCATTCCGTCGATTGGCGGGAGCGGTAACAAGGCTTTGTTTGTTATTGGGTTCTGCGTCATTATTTCCATGTATGGCGGCGGTTTCGCAGCGATTCCGGCGTATCTGAAGGATTTGTTCGGCACTTATCAAGTCGGTGCAATCCACGGCAGGATTTTGCTGGCATGGTCAACTGCGGCTGTTATTGGCCCGGTGTTGGTCAACTATATCCGCCAAAGCCAAATTGAAAGCGGTGTTCCGGCTGCTGAAGCTTATAGCATTACCATGTACATCATGGCAGGTTTGTTGATTGTCGGTTTGCTGTGTAACTTGAGTGTTCGTTCGGTTCATGAAAAGCATCACGAGAAAGACATTAAAGTAGCGGCACATAGCCGCAATCCCGATGATGAAACCGCTGTATCCGATGCCTATCTGATCAGTAAAAAAGTATCAGCGGGCGGTATCGGCGTATGGTGGCGCTGGGCTTTGGTCTGCATTCCTTTGGGCTATGGTGTCATTATGGTGTTTGTTAAAGCCTTAAGTTTGTTTAATTGATTGTTGAAAATTAAAGGCCGTCTGAAAGTTTCAGACGGCCTTTTTTCAAATGTTAAACAACTAATCTTTCGATACGCTGATGGTATGTTTGATGTGTTTTAAATTCGCAACGATGGTAAAAGTCATCATCACCAGTAAAGCCCATGAACTCCATTTGCTGATGTGTACCGATGCCCACGCGCCGATTTGGTTTGGATAGCGCCAAACGCCGAATAGGGTTCCCAAATTTTCCGCCAGCCAAATGAAAAATCCGATCAGGACGAAAGCGAGCAGGAGCGGCATTCTGCGAGTGGTGTCATAGGGCGTGTATAAGACCGTTGTCCGGGCGTATAGGCCGAGAGCAAAAGCTGCAAGATACCAGCGATAGTCACCGATATAGTGATGGGTGAAGAAATTGATATAAATCGCCAGTGCGCACAAAGTACCCAGCCAATACGGCGGATGACTTTTGATTTTTAAGTCAAACAGCCGCCATGCTTGAATGATATAGCTGTCGACTGCAGCATACATAAAGCCCGCAAACAGCGGTACGCCGCCGATTTTAGTGTAAGCCTCATCCGGATAGCTCCAAGACTGGATATCGCCTGATGTCTTGAACCACTCTAAAGCAAAGCCCACCAAGTGAAACAGCGTAATCGATTTCACTTCATCCCAAGTTTCCAGCTTGAAATACAACATGGCTGCTTGTACGGAGACGGCAAAAATCAGCAGCAGGTCATAGCGCGAAATTCCCAGCCAACCTGTTTTCGGAATGAGGAACATGGCAATGAAAAACAAGCCTGCAAATAAGCAGGCTCGTGCTTCTTTCAAACCGAAGAACCAAAATTCAACGATAAAGCGTCGCCAATCATGCAAATCCTTGCGTTTGGGATGCTCAGTCAGCCAAGTATCCAGTTTGCCTAACATATTTTCAGACGGCCTCTTTATCTTGAAAATGTTTTAGGCAGATTGAATCGGAATAACGCGGTTTTGCTTACGTTTTGCGCCACCTTCGCAGTAGTTGGTTTTGACATAATCTTCAACGATTTGTAAAAACTCGGCAGCGATATTGTCGCCTTTGAGGGTCACTTTCCGTTCGCCGTCTACATAAACCGGCGCAACCGGAGTTTCGCCTGTACCTGGCAGGCTGATACCGATATCGGCAAGCTTGCTCTCGCCCGGACCATTGACTACGCACCCCATTACGGCGACGTTCAATGATTCAACGCCTGGATATTCAGTGCGCCAAACAGCCATTTTTTGGCGTAAATAGTTTTGTACGTCTTGAGCCAACTCTTGGAATACGGTACTGGTGGTACGGCCGCAACCCGGGCAGGCTGTAACCATTGGCGTAAAGGAGCGCAAGCCCATGGTTTGCAGGATTTCCTGACCGACAATGACTTCTTGTGTACGCGGGGAGCCAGGTTCGGGCGTAAGGGAAATTCGAATGGTGTCGCCGATGCCTTCTTGCAATAATACGGCCAGAGCTGCGGTGGAAGCCACAATGCCCTTGCTGCCCATGCCAGCCTCAGTCAGACCGAGATGGAGCGGGTAACGGCAACGGCTGCCTAATTCCCGGTAAACCTGAATCAAGTCTTGTACGGCGCTGACTTTGCACGACAAAATGATTTTGTCTTCAGGTAAGCCCAAAGCCACGGCTTTTTCTGCCGATTCCAGCGCCGAAACAATCAAAGCCTCTTTCATGATTTCTTCAGGCGGCTTCGGTGTAGCAGAAGCTAGGTTGGCATCCATCATACGTTTGGCAAGGCTTTGATCAAGCGAACCCCAGTTCACACCGATGCGTACGGCTTTATTGTTTTCTGCCGCTGTACGAATCATAAAGGCAAATTTCTCATCGCCTTTTGCGCCTTTGCCGACATTGCCTGGGTTGATGCGGTATTTAGACAGGGCCTTGCCGCACTCAGGAAATTCAGCCAATAAGCGTTCGCCATTGAAATGGAAGTCGCCGATCAGGGGCGTGGTGTAGCCCATATCGTCTAAGCGGCTGCGGATTTCGGCTACTTTGGAAGCCGCTTCCGGAGTATTGACCGTGATACGGACCATTTCTGAGCCGGCATCGCTCAACTCTTTGACCTGTCGGGCGGTTGCTTCTGCATCTGCGGTGTCGGTATTGGTCATAGATTGCACAACAACGGGCGCATCGGAGCCGATGATGAGATGGTCAATTTTGACTTGATGTGTCTGACGGCGTTTAGGTGTGGTCATTTTAGTTTTTTCCTGCAACAAAAGAGGCGGATTTTTCACCGGCAACACGGTATTTTAAAGGTTCGATAGGTGTGCCGCCGTAATTGGCTTCAGAGCCGGCTGCAATACCAATCCAAACATTGTAAGGCGCGCCGCCTCTCAGACGCTGTTCGCTTCCGGCCGGAACGATACGGCTGAATACTACTTTTCCATCTTTGTCTGTAATAATCAGATTGCTTCGGTATTGGACTTTAATCCAAAGTTCGTCTTTCTCAACTTTGACGGCAGGCTTCTCTTCTTGTACGACGGCGGAAGCTGCTGAGACAGCTTGATCATTAGCCGCTTCAGACTTATTGGTGATTTCTTTTTTGCCGTCTTCCGTCATTTCGCTAACGGCAACATTATCCGTTTTTAAAGCAGGCGTTTTCATCGTATCAGCAACATCTTTGCTGTTTTGAATATTTGCCTGCTCGTTTTCAAAACTGGATTTGCTTTGCCAAAAGTGAACACCGCCTGCAGCCAAAGCCAATGCGGCTACTCCCAATATCCATTTCGGGAAGCCTTGTTTCTCAGTGTCTTTGTAGCTTAAGCCGGTGTTGGCACTGCGTGTTACCGCGTATACATGGTCTTCAAGTTGCGGAGTAATGGAGCGCAAATGTTTGGCGATGGTTTGTTCGTTGATTTTCAGAAATCGTGCATATGAACGCAGATAGCCTGAAACAAAGACTAAACCGGGAAAGCCTGAATATTCCCCTTTTTCCAAAGCATCAATTTGTTCGGCAGACAGTTTCAAACGTGAAGCAACATCTTGAATATCGATTTTGGCATCAGTTCTGTGTTTGCGTAATTCATCCCCCAATGTTTTGGCGGCTTGTGTGTCGTAGTTGATTTTATCGTTATTTTCCATTTAGTGGCCTGTTGTGACGGTTTGTAGTTCGTCTGAATAGGGGAAGTTTGCCCTAAGTTGGGCTTCGTATTCGTATGCGGCGTGTTTATTGCCCAAGGCGGTAGCCAAGCGCCAGCCTAAAAGCAAATCGTCAGCCTGCAGGACATCAACTTTGCTTTGGTATTGGCGGAAATAATAGTCGGCATCGTTCAGATTGCCTGCCATCATTTTGGTTCGGGCAAGTTCTTTGAAGGCAGGGAAGAATTGCGGATTCGCTGCTAAAGACCTTTCCAAATAGGCTTGAGCCAAAGAGTATTGGCCTAATCTTGCGCTGCAAATGCCTTTATTCATATTGGCAATAAAGGGGCTTGGGTAGGTCGGGTCGGCCAGTGCTTTGTCAAAATAAGCCAAAGATTCGGCTGGTGCATTCATTTGATTGCACAAGAACCAACCGTAGTTGTTGTTAACTTCTGCACTATCAGGTTTTAAAGACAATGCTTTAAGAAAGCTTTCCTGGGCTTTGTCTTTAACCTTCAAATACTGATAAATCTCAGCGCGTACCAACCAAGCAAGGTCATTTTTGGAATTGGACTTAAGCGCCTCTTCGATACTTTCAGTAGCTTGGCGGTAGTTTTGGCCGCGCATATATTCCACAGCCAGTTGGGTTTTGATATTAGAAACTTGAATGGCACGTTCTTTAGGGCTTGGGCCGGAAGAGGAAGCGCAGGCAGAAAGAGTCAGTGCGGTAAGTAAAGCGAATCCGAACTTGATTTTCATAATTAACCTTATTGTTCGACCAAAATCTGTTGCCATTTTTGTTGGCGGCGTGTTTTATCTTGTACTTGTCCGGCCAATTGTCCGCAAGCGGCATCGATATCGTCGCCGCGGGTTTTGCGGACAGTAACGACAAAGCCGGCTTGTTGCAGAATATCGCGGAAGACACGGATATTTTCATTGGTAGAACGTTCGTAGCCGGAATTTGGGAAAGGATTGAACGGAATCAGATTGAATTTGCATGGTACGTCTTTAACCAATTCAATCAATTCGCGCGCATGTTGTGCTTTATCATTGATACCGTCGAGCATAACGTATTCAAAGGTAATAAAGTCACGGGGGGCTTTGACCAGATAACGTTGACAGGCCGCCATCAATTCTTTGAGCGGGTATTTTTTGTTGAGAGGAACAATCTGATCGCGCACTTCATCGTTGGATGCGTGTAAAGATACAGCCAAAGCAACAGGCATTGCATCACGCAGTCTGTCCATTTGTGGAACCATGCCCGAAGTGGAAACGGTCACGCGACGGCGGCTCAAGCCGTAGCCATGATCATCCAACATAATACTCAAGGCAGTAACAACATTGTCAAAGTTTGCCATAGGCTCGCCCATACCCATCATCACCACGTTGGAGATAACGCGTTCGTTTTTAGGGGTAACACCCATGGCTTTATTGGCCCACCAAAGCTGACCGATAATTTCAGCGGTAGTCAGGTTGCGGTTGAAACCTTGTCGTCCAGTAGAGCAGAAGGTGCATTCCAATGCACAACCTACTTGGGAAGAGATGCATAAGGTACCGCGTTCGGCTTCGGGGATGAAGACGGTTTCTACACCGTTGCCCGTGCCGACATCCAGCAACCATTTGCGTGTACCGTCAGTAGATTCTTGTGCCATCATTAATTTAGGCACTTCGATTGTGGCTTGTTCATTCAGCTTGGCGCGTAATGATTTGGCCAAATCAGTCATTTCTTCAAAGTTTTGTGCACCGGCTTGATGCATCCAACGCATTACCTGCTTGGCGCGGAAAGGTTTTTCACCCATTTCGGCAAAGTGTTGCGTCAGTCCGTTTAAATCGTAATTCAGTAGATTGGTTTTCATGTATTTTTATGTTTCTCAGTAAAGCTTTTAAAGCAAAGGGGCTTATTGGGCAGCTTTGCTTTAAAAGCCTTTGGGTTTTCAGACGGCCTTTAATTTGTAGGACATACAAAGCAGTTTTGCCGTCCGATATAAATCGGACGGCCGTAAAGCGGCTACAGGCTTTTACTCTTAGCGTGGGCAGATTTCGCTTTGGCTGAAGAAGTAAGCAATTTCAATCGCAGCATTTTCAACGCTGTCAGAACCATGTACGGCATTAACACTGACAGATTCTGCAAAGTCGGCACGGATTGTGCCCGGAGCTGCATCGGCTGGATTGGTTGCGCCCATCAATTCGCGATTTTTGGCAACGGCGTTTTCACCTTCCAATACTTGAATCATAACAGGATTGCGAGTCATGAATTTAACCAAGTCTTCATAAAAAGGGCGGTCTTTGTGTACAGCATAAAACTCTTTTGCTTCGCGCTCAGACAGATGTTTCATTTTCGCCGCAATAATGCGCAAGCCGTTTTCTTCAAAGCGGCTGTAAATCTTGCCGATGACGTTTTTTTCTACTGCATCGGGTTTGATGATGGAAATCGTACGTTCGATGGCCATGTTATGTCCTTGTTTTTATTAATAGGTAAGTTGCCGTAGCCAAGAGGCGAGGGAAGTGTATTCTACCAAATTTCGCCCCTTTTTGGGAAAGGCATTATTTGCTTAAAGTCAGGTGTGGTTGTTCCAAATAGACTTCGGATTGCATTTCGATCATACGGCTGGCTGTACGGGTAAATTCCTCGGCGAAATCGCCTTCGACATAAATATCGTTTACGCCAACTGCACTGGTGGCGCACAATTTCACACGGAAATCATATAAAACGTCAATTAACCATGTCAGACGGCGTGCTTCTGCTTTTTCTTGCGGGGTTAGACGTTCTAATCCTGAAAGGAAAACCATCTCATAATGTTCGGCTAAATACAGATAGTCAGCTTGTGAACGCGGGCCAAAACATAATGCGCGGAAATCAAACCAGATGGCGCGTTCTGACTGGGCTTTATGAGGAATTTCCCGTCCATGAATAATGCTGATGCCTGGGTTTAATTCAGAGATTCCGCTCATTTCTTTAAATAAAGCAGCCAGTTTTTGCTCATTTTCTTCATTATTGGGGACAAAGAAAATTTCAGCAGGACGCAGCGTACGCAAGCGGTAATCTTCGCCGCCATCCACATTTAAAACGGTCAGGTTGGACTCGATAAGGGCGATGGTTGGCAGAAAGCTACTGCGGTTTTGGCCTTGAGGATAGAGTTCGGATGGAGCGTAGTTGGAAGTGGCTACCAAGACTACACCTTCACTCAACAGGTTTTCCAGCAAACGGCCTAGAATCATGGCATCGGCAATATCACTGACGTGAAACTCGTCAAAGCATAATACACGTGTTTCTTTGGCAATTTCTGTTGCAACGGCTTTTAAAGGGTTGGCTTCGCTTTTCAATACTTTAAGGCGTTGATGGATTTCGGCCATGAAAGCATGGAAATGCACGCGACGTTTACGACGATAAGGGAGGCAGCCGAAAAAAGCATCCATCAAAAAGCTTTTACCTCGTCCTACGCCGCCATAAAAATAGAGCCCTTTAGGAACTTGGGGGGAACGCAAGCTACGGCCAAGAAAACGGTTGCGTTTGCGTTTGAACATCATCAGCTCGGTCCACAAACGATCCAAATATTCAATGGCTCGCGCTTGGGCTTCATCGCGGATAAAGTTGGGTTGCTCGGCTGCAGCTTGATACCAAGTCAATGGGCTGTGGTTTTCAAATGGAGGTGGTGTGAATAGTTGGTCTCTATTACTCATGTGTAACCTTTATTATGCTTTGCTGGCGATAGTTGAAACATCATCCGTAATAGTTTGGACAGTAGTTGGAATGATGTTTTCATTACAGAATAGTCGGTCTATTATAAATGATTTCAGACGGCCTGCGTTTTTTGCAAAAGCATTGTAGTAAATATAGTTGAAATAGTGTGCGATTAAGGTATGCGTGAAAAGAGCTGGCTTTGTATTTCTTGCGAAAACAAAAAAACGCCGCATTTCTGCGGCGTTTTGCTGCTAAGTATTAATGAGCACTTTCTTGCAATGCCAAGTCTACACGCTCACGCAACTCTTTACCCGGTTTGAAGTGAGGAACATGCTTTTCAGGCACTTCCACGCGTTCGCCGGTTTTCGGGTTGCGCCCGATACGGGCAGGGCGGTGGTTCAAGTCGAAGCTGCCGAAGCCGCGGATTTCGATACGTTGTCCACGAGCCAGTGAGCGGGTCATGGTATCAACCAAGACTTTTACACTGTATTCGACATCTTTAGCCAGCAGTTGGTTGCCGTTTTTTTCGGCAAACACTTCCGCGAGGCGAACCATCAATTCAGACTTCGTCATGTCTGCAACCTTATTCTTGGTCGCCGGACAGTTTGGCTTTCAGCAAGTCGCCCAGGCTGGTAGTACCGGCATTGGCAGTTGCAGCGGAGTTAACTGAATTCAGCGCTTCGCGGTTTTCTTTAGCGTCTTTCGCTTTAACAGACAGACGGATGCTGCGGTTTTTGCGGTCAACGGTAACGATAACGGCTTCAACTTCGTCGCCTTCTTTCAGTTTGGTAGTCAGGTCTTCAACGCGGTCAGCAGCGAATTCAGAAGCAGGCAGGTAGCCTTCAACTTCTTCAGACAGAGCGACTACGGCACCTTTGGCGTCAACAGATTTCACAGAACCTTTAACCAAAGAACCTTTGTCGTTTACACTGATGAAGTTGCCGAACGGATCACCTTCCAGTTGTTTGATACCCAAAGAGATGCGTTCTTTTTCAACGTCGATGGCCAATACAACGGCTTCAACTTCTTCGCCTTTTTTGTATTTGCGTACAGCTTCTTCGCCGGCTTCAGTCCAAGACAGGTCAGACAAGTGAACCAGACCGTCGATACCGCCAGGCAGACCTACGAATACGCCGAAGTCAGTGATAGATTTAACTGCGCCGGAGATTTTGTCGCCTTTGTTGTGGTTGGCGGCAAATTCTTCCCAAGGGTTAGCTTGGCATTGTTTCATACCCAAAGAGATACGGCGACGGTCTTCGTCGATTTCCAGGATCATTACTTCAACTTCGTCACCCAGTTGAACAACTTTGCTTGGGTGTACGTTTTTGTTG
Source organism: Neisseria sp. P0019.S002 (assembly GCF_051957155.1). Classification (NCBI taxonomy): domain Bacteria; kingdom Pseudomonadati; phylum Pseudomonadota; class Betaproteobacteria; order Neisseriales; family Neisseriaceae; genus Neisseria; species Neisseria sp. P0019.S002. The sequence continues at coordinate 491,791 of NZ_JBQCWS010000001.1, forward strand.
GTCCAATCCATTTCGGAAACGTGTACCAAACCTTCGATGCCTTGTTCGATTTCAACGAAAGCACCGTAGTCGGTCAGGTTGGATACTTTACCGAACAGGCGGGTACCTTGTGGGTAACGACGGGTCAGGCCGCTCCAAGGATCTTCGCCCAGTTGTTTCATACCCAGAGAAACGCGTTGTTTGTCTTGGTCGAATTTCAGGACTTTAGCTTCTACTTCTTGACCAACTTCCAAAACTTCGCTTGGGTGTTTCACACGGCGCCATGCCAAGTCGGTGATGTGCAACAGGCCATCGATGCCGCCCAAGTCAACGAATGCACCGTAATCGGTGATGTTTTTAACGATACCTTTGATAACTGAACCTTCTTGCAGGTTTTCCAGCAAGGCTTTGCGTTCTTCGCCCAAAGTAGCTTCCAGAACAGCGCGGCGGGACACAACAACGTTGTTGCGTTTTTTGTCCAGTTTGATCACTTTGAATTCAATTTCTTTGCCTTCGAAGTGAGAAGTGTCTTTTACAGGACGTACGTCAACCAAAGAACCCGGCAGGAATGCACGGATGCTGTTGATCATAACAGTCAGACCACCTTTGACTTTGCCATTGATAACGCCGGACAGGATGTCGCCGTTTTCCATAGCTTCTTCCAAAGCGATCCAGTCGGCAGCGCGTTTAGCTTTTTCGCGGGACAGTTTGGTTTCGCCGAAGCCGTTTTCAACAGATTCGATGGTAACGGTAACGAAATCGCCAACCTTAACTTCAATCTCGCCCTGAGCGTTTTTGAATTCAGCAACATCAATCAGAGATTCTGATTTCAGACCTGCGTTAACGGTAACGAAGTTTTGATCGATGCCGACTACTTCGGCAGTAATCACTTCACCTGGGTTCATCTCTTGCAGGGTAAAGCTTTCTTCCAGCAGCTGGGCAAAATTTTCCATAGTCATATATACTCTTTTCGGTACACCGCCAAGGGGTGCGGGTTAGGTTTGAAATGACCTGCCGTCCTTGGCGCGGCAGGTTGGGAAATGTTTTCAGACGGCCTTGTTATAGGATTAACAGGCCGTCTGAAATGAAAACTTCGCGATTATACTCCAAATTTTAAACTTTATGATACCAATCAAGCACTTTTTTTACAGCTTCTTCGATAGAAAGGTTATCGGTATCTAAAAGCAGGGCGTTGGGCAGCTGTTTCAACGGAGCAACAGGGCGGCGGCGGTCTGCTTCGTCGCGCGCTTCAATGTCTGACAAAATGCGCTCGAATGCAACGCCTTCGCATGGGATACCGAGTTGTTTTGCACGACGTTGGGCGCGGACATTGGCACTTGCGGTCAGGAAAATTTTTAATGCGGCATCAGGGAAAATAACCGAGCCGATATCACGACCGTCGGCGACCAAACCTTTTTCGGTTAGGAAGTCGCGTTGGCGCTGCAAAAGGGCGGTACGCACTTTAGACAACTGCGCGACGGCAGATGCGCCCATACCGATCGCTTCGGTACGGATTTGCTCGGATACATCTTCGCCGTTTAATAATACGGCGCTGCCTTCAAATTGTGCGGGCAAGGTTTCTGCCAGTGTGCTGACGGCATCTTCATCTGTCCAGACAACATTTTGTTTTTGTGCATAAAGCGCGGTCAGGCGGTAAAGCGCACCGGAGTCGAGGTAAAGAAAACCCAAGGCTTCGGCTACGCGTGAGGCAACCGTCCCTTTGCCGGATGCGCTGGGGCCGTCGATGGCGATGACTTTTTGCTTGAGGCTCATGTGTTCTCCTGAATGCGATAGGTATTTGAATTAACCGTTTATTATACGTTGCTTTGTCTGTCTGAAAACGAAAATTTTTGTGTGATTTAGATTTGAGGGAAAAGTGGCTCGACCTTATCGGGTATAATGGCCAAAATCATAATTTAACCGCTTTGTCTGATTGTTCGGGCCGTCTGAAACAACGGGTCGGGAACGGTCTTAGAATTTAGAAACATTATGTTACAAACCGATAATCTTACTTCTGCACAACCTCAGCGCATTATCACTGCTCAAAATATTTCCGCTCAGGAAGAATTGCTTGAACGCGCTTTACGTCCGAAAACTTTAGACGACTATATCGGGCAGGATAAAGCAAAAGAGCAATTGGCTATTTTTATTCAGGCAGCGAAAAAACGTGGTGAAGCGCTTGACCACACTTTGCTGTTTGGCCCTCCGGGTTTGGGCAAAACTACTTTAGCACACATTATCGCCAAAGAGTTAGGCGTTAATTTGCGCCAAACCAGCGGCCCGGTTTTGGAACGTGCCGGCGACCTTGCAGCCTTGTTGACCAACCTCGAGCCTCATGATGTGCTGTTTATTGATGAAATCCACCGTTTAAGCCCCGTGGTTGAAGAAATCCTTTATCCTGCGCTTGAAGATTATCAGTTGGACATCATGATAGGCGAAGGACCGGCCGCGCGTTCGGTCAAAATCGATTTGCCACCGTTTACATTGGTAGGCGCGACGACCCGCGCCGGCATGCTGACCAACCCTTTGCGCGACCGTTTCGGTATCGTGTCCCGATTGGAGTTTTATCAGAATAAAGATTTGGCGACTATTGTTGCCCGTTCTGCTCAACTATTGCAGTTGGATATGGGCGACGAGGGCGCTATGGAAGTGGCCAAGCGCAGCCGCGGCACTCCGCGTATTGCCAACCGCCTTTTGCGACGTGTACGCGATTACGCGGATGTGAAAAACAACGGCGTGATTGATGCGGAAATTGCCGATGCGGCCTTGAGTATGCTGGATGTGGACGGGCAAGGTTTGGATGTGATGGATAGGAAATTCCTTGAGGCGATTCTGCACAAATTCAGCGGCGGTCCTGTCGGTTTGGAAAACGTGGCTGCTGCGATTGGCGAATCGACCGATACCATCGAAGATGTGATTGAGCCTTATCTGATTCAGCAGGGCTTTTTGCAACGTACACCGCGCGGACGCGTAGCAACCGAACGAGCCTATCTGCATTTCGGTTTGAAGGTTCAAGAATAATAATGAAGGCCGTCTGAAAACTGCTTTCAGACGGCCTGATACTTTCAATTTCATATGATTGTCGGCAAATATCTGCCGATAATCGGTTAAAATGTCCCCCTTTTCTTTTTTGAAGTTTCCCCATGAATATCTTATCCGTAGAAAATGCTTCTTTTGCCGTCGGCCACGTCGCCTTGCTCGACAAAACTTCTTTTCAACTCGATAGCGGCGAGAAAATCGGTTTAATCGGCCGCAACGGCGCGGGTAAGTCTTCGTTTTTAAAAATCCTTGCAGGCGTACAAAAGCTCGATGACGGGCAGATTATTGTTCAAAATAATCTCAAAATCGTTTATGTGCCGCAGGAATCCTTTTTTGATAAGGACGCAACCGTATTTGATACCGTTGCCGAAGGTTTGGGCGAAATTCGCGATTTATTGCGCCGTTATCATCATGTCAGCCATGAGTTAGAAAATGGTTCGAGTGAGGCTTTGTTGAAAGAGCTCAATGAATTGCAACTTGAAATTGAAGCGAAGGACGGCTGGAAGCTGGATGCGGCAGTGAAGCAGACTTTGGGCGAACTCGGTTTGCCGGAAAACGAAAAAATCGGCAACCTCTCCGGCGGTCAGAAAAAGCGTGTCGCCTTGGCGCAGGCTTGGGTGCAAAAGCCTGATGTATTGCTGCTGGACGAACCGACCAACCATTTGGACATCGATGCGATTATCTGGCTGGAAAACCTGCTCAAAGCGTTTGAAGGCAGCTTGGTTGTGATTACCCACGACCGCCGTTTTTTGGACAATATTGCTACGCGCATCGTCGAACTCGACCGCGGCATTCTGCGCTCTTATCCCGGCTCGTTCTCCAAATACAGCGAGAAAAAAGCGCAAGAGTTGGCAGTTGAGGCGGAACACAACCGCCTGTTTGACAAATTTCATGCTCAGGAAGAAGCGTGGATACGAAAAGGCATCGAAGCGCGCCGTACCCGTAACGAAGGCCGCGTGCGCCGTTTGGAAGAGCTGCGCCGCCAGCGCGCCGAACGCCGCAACGTACAAGGGCAGGTCAACTTTAAGCTCGACAGCGGCGAAAAAAGCGGCAAAATCATCGCCGAATTGGAACATGCTTCGTTTGCCTATGGTGACAAAGTCATCATGGACAAATTCTCCGCCATTTTGCAGCGCGGCGACAAAATCGGCTTAATCGGTCCAAACGGTATCGGTAAAACCACCTTCCTCAAGCTGATTTTGGGCGAATTGCAGCCGACCTACGGCAGAATCCGCATTGGCAGCAAGCAGGAAGTTGCCTATTTTGACCAGTTCCGCAGCGCGTTGAATGAAAACGACACCGTGTTTTATACGCTCGGACAGGGCAATGATTACGTTGAAGTCGGCGGCAAGAAAAAACACGTCATGAGCTATTTGGAAGATTTCCTATTCCATCCTGCCCGAGCACAAAGTCCTGTTTCATCGCTCTCCGGCGGCGAACGCAACCGCCTTCTGCTGGCAAAACTCTTTACCCGTCCTGCTAATATTTTGGTTTTGGACGAACCGACCAACGACTTGGACATCGATACCCAAGAGCTACTTGAGGACCTACTGCGCGATTACCAAGGCACGGTATTCCTTGTCTCGCATGACCGTATGTTCTTGGATAATGTGATTACCCAAAGCATTGTTTTTGAAGGACAAGGCCGTCTAAAAGAATACATCGGCGGCTATCAGGACTATATCGACGCAAAATCGCGGGAAGATAAAATTCAGACGGCCTCTGCGCCAAAAGCGGCTGCTGAGCCTGAAAAAATCAAACCCAAAGCCAACCGCACGGTTAAACTTTCCTATAAAGAACAGCGCGAACTCGACGCCCTACCCGACGAAATCGCCGCTTTGGAAACCGAGCAGGCTGAAATCAATACCCAGCTTTCCGATCCTGAAATTTTCAAAGATTACGAAAAAGCAGGTGCGTTACAAAGCAGGGCTGAAGAAATTGAAATGCTGCTTTTGGAAAAGCTGGAACGCTGGGAATGGCTGGAAGCGAAACAAAATGGCGAGGCGGTTTAAATTAGGAATTTTGTCCCAAAGTAGGGCAGATATTTTTCTAAATCATGCCGTCTGAACCCCGAATATTCAAAAACAAGGTCTACAACCAACATGAAAAAAGTCGAGAAAAACGTATTGGTGCTGCATAGCGCTAAGGAAATGTTTGAGCTGGTGGACAAAGTTGAGGACTATCCAAAATTTTTGCCGTGGTACAGCAAGACCGAAGTCATCGAACGCAAAGGCAATGAGCTAAAAGCGCGCCTGTTTATGGACTATATGCGCGTCAAACAGTCGTTTGCGACACACAACCACAATATCCCGGGGCAGGAAATCCGCATGGATTTGCTCGAAGGACCGTTTAAAACCCTGCGCGGCACTTGGAAATTTATCGACTTGGGCGATGATATGTGCAAAGTCGAATTCAGATTAGAATACGATTTCTCCAATGCCGTACTCTCTGCCATGATTTCCCCGGTGTTCGGCCATCTTGCCGGTACGCTGGTAGATGCTTTTATTAAAGAGGCCGACCGACGCTATGCTTGAGATTGAAATTGTTTACGGACTGGCCGACAGGCAAGTGTTGAAGGGCATGACCGTTGCCGAAGGTACAACCGTACGCGAAGCTGCCCTGCAAAGCGGTTTGGAGGTGGAGTTCCCAGAGTTGGATTTACAGCAAGCGCCTTTGGGTATTTTCGGCAAGGCAGTGAAAGACGAGACGGTGTTGCGCGATGGCGATCGGATTGAGGTTTACCGTCCATTGTTGATTGATCCGAAAGAAGCGAGACGTAAACGCGCAGGGCAAGAATAAATCAAAGGCCGTCTGAAACTTTTTCAGACGGCCTGTCAAACTGAAAGAACAGTAATGAGCTTGAAAATTAAATTAATCGTCGGTTTGGGCAATCCAGGCCAAGAATACGAACAAACGCGCCACAATGTCGGCTTTTGGCTGTTGGATGAGCTGGCGTGGAAATGGAAAGTCAATTTTAAAGACGAAAAGAAATTTTACGGTGAAGTAGCGCGCGCCACTACGCCTGATGGCGATGTTTGGCTGCTCAAACCCATGACCTTTATGAACCGTTCCGGTCAGGCTGTTGCCGCTTTGGCTCAGTTTTACAAAATCAAGCCGGAGGAAATCTTGGTGGTTCATGACGAGCTGGATATTCCATGCGGCCGTATCAAATTCAAACTTGGCGGCGGCAACGGTGGACACAACGGCCTCAAAGATATTCAGGCTCGTTTGGGTACGCCTAATTTCTACCGCCTGCGCTTGGGCATTGATCACCCTGGCGACCGTAATCTGGTTATCGGTTATGTGTTGAATAAACCGTCAGCGGAACACAGACAGCAAATTGATGATTCCATCGCCAAATCCCTGCAAGGATTGCCAGCCGTGTTGAATGGCGAATGGGAAGAGGCAACACGTTTTTTACACAGTAAGTAAGCGTACCCGAATCAAACGGGCAACCTTGCGCATCATGTTCAGACGGCCTGAAAACAGGCAGTGTGATCTGACTAGCGATAAACCAATTAAAGAAACAGTAAATATGAATGAACTGACCAGCCTTATGCAGACCGAAGCCCCAGGCATTGTTGGCGAAACATTAGACTTCTGCCTTTACGAATGCAGTATTGAAGATGCCCCGGATGCTGAAGAAGTGGCACAATGGCGTGATATTTTGAAGGCACGGGGTGGAAAATTTGTCCGCTTGGCAGGTATTTGCCAAACATGGTTGGATGAAGAGGCCGACAAATGAAAGCCTTGCCGTTAAACAAATTTACTGTCGCTGCCTTGATTTGGTTTGCCGCTGCCATTTATGCCTTGCTTTTCAAAGAGGGCGGCAATAGTGCTCCACCATTTCCCCATTTTGATAAAGTTGGCCATTTCGGACTGTTTTTCGGTCAGGCATGGTTGTGTGCAAAAATATTTATTCAAGACAATAGGACTATTCCCTATAAAGGCATTCTGTTTGCCGCTTTATTGTTTGCAGTAGGAAGTGAGCTGGCCCAAGCATTTCTGACTACTACGCGCCAAGGTTCGATCGCGGACGGCATTGCCGATATGGCAGGTACGGCTGCGGCGCTATGGTTTGCAGCAAAAGTAAAAGCAGCAAAAAGTTAGACATATTTAAACAACTTAAAGGCCGTCTAAAATCCTGAGAAACAGGTTTCAGACGGCCTTTTTGTTACTTGATGTATGAAGCAATCGTTGCTTCATGACAAGAATTAGAAAGTTACGCGTACGCCGGCAGATACTTCGTGAGTATGGAGCTTAACGTTATGAATCTTGCCCCAATGGTTATAACGATAGCCAGCGTCCAAAGCAACGTTAGGAGTTACTTCGTAGCTTACACCAGCCATTACACCCACGCCGGTTTTAGTTTCTTTACGTTCATGATGTGAATTAGCTGTCTCAACTTTTGTTGAAGCATGATTAACAGCCACACGAGCACCTACCCCAACAATTATTCTGATTGTATTTTCTTGTCGTAAATTAAGCAAATCTAAAAATGTTTTAACTGTTGTAAAACAGCACTTATAAAAAACACTGTAATAAGTCGTTTAAGAACAAACGGCCTTGCACGGTCGGGCGGAACACAGTCGGGTCTGATTCAAGCAGGCCTTTTTGTCTGGCGGTTTCTATTTGTGCCATGATTTTTGCAGTGGGTACGCCGGTACGTTCCTGCAGCATTGAAGCAGGTACGCCGTCGGTCAGGCGCAGGGCGTTCATCATGAACTCGAATGGAAGGTCTTCGGCAGCAACGGTTTTGCGTTCAACTGCTTCATGCGGATTGCTTTGCATGGCGGCAAGATAGTCGTTGGGATGACGACGGCGGACAGTTCGCTCAATACGGTCGGGATAGGAAATTTTGCCGTGCGCACCGGCGCCTATCCCTAAGTAATCGCCGAACTGCCAGTAGTTCAAATTATGGCGGCACTGCATACCAGGTTTTGCAAAAGCCGATGTTTCGTAGTGGATAAAGCCTGCGCTTTCTAATGCACCGTGTACAGCCTCTTCAATATCCAATGCTGCTTCATCTTGCGGTAATCCTTTTGGCGGCGTATGACCAAAAGGCGTGTTCGGCTCCATGGTCAGATGATATGCGCTGATATGCGATACGCCTGTTGCGATAGCGGTTTGCACATCGTTTAAGGCCGTCTGAACCGTTTGGTTTGGCAGGGCATACATCAAATCGATATTGACTTTATCAAATAATTTCAATGCAGTATCAATGGCTGACAGGGCTTCTTTGCCATTGTGAACGCGTCCCAATCGAGCAAGCATATCGTCGTTAAAACTTTGTACGCCGATAGACAGACGCGTAATACCTGCATCTTTAAATCCTTGAAACTTCTCAATTTCAAATGTGCCGGGGTTCGCTTCTAAAGTAATTTCCGCTTCGGGTTGCAAGCGCAACAGCGAGCGCACGCCGCTTAACAAACGGTCAATTGATTCCGCTTGAAACAGACTGGGCGTACCGCCGCCGAAGAATATGGTTTCCACAGGTCTGCCCCAAATATTGGGTAATTCAAGCTGCAAGTCGGTTAATAGGGCATCGATATAGGCTTCTTCCGGCAGGCCGTTTTTGAGACTGTGGGAATTGAAGTCGCAATATGGGCATTTTTTGATGCACCACGGGATGTGGATATAGAGTGATAAAGGAGGCAGGGCGGTTAGCTGGCCAGGGCGTTGGAAAGTAATTTGGGTCATGGTATGTGTTGAGGCTCAAGGCCGTCTGAAATTTTTAGGCCGCTATTTTAACTGAAATGTCGGCGGGGAAAGTAACCAGTAGGAAATATGCGAAGTCTAAGCGCTCAAAAAAGCTTCAATTTCTTCTTCTGATAATTTGGAATTGCAGACGGATTTTATTTTGCCTTGTGAGATTTTGAGTAATGCGGGAACAGTTTTGATGCCGTATTGTTCACGAAAAGTTTTTAAAGCTATTTTGTTGCTGCTGTCGGTAAAGCGGATGGTAAGCTGCTTGTTTAAGGAAACGGTAAACAGTTTTGCAACAAAACGGCGACAGTATGAACAGCTTGGTTTGCCTAAAAAGACGATAGCAGTTTCTTGACCGTCAATGAGTTGAAGAAGTTCGTCAGGTGTGGTTGGGATGAAGGCAGCGACGTGTTTTGCAAAGGCTGCCAATTCTTCAGGAGTAGGTTTGGGCATGGGAATAAATGTGAGGTAGGCCGTCTGAAGGCTTCAGACGGCCTGTTACCAATTTATAAGGACTTGATTTTTCTTAATAGTTCGCGCAATGCTTGGGCACGGTGGCTTTCGGCATTTTTGATTTCAGGGTCAAGCTCGGCGGCGGTGCAACCATGTTCGGCCAGATAGAAATGCGGGTCGTAGCCGAAGCCGTTTGTACCGGCTGCTTCTGCCTGCCATTGTCCGCGCCAGATGCCTTCGGCGATGATGGGTTGCGGGTCGTTTTCATGACGGACAAGGACGAGGACGCAGACGTAGTAACAGCTTTTATCGTCTTTATCGGCCAGATCGGCAGACAGTTTGGCGTTGTTTGCGGCATCGGATTTGGGGTTTTCACCTGCATAACGTGCGGAGAAAATGCCGGGTGCGCCGTTTAAGGCGTTGGTGCAGATGCCGGAATCGTCGGCAAGTGCCGGTAAGCCGCTGTATTTGGCGGCATGACGTGCTTTAGCCAGGGCATTTTCAACAAAGGTATGGTACGGCTCGGGACATTCGGGCGTATTGAACTGCGATTGTGGCAGGACTTCGATGTTTAAGTCGGCAAAGAGGCGGGAAAATTCTTTGAGTTTGCCTGTGTTGCCACTGGCAAGGACGATTTTTTCAAACATGGTTTTTCCTTAATGGGTTTCGGTTTGCTGCATACGGGCCATTTGCGCGCGTGCTTTGTGGCGGATGTAAAGGGCAAGGCTGCCGATTTGGGCAAAAACGGCGGCAAAGGCAAACAGAAAGGCGGCAACGGCAAATTGTTTGCTGTGAATGCTCAGAAGATAAGCGCCCAACAGAATCAGTACGATAAACATCAGGGTAAACAGGGCGGTCAGGATCAGATAGGCTTTTTGTCGGGTCATGGCAGCTTGGGTAATGGGGAAAAATGTTCTGATTATAACGTCAGATTGGGAATTTGAAACCATGCCGGATTCGTTAAAAAGGCCGTCTGAATATTTCAGACGGCCTTAAGTCGAATAACGGATTAACGCAATTCTGTGTGCAGGCGGCTCAACAATGTGGAGGCATCGCTGCCTTTGTATGGGCTGCCGTCTTTGTTCAACAGATGGAGGCGTGCGCCATTGTTGATAGGCTCAACATAGACGATGATTTCAGGATACGTTTTTGGCGCTTCCGCTTTACCTTTGCCAAATACACGTTTGAACAGGCCCGGTTTTTTATTGGCGACTGCTTCGCCTTCAGTTGGCGCTTGTTGAACCAAGAAAGCGCGGCGTTCGGCATTTTGACCGATAACAGTTAGGCCGATGCGGTCAAGCGCAAGGGCGGTACGGCGCCAGTTGCGGCCGTAATCGCCTGCCAGCAGCAGGGTGCCGTTGTCCACACGGGCCAACTCAGAAGCATTGCTGCGGGCGGCAACGCTTTGGGTCAGGGCCTGTTCAGCTTGCTGACCGTCAACGCCCAAGTATTGCATAAAGCGGGCGAGGAATGCGGCTTCGAGGTTAGGGTCGTTTTCACCCGGCTGCCACATCGTAGTGTCTTTTTTACGGTCGGCATAAACTTCTTTCATGCCTTTGTGGGCAAAGAAGATGTCGGTCGAACCGTTTTTACCTTGTTCGATGCGGATGATGAACTTGTCGCGTTCGCTGGTAGAGTAGATGCCGCCCAAGCCGACTTTATCCAACAGGCGGCGCAGGCTGTCTTGAGGGATCTTGGCTCGGTTTTCAGCCCACTCGGTTTCCATTTGGCCGATGGCCGGTTCTTCAGATTTGATGTCGAAACCGTTTTCTTGCCAGAACACTTTCAGCAATGGCCAAATTTCGCGAGGCGATTTGCCATCGACAACCAACCAGCGTTGATTGCCGTCACGCTCAAGGCGTACGCCTTTAACGGATTTCAAGACTTCTGCATTGGCAGGTTGTTGTACGGCTTGAGTGCGGCGTTTGTTGAGGTCGCTGGCGCGGACGGCGCCGCTGCCTGCCGGTAATTGATAGAGGTTGCCTTGGTCTGGGTTGTTCAAATCAGGTGGTACTTCCAGTTTGACCAGGCGGTGTGATTGACTTTGATAGTCGAGTTTGGGTTGTTCTTTTTTGCTGCCGGAACAGGCAGTCATGCTAATCAGGGCGAGGGCTACTACGATGGGTTTGATATAGGTCATCTTGTTTTCCTGTGGATGAAGTTCTTAACAGGGAGGCCGTCTGAAAAGGGTGTTTGGGATTCAGACGGCCTTATTTCCGGATCAGATTTGTCCTGATTTTTCCAGAGCGGCTCGGACTTTGGCTTGACCGGCTTCGGTCAGCGCTACCAAAGGCAGACGAACATGGGGTTCGCATTTGCCCAATAAGCTCAGGCCCCATTTGGGCGCGGCCGGGCTGGGCTCGCAGAACATGGTGTTATAAATTGGGATAAGTTGCTCGTTTAGACGACGGGCGGTCGCAATATCGCCCTCAAGGGCAGCTCGGCACATATCGGCAAAGAGTTTCGGTGCAACGTTGGCTGCGACGGTTACCACGCCATGACCGCCACACAGCATGAAAGGCAGGCCGGTAGGATCGTCACCGGAGAACACGGCAAAACCTTCAGGAACGCTGTTGATCAATTCGATGTTGTTGCCGATATTGCCGCTGGCTTCTTTCACACCGACGATATTCGGAATCTCGGCCAAACGCAAAATAGTGTCGTTGCTCATGCTCACGACGGTACGGCCGGGAACATTATAGATAATCATCGGAATCGAAGTGGCTTCGGCGATGGCTTTGAAATGTTGGTAAATGCCTTCTTGCGAAGGTTTGTTGTAGTAGGGAACAACAGATAAGGTGTAGTCCGCACCGGCTTGTTCGGCGGCTTTGGAAAGGGCGATGGCTTCGACAGTATTGTTGGCGCCTGTACCGGCGATAACGGGAACGCGCTTGTTGACGTGTTTGACAGTGGCTTCAATAACGGCCAAATGTTCTTCGACAGGCAGGGTGGCTGACTCGCCGGTGGTGCCGACGGCGACGATGCCGTCGGTGCCGTTTTCAATGTGCCAGTCGATTAAGTCATGAAGTTGTTCGTAGTTGATGCTGCCGTCTTGATTCATTGGAGTAATCAGGGCAACCAGACTGCCTTTTAACATACGGAAACCTTTAATTTTATGGTGTAGGTGAATTATGCAGTGGATTGTAGCTTACTTTGTTGTTTGTGTGAAACATATCCGCTATGAGGCTTTGCCGTTTAATGGTGACTTGTCATTATCTTAATGAATAATACATTTTTAAATCATTGGCTTGTTTGTTTTGAGATGGAAAAATGATGTCAAGAATTAAAATGTGTTAAGGCGGTTTGAGGCCGTCTGAAAACAGTTGGGCGGAACTTTCAGACGGCCTGATGGTTTTGAATTTGCTGATACATTTCAAATTGGTTAAAATACGCATCTTAATATTTTTTAACGATTCTTGAGAGAAGGTTCAACATGGCCGGAATGACTGAAAAACAAGCGGAACCGCTTGATTTGGTTTATGGTTTGGAAGATAAGCCGCCGTTTGGTAATGCGTTGTTGAGTGCGGTTACGCACCTTCTGGCGATTTTTGTCCCGATGATTACTCCGGCATTGATTGTCGGCGGGGCGTTGGAGCTGCCGGTTGAAATGACGGCTTATTTGGTGTCGATGGCGATGGTGGCTTCAGGTGTCGGCACTTATTTGCAGGTTAACCGTTTCGGGCCGGTCGGTTCGGGTATGTTGTCGATTCAGTCGGTCAACTTCTCTTTTGTTACCGTGATGATTGCGCTCGGTACCGGTATGAAAGAGGGCAGTTTGACTGAAGATGCGATGATTTCAACGCTTTTGGGCGTGTCCTTTGTCGGCGCGTTTTTGGTGTGCTTCTCCGCTTGGCTTTTGCCTTATTTGAAAAAAGTGATTACGCCGACTGTAAGCGGTGTGGTAGTCATGTTGATCGGTTTGAGCTTGGTACATGTCGGTATTACCGATTTCGGCGGTGGCTTCGGTGCGAAAGCAGACGGTACGTTCGGTTCGATGGAAAACTTAGGTCTGGCATCGCTGGTGTTGCTGATTGTGTTGGTTTTCAACTGCTTGAAGAATCCATTGCTGCGCATGAGCGGCATCGCGGTGGGTTTGATCGTCGGGTATATCGTTGCGCTGTTTTTGGGTAAAGTAGATTTTTCCGCCCTGCAAAACCTGCCGCTGATTACCCTGCCTGTTCCGTTTAAATATGGCTTTGCATTTGATTGGCACGCGTTTATCGTTGCCGGTGCGATTTTCTTGTTGAGCGTATTTGAAGCAGTGGGTGATTTGACGGCGACTGCGATGGTCTCCGAGCAGCCGATTGAGGGTGAGGAATACACCAAACGTTTGCGCGGCGGCGTATTGGCAGATGGTTTGGTATCTGTGATTGCGACTGCGTTGGGCTCTTTGCCTTTGACCACTTTTGCGCAAAATAACGGCGTGATTCAAATGACCGGCGTGGCTTCGCGTCATGTGGGCAAATATATTGCGGCGATTTTGGTATTGTTGGGCTTGTTCCCCGTCATTGGCCGTGCGTTTACCACGATTCCGAGTCCGGTTTTGGGTGGCGCGATGGTATTGATGTTTGGCCTGATTGCGATTGCCGGCGTGCGGATTTTGGTCAGCCACGGTATTCGCCGTCGTGAAGCGGTTATCGCGGCGACTTCTGTCGGTTTGGGTTTGGGCGTGGCGTTTGAGCCGGAAGTGTTCAAAAACCTGCCGGTATTGTTCCAAAACTCAATTTCCGCCGGCGGTATTATGGCGGTATTGTTGAACTTGGTTTTGCCGGAGGATAAAACCGATAAAGCGGTTAAGGTGGAAACCGATAGTTTGGATCACTAAGCAGGCTTTATTCAAAGGCCGTCTGAAGTTTCAGACGGCCTTTGGTTTTTCGGCTATAATATTGTTTTTATTTGTTATCCGAGTGGTTCGGATAGCTCTACCCGGAAAGGTTTTATATGACGGTTTATTCACTTTTTATCACTTGTCCTCGCGGTTTGGAAGTGCCTTTGACGCAGGAACTCGAAAGCATGGCATGTCAGGATATACGTGCTGTTGACGGCGGTGTGGCATGTAAAGGCACAATGGAGCAGGTGTATCGCATCAACCTGCATTCGCGCGTTGCCAGCCGTGTTTTGCTGCGCTTGACCAAAGGCGGTTATCGCAACGAACACGATATCTACAAATTGGCACGAAATCTGCATTGGACAGGTTGGTTTAAACTGGAGCAGACCTTTAAAGTCAAAGTTGAAGGCAAGCGCGCCAATGTGAAAAGCTTGGATTTTGTCGGTTTGAAAATCAAAGATGCCGTCTGCGATGCCTTTCGCGATATTTATGATGCGCGTCCGAGCGTGGGCAAAATCAACCCCGATATCCGCATTCATGCCTTTATCGATGAGCGCAATGTGGAAATCTTTATCGATACTTCCGGCGAAGCACTCTTCAAACGCGGCTATCGTCAGGATACCGGCGAAGCGCCATTAAGAGAGAACTTGGCGGCAGGTTTGCTGCTTTTGGCAGGCTACGACGGTACGCAGCCTTTCCAAGACCCGTTTTGCGGCAGCGGCACGATTGCCATTGAGGCTGCATGGATTGCGACACACCGTGCGCCGGGCTTGATGCGCCGTTTCGGTTTTGAAAAACTGCAAAACTTCGACAAAGAGAAATGGCAAGCGCTGCGCCGTGAAGCTGAAAAACAAATCAAACCAGCCGCCGCGCCCATTTCCGGCAGCGACAACGACCGTTATATGATTCGTGCCGCATTGGCGAATGCCCAAGCCGCCGAAGTGGATAATTTCATCCGCTTTGACGTGCAAGATGCGCAGGCCGCGCGACCGAACGGCGAACACGGCATTATGATTTCCAATCCGCCTTATGGCGTGCGCCTTGCCGAAATTCAGGCTTTGCAGGCGCTTTATCCGCAACTCGGTACATGGTTGAAACAATATTACGCCGGCTGGCTGGTAGGAATGTTTACCGGCGATCGCGATATGCCGAAATTTATGCGCCTTTCTCCGAAGCGGAAAATTCCTTTGTTTAACGGTAATTTGGATTGCCGATTGTTTTTGATGGATATGGTTAAAGGCTCGAATCGGGGGTAAAACCTGAAATTAAGGCCGTCTGAAAGATGATTTCAGACGGCCTTTTTTAATTTGTTAAAACCGTCTTTGTTATAACGGAGTTTGCTTTTCTTTTTTTATATTAATGCACTGAAATTGTTTTCAGACGGCCTTTATCAAGGGAGCCGTGTAGATGTAATTATTGAAATTTACAATCTATTAAATTATAAAAACCTATTACAAAATAAAGATGGATTGTTAAATAAAATACCATATCTAGTAGTATTGTGTTTTAATTCACACCATATCTTGTGTTTTATGGCATTGCAATGAGCGGTTTGAAATTCACAATCGAGCAAATTGTATGGCAGGAAGTGCCGGGCGAAGTATCGTTGGCATTTCTGTTTTCAGGCTGTCCGTTGCGTTGCAAAGGCTGTCACAGTGCCGATACATGGAAAGAGGGTATTGGTACGGAATTGACCGAGGATTATTTAAAAGGCCGTCTGAAACGCTATCGCGGATTGATTACGTGCGTGTTGTTTATGGGCGGGGAATGGCAGTCGGAAGCCTTGCAGAAAATGCTGGCCATTGTGACGCAGGAAGGTTTGAAAGCCTGTTTGTACACCGGCTTGGAGCGTGAGGAGTTGGAGGCGGTTTCAGACGGCATCCTGCCTTATCTTACGTATCTGAAAACCGGCCGCTGGCAGATAGAGCTGGGCGGCTTAGACAGCCCGACCACCAATCAGAAGTTTATTGATTTGCGCACGGGCGAGGTATTGAACCGCTTGTTTATCAAAGACAAACCCGCGCCCAAAGTTTTTCCAGTGGCTTCAATTTAGCTCAATGCTGTATTGCACTGATTTAAATTGAATTTATTGTATTCGCTGATAGCGATGTTTCAGACGGCCTGACCGTCATTGCTTGATAAATCATCCAAATCATACAGGAGAATTAACATGATTCGGCTGCATCCCGAACAGTTAAACGGAAAACTACAATTCATGCGCGACTACATCAGCGCGCAAAACGCGGCGGACGGCTCGAAAATGGACGCCAATGCCAACGTAACGCAAAAAAACATCGCCACGATGGAAGCGGAAATCATGAAAGACTTTTTCGTGCAGATTAACCGCGCCCAAGTGTCGCGCAAAATCGCCGAAATTTTCGACCAATCCGTCGCCGACGAATACATCCGCCAGATTGAGGCGCATGAGATTTATGTGCATGACGAAACCAGCCTCAAGCCTTATTGCGTGTCGGTTACGCTGTATCCTTTCCTGCTCGACGGCTTAAGCAAACTCGGCGGCGAATCTAAGGCGCCGCAGCATCTGGCTTCGTTTTGCGGCTCGTTTATCAATCTTGTGTTTGCCATCAGCGCGCAGTTTGCCGGTGCGGTGGCGACGGTGGAATTTCTAACCTATTTCGACTACTTTGCCCGCAAAGACTACGGCGACGATTATTTGGAAACCCACGGCAAAGAAATCGCCAACCACATGCAGCAGGTGGTGTACAGCATCAATCAGCCCGCCGCCGCGCGCGGCTATCAGAGCGTGTTTTGGAATATTTCTGTTTACGATCAATACTATTTCGATGCGATGTTCGGCGATTTTGTTTTTCCCGATTTCAGCAAACCGGTGTGGGCGAGCGTGGCGAAGCTGCAAAACTTCTTCCTCAAATGGTTCAATCAGGAGCGCACCAAAGCCGTTTTGACTTTCCCCGTCGTGACCGCCGCAATGCTGACCGACGGCGGCAAATGCAAAGACACCGTGTTTGCCGACGAAATGGCGAAAGAGTTGGCGGAGGGCAATTCCTTCTTCGTCTATCTTTCCGACAACCCTGACTCCTTGGCTTCCTGCTGCCGTCTGCGCAATGCTATTGAAGACCGCACCTTCAGCTACACCCTCGGTGCGGGCGGCGTGGCGACCGGTTCCATCAACGTCATCACCATCAACATGAACCGGCTGGAACAAGACGGGCGCGACCTTGCTGCCGAAGTCGCCAAAATCCACAAATACCAATACGCCTACCGCAAACTGATGGAAGAATACCAAGCCGCCGGAATGTTGCCCGTTTACGATGCAGGCTTTATCACGTTGGACAAACAGTTCCTCACCATCGGCATCAACGGCATGGCGGAGGCTGCCGAATCGCAAGGCATCAAAGTCGGCTACAACGACGATTACATCCACTTCGTCCAAGGTCGTCTGAAAACCATATTCGAAGCTAACCAAGCCGCCAGCAAACACTATGGCGTGAAGTTCAACACCGAGTTCGTTCCCGCCGAAAACCTCGGCGTGAAAAACGCCAAATGGGACAAAGCCGACGGCTACAAAGTCAGCCGCGAATGCTACAACTCCTATTTCTACGTCGTCGAAGACGAAGAAATCAACGCGCTCGACAAATTCCTGCTGCACGGCAAAGAACTGGTGGACTGGCTCGACGGCGGCTCCGCGCTGCACCTGAATCTTGACGAAGCCCTGCCCGAATCCGGCTACCGCTCACTCTTGGACATTGCCGCGCAAACCGGCTGCAACTACTTCTGCGTGAACGTACGCATTACCATTTGCAACGAATGCGGCCACATCGACAAACGCACCCTGCACGCCTGTTCCGCCTGCGGCTCGCACGACATCGACTACGGCACCCGAGTGATCGGGTATCTGAAGCGTGTATCCGCATTCAGTAGCGGTCGGCGCAAAGAGCACGCGCTCAGACATTATCACCGTAAAGCAGCGTAATCGTTGACAAAAAGGATTACTTAAAAAAGCACAGGCCGTCTGAAATTTCAGACGGCCTTTAGTATGTTTAGATAGACTGACTCTTTCAATGATATAGTTTTGATTAAATTAAACAAAAACTATTGACACCTTCATATAATTAATTAACATATAACGTCCTTTAACCTAAATTTAAAAAAGCGAGAGACACATGAAAACATCAGCTTTATTGGCAGCTTTATTGGCTGCTCTGTCCCTGTCAGCATGCGGCGGCGGTTCAGGCTCATCTTCTTCTGCCGTTTGTGACGAATACGAAAAAGCATTTGCCGAAGCAACAAAAGACGTAGATGCTGCAACCAAAGACATGATGCAAAAATCTTTCGAACAAACCAAAGAAGCGTTGAAAAATCTGCCGGCAGACCAACGTGATGCAACCTGTAAAACTTCTTTGGACGCTTTGAAAGGCGTTCCGGCTGCCGAAACTCCTGAAGAAAAAGCCGAAGAAGCCAAAGACGCCGCTGAAGAGGCTAAAGAAGACGCAAAAGACGCAGCGGAAGATGCTAAAGAAGCTGCTGAAGACGCTAAAGAAGAAGCTAAATAATTCGGATAGCTTTAGAGAAAAACGGATTCCAATGATTTGGAATCCGTTTTTTGTTTTGTGAATTAGGATGGTTATTTTAGATAAATTAATTTCAATTTTCAGACGGCCATTTTTTATGCCGTCTGAAAGCGTTAGTTTCAACTAAGTTGAAATTTACAACAGCAAACCGTCAATCAAGCAACCGCATGCGT
Organism: Neisseria sp. P0019.S002; assembly: GCF_051957155.1. Classification (NCBI taxonomy): domain Bacteria; kingdom Pseudomonadati; phylum Pseudomonadota; class Betaproteobacteria; order Neisseriales; family Neisseriaceae; genus Neisseria; species Neisseria sp. P0019.S002. Next base: position 510,519 of record NZ_JBQCWS010000001.1, read on the forward strand.
ATCGCACACACCTTACGCATGAGGTTTGGGTTTTATGTAGGCTACGGCTTGTCAGATTTCATGCAGGTTACGGTTTACTCTTTTTCCATGAATTATGCAGCCATTTGAACATCTTTTTTTCTGGGTCATTAACTGTGGCTCCTGCCCATTTGTCTCCATTTTCGTTAAGTTCAACAACTATTATTTTTTTATTTTTTAGAATTTTCTTTATTTCATCTCTCATCTCAGAGGCAGAAGATACCCCTTTATTATCTGTTACAAACCATGTGTTGCTAATCCAGTGCCACCAACCATAGCTAGATTGTTTAAAATAATTAGTTATTTCTATGCTTTGTTCTTTATCAAGGTTGTCAACGCAAACAATATATCGTTTTTTCATTCTTGATCATCCTCTAGTGTAATTATTTCATTTTGACTAATGGCAGGGATTTCTTGTGTACCCGTTAAGCTATCTCCAATAGTTTGTTTTTCAATAACCATCTTCTTAAGAACAAAGTTTTCACTTCTCAATAAGTCTTGTTTATTAGTAAACAGGCAATAAAAAAATGTACCAAATGCGCCAATTATTTCAATAAGAAATACAATAAATAAACCATATATTATCCAATCGGTAATGCCCGCATATGCAAGAAACATGAGTGCCAGAAGTGTGAAGCATATAAGCCAAACCCAAAAACTTAAAATAGAAGATTTCGAACCATAGGCACTAGCATGCTGTAAGAAAGAAGCTAGAATATGCATTTAGTTAATTTCCTAATAAGGTAGATAAACATTGTTTTTACAAAACCACCTTCAAATACTTCCCAGTATAACTCCTCTTAACCTTCGCCACCTGCTCAGGGCTACCTGAAGCAATAATCCTCCCCCCGCCATCACCGCCTTCCGGCCCTAAGTCCACAATCCAATCCGCAGTTTTAATCACATCCAGATTATGCTCGATAATCACAATCGAGTTGCCTTTGCCTTTCAGACGGCCTATTACTTCCAGCAGCAGGGCGATGTCGGCGAAGTGCAGGCCGGTGGTGGGTTCGTCGAGGATGTAGAGTGTTCTGCCGGTGTCGCGTTTGGATAGCTCTAAGGCAAGTTTGACGCGCTGGGCTTCGCCGCCGGAGAGGGTGGTGGCGGACTGGCCGAGGCGGATGTAGCCTAGGCCTACGTCCATGAGGGTTTGCAGTTTGCGCGATACGGTGGGGACGGCGTCGAAAAATTCGCGGGCTTCTTCGACGGTCATGTCGAGGACTTGGCTGATGTTTTTGCCTTTGTATTGGATTTCGAGGGTTTCGCGGTTGTAGCGTTTGCCGTGGCAGACTTCGCAGGGGACGTACACGTCGGGCAGGAAGTGCATTTCGACTTTAATTACGCCGTCGCCTTGGCAGGCTTCGCAGCGGCCGCCTTTGACGTTGAAGGAGAATCTGCCGACGTTGTAGCCGCGTTCGCGCGAGAGGGGTACGCCGGCGAAGAGTTCGCGGATGGGGGTGAACAGGCCGGTGTAGGTGGCGGGGTTGGAGCGCGGGGTGCGGCCGATGGGGGATTGGTCGACGTTGATGACTTTGTCGAGGTGTTCGAGGCCGTGGATGTCATCGTATGGGGCGGGTTCTTCTTGGGCGCGGTTGAGTTCGCGGGCGGTGATTTTGGCGAGGGTGTCGTTAATCAGGGTGGATTTGCCGCTGCCGGATACGCCGGTGATGCAGGTAATCAAACCGAGCGGCAGTTCGAGGGTTACGTTTTTGAGGTTGTTGCCACGCGCGCCTTTGAGGACGAGCATTCGGTCGGGATTGACGGGCGTGCGTTCAGACGGCACGACAATGGATTTTTTGCCGCTGAGGTATTGTCCGGTAACGGAGTTTTCGCATTTGGCGACGTTTTCGGGCGTGTCGGCAATCAATACGTTGCCGCCGTGTTCACCCGCGCCGGGGCCCATATCGACGACGAAATCGGCTTCGCGGATGGCGTCTTCGTCGTGTTCGACCACAATCACGCTGTTGCCCAAATCGCGCAGGCGTTTGAGGGTGGCGAGCAGGCGGTCGTTGTCGCGCTGGTGCAGGCCGATGGAGGGTTCATCCAATACGTACATCACGCCGGTCAGGCCGCTGCCGATTTGGCTGGCGAGGCGGATGCGCTGGGCTTCGCCGCCGGATAGGGTCTCGGCGGAGCGGGAGAGATTCAGGTAATCCAGCCCGACGTTAATCAGGAAGCCGAGCCGCTCGGTGATTTCTTTGAGGATTTTTTCGGCGATTTGTTTTTTATTACCGTCCAAATCTAGCGTTTCAAAGAATTGGTGGGTTTTGGTCAGCGGCCAGGCGGAGACTTCGTGCAGCGGTTCGCCGCTGACGTAAACGTAGCGCGCTTCTTTGCGCAAACGTGCGCCGCCGCAGCTCGGGCAGGCGCGATGGTTTTGGTATTCACGCAGTTTTTCGCGCACGGTTTCGCTGTCGGTTTCGCGGTAGCGCCGTTCGAGATTGGGGATGATGCCTTCAAAGGCATGGCTGCGGTTGAAGGTGGTGCCGCGTTCGGACAGGTAGGTGAAGTCGATGACTTCTTTGCCCGAACCGTGCAAGACAACTTTTCTGACTTTTTCCGGTAGGGTTTCCCAAGCGGCATTGACATCAAATTTATAATGATGTGCAAGCGATTGAATCATTTGGAAATAGAATTGGTTGCGCTTATCCCAGCCGTCAATTGCGCCTGCTGCTAAGGATAATTCAGGATGGGCGACCACTTTTTCGGGATCGAAAAAGTTGGTATTACCCAAGCCGTCGCAAGTCGGGCAAGAACCCATAGGGTTGTTGAAGGAAAACAGGCGCGGCTCTAATTCGGGCAGGCTGTATGAACATACGGGGCAGGCAAAACGCGCGGAGAACCAATGTTCTTCGCCGCTTTCCATTTCCATCGCCAGTGCGCGTTCGTTGCCGTGGCGTAATGCGGTTTCAAAACTTTCTGCCAGCCGTTGTTTGATGTCGGCTTTTACTTTCACGCGGTCGATGACGACGTCGATATTGTGTTTGATGTTTTTTTCCAGCTTCGGTACTTCGTCAAGCTGATAGACTTCGCCGTCTACGCGCACACGGGCAAAGCCTTGAACCTGCAAGTCGGCAAAGAAATCGACAAACTCGCCCTTACGCTCGCGCACCGCCGGTGCAAGAATCATCACGCGCGTGTCTTCCGGCAGCTTCAACACGGCATCGACCATCTGCGATACGGTCTGGCTCGACAGCGGCAGATTGTGTTCGGGGCAATACGGCGTACCGACTCGGGCGTACAAAAGGCGCAGGTAGTCGTGGATTTCTGTTACCGTGCCGACGGTGGAGCGCGGATTGTGGCTGGTGGATTTTTGCTCGATGGAAATTGCAGGCGACAGACCTTCGATCAAATCGACATCGGGTTTGTCCATCATCTGCAAAAACTGACGGGCATAGGCGGAAAGGCTTTCGACATAACGGCGTTGGCCTTCGGCATATAAAGTATCAAACGCCAGCGACGATTTGCCGCTGCCTGACAATCCTGTTACCACCACGAGCTTGTGACGCGGAATGTCCAAATCGACATTTTTCAAATTATGCGTGCGCGCGCCGCGGATGCGGATGGTGTCATTATCGTGTGAATGTTTGGGATGATGGTTGCACATATTGTCAGGCCGTCTGAAAAATAAAATAAACGGTTATTGTAGCACTTTTCAAATGACAGACTGGATAGATAAAGCATTTGATATAAAAGAAACAAAGAGGCCGTCTGAAAATATGTTTTCAGACGGCCTTGATATAGATGAATCAGCTTATCAGTCGATTTTGCGGAGAATTTCGCGTAGGGCTTTTTGCCAGTCGGACGGTTTGATACCAAACTCGGTCTCTAGGCGTGAGCAATCCATGATGCTGTATGCCGGACGTGGAGCGGGCAGGGGATATTGATCGGTAGTAATCGCGTTCAGTTCCGGAATGCGGAAGCTGTCGTCTAATTGGTGGGCCGTCTGAAAGATGGCTTTGGTAAATTCGTACCATGTTGCCGATTTATTGCCACAGTAATGGAAGATGCCGCGTGGGGAGGTAGGCTGTTGCAGTAAACTGATGATGGCGTGAGCCAAGTCGCCTGCATAAGTCGGACAGCCGGTTTGGTCGTGAACAATGGAGAGGGAATCGCGTTCTTTGGCAAGGCGCAGCATGGTTTTGACGAAATTGCTGCCGTATTCGCTAAACAGCCACGAAGTACGGACGATTGTACTTTCCGGATGTGCGGCTAAAGCCAAAAGCTCGCCTGCTACTTTGGATTGACCGTAAGTGCTGCGCGGATTGGTATAGTCGGTTTCGCGGTAAGGGCGTTTGCCTTCGCCGTCGAATACATAATCAGTGGAAATATGAATAAAGCGGGCATGTGCGGCGCGGGCGGCTGCGGCCAGGTTGTGAACAGCGGTTGCGTTGACGGCAAAAGCAGCCTCTGCGTTTTCTTCTGCTTTATCGACGGCAGTGTAAGCTGCGGCATTAACGATGGCATCTGGTTGGAAGTTTTTGATCATGTGATGCACGGCTTCGGTATCGGTAATGTCCAGCGAAGTCGAATCGGTAGCAATCAGTTCCCAATCTTCGGGCAGGCGGTCGCGCAGACAACGGGCAAGCTGGCCTTTGGCTCCGGTCAATAAAGTACGCATGGTTGAGTATCTCCTCTGATAGCTGTTAAATAGGTGTTCGTGTCATTATAGTGTAAATACGACAAATTCACATTATTGGCGTAGAACAAAATGCGAATGTAGCTGTATTTGGGTAAATTGTCGATATTATCTATCCATAATAATAACTACTTATCGGTATTATGTTTGTTTACTATAACTATAGTTAAAATTCAGCTTTTAACAAGATAGATAAAGGATCTATGCTGTTTGAGAGAGTGTGAATCAATGTTAATGTTTTTATTGTTGCTAGGAGAATGGAATTTTAAAATAGGCGAAACTCCGTCCTTTTATCGGCAAATTCTACCGTTTGATATTTTTGAGTAAATATTTTGCAAAATATTACTAAAATAATAATTGGGCAAGGGCGGATTTGCTCGTTCCGTCAACCCAATATTTTATTAACTTTTGGGAGTAATTATTATGGCATACTGTTACGGGGGGTATTATACTAGACCCCTGGTTAGTTCTTACTGCGCACCCGCGCCTAAGGCTTCCTACTCTTCTTACTACTGCGCTCCTGCAGCAAAATCTTCTGTTTCTATCGGCAGCATCGCTAGCATTGCCAGCGTCGGCGTGTCAGTAGTTAACGCGGTAACCGGTTTGGTTTCTGCTATTGCGGCTTTCTGCCCACCGGCAAAAACTCCTAACTACAAATGTGTTCCGGTTTGCCCACCTTACAACTGCGATCCAATCAAACCGATCCCATGTCCAAAACCACAACCTAAACCTCAGCCTAAGCCTCAACCAAAACCTGAGCCTAAGCCTGAGCCACAGCCAGAACCGCAACCAGAACCAAAACCACAACCAAAACCTGAGCCTAAGCCAGAACCGAAACCTGAGCCTAAACCAGAACCTAAGCCAGAGCCAAAACCTGAGCCTAAGCCAGAACCAAAACCTGAGCCTAAGCCAGAGCCAGACTGCAAAGACTGTGTTGACGACCATAACCAAAACAACTCATACGGTCACGAAGACAAAAACCCAGGTAATGTCATCCGAGCTGAAGACTGCAAAGACGGCAACGTTATCCGCGGTACTGATGCTAAAGATACCATTTATGGTACTGCTTGCGAAGACATCATCTACGGTGGTAACGGTACAGACGTAATCTACGCCGGTGCCGGTAACGACACCATTTACGGTGATGCCGACGGTGACTCTCTGTACGGTGAGGACGGTAAAGACTACCTGCAAGGCGGTGCCGGTAACGACTACCTGAACGGTGGTTCCGGCGCGGACATCATGCGCGGTGGCGACGGTAATGACGTTTACTTCGTTGACAATGTTAACGACCAAGTTATCGAGTACGGCAATGCACACGCCGGTATCGATACTGTCCGTACCGTTATTGACTACACGCTGACCGATCACGTTGAAAACCTGATTTTGCAAGGTATGCAAAACCTGAACGGTACCGGTAACTCTTTGAACAACAATATCGAAGGTAACGGCGGCAACAACCATCTGTACGGTTTGGCCGGCGACGACTGTCTGGTTGGTAAAGACGGTAACGACTACCTCGACGGCGGTGTCGGCAACGACATCCTGATCGGCGGTACCGGTAACGACACTTACTTCTTCGACAAAGGTTACGGTCACGATACTATCCGTGAGGAAAGCGGTAATGACACCCTGTTGTTCGGTAAAGGTGTTGCAGCTTCTGACGTATTGCTGAGCAAATCAGGTGCTAACCTGACTGTTTCTGTCGGTACTAACGACAGCATCACCATCGACGACTGGTTCACCGGTAACGATCACAAAGTTGAAAACTTCAAGTTTGCTGACGGTAGCACTTACCAAGTAACCGGCCACGGCGACTACTACTCTCTGTCTGCTGTGAACCAAATCCAAGATCAGACTCAAGCTTCTGTAATCTGATAGGATGGTGATTTTCAGGGTTCTTACCTGAAATCAACGGATAAGGCCGTCTGAAACCAAAATATAAGGTTTCAGACGGCCTTTATTTTGTAAACAATCTAACGAAAAGTTCCAAATTGGGCTAAAATACCGCATTCTTCTGTCTACCAAAGAGATACTCGAAATGTCTGAAATCAGCTTGAAAAAAATCTACTCCGGCAAAGTACGCGATTTGTACGAAATTGACGATAAACGTATGTTGATGGTTGCTTCCGACCGCCTGTCTGCATTCGATGTGATTTTGGATGACCCGATTCCGGGTAAAGGGGAGATTCTGACGCAGATTTCCAATTTTTGGTTTAACAAACTGGCTCATATCATGCCTAACCATTTTACCGGTCAGACGGTTTACGATGTTTTGCCTGAAAACGAAGCCAAAGTTTTAGAAAAACGCGCCGTTGTGGCTAAAAAGCTCACTCCGGTGAAAGTAGAAGCTATTGTGCGCGGTTATCTGGCTGGTAGCGGTTGGAAAGATTATCAAAAGACAGGCTCTGTTTGCGGGATTCAACTGCCTGAAGGTATGCAGGAAGCACAACAACTGCCTGAAGTGATTTTTACGCCATCGACCAAAGCCGCAGTTGGCGATCATGATGAAAACATCAGCTTTGAAGAATGCGAACGCATTATCGGAAAAGAATTGGCGGCGGAGGTGCGCGCTAAAGCGATTCAGCTTTATACAGAAGCGGCCGAATATGCGAAATCTCGCGGTATTATCATTTGCGATACCAAGTTTGAATTTGGTTTGGATGAAGAAGGTACGCTGACTTTGATGGACGAAGTATTAACGCCTGACTCCAGCCGTTTTTGGCCTGCAGACCAATACAAAGTCGGCACCAATCCGCCGTCTTTTGACAAACAATTTGTCCGCGACTGGCTGGAGCAAAGCGGTTGGAATAAAAAAGCGCCTGCGCCTAAAGTGCCTGCCGATGTGATTCAAAAAACAGTCGAAAAATATCAGGAAGCATTGACTTTGCTGACTCAGGATTGATTTTTAAGTTTGAAGGCCGTCTGAAAAGGATATGTTTCAGACGGCCTTTTTATTGTATAAATACTGGATTTTAAGGATGGTTGCCTTTATAATCGAGAGTTGTTTTCAGTGCCTTAAAGGCCGTCTGAAAGCTTGTTTATAACCTGCCGCACGGTCTGAAACCCTAACTATGCACATTCGGATTTTAGTGTGCATTATTAGTGTTTTAGCAGTGCGGTATTTTGAAAGGAACAATGATGTTCAATAAACACGTTAAGACCTTCCAATACGGTAATCAAACCGTTACTTTGGAAACCGGCGAAATCGCTCGCCAAGCCGCTGCTGCCGTTAAAGTATCTATGGGCGACACCGTTGTTTTGGTTGCCGTTACCACTAACAAAGAAGTGAAAGAAGGCCAAGACTTCTTCCCTCTGACTGTCGATTACCTCGAGCGTACTTACGCAGCAGGTAAAATCCCCGGCGGTTTCTTCAAACGCGAAGGCAAACAAAGCGAAAAAGAAATCCTGACCAGCCGTCTGATCGACCGTCCGATTCGTCCTTTGTTCCCCGAAGGTTTCTACCATGACATCCAAATCGTAGCGATGGTCGTGTCTGTTGATCCTGAAATTGATTCTGACATTCCTGCAATGTTGGGTGCGTCTGCCGCGCTGGTGTTGAGCGGCGTACCGTTTGCCGGTCCGATTGGCGCGGCACGCGTTGGTTATGTAAACGGCGTATACGTTTTGAATCCGACTAAAGCCGAATTGGCTAAATCACAATTGGACTTGGTTGTTGCCGGTACTTCTAAAGCCGTGTTGATGGTGGAATCCGAAGCCGACATCTTGTCTGAAGAAGTGATGCTGGGTGCGGTTGTTTACGGTCACGATCAAATGCAAGTGGCCATTAATGCCATCAATGAATTTGCCGACGAAGTCAACCCGGAAGTTTGGGATTGGAAAGCTCCTGAAACCAATGAAGAATTGGTTGCAAAAGTACGCGAAATTGCCGGTGAAACCATTAAAGAAGCGTTCAAAATCCGTCAAAAACAAGCGCGTTCTGCCAAGTTGGACGAAGCTTGGAATGCTGTGAAAGAAGCGTTGATTACCGAAGAAACCGACACCTTGGCAGCCAACGAAATCAAAGGCATTTTCAAACATTTGGAAGCCGATGTTGTCCGCAGCCAAATTTTGGACGGTCAACCGCGTATTGACGGTCGCGACACCCGCACTGTTCGTCCGTTGAATATTCAAACCGGCGTATTGCCGCGCACTCACGGTTCTGCACTGTTTACCCGTGGCGAAACCCAAGCTTTGGCGGTTGCAACTTTGGGTACTTCACGCGATGAGCAAATCATTGATGCGCTGTCCGGCGAATACACTGACCGCTTCATGCTGCACTACAACTTCCCTCCATACTCTACCGGTGAAGTAGGTCGCGTAGGTGCGCCAAAACGTCGTGAAATCGGTCACGGCCGCTTGGCTAAACGTGCGTTGTTGGCCGTATTGCCGGAACCTGAAGATTTCAGCTACACCATGCGCGTGGTTTCTGAAATTACCGAATCCAACGGCTCTTCCTCTATGGCTTCCGTCTGCGGCGGCTGCTTGAGCCTGTTGTCTGCCGGTGTGCCTTTGAAAGCACACGTTGCCGGTATCGCCATGGGTCTGATTTTGGACAACAACAAATTTGCCGTCCTGACCGACATATTGGGCGACGAAGACCACTTGGGCGATATGGACTTTAAAGTAGCCGGTACAACCGAAGGTGTGACCGCGCTGCAAATGGACATCAAAATCCAAGGTATTACCAAAGAAATCATGCAAATCGCTTTGGCTCAAGCCAAAGAAGCACGTTTGCACATCTTGGATCAGATGAAAGCCGCCGTTGCAGGCCCACAAGAGCTGTCTGCACACGCGCCACGCTTGTTCACCATGAAAATCAACCAAGACAAAATCCGTGATGTGATTGGTAAAGGTGGCGAAACCATTCGTTCGATTACTGCTGAAACCGGTACTGAAATCAATATCGCTGAAGACGGTACCATCACTATCGCTGCGACTACTCAAGAAGCAGGCGATGCAGCGAAAAAACGTATCGAAGAAATCACTGCCGAAGTGGAAGTGGGCAAAGTGTACGAAGGTACTGTGGTTAAAATCCTCGATAACAACGTTGGCGCGATTGTCAGCGTGATGCCGGGCAAAGACGGTTTGGTACACATCAGCCAAATCGCCCACGAGCGCGTACGCAATGTCAGCGACTATCTGCAAGTAGGTCAGGTTGTGAATGTGAAAGCATTGGAAGTAGACGATCGCGGCCGCGTACGCCTGTCTATCAAAGCTTTGCTTGAAGCTCCTGCTCGCGAAGAGAAAGCAGCTGAATAATTTGATTGTTCAAGCTTGAAACAAAAGGCCGTCTGAAAATTTCAGACGGCCTTTTGTTTATTTGAATGATAAATTTAAAAGTGAGTTTGCCTTTACTTTGATAAAAGGGATTACTACAATGTTTGTAATTTAATAAATATATTCATTTCTTAAGGAGTATGCAATGAATGCTACACAATTAATCAGTCGGCTGACGCAAACCGTCGGCGAAAAATATATCATCACAGACCCGGCAAAAACTGAACAATACCGTCAAGGCTACCGTTTTGGCGAAGGCAAGGCGCTGGCGGTTGTCCGTCCGGGTACGGTTTTGGAAATGTGGCAAATCTTGCAGGCGTGTGTTGAGGCTGATGTTATCGTGATTACGCAGGCCGCCAATACCGGTTTAACTGGCGGCTCGACTCCTGACGGCAATGATTACGACCGCGATATCGTGATTGTGAATACCATGCGTCTGAACATCATTCAGCCGATTAACAATAACGAACAGGTTGTCTGCCTGCCCGGTTCTACCCTGAATCAATTGGAACTGCTGCTGAAACCTTTAGGCCGTGAGCCGCACTCAGTGATCGGTTCGTCCTGTATCGGCGCATCTGTATTGGGTGGCGTATGCAATAACTCCGGTGGTGCATTGGTACAGCGTGGCCCGGCTTATACGGAAATGGCCCTGTTTGCACAAATCAACGAAGAGGGTAAGCTGGAGCTGGTCAACCATTTGGGCATTGATTTGGGCGAAACCCCTGAAGAAATTTTGACCAATCTGCAAGGTTTCCATTATCAGAAAAAAGACATTGTTCAAAATGCAGGCAAAGGGCATGACCATGCTTATTGCGATCATGTCCGCCAAGTGAATGAACCGACTGCCGCCCGTTTTAATGCCGACCCTGCGCGTCACTACGAAGCATCAGGTTGCGCGGGCAAGCTGATGGTGTTTGCCGTACGCTTGGATACTTTCCCGCAAGAAAAACAGACTGCCGTGTTCTATATCGGCACCAATGATATTAATGAGCTGACCGATATTCGTCGTGCCGCTTTGAGCGAGTTTAAAAACCTGCCTATTTCCGGTGAGTATATCCATCGTCATGCTTTTGATATTGCTGCCATTTATGGTAAAGATACGTTTTATATCATCAAGACGTTCGGTACCCACCAACTTCCGAAACTGTTTGATCTGAAAGCCCGTGTGGATAGATTCAGCAAAAAGATAAGTTTCTTACCAAAACACTTCTCTGATAAATTCATGCAACTGATCAGTAAAATTTTGCCTGATCACTTGCCGAAATCTATGCGCAACTATCGGGATAAATATGAACATCACCTGATTTTAAAAATGGGTGGCGAGGGCGTAGAAGAAGCGCGTGCTTTCTTGAAGGAATATTTTGCAACCCATGGCGGCGCATTCTTCGAATGTAATGCCGAAGAAACGCAGGCGGCCATGCTGCATCGCTTTGCTGTGGCTTCTGCCGCGATCCGTTACCGTTCTGTACATGATGATGAAGTAGAGGATTTGGTTGCACTCGATATCGCCTTGCGCCGTGATGATCGCGATTGGTTTGAAACACTGCCGCCTGAAATCGACAATAAAATCATCCATAAATTGTATTACGGACATTTTATGTGTCATGTGTTCCATCAGGACTACATCATTAAAAAAGGCAACGACTGTATGGCTTTGGAACATGAAATGCTCCATCTGCTTGACCAACGCGGTGCGCAATATCCTGCCGAGCATAATGTCGGTCATCTGTATGAAGCCAAGCCCGAGCTGAAACAGTTCTATAAAAAACTTGACCCGACCAACAGCTTCAACCCCGGTATCGGTAAAACCAGTAAGAAGAAAAACTGGGTAGAATAAAGCATAGTCAAAATAAAGGCCGTCTGAATTTTTCAGACGGCCTTTTTATATGCTTGCTTATCAGAACAAGTTGCTGACAAAAATCAGCAGAATCACCAACGGTACGAGGTATTTTACATAGGCAAACCAGATATTGACGGTGGTATGGTTGCCTTTGTAGAGCAATTCGTCCTTCGCTTCATCTTTCATCACGAAGCCGACAAACAAGGCAGAGCCAAGCGCGGTCAGCATAAACAGGATGTTGCCGCTGATATAGTCAAAGGCATCAAAAATGTTTTTACCAAACACGGAAATATCTTTCCACGGGCCATAGCTCAAAATAGACGGAATGTTGCCGAAGATGAAGATGGCAGCCAAGACAATCGTAATCGCGGCTGCGCGGCGGATTTTGGTTTTCTCCTGAATGGTTGTAATCAACACTTCATAAATGGTAAGAGAAGTGGTCAGCGCGGCAATCAGAAGCAGTGAGAAGAAAATCACTGCAAACACGGGGCCTGCCCACATATTGGAGAACACGATCGGCAGGCTTTGGAATACCAGCGTCGGGCCTGAGTTAGGGGCAACGCCAAAGCTGAAGAGGGAAGGGAAAATCATAAAGCCGGCCAATACGGCAATCAAAGTGTTGGTAATCGCGGTAATCACTGCCGTCTGAACCAGATTTTCGTTTTTATCCAGATAGCTGGATAACGTAATCATCACGCCGAAACCCAAGCTCAAGGCGAAGAATACTTGTCCTAAAACGAAGACGAACAGTTCGGCTGTAATTTTGCTGAAGTCAGGTTTCAGATAGAAGGTAATGCCTTCCATTGCGCCCGGCAGGGTAACGTTGCGCACGACCATGGCAATCAGGAACAAAAACAGCAAAGGCATCAGGTATTTTGCCGCTTTTTCAATACCGCCGATCACGCCTTTGACCAAGATCCATTGGTTCACAACCACAAATAGGAAAGTGTAAAAGGCAATTTCCCAAGGGCTGTTTTCGATGTGTTCGGTAAAGAAGCTTTTGGTGACTTCGCCAGAAACAGGGCTGGAAATGTCCAAATTACCGCCAATGATATTAACGATGTAGCTTATGACCCAGCCGCCGAGTACCATGTAATAGGCCATGATGCCGAATGCGCCGAGCAGGCCCATCCAACCGACCAACTTCCAAACTTTAGCAACGGGTTTGCCATTCATTGTGCCGCCAAACGCATCCAGCGCGTTCACGCCTTTACGGCGGCCGATGACGTTTTCCACCAAAATCATCGGAATACCGATGACCAGCATGGCGATACAGAACAGAAACACATACGCGCCGCCGCCGTTTTCACCGACCAAATACGGGAAACGCCAAGTTGCGCCAAAGCCGACAGTCGCACCGGCAACGGTAAGGATGTAAGTCAAACGGTTGGACCAGGTTTGACGGGGTTGATTGGAAGACATAAATACTCAGATGCATAAAAATAAAGACAACATTTTACCGCAAAGATTTAACGAATCTTGACTAAAGTCTGAAAAGAAAATTAGTTAAAAAAACCATGTAATGAAGAATTTTTAGTGGGTTTCTCTGGTTTGCTTGGTATTGAAACCTGCAAACAGAGAATTTGTCTGAAGCGATACGAATGATTGAAAGAGCCCTAACGATAAAGGCCGTCTGAAAAGTGGGATATGGGAAAGGGTTGTTGTGAGGATATTGGATAGCACTAAAGTGTGCTTTCAAGTATGTCGGCAACAAAGATGGTATTTCTCTAAGGCTGTCTAATAATATTCTGTAACCTTAGCTTGGGTAGTCGCCGATAGTTTTTCTTTCTATAAAACGATTTGTCTGAAATTGGAACGGCACAGATTAATGCGGAAGAGACGAGAAAGAGAAAAGGGATAATGGCAAGTTAATGAATGGGAGATGAGGTTTAGTAATGATGGCTTTTTTAGATGAGAAAGGCCGTCTGAAAGTACGCCCGCTTGGTTGCCAAATTTTAGATAAAAAAAAACCATCTATACTAAGGGGAAAGTATAGATGGCCAAACACATTACGGGGAAAACGTCTTACTCACTTACTCACTTCTTTCGAAGCAAGTGTTACTCAGACAGGCGAATTATACAATAGTTCAGTCTTTACAGTGTTAAATTCTGTTAAATAAAAATAATAAAGCTTAGATGTTTGATTTTAAATAAATAAAAAAATCCATATTGTTTAAAAATTGATCGAAAAAATTTGGAATTTTTTTAGATTTGGATAAATTTCCATTCTCCGGCGGCCAAATCATCGACATTCCAGTCGCCGAATTTCTCACGGTGGAGCTGCTCGACACGGTTGCCTGCGGCTGCAACCATGCGTTTGACCTGATGGTATTTACCCTCGGTAATGGTCATCATCAATGTGGTTGGGTCGGTCAATACTGCTTCGGCCGCGGCGACGGTTTCATTATCATCATGCAGGAGGACGCCGTTTTTCAGCGCAGTGCAAAGGGTATCGTCGGCTGGATGTTTCAATGTGACACGGTAGAGCTTCGGAACTTTGTGTTTGGGCGAGGTAACGCGGTGGTTAAATTGCCCGTCGTTTGTAATCAGAATAATGCCGGTTGTGTCTGCATCCAAGCGGCCGACTGCCTGCATATCGATATTGCGCATGTGGTCGGGAAACAGGCTGAAGATGCTTGGATATTGCTGGGGTTTGTGAGAAGTCTCGTAATCTGAAGGCTTATGAAGCAGAATGTAGAAATAGGGCATGGGGACGGCGGCAATTTCTTCGCCGTCAACAGACAGGGTGTGCACTTGAGATGGGTCAATATCGTCTTTGGCACGATTATGAATTTCGCCGTTGATGGCGATACAGTCATTGTCTATCAGCCATTGGCATTGCTTGCGGCTGCCGAGGCCTTGCGATTGGATGTATTTGAGCAGTTGCATGGTTGAAAAGTAGGAAATGTTCAGACGGCCTTTATTGTACTGGAAAACCGGTGTTTAGGCCGTCTGAAAAGTAGGGGCAAAAAAATCGCCCCTTTAAAATGTTAAGGGGCGCAAAAGGAACACAAACCACTACCAAAAACTGTTACAAGGCAAATTCTCCTATTTGATGTGTTGCCGGATAAAGTGCTTTCATCAAGTCATGTGGTGAAAGCGAGAAATCTTTGCTGTTTGTCGTCAGACGGCCTTGCTGCGGCGTCAGCTCAAGCAATCGGGCGTTTGCCGACTGGATAAATTTGTTTTTCGTGCGCTGCATTTTTCTTTGCAGGGCGGAAACAACGCGGTTGTACAGACTGTCTTTTTGCTTGACTTCGCGTGTATCGGCAACCCAGCTCAAGCGTGTATTGCCGTCTTCATCTTCAATCAGCAGGATGCCGGTTTCTGATTGGGGCGATTTGCCCATACAAGGGAGCCAAACATAATATCGGCCATCTAAAGTAATGAATACTGCGTCGTGTACTTCGCACTCATCGCAACACTTGGTGGCGATTAAAGAGCGGATGGCTTGTTGGTGCAGTCTCAGAATATCAAGGGAGACTTGCTTAAAAATACTTTCGGGCATTTTCTTCTCCTTTCATTCTGTTGTGCGGTTATTTCGTTTCGATGGGTTGTATTATACGGAGATTTTTTAAATTTGCAAATGATAATTGTTCCTATTATTCAAATAATAAGTAAGGTATTAATTATTAAAGAAATTAAATTTAAAAAATTTTGTAGAAATTGGGTTTTCTACTTAAAAATACAGTAATAGATGGCCATTAAATGCAAAAAGAATAAAGGCCGTCTGAAAAAATCCAGCTATAAAAAGGCATTTCAAAAGCAGCTAAAGTTTTGCTGACTATACATTTCAGACGGCCTTCAGTATGATTCAAGGCATTTTGATAATTGCAGAAACCACCAACCATGAGCCAACGTCAGATTATCCTCGATACGGAGACCACGGGTCTTTATCCTGAAAACGGCGACCGTCTGGTCGAATTTGCCGGCTTGGAAATGATCAACCGCCAAATGACCGACTCCAACCTTCATTTATATGTCCACCCCGAACGCGATATGCCGGAGGAAGCGGCGAAGGTGCATGGTTTGACGATTGAAGTATTGGAAGCGAAGAATGCGCCGCCGTTTGCCCAAGTGGGTAAACAGATTGCCAACTTTATTCGTGGCGCAGAGCTGATTATCCATAATGCTAAGTTTGACGTCGGCTTCCTGAATATGGAATTCCGCCGCATGGGACTGCCTTCTATTGAGGAACTGGGTTGTAAAGTCACCGACACGCTGGCCATGGCGCGTGAAATGTTCCCGGGGCAAAAGGCAAGCTTGGATGCGTTGTGTAACCGCTTTTCCGTTGACCGCAGCAAACGGGTCTTGCACGGCGCGCTAATCGACTGCGAGCTTTTGGGTGAAGTCTATCTTGCCATGACGCGTCAGCAGTTCGATCTGATGGGCGGCGAGACGGAAGAAGAGGGCGAAGTCAAAAAAACCGTTATTGCGGAAACCAAACGTACGTCGCAGTTGAAAGTCATCAAAGCCAATGCGGATGAGCTGGTCGCACATGAAAAATATTTGGACGACTTGGGCGAGGCGTGTGTATGGCGCAAGGCTGAAACGCCTGATGAGGCCAATGCCGGAGCGTCAGCATGATGCGCCGCAATATCGCTTTGATTCCTGCTGCCGGTGTGGGAGCGCGATTTGGTGCAGGAAAACCTAAACAATATGTTGAAATCAATGGTAAAACCGTATTGCAACATACCATAGAAATCTTTGAGCAACACCCCCGCATAGATTTAATTGCCGTTATTCTTTCGCCGGAAGATTTGGTTTTTCAGACGGCCCTGTCTGAGAAAGTACGCGTCTTTCGAGTAGGCGGCGCAAGTCGTGCCGAAACGGTACGCAATGGTGTGTCCGCTTTATTGGAGCAAGGTTTGGCCGAGGCGCAAGATAATATTTTGGTTCATGATGCCGCGCGCTGTTGTCTGCCTGCTGAAGCGTTAACGCGTTTGCTTGATGAGGCGGGCGAGAGTAATGAGGGCGGTATTTTGGCCATACCGGTGGCTGATACGCTCAAGCGGGCAGACGGCAATCATCATATTGATGAAACCGTTGCACGCGCAGGATTGTGGCAGGCGCAAACGCCGCAGCTTTTTCAGACGGCCTTGTTACATCGTGCTTTATCGGTTGATGATTTAAGTGAAATTACGGATGAAGCATCAGCGATTGAAAAACTGGGTATCCGGCCGCGCTTGGTGCAGGGCGATACGCGCAATTTGAAATTGACGCTGCCGCAAGACGAATACATTGTCAGATTGTTGCTCAAGGCCGTCTGAACAATCAAAACCCATTATTTAAGGAAACAAACATGAATATCCGTGTCGGACAGGGCTACGATGTCCATCAGTTGGTCGAAGGGCGAGATTTGATACTCGGCGGCGTAAACATTCCGTTTGAAAAAGGCTTGCTGGGTCATTCAGATGCCGATGCGCTGTTGCATGCGATTACCGATGCCCTGTTGGGTGCGGCCGGTTTGGGCGATATCGGCAGCCATTTTCCCGATACTGCCGCCGAATTCAAAGATGCTGACAGCCGTGTGCTGTTGCGCGAGGCTTATCAAAGCGTGCAGGAGTTGGGTTGGAAGGTGGTTAATGTCGATACGACTGTGATTGCGCAAAAGCCAAAACTTGCGCCACACATTCCGGTAATGCGCGCCAATATTGCCGCAGATTTGGGTTTGCCTGAAAACTGCGTGAATATCAAGGGCAAAACCAACGAAAAACTTGGCTATCTGGGACGGATGGAAGCCATTGAAGCGCAAGCGGCAGTATTGCTGATTAAAGCCTAAGAGCTTAAAATTACTTTATTATTCAAACTGAAAGACTGACAACATGGCAACTCAAGACGAACTCAAACGTATTGCCGCCGAAAAAGCGGTGGAATTTGTTCCTGAAAACGAATACATCGGTATCGGTACCGGCTCTACCATCAACTTCTTTATCGAAGCTTTGGGTAAAAGCGGTAAGAAAATCAAGGGTGCCGTGTCTACTTCTAAAAAATCCAGCGAGCTTTTGGCAAAATACGAGATTCCTGAAGTTTCACTGAATGAAGTGATGGGTTTGGCGGTTTATGTTGACGGCGCAGATGAAGTCAACCACGCGTTGCAAATGATTAAAGGCGGCGGCGGTGCACATTTGAACGAAAAAATCGTGGCCAGCGCATCCGATAAATTTGTTTGTATTGCCGATGAAAGCAAATATGTTTCCCGTTTGGGCAAATTCCCATTGCCGGTAGAAGTGGTTGAAAATGCCCGTTCGCTGGTGTCGCGCAAACTGCTTGCGATGGGCGGACAGCCTGAGTTGCGTGTCGGTTATACCACTTTCTATGGCAATCAAATCGTCGATGTTCACGGCCTCAATATCGACCAAGCCCTGAAAATGGAAGATGAAATCAACAAAATCACCGGCGTACTCGAAAACGGTATTTTTGCCCGCGATGCCGCCGATGTGTTGGTTTTGGGTACGGCAGAAGGTGCAAAAGTCATCCTGCCTTGTCAGGATTAATGGAGATTAATCAATCTTAAAGGCCGTCTGAAAGTGCATCAGGTCTTTCAGACGGCCTTCAATTTGGCAAAATATGCAAATCAGTAAAATTATAAAATGGTTGCCTGTTGTTTTATCCGTGTTGGGCGCACTTGGTTACAGCTCACGCGATACCGAGTTGATTCGTACAGGGGTAAGCGTTGCTGCAACATTGGCACAAGGCGACAATATCGGTTTGGAAAAGGTCAATGAATGGCTGGGAGAAAATGTCGTCAAAGCCACATCTGACACCAAAACCGAAGCTGAACCTAAGCAAGAACAGAAACAAAAACAAAAGTCATCGCGACAAACTTACACATACAACGGAAAAATCATCAAAATCCATGATGGTGATACCGTGCACATTATCGATAGCGATGGCCGAAAACACAAAATCCGTATGGCTTATATTGATGCACCGGAAATCAATCAGGCTTATGGTACGCAATCACGAGACAATTTGATTGATGCCGCATTGAATAAAAAAGCCAAAGTGCGCGTATTTGAAGCCGACCGTTACCAGCGCGAAGTTGCCCAAGTATCAGTCGGCACGATTGACTTGAATTTAATGCAAATACGGGATGGCGCCGCATGGCATTATGAAAGTTATGCCAAAAAACAACAAAGTAAAACCGCTTACACCGACTATTTGGCAGCACAAAAACAAGCCAAGGAAAAGCGTAAAGGCTTATGGAAAAAAGACAATCCGCAAGCGCCTTGGCAATTTCGCCGCCAAAACCACGAGCAGCAGAACGGTGATAAAAAGCAGTCTGATAAACAATGGTTCGGGATTTGGTAGGTTTTAAGAAAGAGGCCGTCTGAAAACTTTCAGACGGCCTTTAATCATCAAGGTTTAGTATAAGATAAGAATGAGTGGCAGATTTCTGATTAGAGGGTAATAGAAATAAAAGTGTGGTGTAATATTTTTAAGAAGGGCAGATATGAAAAAAGACACCGTTAGCTGGTGTCTTTAGTATCTGGCAGATAGGAAGGGATTAGGTTATTTATATAACCTATTAATATAAAATAGATTATTTAATTATATTTCTGAAATAACAAATAGAATAACAAATAAACTTTTTAGAAAAAGGCCGTCTGAAATTCAATTCAGACGGCCTTTTCATCGCTTTTTCCGCTTCTTTTCTGCTTGCCAAATTGCCAAGCGGCGGCGGTGTTGATTGTTGTTTCTTCTCACTATTTACTTTACCTCTAGTCCTAGATATTCATCACGCAAACGGATTACCTCATCGCGTTTAAACAGATTATCCCGACCAACTAGGCGCGGCTTTGGAATCAAACCGGCGCGGCGGCGGTGCCAAATGGTTGTTGTTGATGGCGGCTTCTTGCCCGGCAACGTCCATAACTCTTTTACTTGTTCCAATGTAATAAACTCATTCATTTTGTCATCCTCAATCAAAGCGGCGATTGAATCGCTCAGTATTAGTACGGGCGGCTTTCGCTTTTGCGAGTGCGCTTTCTACTGTGTCATAGGTTGGCGGCGTATATCGGCGCGGCTTATGCGCGACCTTATCCGCCGACAAGTCAAATTTCGGTTCAGAAGGTGTCAGGCCACTTGTCAATGGCTGGCTGGCACGGTCAAGCAGCGTGATGTATTCACGATATAGGCGCAGGCGTTCGGATGCGCGCTCAGATTGCTTGGCAGCAACCTCCTGCTTGGCAATCACGCGCTGCATGAACTCACGGCTCATTGGCGGCCGCTTAGCTGCCGCCCATGCCTTCACATCATCGGCGTATTCGGCGCGCAGGCTGTCTGAAATTCTCCAATTGCCAATTTGAGTTGCGGAAATTCCTTTTTTCCACATCATCCATTCTTTAATTTCAGCCTCCTCAATATTCGGCTTAGTTGGACTTCCCCAAAAAATCGCCGTTTCCGGCTCATTTTTAATTTCCGTACACTTATTGACACGAGTCCAAGCGGCGGCTGAGCCGCCGATTTTCTTAACCTCCCAAGTGTGCACACGACTGATCTGTACCTCACCCGTATCTTTCTCATACACACCCATTGTAAAAGGAGCAGGCACTTCTCCGTATTCGTTGACCACGCCCTCAGCGGCTTCTTCCTTATAGAGACCCAAAGGAATATCCTCACGTTTGACCACTTCGCCGCCCAACAGACGGACAAATTCAGCCCAGTCGCCACGGTCGGCAGCACGCTGAGCCAACATCAAAACACTGTCATCATCGGTCGGCACAATACGGCGCAACTCACGCCAAATCGTTACCGGCACACCGCCAATCTGCTGAAACTGGCGTGTACCGTGAATAGAAGCCCACGCATCTACACGCTCAGCAGTCGTTGCCATATCCAGCAGCTCTTCAGACTCAAAGTCAACGCCCAAGCTCTCACCGGCGTTGTTTTTACCATCAATATTTTTCGCAATATATTTAGCGATATAGCCAGCCGCACTACCACGCGCCCAGTTGATGCTTTCAAAATCAACACGCGCCGCCGCCTTGCTTTGTCGCCAAAATTTAAAATACTTACGCGACCAAAAATCAACCTCCGTTTTCAAACCGGCCTGAATTGCTGCGAGCGATGGCGCACTGCCATTCTTCTCCAACAGATGCTCGCGAATACGGCGCGCCTCAGCCGCCGCCTCTTTTTTACTGCCAAAGTAGCGCAAGCCCAGCTCTTCACGGTCTTCACGACAGCCATGTTTCGCGACCACGCGGCGAAAATCATCACGATGCTTAGCCTCCATAAACAAAAGGCCGTGCCAGTGAGGCGTACCATCATGATGAGGCTCAGCCACCCTAAAACCATAAACCTTAATATCCATACGTCCCAATTCAGCGCGAATACGCGCCCATACCTTATTTAAATATTTGACCGCCTCGCGTGGCGTATCCCCATTGAACTTCTCATTACGCTTACCAAAGTGATGGAATGCGTGAAACTTAGAAGGGCAGGTCAGCGTAAAAAACTCGCCCACATGGCCTTTAAGTTTGGCAATCTCCTCAAAGCCGCGAATACGCACCATCAGCTCAGCACGACGGATGGCAGGATTAGACACCCCCAACGCGCTCAGCTCATCGAGCGTAAACTCTTGACCCAATTCATTCACAGCAGCCATATGCGCCAACAGACCGGCATTGCGTGCCTTTTGAGACTTACGGCGGCGTAAGCCATCATTACTCACATACAGACCCGTTTTGCGAGAAACGCCGCCAACCTCACGCATTAAATTTTCAGCCTTACGCGCAATAGAACGGCGAAGCTGGCCGCGCCAAAACTTCTCATTTTTCAGACGGCCTAAAATGCCTTCAGGCTCCTTACCGTCAAACACACTCAGATCCAGCCCATAGTCGTTTACAGCCTTTTTCAACAAACCCGGCAGGCCGTAGCCAATGCGCTCATACTGCATAAACGACTTAACCGCAGCATCAGCCAAGCCGCAGATTTCCTCGTCTGTCGCATCAAGACCAATCCCACGCAGCGCATCTGGCAACTGAACAACCTGACCCAACCATCTATCGGCACGGATAAAAGCATTGAACATCTCACTGCCCGAACGCACTTGGCGCGCCCATTCAGCAAGCACAAGCGGACGAATTGCCGACGGCAAGACCGACAGCAACTCATCACGCTCAACCTTATTCAACAAACCAACGTCCATTTATCCCACCTGTTTTACTTAAGGCCGTCTGAACCATTCAGACAGCCGCCCAACATCACAACTCAAAGTCACTATCAAACGCCTTCGCCATATCCCGATAAAGCAGCCATACCCAAATCACCGCGAATACAGCCATCACACCGATAAAAGCAAAAACACACAACAACCACCAAATCAAAACAGCCCACATCATTTCTTACGCTCCACCATCCAAAACCGAACACCCATCACATCATCTTCTTCCACAAGCCGCGTTACATACCCAACATTTTCAACCTTATTGAATTTGCACCACCGCTTAAAAGCCCCAGTTAACTGATCACGCGTTCGCTTTTGCGATGCCGGCGAATTCACCGCCACAAAGAAACTGTCTCCGAATTTCATCTCATCAAACGGATAAGCACATTTCCCCTGACTTACCGGCCCAATCGGAATACCACTCTCAACAACAAACCTACTCATGCTCCACCTCCGCATCGCCCAATGTATAATCAATCCCAGTTTCCGCCCAACGATACGCCTCAGCCTCCTGCAAACGCGCCGCAACATCCTGTGGAAACACCTTAACTTCTTCCTGACGGCCTGCAGCAACCCAATACCCCACCGCCAACACAATCAGCACCATCAAACCAATCGCAACCTCAAGCTGCTTTCCCCGTTTGCCCATTACCATTTTTAAACTCCATTTTGTTTTTAAAATCATCAGCGACAGGATTTACACCCAACCGCCTTGCCGCATATTTCGCACGGCCCAACTTATCGTCCAACTCAACCAAATAACTGCTCAGCTCCGACAGCCTTAACACATCCTGCTTCAAACTAAACACCACATTCTGCTGATTGATTAAATCGCCCAAACGCTTGATTTCCCTTGCCAGCTTTTGAATATCCTCAACCGCCTGCGCCTGACTCGGACTCAACAACCAAGACCTCAAATCATCTTCAGACGGCCCAGTCATGACCGGCGGCACACCTTGACGACCCAACAGCGCATCACGCTCAAGCGCAGCCATAACAGGCGCATTTTTCGACTTAGCGCGCGCAATCGTCTTACCCAAAACCATCATCCGGCGCGCATGGTCTTTGTCTTTCCAAACCCTGACCACCTGCGGCGAAACACGCCAACTTGCCGCCTCCGCCACCTCAAGCGGCAGAATCTTTTTCCTGTCTATCACTTTCGGCTTAACCAACATCACAATCCCCTTTCAGACGGCCTAACAGTCAATCAACAGCGGCTGCATATTGCCTTCCATTTCCTCAATTTCCGCCACATCCAAAGGCGGCGGCGCATTACCATAAAGCGGAGAGGGCGGCGAAATCGTCCTGATAATTTCCGTAGCCGCCACGCCAGTCCAACCGCACGCAGCATTCAGGCACTGCACCTGAGAATTACGCAGATTGCTTGTTACCTGCTTACTGGATGCCACCTTGCAGCGGCTGCCACAACACGGACACAAAATCTGAATCCGCATATTTCCAAAATTACTTTCCGACCGGCTGATAGAACGATGCTTACTCATACCCGCCCACCTTAATTTTTTCAGCCACATCCTCAACCGCCGCCTCATACGCATTCATGAAGAAATCCGCATATTCAGCCGCCGCAAACGCGATAAATTCAGGCACAGGCATACGCTTCACACGAGCCGCCTCTTCAATCAGGCCGTAATCCTCAGCAATGCGTACCAACTTCCACACTTCCTCCTGCTCATCGACCTCATCAAAAAAGCCGCCGGGCTGAGCCTGACCGGCCTCAAAAATCGCCTTCAACTGAGCCTGCTGAACATCTGACAAATTGATAACACGAACGCTTTTGCACATAAGACTTTCCTTTAGTATTGGTTTGAATGAATAGGAATGCCGACTGTCCGGCGGGTCAAACGTCTATCCGCTTTGTCATAACCCCGTTACAATGTCATTTCCAGTAACCATAAACGGAGTAATTAAAATGAGACTTTCCGAATTTGAAGTTTTACAACTTGCAGCTACTTTAGCTGCTCCCTATGCCGACCGTTATTCAGTTGATAATGAATATGTTGAACGTATGTTCCACATTGCCGAAGCCATCAAACGCAAACTTAATGCACAGCAGCCAAAAGGGAAATTTGAAGTTTCTTAGCGATTAAGTGTTTTTGACGCTACGGCATAACCCGCCCTGATTGCTTCATCACGCTTGATGATGTGCAGTTTTTTGCCGTATTTGAGGCGGTTGATATAGCGCAACTGCATTTCCAATGCCTGAACGCGGACGGTGATTTCTTCAACGGGGCGGTCAGGCATTCTTGCCAATTCAGCGGCAAGGTTTCTCAGCTCTCGCAGGTCGTCATTGAACAAGCAACCGTATTTGCGGTCTTTTTTGGTGCGGATATAGGCGCGTTGTGCGCAGGCTACTGCTGCTGCTTCTGCTTGCTTTGCTTTTGCCGATTCATATGCACTTCCGATCCATCCCTGCCATGCGTAATCAATGCTGGCATCTACATAGTAAACATCACCGTCATCAACATCGGTCTTCAGGCGATCTCCCTCGTTGCGAGCCTTGCACCATTCCTCAAATTTTTTGCGTTCTACATCTTCTTTCACTACGATTTCTTTCATTTTTCTGCTCCTTATTTAGCTGGTTACGCCGTCTGAAATTTGTTTTACTGTTTTAGTCTTTCCGTTAAAATCGATTCGCATTTATCACTCAACGGAAACACTGTTATGGAACTTAACGACTACCTGAAACCTCAAGTTCAGGAAATTCTCGACCATCTGTACACCGAAGAATCAGACGGTATCGAAGAAGTTCGGGACGACGGCGAGCTGTATTTCCAGATGTATCAGAAGGCTGAAGCCATGTTTGCCCTGGACGTTGCCCTGAAGATTCTCGAGCGCACGAGCGGCGGTATTGCGGATTTTCGGCAAGAACTCGAGCGATTGTGGCAACACGGCTCTTCCGATCTTCAGCGCAGTCTTGCTGAAGCAGCACTGCAAGACTTTGACGGCAATATCCTGCCCACACGTCCGGACGAATAGACACGCCGCCTCTGTCCAACGCCGATTTCATTTCACCCAAAGCCATGTGTATCATGGCTCTTCTTCTTGCGCGGATATGGGCTTGCGCCGTCAAAACCGCTTCGATTTCCTGCTCCGTCATCTTTTGCTCCTTGTTCGGGTTTAGCGGCGGATGCCGTCTGAAAGTTTTGGGGTGCGGACGGCTTGAAGCGCGTCCGCGATTTCCTTAAGATTGAATCTCTCACCAAACAACCTTAAGGATTTAAAAATGTCTCAAAAAATCACGCACGAGGAATGTCTCGAACTTCAACGCCCGCTTGCCGAGGCATACAAGAAATACCGCACTCACGCGCTTGTCCTATATGCCTTGATTGACAAGTTTCCGCAGCTTCACGGCGATATACGACAACTGACGGAACACATTTCGGTGCGGACACAAGACGAATCCGAAAAGGCGTATCTGCAAGGGCTGCTTCAAAAACTCGATTCAAATCCGCTTCCGACACATCATCCGGAATAAAGCCTAATATCTGAACCCCGCGCCCCATGCCCAAGCCATCGCAAAACTTCTGCACTTCCCAACGCATGGCGGCGCATCGCATACCCGCCAAAATGAACGGGCGGTCTTCCTTGTAGAAACCGCTCCTCCATTCGCCCGATTCCGCGCGGCGGCTTAACGGGTAATACTGCGGATAGGTTTCTTTCAACCAGCCCCGAATATCGGAGTATCTTTTCGTCGTCTGCTCTGTCATTTTTTTGCTCCGTTTTCAGCAAAAGTAAATTATAAAAATACGTCTGGTCTTAAATCTTCGCGTCGTACGCCATACCCCAGTTTTTCAATTTCTACCGCGATTTCAGCAGGCATTTTGTTTCTTCCTTTTACCCAACTATTTACAGTAGAACGTTTTTTTCCAAGCTTTTCGGCTAATGCCGCTTGACCGCCAGCAGCTTTAATTACTTTTTCCAGATGATTCATGACATCTCCTTAATTTAGAGAAAGTATATTTTAAATAACCTTAAAAGTAAACTTTTAGTAGCCGTTTTTTGTCTATTTAAAATTTACAATGCTGAAAACATGGAGAATTTTATGACTTACGATTTGGCAAAATGGGCTACTGAGGCAAGAAAAGCAGCAGGGATGACTCAAGAGGACTTTGCACTTGAGCTTGGCTTCTCAACAAAAGCCAGCGTTAATGCAATCGAAAAAGGACGAAACAAGCCAACATTTGAAACGATGGTAAAAATATCTGAAATTTCAGGATTCCCTTTGCCTTATCAGGAGACCTTCCCAAAAAAATTACTACCTAAAGATTCAGACGACCTTGCTGACGACCGCGTACGTTTTGAGCGGCTGGACGTGGTTGCCGCGCTTGGAGACGGCTACATCAACAACGAAGCAGTGGAGGTGGTCGATTTCGTTCATGTAGATAAAGAATGGGCGCGCGAAAAACTCGGCGGCAACCTCTCCCGTATCCAAGTCATCACGGCACGCGGCGATTCCATGCAAGGCACCATCGAGGACGGAGACGTGCTGTTTGTCGATACCTCCGTCCACTCATTCGAAGGAGAGGGCATTTACCTCCTATCCTTCGCAGACGGCCTAAAAGCCAAACGCCTGCAAGCCTCCGTCGGCGGCGGCCTGCTCGTCATCAGCGACAACCCGTTATACAGAACGGAAACCATCGAAGGCGATGGACTGGAAAAATTAACCATCTGCGGCAAAGTGCGCGGCGCATGGCATTTGTCGGGATTTTGATTTGAAGTTTGAGAAGCGGCTCAGCACACAGTAAGCTTTAGAATGTGCGGCCGCTTGATTTTGGAATATTTAGTTTTATCAACCAATCTTAGAGAAAACGAAGGGAAACTCACATGATGTTTATTATTGGAATTTTGCTGTTTTTGCTTGGCCTAGCGATGGCGGTGGCCGGATTTATCGGGATTTTTGCGCCGAAGCTCTTGAAGGACAGAAAAACTGGCGAGATTCATACGCGCGGATTTTGGGCGAAGTCGCTGGCGTTGGGTCTTGCCATGTTTGTCGGCGGTGCGCTGTTGATGGGCGATGACGACGAGGCGAAGCAGACGGCGGCGGATACCAAAGCGGAAACGCTGCAAGCCGATGACAGCGCTTCTAAGCCTACCAGCGAGAAAGGTTATGATTTGACCATCAACACGCCGAAAAAAGAGCTGCCCATCAGCTTTGAAGAGCTGCGTAAACGGATCAACAGCCAAATGGCGCGTTTTGATTACCCGAAAACCAAGCCTATCCCGAAAAACGCCCAGCCAACCGGAGAGAAAGACTCGGTTAATCTTGTTTATCAGCATACTGCCTCCGAAGGCTTAAGCATGATTATCTCGGCCAGCCCTGAAAACAAAAAACCGCGCGGAATACTCATTCTTGCCGCGCCAACCAGCGAAGGTGACGGCGCAGAATTGCTGGGCTTGTTTGGGAAATCCATCGCCATCTTGACTGCGCCTATTGCCGACGACGCGGCAAAAAGTAAGGAGTTGTCCGCAAAACTTCTAAAAATGAGTGTCAAAGCGGCAGAGGATTTCAACAAGAACCCGGAGGAACAGGCCAAAGATTCCTACACTGAAGACGGCATCACTTACAGCATTGCTATCACGCCCGGCCTGCCTGTTATGTTTAGTTTGTCGCTGGAAGAATAATAAACATGATAGTCGGACTTTTCGAATTGACCGTATAGACGGCGGCGTTGTCAAAACACGCACCGGCGAAGTGTTTTATTTATCAGCCTTGATACAGACAGGGATCGCCTGATTTTAGATGTTGTATTTTGGGATATTGAATGGCAATCTTATTTGCAAAGTGCGACATTTTTTCTAGTTCTATAATGCTTTTTTTCATGAAAGCATTGAAATCAACTTAAAAGTTTACTATTATGCCAGAAGTGATATATAAGGGGCTCCGATACTCTTGTGTCTTATCGGATAAGGCCATGAATGAAATTGGCTTTAATAGGAATGATATAGATTTCCCAAAGAAGATTTGTGGCGAGGATTCAAAAGAACTATTAGCTCGTATTGTTCGTTATTGCGATGGAATACCTCTAAATGAACCCTTAGAATTGAACAACGAGGGGCCTTATTTTTGGGCGATTAAGACGGCGAGACCAGAAAGCCTAAGAGCTTATTTTTTTCATGATGAAGACTATAATGGTGAAAATATGGTTATCACTCATTTCATCAAGAAAACAACTCAAAAATTAACCCTAGAAGACAAAACTAAAATGAAGCTTATTAGGGATGAATATATCCGTAACGGTGGAGTTTGATTATGAATATGCCAATCTTGAATCAATTATTTTCTCGTTTTGATTTTCGCAAGAAACATAATCGTATGGATTTGAATATTCAGGCGGTTGATTTGCTGCGCCAAGCATTGGAAAGCAAAAATATTACAAGGACAGAGATTGCTCAAAAACTGGGAATCTCTATTCAAGCAGTTTCAAAAACACTGTCTTTATCGGAAAAGAATCTAGAGTTGAATACGATTGCAGACATTGCGACAGCGCTGGATATGCAATTTTCTTTAGAATTGGTAGATGATCCACACTGTGTATCTGTGACAGTAGCGACTAATCAGGAGAAGCTTAGTTATAAAGTTGATAGAACTTCCCTTGAATACAGTAAATTTTTTGTAAAAGATGGCGTTTCTATTTCTTCTGATTCTGCCTCAAGTTGTTGCAAATCTTCCTTTGAATTGGAGCCAGCATGACTATTACCCTAAATAATTTTTCGCTGCTCAATATCGGTGTTGATGCTGAAGATTTTGCTGATTTTCCTGGCATACCTCCTCTTAATATTATGGAAAATCTTCGACTCGAAACACAAGGTTATCGTATTGCCATAGATTCACCGAGTATAGAGATTCGTTGCCAGGCTAACTTTCAATATATTATTAATCCCGAAACAGAAGAGTCATGCACTGTTACCATAAAAATGGTTTATACTGCTGCATTTGATATTGAATCTAAGAACGACGTTGATTTGCACGCTATCGGTGATGACCCCGAAAAATTGAAAGTCTTGCTCAATCTGACAGCTAATGCTGTACGTTCTAAATTAGATTTATTTTTGTTTGGGCTCGGCATCCACTCTCGTCATTCTTTAGGTAAGTATAATATAGACTTCTAATTATTTGTATCAAGGCCGTCTGAATTTCAGACGGCCTTTTTGTTTAGTTAATATTTTATTTTGAGCATGGCTTGATAATTGGCGAGTTCGCGCTCGGCGTGGTTGAATGCCTCGATGTCGGCGGCTTCGCTTGCCTCACGGCTTTTTGCCTTCCAATATTCTATTTGCTTCTTTATCCATTCGTATGGATTTGAGTGAGTATTAGCTTCCATTTTTTATTATCTCCGTTGTCTCCCCAGTGGTCGGGAATGTAGTGGCGGTTACTTCGCCGTCATAGAGCGTGATGTCGAAATCTATCAGGCTCTCAAGTCTTATTTTGCTGATTAATCCGCCGCTGTCAAGCGTATGGGATACTTCAACGCCTACCCACGACTCTGCATCTATCTCGGATTTAAAGCCTGAAAGCGTTACAGGACTTTCAGGGGCAATATCCGGACGACCGACGGCCATTGTCATTTCAAACTCCATTGCACCACGTTTTAACTTGCGATAGGCGGCGCGCGCGCCATTGGCGGCAGTGGCGGCGGATTGGTATGTATGGCGCAGGGTTTTGATTTTATGAGACGATGTATCTATTTTTTTCGTCTCTACGACATTTTTTGTTGTTGTCTTGTGAGTTTTGCCGTCTTTGCGCTTGGTCTTGTATTTCTTTACCGTGGTAACGGTTTTTTTAATTGGGTCGTAATTTCCCTCCGCGATGACAACCTCTTGCTTCTTGCCTGTCTTTTTATCGATATAGTAGGCGCGCACGGCGTTGTAGCTTTCTGTCGATGAGTAGCGGAAATTGAAGTTGTCGCCGTCA
The DNA here is from genome assembly GCF_051957155.1 of Neisseria sp. P0019.S002. Taxonomy (NCBI): domain Bacteria; kingdom Pseudomonadati; phylum Pseudomonadota; class Betaproteobacteria; order Neisseriales; family Neisseriaceae; genus Neisseria; species Neisseria sp. P0019.S002. Next base: position 540,400 of record NZ_JBQCWS010000001.1, read on the forward strand.
TTACGGGTCAGGGCAATGGTCGGCAGCTTATCGCCGCTGGCATCAGTCGCTTCGCCCGCGCTGACGAAGAGCAGGCGGCCGCCTTTTACTGTGGCAACTGCATCATACCGCTGGGCAAGTCGGGCTATAAACGCTGCATCGGATTCGTTGCTTTGGTCGATATGGTCTATCATCTCCTTTTCATAGGCTTTACCGATAATCGGCTCATATCCGTGCTTTTGGGCTATTTCTCCGATGATGTCTTTCAACTGCTTTTTATGCCAGCTTTTCTCAACGGATTCTGCGAATTTGTCGGATATATCGGCGGATTGGGCAGTGATACTGATGGTATCAGGTGCGCCGCTCCATGATACTTCGGTAATCTTGTATTTCCCTTTATCTACCACGCCTGTTTCCATGTAGCCGATGGCCAGTGTGATTTCGGCAGCCTTGGGCGGCAAAGACAAAAGGCCGTCTGAATCATCAAGCGTAATGGTCAATTCATCCGCCTCAAATCCGCGTTTATCCGTTAGGCTGATGCTGCTAATGCGGCTGACGGCATTTGTCCCAAACGGCTTGCCGTTAATCGTCAACATGGCAACCGGTGTTAGATGGTTGCCGCCCGTATCGGTCAAAGTTGAAAACACTTTGGCGGCGGTATTTTTAATTTGCTTACCCAATCCTGCAATCATTACAACCCCACCATTTGACGTACGGTTGACACGGCGGCGGTCAAAGCTGCACCATACATCCCCATCGGGGAATCCGACACTTTCTTCAGCTCCATACTAAAGCTGATGGCGCGCGCTTTGCCATCCCACATCAATTCTTTCCGACCTTCCTTAATGGATGTGATGACGTATGCGCCCAAGATATCGCCATTACCCATAATCAGGTTGTACGGCTTCCCTTCATTTGCCATCATCCGCAACAGGGCTAATGATGTATCGCCTCCCGTGATTTCTGGGCGCAACTCTGCCGTAATACTGAGAGTCTCATTTTCCGGACCGGTATATTGCACCGGAGACAGACCGCCTCCTACGGTATTTTGCGTAGGATGCCGCCATGAATAGCTGCGGTCATACCCCTGAAAAGGAACAGTCACCGTATGGAAAACAAAAAAACCTAAAGCAGCTAAAGCCATCATTAATCCTTATCTGCGAACATTGAACGGGCGCGGCGCGCCTGATTACGGGCTACCTGCTCAATCTGCCGCGCGACTTCTTTGGCGATATCGACAGGCGAACTATTGCCGCCATTGATGTTGATGGAGATATTCATCGGCATAGCACCGCCGCCTGAACGGTTGAATCCGTCAGGCACTGCGACCGCTCCAACCAAAGACGGAGCAGGGCGGCCATTTTCAGACGGCCTTGCCAGTCCACTGGCCGAACCGCGTACAAATGACTGCAAAGAACCCATCTTCCCACGCCCCCAGTTGAGCGCGGCCATACCGCCACGGCGCAAGGCATCAACAATGCGCCAGCCGCCAAAACGGGATACATCGTTTTGGCTAAAAACAACCTCCCCCTTATGCACGATACCGGCTGCTTCATTACTACGGCCTGCGCCCGTATAACCACCGACAGAGAATCCTCTGTTTGGTACGCCGACACTGGCAGGAGTGGCACCGCCGCCTGAAATTGCACGTCTTACCCACTCCACAGCGGACCTTGCCGCTGCTTTCAATCGGTCGAAATTGGCAATCAATCCAGCAATTACGCCAATTGGTCCAGTAAATGCGGCAATCAATGGATTTTGGCGGAAAACGTTTTTCAGCCAGTTCCAACCGGCAGTAAGTCCAGCTTTCAGCCTGTCAAAATTGGCAATCAGCCCGACAATTGCACCTATCGGCCCAGTAAAGGCCGCCAACAGCGGATTTTGGCGGAAAACGTTTTTCAGCCAATTCCACCCTGCAATCAGCGCAGCTTTCACTTTATCCCAGTTTGCCCATAATAGAATCAATGCACCAACCGCCAATGTCACGAACAGTACAATCGGGTTGGCCATCATTGCGGCGCGCAAGATCATCAAACCACTTTTCAGCATACCAAATGCGCTTAAAGCAGACGAACCAAGCGACAGAATGGCAAATTTAGCCATGACCATCGGTACCAACAGAGTAGACACAACCAAAGCCAAACCGCTCAAACCAACCAGCAGCATACTGCCCACAGCGACTACTTTCATAATACCGGCGGCAAGCTGAGGGTTTGCGGCCGTCCATCGTGTAATCGCATTGAGCCAACCACCAACAGTCGTCATCAATCCCGACAACATACCGAATAATGCCTGTCCTGCACCTGCTTCTGCGTTGAACAGCTGATTTTTGAAGACCTGCCATTTTGACGACATTGCACCCATACGGGTCTCAAACTCACGCGCCATCGATCCGATGGCATCTTGCGAATTTGCCAGCTCCATTTGTCGCCGCCATTCTTCGGTATTACTGATTAAACCTGCGAACACTTTGTTATATTCGCCGCCTGCCAATCCTTTTAAAATGCCTGCCTGCTCTTCTTTCGGCATTTTTTTAACCGCCTCGACAATCTTTATTAACGTGGCGTTTGCATCTTCAACCATCCCTTTTTGCACGTCTTTTGCATCAAGCCCAATATCTTTCAAGGCTTTTCTTACCGGCTTCATATCCGGAGCGGTAGACAATCGGGTAAACAGTGCCGATACCGCGCCGGCGGCTGTTGAGTCATCAACGCCTTGAGAGAGCAGGGTAGAGCCTAATGCCGCTACGTTTTTCTCGCTGATTTTTGCCAGCCCCATTGAGCCGCTGACACGGTTCATATAGTCGATAATGGCTTTGCCGCTTGAAATCGCGTTGTCATCTAAGTAGTTGATAACATCGGCAAGCTCACGCCCTTGTTCAGCCGTCAGCTTAAAGTTGGCATTGATGCGCCCCAAGTTTTCAGCTAGACCGCCCATATCCTCTTCATCAAACGCCGTAGCGGCAGCGGCAGCGGTTTTGACATATTGAGCCAACTCTTCACGCGGCACATTCATGCGCCCGCCGGCCTCATACATCTCCATGATTTTAGTTGTCGCGACCGGCAAATCATTGCTCAAGCCCTGAATCTCGGTTCGGATTTTGGCGATTTCCGCGTGATTTAAGCTGTTATCCGCATTCTTCAATCCTTGCACTTGGCGGATCACACCCAGCATGGCATCTTCTTCGCTCATGCCTGCGCTGACTGCTTTTGCAGTCAACCCACCCAATGCCACGCCGCCCGCCATGCCTTTTGCTGCCATCCCCTGAATACGCCCTATTACTAATGGCATTTTTTCTGTTGGCTATACGCTCTGCGGCCGCCTTTTGCTTATCCATCTTGGCGGTGGCTGCTTCTGTGCGCCGATCAAGCTCATGCTGAGCGGCGGCGGCATCACGGGCTTTTATTTTATGTTCTGACAGTTTTTTATTAAGTACCTCAAGGCTTTCTGTTTGCTTTTTTTGCTTCTCATTCAGCCCTTCACGGACAGATGCCAACCGTTCCATTTCGGCAGTTTGTGCTTTACTTGCGGTGCCGTTTTTTTTGATTTCCGCGTTTAATGCACTGACCGCTTTACGGTTTTCATTCATCTCGCGCGTGGTTTCACGGATTTTTGCGTCCAATCTTACGCGGTCTTCCACCAGCTTCTGAGCACGGCTAAGAGCCTTCAACTCTTCACTGGTTTTTGTCAGCTCTTTTGACAGACCACTTGCCGATGCTTTGATGCGCCCCAATGCACCGCTGGCCTTGTCATGAGCATCCATCAGAATTTTGACAACAAGGTTTTTACTCATCCGAATCTGCCTTATTGATTAAAATTGCCCGATTCGTCCAACGGATTAAATCGGGCAAGTTCAAGTCATACCAACCGGCCACACCGCCGCCAAATATGGCGGCACACTGGGCGATACAGTCGTCAATTGCGTTGTAATATTTTAAAGGTTGCTCATCATCATCAACGAGCAGCTCATAAATGCTTATTCGGTCGGCGACACATCTTGCGAAGTCTTCGCCTCTGATTCGGATTCCGACAGGTAGCCCAGCTCTTTCAAATCCGCCATCATCTCCGTTCGGGCTTTCGGGGCGGCTGAAAAAAAATTTAAGGCAACGTTAATCAGCTGAGTATCCGACATTTTCAGCTTGAGATAGTCCAACTTAGTCAGCTTAGGCTCGGTAATGCGACCCACTAGCATACGCACTTGCTCTGTGTGCTTATGCTGTAAAAGGTCTTGCAGCAAGCCTTCCATATGGCGTGCAGTCGGCTCAATCATTTTGTATGTTTTACCGTTACTCAGGGTAATCTCGATGGTTTCTTCATCAATAATTTTGATGTTCTGCTCAGTCATTTTATTTCCTTTAGGCCGCCTGATTTTTTCAGACGGCCTTTAATTTACAAGCCCAAATTTTTACGCATACCGGCGAAGTAATCGCGACCGTTAATGATACATTTCAGATTCATCACATCAATCTCAATAATATCTTCGCCATTTACCGATTCTTTCCAATACGTTAAGACATACTTAAACGTATGTTCCCCACCTTCGCCTGCTTTATCTTCGCTGGGTTCTACTTCCACAATGCGGCCGCGAAATTCGCCATACAGCATTTGGTGTTCTTCTTCGTCTTCTTTATGCAGGCTGCCTTGGTAGCGGACAAGATTGCCGCCAATTTTATGAGAAATAGATTTAAACAGCTCAACATCATAACCTTTAGACACCAATTCCAATTCCAGCTTCTCTACGCCATGAATAGCGGAAAGCTCAAAAGGAACGCCACCCGGTGTATAGTCTTCGGTTTTGAATTTGAGAGCAGGGCGTTTAACCGTCATGGTTACGCCATGTTTATTGAGGCCGTCTGTAAAAACGTTGAAGCTTTTGAGTAAACGCGGTAACTGCATATTTTTTTAACCTTTATACGGTAGTCGGTTTCATGTTGCTGGCAAACTCGATAACCTTATCTGTCAGATTGACAATAAATTTATCGCTCACATACTGATTCAACTCAATATTTTCCAGCGGCGGTGGCACGGTAAATTCGTAGTCGAATGCGAAAATACCGCTTGATACACGAGCCGTGCTGACTTTTTGACGGTCAATGCGTACCTCGGCACCAAGCAACCAGCCTTTAGCAACATATTCGCTCAGCTTGGCATTGATACTCATCAAAATATCAATCATTAAGCTTGGATGCATTGGCTTATCCATTGCCCACAAGAAACTTGTGGCAATGGTTTCTTTAATCAGGTTTGACATACGCACGGTAGGCTCGAACGCCCAAACAGGATCTTCGGAACAAGTGCGGTTACCCCATACACGATAGCCGTTCTCACGAATCAATACGGTGACATCGGCGTTGTTGATGGTGTTTGCCTCACTGTTTTTATCCAGCAAGCCGAAAGAGCGCGGATTTGAGAGGCCGCTCACGCCTAAAATCTCAGTATTTGAGATGGATTTATGTGGACCAATAGAATCATCTAGTCGCGCACGCGCGCCAAGAATACGGCCAATTGTTGCCGCCTTACCGGTGGCTTCTTCGGCATCATTGAAGCTTGTAAAATCACCGTCAACCAACATTAGGAAACGAGAACCAAAGTTTTTGCGGTATGTTTTAACTTCTTCCAAGTCATCCGCAGTAGCGCACGATGCGTACACAAATGCACCCAGTGCCTCAGCCACTGCGACCATCTCGGTAGTCACATCCTGTACGTCCAATTCAGGCGCGCCGATAATATTTGGGCGAAAGCCTGTAACAGCCGCAGCTTTACGCAGAGCTTTCACACCTGCAATAACGTTGGCTTTTTGAGCTTCTGCATCGCTATTTGATGATACGCGGACAACAATTACACGCGCATCTGCTTGGTCTAAGATGCCATCGAGTACCTTGTACAACGTACCGGACTTACCTGCCTTATCGATTACAGCGGCGACAGACGTAGTAAACATCGGCTTGTCGAGCGGAAATACATTCTCATCTGCATCATCCGCAATGGCGACAATGCCAATGATATTACTGGTAACATCGGCAATAGGGCGCAAACCCTTTGTGTATTCATTGGCGGTTACGCCGTGCATACGGTTTACTTGAGACATAGGACAACCTTTTAAAATTTCATAAAATTCAACACTTTTTACCGCTTTTTCTCGGTTTTTTCATTATTATCCGAATCTAATCGTGCTTTTTAGGTATCTGCCATCTCTTCAACATAGAGATACACCGAATACTCCACATCAATTTTTTCTTTTGCCATATTAGAGCGGACAAAAACACCTCGACTTGTTTTAGCAGATAAGTTGAGCGTCAAAAACAATACCGGCAAGCGTTTTAAATGCTCCAATTGAATATGAATCTTCGGATCTATGTATTCCTGAGAAAAAGAGACTTCTGCCCATGTATAACCACCATCCGCCCAAATGGCTTGAGGCAAGTGAATTTTTTCACGCTTTGGCTTTTTCAACAGAGCGCGCAGAGCCGCAACTTCTGATGCTGTTTCGCTTTGCTGGCGAACGACACCTTCCATCTCTGTTACTTTAGCGCGCAATGATTCAAGTGCAGCAGGATTCGCTAATTCCGCCGCTGCACGTTTTGCCTCTTCTAATTTGGGCAATATGGAACTGATTTGATTGTTGATTTCCTCAATCTCATCAGATTCCTCTGCCTGATTGACGGCTTGCCGCAGTCCGTCAAGCTGCTGCTTCAAGGCAGCTACTTCTTTATTCGACTGCACCGACCGATTTACTGCTTCCTCAAGTTTTAGCCGTTGAACTGCCAAATCTTGAGCAACATTAGATAATTGACCCTGCGCATTCTCCAAGTCAGTCAATCGTTGCGAAAGCGTGCCGGCTGATGCAATTGCCGCCTGTGCCAAATCAAGGCGTTCTGATAAGGCTGCAATCTCTTCTGACTCTTCGGCAGCTTTGACTTCCCCTCTCAATGCCTCAATTTCCGCTTCCAAACGTGCAATCACATTGCGGTCAAACGGCTCAGAATTCGCGGTATGAATAACAACCGATTCCGGTGCAACTGCAATTTCGACAGTTTCATCATGCAGCAGGCCGTCTGAACCTTCGCCAGCCAATAATTTACCGATTGACGGCGTGACGTGTATTTTCCCGCGCAAATATGTTTTTACAACATCGCCAAAAGCGGTGCGAAAATCATAATCCGCTACGACCCAATCGAATGCAGCAGTCTGCACTGCAGAAAAATCAACGACAACACCGCGCTCAGTAATCGCCACAGATGGAAATATTTTGCTGCCTTCCACTGTCATTACGGTGAATAACAGATTTGCTTTTGACAAGTCCAATGGAGAGCCGCTCGAAGATAAATCCAAGCGGAATCGATGAGTATCGCCTTGATAGATATGTAGGTCTTTATTTTGCATAGCCTGAACCGTAACGATTGGCAATCATAGTCGGGGTAAATAGATGAGGATTACTGAACCCCAACGCGTGCGCACACCATTCTGAGCAGAACCATTTGTTTTTTGATTGCTGAATTTTCAACCGGCGGAAAATTGATTTCGTACACAGCACACCTTTTAGGTCGTACTTTTCGCCTTTAGTATCACGCCATAGCTTCATCGTTTTCCCATAGTTCAGATTAGGCTTTGGCAGCTCAATCAAATCCCATTTATCAGACGGTAACTCCATACGTTTACAACGGACACCACCATCGCGGAAAGATGAGGAATAGCAGTCAAACTGTCCGTCAGGCATCTGAATAGCGATTTCGCAATGAGAATACTCGCCGCGCGTTGCCTTTCGGATCCCCCAGTCAATGAAGCGATAAATCAGGTCTTTGGGCGATTTGATTTGTTTTCGGCCTTTGTACAATGCCAAATAAACTTTGCTCATTCAGACGGCCTCCGGCAGCTTAAACTCGATTTTTATTTTGTCTAAGGCTGATTTGGTTTTTGCAGCCTCGATTTGGTCTTGTATTGCCTGGCGTTGACCGGCAACGATGGCAGACAAGGCGGAATATGCCAGTGATTTTTTTAAAGCGGCGGCCTTGAGTTTGTCTTTGTCCAAGCCGCGCGCGGCGGCAATGCCGTCTAGGATTGGGGTAGCGGCTGATTTATCGGCAGCCCACGCCTGCGCCTCGGTTGACTGGAGCGGCCATGTCGCCAGCTCGAAATCGGGGACTTGGCTCGCTCCGGAGTGGGCGTCAACAAAGTTTTGGGCGGCGGCATTGAGGTTTGTCAGCATGGCGGCTTTTAAATCTGCCAGATTTGCCGTTTCCAATGGGGTCAGGCTGACGCCGTCAGGCAGACTGCCGATTTCTTTCCATACTTTCTCGCCGTCTTTTGTAAAGACGACTTCGCCGCGATAATCGGGGTGAATTTCCCAGCTTTTGCCCGTCCATCGTGCCGCTTGGTTTTCTTGCAGCGGTGGCACTTCGGCTTCGATACTTTGACGGCCGTCGTCAAAATATTGCTCTTCCACAAAAAGGCCGTCTGAATCAATTACGCATCTTGTCATTTTTTAATTCCTTGTTTTCGTTTTCCAATTTTTCAACTTTCTCGGCCAACTCTTGGATGGCTTTTGCCAAAACTGGGATAAAAGTTTCATATTCAATGGTGTATGTGTCGTTTTTGATGTTGACCATCGGTAGGCGGCCGTATTCTTGCTCCATCGCGGCGATGTCCTGGGCAATAAACCAATGCTGCGGCCGGTCTTCTTTGTGGCGGCCGTCTTTGGTTGGATTCTTCCACCATTCGCGCACTTTGGCGGCTCGCTCTTCTTCGGGCAGGTCATGGAAAAGCTCGTCAACGTATGAATCACGGCGGTCATAGTAACCAGTTACAGGATTCAGCTTCATGACAAAATCCAAGCCCTTTTCAAGCGGCTTGATGTCTGTCTTGTCGCGGCCGTCTGAACGAATATTTACGTTCGTCGGGGCGTATAGCGTTTGCCCGGGTATGCCGATTTGGATTTCGTTGTCACCGTTTATTCGCGCGCCATAACCGATGGCGATGGAGTTTGTGATTTTTGTGTTCAAGGTATCGCCTTGCACGTTTCGATATCCCGCGCTATCACCGATGGCAACACATTTCTCACTACTCGCTAGCGGAATCGTCCAATGCCCGATAGCGGTTGTTGACGTATGGGTGCCAGTTCGCAATGATGATGCCCCGATTGCGGTTGATTTTTGATAATCGCCCCCCAAGAACGCGGCCTCGGCGCCGATGATAGTTGAATAACCTGCCGTTAAAGCCTTATTCATCGCATTTGTCCCTATGACTGTTAGCGAGTCATTCTTGGTTGCTGATGAGGTATCCGAGAAAACAAACTTTAGCTCGGCGTCGCCGGAGGTGTTCAGCTCTTTTGAGCTACGAACTGTTATATTATTGCCGCTAATCTCTACGACTTTCACGGGGATGACGTCGTTTTGTAGGGTTTGCGCAGCTCCTGATGTCAGGCGTATGCCTACCCAATAATTAACCTTCGCCGCTCGAATATTATTAAATGTCAAAGTAATAGTCTCGCCCGATTGGGTGTACCGGCCTGACTCTGTTCCTGTCCAGACAACATTTCCGCCGTTTGGCGCGCGGTTTTGTTCGAGGCTTTCCATTGCATTTGCGCCGATGACTGTCACTTTCTCGGCGGTTTTCGCATTTTTTGCCGCGTTGCCGCCGATTGCGGTTTGCGCGGCGAGTCCTTGGTATGTTTTCAATACGGCCTCGCCGATTGCGACTGTTTGAGACGTCGGGGACGGCCAGAAAACCTCGATGTCTCCTGTCAGCCCGACAGGGGCCGTTCCACCTATTGCGCCTGCCCCAAGTGCAATATTTGATGAGCCTGTCCCCAAGCCTTGCCCTGCATTGCGCCCGATGGCAACGTTGGAATAACCGCTAGTAATGCCGCGCCCAGCATTGCCGCCGATGCCGATGTTGCGAGTACCTGCCATCCTTGACTGGTCGTACCATTCAGTCTCAGCTTGCACGTTGAACAGGCTGTCTGCGCCGATGGCGATGTTGTCGCGGCTCTTTTGGGCATTACCTTGCGCCCGGCTGCCAATTGCAATCCCGCTCACGCAATTGGTCATGTTCCCAATTGCGCCTTTCCCTATCACGGTCAAATCTGATCCGGTCCACTCGTTGGATTTGAGATTGGCCGCCGCGCCGGTTCCGCTAATAAACCGTCCAATTCCTGTGCGGATCGGCTGATATGGCATATCGACGGTAACGCCGTTGACGGTAAATTAGCCGTTTCCGTATTTGTTTTTTATTTGATATTTTTTATTTGTGTCAATTTTTAAGCCTAAGCAATCGACAAACACGCCCAACGCGGCGCTTTCGGCGGCCTCGATGGTTTCGGCGGCCTCGATGGTTTCGGCGGCGTTGTTTTTTGATTCGGCATAGCCAAAATCTCGAAGGCTCAAGGCGGTGTATTGGCGCAGCCAGCGTGTGCCGGATTCGCCGACGATGACTGTGGCGGCGTTTTCGGCAAGGGCTTGATTATCAGATTTCACAAACACGCCGCCGCCGCCGTTGATGCCGTCATGATAGTTTTCGACGATGACGGCGGTTGCGCCGGGCTTGTTAAATTCGCGCAGGGCGGCAATGCTTGGCACGCGGTATGCCATATTTCCGAATAATTTTGCGACAGTTTTCTCAACATATTCGCGCGTCGCCAAAACGACAGCCGGGTCAACTTTTAACGCAACTGCACCAGTATTATCGACCTGAATAATCATACGAACGACTTGCTGACTTGCTGTCCCACTATTTGCGCGCGGCTTGTAGTTGTCAGGTAAATTACCAACAGCAATCAATGTACCATCTGCGGCAAACAAACCTACTTCACGGATTGTGAAATCCCCTTCTTCTTCTGGAATCAGCAATTCTGCAATAATTTGATTTCGGTTATTTTCATCAATCTTTAACAGGTTGACGTTTGCCCGATAAACTTCGCGCTTAAGCGATACCATATCGGCTGACGGTATGATTGCTTTACCGCCGCCATCCCCCACAGCCGTATGCGTTAATCCGACAACCGTACCTAATGCCGTTGCCTTTGCAATACGCGCCGTACCTGCTGAGGTAACAATGGTGTAATACTGTTGATTCATGCTATACCTTTGGATTGATTGTAATAATTTCGACTCGCTGAGCGGCGGCAGAAACCTGACCGGCTGGAGGCATTGAAATAATTGGCTTGATATATGGATAAATGGTGACGGTATCGGCGCGCAATGTAGCTGCCGACGTATTCAGACGGCCTCGAGTGATGACACCAACCGTTAAACCGCTGATGTGGCGTGATACAGGCTTTGTTTCCGAAAACAACCGTACCAGCTCTTTAAATTCGACTTCGCCAATGACGGCGTTTTCAGACAATACTGTGATGCCGAATGTACCCGGCACGCCTTGAGGATTAGCCTGCCACCATTCGGTAATTTTTATTTTCAAGCCGAAAATTGAGGCGACACGCTCAAGCGCGGAAATCGTGCCTTTATGCTTATGGTTGTAATACGCGGCAGCAACCACATCGCGCTTCACTTGCTCAGGCCATTCATCTGACCAATAATCCACGCTTCTTGCCCAAGCCAAGTAGGGCAGCAGATGCAAAGGGCAGGTCTGCGGATTCCACAGGTCACGAATAGGATGAGGGATAGGGTAAATTTGTGAGCGCGAGAGTTTATGCTCCAGCTCAGTTTTACTTGATGGCTGGGCAGTATTTTGATGGTATTGCCATTTGAAATTACTCATTCCAACCGCCCCAATTCACGGTAATACCTACACAACGGGCTGCCTGAGTGGGCGATATAGCAATATTTGCTGCTGGCTGAGCAATGGCAACGTCTTGCACGCCTTCAACGCGCAAAGCCTTGTAAATCATAGAGAGTGATACATCTCGACCGATTAAAAAGTTTTCCTCAACTGCTTTTTTCAAAGCTGCTTCCGCTTCTGTTAAAATCGGCACATAGTCTGGAGTGGCATACATTTTTAGCGTTGCCTCAACTCGATACTCCAGCACCTCTGCGGCTTTAACTTCTACACGATCTGCAACTGGTCGACGGTGTTTAGCGTTCACTGCATCTGACACTTTATCCAATACCGCTTTCTCAACTCCACCCGTTTCAGCATGGCCTAAAACTGTCACTACAACATGAGCAGGGGATGGACTGACGGCGGACACATCTTTAATTGAGCCATCGGCACGACGCGCTAAATTTATATAGGCAGCTTCAGGACCGGCAGTCGATAAAACCTCAAATGCCTCTTGTACGCGGCGGCGCAAGGCTTCGTCCGACTCTAAAATCTCTTCTTTAGGAGGATTAACGGTATCGTCAGCAGCCTGTATTACCAAGCGTTCAATATCGTAGTTTGCCGCAATCTGGTCTAAATCTGCCCCTTTGGCATAGGCCAGCATTAAAGACTGAGCCGATTCATTCAACTCCTGTCTAAACAACAATTCTGCGTACGCACACTCTTCCAAAAGCTTTGTTACCGGCTCGGATTCCAAAGCCAATACCGTGCGCCAATATTCCTGCTCTTCAGATGGATATTCATTGATAAACCGTTCTTTTCGCGCAGCCAAAATCGCCTCATAGTCAAGCTGCTTCACTACTTCAGGAGGGGGGATTTTTGATAAGTCGGTAATCTTTGCCATTTAAATATCTGCAATCTCAAATGTTTCTTTTACACCGCTCGATACGATGACGGTTTCCAGCCATATTTTCAGACGGCCTTCCGCCGCACTTTCTGCATCAAAGCGGACAGCTTCGATTTTTACGCGCGGCTCCCACGCTGCAAGCGCAGAAACAACCGCCTGCTGACAAGCCAGTACAACCGGCGGAATCAGCGGCATATCAATTAAATATGGCAATATTGAGCCGTAGTCTTCGCGCATAATACGGCTGCCAATACGGGTGAATAGGATGTTTTTAATACTCTGAGCAATATGATCCTTAAGAGGCATTCCTTGACCAGTTTCGGCATTTGTCATTTGTTTGGTTTCCCTGTATTACCGCCTGATGTCAGGTCAGGATGATTGTGATCGTCAAGCTGAACGCCATTGCTTACAACCTTGCCTTCATTGTTAAATTCGCCAATATGATTGAAACTGCCCTCAATAGTTGTTCCGCTTCCACCGCTACCGCTCATACCGCCGCTGTATGTCAGCAACCCATGCACGTGGAGCTGACCTTTTACCGCTGTCATTGGTGTATCAATAGTGACTTGAACAGATGCCTCAACATCTGCCGTCTTGATACCTTCTGCTTTAAGTGCGCCTGATTGATGGTCATATTTTATTTTTGCGCCATCTGGAAATTTAATAACAGTCTCATTAGGGCTTGATGACGGGGACGGGAATGAATCCGATGCGATACCCACCATGACAAAACCATTCTCTGTCTCTCCACTAGGGCTAAATACCACGCCCATTTCTCCGACAGATGGCAAACGCCAGACGGATACACCACCGGCGGCAGGGACAAAATATTGCAACCAATCTGTCGTCAATCCTCCATGCTTCATACGAATACGGTTTTTATTCGGATTGACTTCTGCTACCGTGCCAATTTTGATTAAATTCTCGATTTGGCGTTGTGTCATAAAATTACCTTATCTCCGACACGGCATTTTTCTGCTGCTTCTCTTGTCTTAAATTCAATTCTTCTTTCGCCACAAGGTCCGCTGTCATAGGCAACTAGTACGCGGCGATAATACAGACCGCAGAAAAACAATGGGCGGCTTAAAATTTGTACAATTCGTGCTTCCAGCAAAATAAAGTCCTTATATTGATTGAGCCGCCGACTAGGGACGGCAGACGGCGGCTCGGTGCCGTCTTTCCGGCTGTCAGGAGCTAAATGGCAAAATGGCTTAATCGCGTGGCTATTATTTCTCCATGCGCTTTTCATGTAAATTTGATTGATTCTTTAGTGTGATTTTAAGATTTCAGCGCGAAATAAAAGGCCGCCTGATTTCAGACGGCCTTATTTTTTAGTTTAAATTCCCTTTGCTACGGATTTAATAATCTCAGTCTCAATGTAAGATAAATCCGAATCAGACAATCCTACCAATTCACGGCTTGTCAGATTTTTACGGCTGTCACCGTAATGGTGTTCGGCAGCAATTTTCGCAGTAATACCACCCAAAAATCCAATAATTGCTTCATTGGAAGTATTCTTGCTACGCAGGTATTTCGGGCGCGCCATTTTTTGGTACATTCGCGCCTTTTTGCTGCTGCGCCCTTGAAAATATATATTTTCACGCAGATAGCCGCTCAGTTTGCGTGGCTCTCCTTCTTTCCGGCCAATGATTTTTTCTCCCTCCTGCCGAACATATGCCAAAGTTAAATCCCTTTGTTTAAAGTGATTGAACTTTTTACCTTTTAGCAGGGCCTCTCCATTTCTTAAGCCTCGCATTTTCCAACGATCACCCTGTCTTCCTGCCATTGGAGAGCCGTCAGGCTGAATATTTCCACGAACACGGGCAGCGTTTCGTTTGCGGACCTCAATCGATATGGTGCGCAACATTGCACTGCGCTCAGCAGGGCTGAGGTTTTTTATCAGGGCATCAACGCTTTGAATGAAATTATTAAGACCATCTTCCATCTCATCAACCCACCTGTTCATCATTGACCACGCCAAGCGCATCGGCAAAGTCTCCCAATACCATATCGCTATCGTATTGAGGCTCTTTTTTGGTCTTGAAGTTCAGACGGCCTTTTTCATCAAGACGGACAAGAATATTTTCTGTCAGGCGAAGCTGAATCAACACATCCCAAGTATCTGAATCGATTGGCTCAGCTTCAAAAGTGTAGGCTTTATTACCGTTTGTTCCCGGCTCGAGTATATCGGGCTGATTACGCTGTAACCAATAAATTACTGCGATATTAAGCCGTGTCAGCTTATCTTCTGCCAACTCTAAAGCCATAATATTGAGCGTGTAAGAAACGGCATGACTCAACGTGCCACGATTTGGCTTAATCTCACCGCCATCGATATAAATCCGCAAGCGGTCCGGGTGCATCGCTAATTCTGGTAAGGCATCTTGGATCGCCTTACGGAGTGAAACGGGTTTTTCCATACTTTTCAATCTCTTCTTGGCAACTTATACAACATCGGCAACCGCTGACAGCTTGACGGCGCGCCTCTGATATTGGTTCACCGCACTCTTCACATTCATACGCCGACGGAGTAGGGTCAAACTGCTCTTTGTGCTTTAAAAGCCAGTAATCTCGCTGCTTTTGTTCCAATTCGGCAGCTCTATCAAATATATCAGTCATTTCAGGCTTTCTTGGACGGCAGCCAAACTATTGCTGACCCACGCAAGCCGCCAGTGCATCACGATATGCTTTACAGGCATTGTATGCAGCGCGATAGGCAGTAAATCCATGCAACAAATCGGCATTGGTAGTGATTTGACCAACATCCACACGGCATTGTGGCACAGGCGGACATGATGATACTGGGTTGGGCGCAGTAGGTTTTGCACACCCAACCAACAACCATGCAAACATTAAAACGGCAAAAAAGGCTTCTTTCATTTGATGCTCTATTGTTGATTAATTGCTGCGGCCACATCAGCAGGCAGCTCTTGATTTGCCCACTGAGGATTTTTAGCCACGGCAGCAGAAACTGCGGCAGACTTTACTGCCGCCGCTTGGTTTAGTTTGTCGATTTCGGCTTGTAAGGCTTGGGTACGAGTTCGGCTCTGCTGCGCATCGGCATTTGCTTGATTCAGCTGATTTTGCAGGTTGTCAATTTTGGCGGCACGCGCATGGCTGATTTTGACCTGCATGATGATAACCAACAATTCAATCAAAACTACTGCAACCAAAGCTAAGGTAATTTTAATTTTCATAATGCTTACACGAGCTTTGCAATCGCATCAGCGATAGCGCGGCAAATCGTCCATTTTTTTTGTTTGAATTCGGCAAGGTCTTTATCATTACTGATAAAGAATGGTTCAAATACAATGCCCCCGTTTTGGGCATAGGCAAGGCGGGAATGCTGACCGGCGTTGTCCGGTTTAAATCCTGATTCACCGCGCAAACGCCAGCCTGTAACCGCCGCGACGGCATTACTGATTGCTTGACAGGCAGCTTTATTGCGCGGCAGGCTGAGAGCCTCAATACCTGTGGCCGTTTTATTGGCCGCCGCGTTCGTATGAAACTCGACCGCAATATTAGAGCCACGAATAAGGGTAATGGCTTTTGCCAGTGGCAGATTCCCTTTGCCTTCGCCATCTGTTTTCACTGTCATACCATAATCATTGCGCAGGATATTAGCCACGATATTGCGCATATCTTGCGCCAAATCGGCTTCACGGTCAGACCCATTGACTGCGCCCGGGTCAGTGTTGCTGTGGCCGGCTGTCAGGCAAATAAGTTTACTCATGCTTTACTCTCTTTTCTTTGCTGGATGAATTTTATTGATGTTCCCGCCAGCCCAAACTACCGCGCCGGCATGCAGGGCAAGCCCAAATATAAGCAGCCAAATAGCCAGCCACTTCAATCCAAAAGCGGCACAGAATGCGAGTGAGCCAAGCCATACAAAAGTAATATAGGCAATCGCCGATGATAATGGCTTGTGTGTTTTTCCACGCGTATCAAACATAATGATTCTGGCGGCGGCTGTGGCCGCCAAAACAATAACGGCAGTTGTCTGTACTTTATCCATCCTTACTCCTTTCTAGGCCATCCGTTGACAATGGTCATCAGCTTTTGCAGCACCAGTACAAGCAGGGCAGAAAATAATGCGGCAGACGTAAATGAGTTGATATGAAGCCAATCACCGGGGATTACCCAGTTCAAAACTTCTTCCGCTGAGTCATAGCCAAAAATACCGCCGCAAAATGAGACGGCAAACAGCCATGCTTTCGAAATTGACCCATATGTTTTTTGGCTCAGAACAAATAGACTTGCACCAATTAATGCCCCAAATGCAACTGAGGCGTGGACGTGATAACTGCCAATAACAATCACGGCGGCGTTGATGGCAGTGGTGGTTTTATCGGATTGCATGACGTTTTTTTAATCCCATAGGTTTATTGTTTTGATAACAGCAACTGCGGCAGTGTCTACGGCAGGCATTACAATTTTTAATCCAGCCGGTAGGAGTAGGGGATATAGATTTAAATCAGGATTTGCCGCCAGCACATCTACAATGTATTTTGAACTGCCATAAAATGCGGCAGTAATACCGGCGGCAGTATCTCCCTCTTTAGTAATAATCGTGTTGATTTTTGCCATTTTTATAGCCTTAAATCAGCTCAGAATCACAGCGGCTTTTACCCATCAATGATGCAACAGCAAAATGTGCTTCGCGGCGATAGTCTTCGGCCTGATTTTGTTTTGCTTCTGCACGCTCTCCACTTTTGCCGGTTGCTTCGGCATCTGCCCACGTTTCAAGCAGGATCGCCTTTGTGTAGCAATAGACGGCGCGCCGGTAATAAGAGACACGGACGGATTCGCCATTGATATAGTCTTCAGGATCGTCCAACTCATGTAGTGAGCTGATACTGTTTTGCTGCGCCTGTTTTTTCCAAGCCCGTAACTGTCCATTCACATGGGCAACTCCATCAATTGCAGCGTGATACAGTCGGCTCGAACTGACATTGGTATCAATGCGCATAACATTGCGTAAATCTGATAAATCAATACGCGGCCAAAATGTCCCACTGATGATTTCTGATTGTCCGTACTCTTGACGGCCTTGTTCATCGCTATCGGCAAAAACTAATGACATTTGATACTTTTAAGAAAAGGAAAACGGCCTTTTCCGTTTGCCGCAGGCTGACAATTAGCGCAATGCGTTTACATGACAGACAGGACAGCGGCGGCCGTTCCCGTGAGGGGAGAGGTTACTTGCTTTCGATGTTCAGTTGCTTTTTGAGGGACTCAATGCGTTTCTTCACACCGACATTACTGAAATATTCAATGGCTTTTTCGTACAAATCCAATGCACGAGCCGGATCATTGTCTTCGGCGCGCTCACCGCAGGCTTTCAAGAACTTGGCACGGATTGGATCCATGACGTTGAGTTCGTGTAAGCCTGTTTCATGGTCAACCGCAACCAGCTTATTAATGAGGCGTGTTTCAGCTTCTACTGACAATTCAGCACCGGATGCGAGCTGTTCGGCGATTTCTTCAAACATCAAGTCTTTTAAATCGCGTTGATATTGGTCTGAGACAATCATGTTCTGCTCAATGGCAAATTCCGCCAATGGCACGGCGGTTTCGATTTCGCCGATATCAATCAACCACAATAATGCGGTAGTGAAAACGGTATCTGTCGCCCGAGCTTTACCGCTCTCATGCACCTCATTTAACCAATCGCGGTATTTATCAATCATTTGACGTTTTGCTGCGATTTTGTCGGCAATGCCTTTAATACCTGATAATGTTCGGCGATCTTGTGCGAGCTGATACTGCAAACGTTGGTATGGTTCGGCTGCGGATAAATCGATATCAGCATTTTTTCCTGCCAAGACAGATTGTTTATGAGCACGAGCTGGTGAGGTCATTTTTTTTCTTCTCCAATTAATGCCGTCTGAAATTACTTCTCCACTGTTTAACAGACTGGTTACCACTTTCATTTCAGACGGCATTCATTACTTACTCGGCAATCTTGATATTTTCAATCAATGCGGCCGCGCCAAACTCTTCAACAACGTAGTCGATGTTTTCTGATTGGTAGTCGGATACACGATCAAAGCGCGGCTCGTTAATCAACTCGCGGCGATGACCTGTTTTGTGGAAATAAATCGACAAATTCGACAATGGCGTGATGAGCATTGTGTTTTTCGGGAAATACGGCACCGCGATGGCAGTGAGGCCGCCAACGCGTTTGGCCGCCGTAATGGCATGAGCAGCAACTTGCTCGGTTGCTTTTTGACCTGCTTCATTGGTTACGGCAAAGTATTTATCGCCCAGCAATGTGCGATGGCAAATTACGACCATATCCGGCAGTTCGGCAAATTCATCATCAATTAACTCATTGCAGGCATCAACTACAATGGCATCGAGATTTTTGTATTTAGCCGAAGGGCCAACATCTACTGCTTGACTGCTTGAACCCATCACGTTTTCAGGCGCATCTTCACGCAACTGTTGCAGCCAGCCTTTTTTAATGTCTTGTAACAAGGGATTTTGACCGGCATCTGAATCAGGCGATGATTTGACACCGTTAAAGCCGATGGCAATCAAGCTCAGTGCTTTGGATTTGACGATTTGGCTATTAACCAACTCAATGTAGTTTGTATGGGCTGACCATTGGTCCATATCATCGTATGGAATCATTGTGTCGAAGTTTACTTTTTCACACAGATACTTACGGCCAGTTTTGGTATGTACGGCTTTTGGTTTGCGTGCCTTGCTTTCGCCTGTTGGGTCCGTTTGAGTACGGCTTGCGTTCAAGCCTGCGCCAATACCTACGATTTCACCGGCGATTTCTGTCTTTTGGACCATATTAATTTTTTGCAAAAATGCGGAGCTTTGGCGAACTTTTTCGCGCATTTTTTGCGATACCGACGGGGTAACGTTGAATTGATCGGCTGTATTTTGTACGCCATTTGCTGCGGCGACCGCGTTGATGTATTGACTGATGTATTTATGCATTTTTCACCCTTAAAATTCTGATACTGGCTTGGTTGCACCACCCAAATGAGGTGCCTGGGCATTTACCGGCGTAACTTCAACTTGTGCTTTGAACTTTTCAAAATCTTCTTTCAGTGCGGCAAATGCAGCGGCAGATTTTTCGTTGTCGTCAACCAGCTGGGCCACCACTTTTGCGGCTTGCTCCAACTCTTGACGCAAGGCTGAATACTCTTGTTTTTCTTCAGGCTTGCCTTTCGCATCTTCAGTTACTTTCGGCTCTTGACCTTCTTCATTTTTTGGAGCGGCAGGCTTGGTAAACATGGCGGCGTGCAACTTGCCCCAGATTGTTTGTTTTTCTGACATTTTTTCTTCCATTTCGGTGTAATTTGACAAGATTTCTTGCTGGTCAGCCGCAACGGTAAATTTAAGCATTGATGTACCTAAAGATGCCGGGCTATCGGTCAACGCCAAGCCGATCAGATATGTTTTGCCTGTGTTGGCGAAATTTTTCTGCAACTCCATCGATGTAAAGACTTTTTCTCGGTCTTTCATCATTTGCTGGGTTTTTGCAGTCGGATCAAGACGGGCATAGAGTTTTGTCACGCTGTTTTCTGTCTCGGCTTTTAATTCAATCACCGAACCTAAGCCACCAAGTTCTGATTTAGGGAAAAATGGTCGGTAATGCTCGACATTTAAAACTGCGGTGTAGGTATTCGGGTCGTATGATTCGGCAGCTTGTACCAAATCGTCAGATGCGATTTCACGGCCATCAACCGTAGGTCCGCTTTGGCCGATACAAAACCATTTATCTTTAATATTCATAATTAATGACTTCTTTGGCGAAACCGTTACTAAAGTCTTTATTTTGCCCCAAGACCAATCCTTGACAATCTACTTTCCGCCTTAGTGCGTTTTTAAGGTTTGCAGAGCAATGTTCTCTTTTTCAGACGGCATGAAAATACGCTTGTGTTTACTAATTGCTTAAATAAATGGAAAAAAGAAATCAGGTGGAAATTGCGGCGAATATTGACCCTCGAACTGTTGCACGCAGTTTGTATTGGCAGGGCTGGCGCATATCTGCCATTGGTCGACATCTTGGGATTAAGCCGGCGACTGTGCATAGTTGGAAGCAAAGAGAGAACTGGGATGGCGGCACGCCTATGCAACGGGTAGCTGCTTCAGTTGAAGCTCGACTGATACAGCTGATTCATTTACCCAAGAAATCAGACGGCGACTATAAGGAGATTCGCCAGCTTTCGGGATTGATTCAAGGCTCTGCTAAGCAATCTGATTCAGATAGCCGCAGTGAAAAGAAATTTATTGATGACTTGGTTACAAATGTTCCGAATATTGATAATCCTCCGCGCGAACGAAACTTTCGCGGACGTGATGCAAAAGATGTACGGACGGAAAAGCCGCATAAGAATTTCTTACATCCTGAGCAAATACGCCGTATGAGTGAGATTTTTGTAGATCAAAGTTTTGGTTATCAAAAATACTGGCATCAGCAATATCAAAATCAGCGATTTAGAAATATCTTAAAAAGCCGCCAAATCGGGGCGACTTTTTATTTTGCGCGTGAGGCGTTTTTAAATTCTCTCAAAACGGGCATTAATTCGATTTTCTTGTCATCCTCTCGCGCTCAGGCTTATCAATTCAGACAGTACATTTTCAACCTTGCGGCGATGGTCGATGTTGAATTGAAAGGCGGTGATTCGGTTCAATTGCACAATGGGGCAGAGCTGTATTTTTTAGGGACCAACAGCCGCACAGCACAGGGTCGGAACGGCAATCTGTATGTGGACGAATACTTTTGGATCCCTGATTTTCAGAAGCTGCAAACATTGGCTGAGCCAATGGCATCACAAAAACACTTGAAAACGACTTTTTTCAGCACGCCGTCTAGTGAGGCTCATCCTGCGTATGGTTTTTGGAGTGGGACAGACTACAACGATGGGCGACCACGCTCGGAGCATATTGCGCTAGATTTGAGCCATTCGGCTTTAAAAAAAGGGAGATTGGATGCCGATGCGCAGTGGCGGCAGATTGTAACTATCCATGATGCGCTTGAGTCGGGATGTAATTTGTTTGACTTGGATTATTTGCGCCGGCGCAATTCGCCCGATAAATTCGCGCAGTTGTTCGAATGTCAATTTATGCCTGATGGGGATTCGGTTTTTACTTTTGCTGAATTGCAAAAATGCGGGGTTGACTCATGGGACACTTGGGCGGATTGGTATAAAGATTTCTCTGCCCGGCCTTGCGGCAATGCTCCTGTTTGGATTGGATACGACCCTTCTTACACTGGTGATGCTGCAGGTTTAATTGTGGCAACTGCACCAACTCATAATCGGGATAAGTTTTGTATTGTGCAAAAAAATCTTTTACAAGGGGCGGACTTTGAGAGCCAAGCAGCCTTTATACGCAAACTCCTTGATGTTTATAACGTGCAGAAGATTGTTATTGATACTAATGGCATTGGTGTTGCGGTTGCCGATTTGGTTAAGAAGTTTTTTCCATCCACGGTATGTATGACTTACACGCCCGACATCAAAGGCTTGATGGTACTTAAGATGCAGAATCTTATTAAAAATGGCAGGGTTGAGTGGGATAGTGGCGACCTTGATATTCAGATGGCTTTCCTTTCCGTACGCCGTACTTCAACTAAAAGCGGTAAATATACGACTTATGAATCCGTCCGAAGTAAAGATGCCAGCCACGGCGACCTTGCCTGGGCAGCAATGATGTTGTTTTTCCAAGAACCTTTAGACGGCACTGTAAGTGGTCGTGTTGAGATTGATAGTTGAGGATTTAGTAATGAGTGAAAAAAATCAGTTTGATGTTGAGGTTTTCAAATGGGGCGATGATGATCGTCTCACTTGGTTGGCGGACTTATGGGAATGTGTGGACAACGGTCAATACTATGAGCCTCCTGTTAATTTATCGGATTTGGCTGGACTGATGCGCACCGGCATTCATCATGCGAGTGCGCTTCAATGCAAACTTAATGTTTTGGCAGCTACGTTTATTCCGTCAAAATGGTTAAGCCGTGGGGAGTTTAAAAAGCTGGCATTCGGTTTCTTGGTATTGGGTAATGGTTATTTACAAGTAGAGCGAAATCGGCTTGGGCAACCTCTTACGTTGAAAAACCGTCTTGGCTTATATATGCGCAGAGCTTCGAAGAAAGATGGCTACTTCTATCTTCGCCATCATCTTGCTACCGATGCTGATTTTATTCCGGAAACTGATATTGTTCATCTAATGCAGCCCGATTTATCCCAAGAGGTTTATGGCATTCCCGATTATCTTGCCGGGATGAGTTCGGCTGAACTTAATAAGTCGGCTACAACCTTTAGACGGCGATACTACGATAATGGCAGCCATGCCGGTTTTATTGTTTACGCTACTGACAACAATTTAAATCAGACAGATTGGAACCAACTCAAAAACCAGTTTAAAGCCGCACAACGTGAAGGCAATTTTAAAAATGTTTTCCTGCGTTCGCCCAGTGGTTCTCCGGATGGTATCAAGCTGATACCAATATCAGAAGTTGCCGCGAAAGATGAGTTCATCAATATCAAGAATACAACCGCCCAAGATATGCTCACTATTCACCGCGTTCCTCCAGCCCTGATGGGTGTTGTCCCTCAAGCTGCCGGTGGCCTCGGTGATGCTCGTACAGCGGCTGAGGTATTCGCGGCAAATGAGATCGCGCCGATTCAGACAGCTTTCCTTGAGGCAAATGACCAACTTGGGGCAGAGGTATTCAAGTTTAAGCCGTACTCCTTGACCGTTGCTGCTTAAAACACTGCCTAAAACACTACCTAAAACAGAAAATCCACCTGAAAAAAAATCAGGTGGATTTTTTTTACATCCTCCGCCGCTGTATCGGAGCTTCCGCGCTCCCCCTCCACGCCTGCGATGCTCGCTCGTGTGCGTTTTTTTATGCAAAGTATGATTAAGCTCTAACCCTTATATTTACAGGGCCTTTGCTATAATTCCTGTATTGGCTTTTTTATGCGTTTTTATGCAAAAATACGCATTTTTATGCTTGATTATGCACACTTAAAAAGGCCGTCTGAAAATTCAAGTTCAGACGGCCTTTTCTCATTTATTTAATCTGTATTTTTTACGCAAATTCATCACGTCATTTCCCCAAAGCTCTAAAGCCTCACGTCTCTCATCTATAAGTTCTGAGCGGTCATATGCGCGTTCAGTTTTGTCTGCAATACCATGTGACAATAACAGCTCACCGACATCACGCCTTATCTTGTGAACCTCTCTCAAATATGTTCTTGCAAGACTTCTTAAACCATGAGCAGTTGTATTCAATCCCATTTTCCTACGTAATTTCAGCCGTACCGTTTCACGATCAAGATGCTTGTTATATCCAGCACCCTCAAACAGATAAATACCATTTACATTAAGCTTCATTGCTTCACGATAAATCTGCAGCAACGCACTGGATAATGGGACAATGTGCGGTCTTGTTTTCATTCGTTCAATTGGAATCTCCCATATCGCACTCGATAAATCCAACTCTGCAAGCATAGTACCAACAGCTTCTGACGGCCTAGTCATACTTAGAAGCTGCCAATATATTAGTAACCTTGCCCGCTCGCCAATTCCATCAGTTGTTTCTATTTTTTCAATCAATAACGGTAAATCTTTAGGGGATAGGGCGGCAAAATGTCGCTCTTGAGGTCTGTCAAAAACCTGTTTCCCGATAACAGCAACAGGATTACTTTCAATAACTCCGCTTGCAACATAATAATCAAACATTAAATTCAAACTACCTTTTACCCGGCGTAAATACTCAAGCACGCCGCGCTGCTCCATCTTCCGTAGTACATCCACAATTTCTGCAGTCTTTATAGTTCGAATGTCACGACCTTTAAAAACGGGGACAATGTTCAATTCCAAAGCAGATAAAACGTTTTTAGCGTACCGCTCAGATTTTCCCTTGCCAACTTTTCCGCCACCGCGCGCCCATCTTTCAAACCACTCGACCAAGCAATTTTCAAACCGATACCTAGCCGATACATCATCAGATAATATTTTAGGATTTTTCCCCTCGCGGATTTTCTGCAAAATTTCTTCACGCCATGCTCTTGCATCTGCAAGGCCATATTCAGGATACAAGCCTAACGTTAAAGTATCAGACTTGCCGTCATATCTACATTGCATTCGCCATGATTTCCGCCCCGATGGCAATACCCAAAGAGCAAGCCCACCCCCGTCAGGTAACTTATAAATTTTATCTTTCGCCCTTGCTGCCTTAACTTGAGCCAGCGTTAATGGTGTTACGATTTTCGGCATTTTCAGTCCATAATTCACTCAGTAACAAATAAAATAACACAAAAACACAAAAAAGATTTAAAACGAATAGAAAGCTTTTTAATTTTAGACAAACAAAAAAGCCAGTAAATATTTGATATTTACTGGCTTTTTTGTTGTGTTCTAAAGATTCGTAAATCTTTTAAAATTATCTGTGGCAGAGAGGAAGGGATTCGAACCCTCGATACGCTATTCACGTATACACGCTTTCCAGGCGTGCGACTTAAACCACTCATCCACCTCTCTGTGGACTATTATCCTGACTTGTTATCAGAATAATGTAAAACTTGACTGATTGATTTATCAGTGGTGCCCAGGAGAAGACTCGAACTTCCACACCCGTGAGGATACTAGCACCTGAAGCTAGCGCGTCTACCAATTCCGCCACCTGGGCAATTTAAATTTTCTTAAGCAAAGAAGCACCAAATTACTTGGTGCCCAGGAGAAGACTCGAACTTCCACGCCCGTGAGGACACTAGCACCTGAAGCTAGCGCGTCTACCAATTCCGCCACCTGGGCTTTGCTTTATTCTTCAATTTAAGGTAGAGTTGACTACCCGAACTGCGAAGAAGCAGCTATTATATATTTTAAAAAAAGAATGTCAACTATCAAAATGAACAAAAATACTAAATCTTTAAATTTACGAGAAAAAGACCCGTATTTGGAGCGGGAGAAACAACGTTACGCTCATCCGTTGCCCAGCCGCGAATGGGTTATTGAATTATTGGAACAAAAAGGTGTGCCGACCAAAATCGAAGCTTTGGCACATGAATTGTCGATTGCAGAAGATGAATATGAATTCTTCGAACGCCGTCTGAAAGCGATGGCGCGTGATGGTCAGGTGTTGATTAACAGACGTGGCGCGGTGTGTGCGGCAGAAAAATTGGCATTGGTTAAATGCCGTGTCGAGGCGCATAAAGACGGCTTTGGTTTTGCCGTGCCGCTAACGCCGACAGGCGAGGGCGATTTTGTTTTGTATGAGCGTCAGATGCGCGGCGTGATGCATGGGGATATTGTTACTGTTCGTCCTGCTGGTATCGACCGCAGAGGCCGTCGTGAAGGTACGGTTTTGGATGTGGTGGAGCGTGCGCAGTCTAAAGTGGTCGGCCGTTTTTATATGGATCGCGGCGTGGCCATTTTGGAGGCCGAAGACAAGCGTTTGAGCCAAAGTATCGTGTTAGAGCCTGAAAGCGTGGCGCAATTTAAACCGCAATCCGGCCAAGTGATTGTGGCTGAAATTGAGACGTATCCTGAAGCGCATCGTCCTGCAGTGGCTAAGCTGATTGAAGTGTTGGGCGATTATGCCGACAGCGGTATGGAAATCGAAATCGCTGTACGCAAGCACCATTTGCCTCATCAATTCAGCGAAGCATGTGTCAAAGCTGCGAAGAAAATTCCCGATCATGTGCGTAAAACCGACTTGAAAGGGCGCGTGGACTTACGCGATTTGCCTTTGGTAACCATTGACGGTGAAACTGCGCGGGACTTTGATGATGCGGTTTTTGCTGAAAAAGTCGGCCGCAATTACCGTTTGGTGGTAGCGATTGCCGATGTCAGCCATTATGTCCGTCCTGATGACGGAATTGATGTAGATGCTCAGGAACGCAGTACCAGCGTGTATTTCCCACGCCGTGTGATTCCGATGCTGCCGGAGAAGTTGTCCAACGGTATCTGCTCGCTCAATCCTGATGTCGAACGCCTGTGTATGGTGTGCGATATGGTGATTACCTATGCAGGCAATATCAAGGAATACCGCTTCTATCCGGCAGTAATGCGTTCTCATGCGCGACTGACTTACAATCAAGTTTGGGATTGGATTTCAGACGGCCAGGATCATCCGTTTAAGCAGCAAATTGATACTCTGTATCAGTTATTTAAAATCTTGCAGAAAAAACGTTTTGAGCGTGGCGCGGTTGAGTTTGAGAGCGTTGAGACTCAGATGATTTTTGATGACAACGGTAAAATCGACAAGATTGTTCCCGTCGTCCGCAACGATGCGCACAAGCTGATTGAAGAATGTATGTTGGCGGCGAATGTTTGCGCGGCAGAATTTTTGCTGAAAAACAAACATACGGCTTTGTTCCGCAATCACTTGGGCCCGACTCCCGAAAAACTGGCCACTTTACGCGAGCAGCTTAGTTTGCTGGGGTTGAGTTTGGGTGGCGGTGATAATCCGACGCCGAAAGACTATGCTGCGCTTGCCGAACAATTTAAAAACCGTCCGGATGCGGAGCTGTTGCAAGTGATGATGTTGCGTTCTATGCAGCAGGCGGTTTATGAGCCGCATTGCGACGGTCACTTTGGTTTGGCTTATAGCGCATATGCACACTTTACTTCGCCTATCCGCCGTTATCCTGATTTGACGGTACATCGTGCCATTAAGGCTGTATTGAACGGACAAACTTACCAACCCAATAAAACCTGGCAGGCTTTGGGCGTGCATACTTCTTTCTGCGAGCGCCGAGCCGATGATGCCAGCCGCGATGTGGAAAACTGGCTGAAAACTTATTATATGCGCGACAAAGTCGGCGAAGTCTTCAGCGGCAAGATTTCGGGCATGACCAGTTTCGGTATTTTTGTAACCTTGGACGATATTCATATCGACGGCTTGGTTCATATCAGCGATTTGGGAGAGGATTATTTTAACTTCCGTCCTGAAATTATGGCGATTGAGGGCGAACGTAGCGGTGTCCGTTTCAACATGGGCGATACGGTCACTGTAAAAGTTGCGCGTGCCGATTTGGATACCAGCAAGATTGATTTGACCTTAATCAGCGGCGGTTCAGTCGGTAAGAAACGCGGCGGTAGAAAAGCGAAACCTGTGAGCAAGCCGACAGCTGCTGACAAGCCTGTCGAAAAGCGTAAGCGTAAACTTTCGGCTAAAGAAATTGATGAAGCGTTGGCTGCTCCTGCGAAGGCAAAGAAGGGTAAGGTAAAAAGCAAACCTGCCTCCAAGCCTGACAAGTCAAGCAAACCTAAAGCCGCAAGCAAGAAAAAAGCGCCGGCGAAAACAGCTTCCGTCAAAGCCGGGCGTAAAAATAACACTCAAGGCAAAAGCGTGAAGATTAAAGTGAAGAAAGCTGCTAAGAAATAAGCTGCATTCTATTCAGGCCGTCTGAAAAGTTTCAGACGGCCTGAATTTGTGATTTTATGAAGACAACCAAGGATAAATAAGATGATAAAACTATACGGTATTCCCAATTGCGATACGGTTAAAAAAGCGCGCAGTTGGTTGGTGGAAAACGGCATCGAGTTTGAGTTTGTAGATTTTAAGAAAAACGCCCCGACTGCTGAATTGATTGATGGCTGGCTGGAGCAGGCGGCTTTGGAAATTTTGCTCAATAAAAGAGGCACGACTTGGCGCAAGTTGGATAAAGATGCGCAAGAATCTGCCGCCACAAAAGAAGGTGCGATTGCTTTGATGGTGGAGAATCCCAGCATCATCAAGCGGCCTGTGTTGGTCAAAGAAGGACAGGTTCATGTCGGATTTTCAGTAGAAGCGTATCAGGAAATTTTCGGATAAGGTATTTTTAGGTTTTTAGGCCGTCTGAAAAAGCAAGCCTCGAAAAAATACGTTACAATACGCGCTTTGAGCCTGTTTTTAGGATTTTAAGATTTTTGCGGCAGCATTTTCCGGCTGCCGCGCCAAACTTTTCTTTCGGATAAATATGTTCCATATTGTTGAAAAATATAAAACACCCGCCCAGATTGTTTTAGGTATCATCGGTCTGACCTTTATCGGATTCGGTGCCAATAATTTGTCTTCGCCGGGTTCTGATTACATTGTCAAAGTCGGGGATGAGAAAGTCAGCGAACACGCTTTACAGATTGCGATACAAAACGAGCAGGCTGCCGGCAATAATGCGCCTTCGCGTGATGCGGTATTCCAATCGTTATTGCAACGTGCTTATCTGAAGCAAGGTGCCAAGCTGATGGGCATCGCTGTGTCTCAGGAACAAATTAAACAAGTTATCGTGGATGATCCGAATTTCCATGATGCTTCCGGTAAATTCAGTCAGGATTTGCTCAAGAAGTATTTGGATCAGCGCAAAATGACCGAAGATCAGTTTGTTGAAGATATCCGCGAACAGTTCCAATTACAAAATCTGTTGAATTTGGTGCAAAACGGTGCCTTAGTCAGCGATGCGCAAGCGCGTCAGTTGATTAACCTGACCCAAGCCACCCGTACCATCCGTTCATTTACGTTCAGCCCTGAAGCATTTGCGGCACAAGTCAAAGTAGATGATGCGGCTTTGCAAAAGTATTATGAAGCGCATAAGAAAGATTACTTGATTCCTCAAGCCGTTAAGCTGGAATATGTGGCTTTGAACATTAAGGATTTGGCTGACAAGCAAACCGTCAGTGCGGAAGAAGTACAAAAAGCTTACGACAGTAAAAGCGTAGATTTGTCGCCAAGAGCCGAAATTGCGCATATTTTCATTCCGGTCATGCCTAACGGAGATGAAGCAAGCAATGCGGAAATTAAAGCAGAAGTGGACAAAATGGCTGCAGAGCTCAAAGCTCACCCAGATGCTTTTGCCGAGCTGGCAGCCAAGTACTCCAAAGACTTGTCCAGCAGCAATAAAGGCGGCAATTTGGGCTACCTGAGCAAAAGCGGCGGCAGCGGCTTTGGACCAGAATTTGATAAAGCGGCATTTGCATTGGGCAAAGGCGAAGTCAGCGATACCGTTAAATCATCTTTGGGTTATCACGTCATTAAAGTTTTGAATGTCGAAGCTGAACCGACTTTAGAACAAGCCAAAGCGCGTATCGAAGCAGCCTTGAAACTGAAAAAAGCGGCTTCTGCCTTTAATGCCGCTAAAGAAAAACTGGGTGAAGATACCTTCAATGATCCGTCTTCTTTGGCAAAAGCAGCCGCTAATTCAGGTTTGAAAGTGGAAAGCCTGGATGAATGGGTGACCAAAGCGGGCGCGAAGGAAGCCGGCTTGCCTGAAGCATTGATTAATGCCGCGTTTAGTGATGATGTACTGAAGAAAAAACACAATTCTGAAGTGATCGCCATCAACAACGATACCGTTTGGGTCATTCGTGCGAAAGAAGTGCGCGAAGAGAAAATCGCACCATTTGCGGAAGTCAAAGACAATGTCCGTGCAGCATATCAGCGCTCTGAAGCCGCCAAACTGGCAGAGAAAAAAGCCCAGGAAACTTTGGCTGCATTGAAAGCCGGTAAAGCTGCCGATGTTCAATGGTCGCCTGTTTCTCAATTGAGCGCGCAAGATGCACGTAAAACCATGTCTCCGGAGGCTTATGCGGCTTTGCTGAAAGCGCGTCCTGTCGGTGGTAAACCTGCGTATGCATTGTTGGAAGGTATGCCTGCACCAGTGATTATGGAAGTTCAGAGCGTTTCTGCTCCTGAAAATGCCGATTCACAGATTCCGGCTGCTAAACAGGCTTTGGTTCAGCAGCTTTCTGCCAATGTTTTCGATGCCTTGCTCCAGTATTTGGGTAAGAAAATCGATCGTACGCAAGGTGCACAACAAGTTAATAATGCTGCCGAATAAGCAGAAATATTAGAGTAGGGCAGCCGGATGAATTCCGGCTGTTTTCTTATTTTTAGCTATCTTTTTAAAGGCCGTCTGAAATCATGAGTAAAAATCCTGATGCCTTTGTCCGTTTGATTAATGCATTAAAAATCCTGCCCAATGTCGGCCCGAAATCCGCACAACGCATGGCTTACCAGCTTTTACAGTACAAACGCGAAGAAGCGCAGGAGTTGGTAGATGCTTTGCAGTTTGCCTTGAGGCAGGTGCAGCATTGTCGGATGTGTAATACATTTTGCGAAGGCGATTTATGTGAAATTTGCGCCGACGAAAAACGCGAGAAAAGCCGCTTGATGATTGTGCATATGCCGGCAGATGTTTCCAGTATGGAGGCGGCCAATTGTCATGATGGCCTGTATTTTGTTCTGATGGGGCAAGTCAGTCCGGCGCAGGGCATGGATATTTCGGCAGTGGCATTAGATAAGCTGGTTGCCCGTTTGCAGGCGAGTGATATTGAGGAAATTATCATTGCAACCAACTTCACAGCCGAAGGCGACGCGACAGCATATGTATTGGCGGAATTGTTTAAAAATCTTCCTTATAAAGTCAGCCGGTTGGCAAGGGGAATCCCTTTGGGCGGCGAGATGGAATATGTAGATGCCGGTACTTTGGCTCAGGCTGTTTACGATAGAAGAAATATCCAATCTTAAATACCAATATAAAAAGGCCGTCTGAAAGTCTTTCAGACGGCCTTTTCATTGATTAAATCAGATTATTTGCAGCTGACGCCTTGAATTTGAGGCGTATCGCCGTTGCCGACTTTAAATGCGCATTTGGTTACGCTGCTGCCGGATACGGTAACAACACCGTTTCCGCTGTTGAGGCTGACAGGTTCTTTTACGCCCATGCCGACAGCAGTGGCTGCCAGTTTTTGAACATCGGCGTCGGAGTAAGCGGTATTGTTTGAACTGATTTTGATTTCTTTGGCGGCATATGCATTGAAGCTGAATGACAAACCTACAGCTACGGATACGAGGGCCAAGAATTTTTTGCTGTTCATTAGTGTATTTCCTTTTTGATGGTGACAAAGTGTGTCACAGCTTCAGAATAAGGGCGATTGGCCGATTGTGCAAGTTTTTCGGCGGAATTTACGGGAAGATACATGGTTTTACATACACTTTATCCCTGAATGCTACATCAGTTGGGCAATCGGACGACCTGTCGGTTTTACGGTACAATAAGCCTTTTTTGACAAACGAATGAGGCATTTTTGAATGGCTTCTTTAGAAACTTGGATAGGCCTGCGCTATCTGCGTGCGAAAAAACGCAACGGCTTTATGTCATTTATTACCATGATTTCAATCGTCGGTATCGCCTTGGGTGTAACGGCGCTGATTGTGGTGTTATCGGTAATGAATGGATTTCAGAAAGAGA
Source organism: Neisseria sp. P0019.S002 (assembly GCF_051957155.1). Classification (NCBI taxonomy): domain Bacteria; kingdom Pseudomonadati; phylum Pseudomonadota; class Betaproteobacteria; order Neisseriales; family Neisseriaceae; genus Neisseria; species Neisseria sp. P0019.S002. Next base: position 572,203 of record NZ_JBQCWS010000001.1, read on the forward strand.
TACGCGGTCAATTGTTGAATGTCGCACCTCATGCGGAAATCGGCTATTACGATGTCGGCAGTGCGCCGGGTTGGCAGAGTTTGCGCGAATTTGTAAAAGGCAAAAAGGAAGTGTTGGCTAGCGCGCCTTATGTTTCCGATCAAGCTTTGCTTGCCAATGCCGGCGAAGTGCGCGGTGTGCAGATACGCGGTATTTTGCCGTCTGAAGAAAAAAATGTCGTTGATTACGGCAAGGATATGCCGGCCGGCAGTTTTGACGATTTGAAGCCGGGCGAATTTGATATTATTTTGGGTCAAGGGCTTGCTGAGGCATTGGGCACGGAGATTGGCGGCAAGGTTACAGTGATTACGCCAGAGGGTAATGTTACTCCTGCCGGCGTGGTGCCACGCTTGAAGCAGTTTAATGTGGTTGGTGTGGTAAAAACCGGTGTTTATGAAGTCGATAACACATTGGCCATGACGCATATCAAGGATGCGCAAGTCTTGTATCGACTGGGTGAAAATGTCGGTGGGCTGCGTTTGCGACTGGCTGATCCTCAGAATGCACCATCTTTCATAGCCAAGTTGATTCCAGATGCTAAAAAAGATGAAGTGTGGGTGCGTGACTGGACGTTTAACAACCGCAGCTATTTTGAAGCCGTTGAGTTGGAAAAACGCATGATGTTCATTATCTTGACACTGATTATCGCGGTTGCTGCGTTTAACCTCGTTTCTTCTTTAGTAATGGCGGTAACGGAAAAACAAGCCGATATTGCGATTTTGCGTACTTTGGGTTTGTCCCCGGGCGGCGTCATGAAGATTTTCTTGGTACAGGGTGCTTTCGCGGGATTCTTCGGTACGCTTGTGGGCGTGGTATGCGGTGTATTGCTGGGTTGGAATGTCGGCAAGATTGTTGCGTTTTTTGAAGACCTGTTTGGCGTGCATTTGATTAACTCACAGGTTTATTTCATCGATTACCTGCCTAGCGATGTGAATTTAAAGGATGTCGCCGTTATTGCCTGCATTTCGCTTGGTTTGGCATTTATTGCCACACTGTATCCGAGCTGGCGTGCAGCAAAAACCCAACCTGCGGAGGCTTTGCGCTATGAGTAAGACAATTTTGAAATGTATCGGCGTTGGCAAAAGCTATAATGATGGCGCATTGAATGTACAAGTGTTGAATCATTTGGATTTTGAAGTTGCCGAAGCGGAAAGCGTGAGTATTATTGGTTCGTCAGGCAGTGGTAAATCTACGTTGCTGCACCTTCTTGGTGGTTTGGATATGCCGTCTGAAGGCAAGGTAATACTGATGGATCAGGATTTGGGCGGTTTGAGCCAAAAACAGTTGGGCGAATTGCGCAACCGTTATTTGGGCTTTGTGTATCAATTCCACCATCTATTGCCTGAGTTTTCTGCTTTGGAAAATGTCATGATGCCGCTTTTAATCGGCAAAATGCCCAAGGCAATGGCTGAGGAGAAGGCTGTCAATATGTTGAAAAAGGTTGGCTTGGACAAGCGTATGCTGCATCGTCCGAGCGAACTGTCTGGCGGCGAGCGTCAGCGTGCGGCGATTGCCCGTGCTTTGGTCAATGAGCCGAAATGCCTGTTGGCGGATGAGCCGACAGGGAACCTTGACCGTAAAAATGCGCAAAATGTGCTGGACATGATGCTGGATTTGAAACGCGAATTGAACACCAGCTTGATTGTGGTGACCCATGATGACGAGCTGGCTGAGCGTTTCGATCGGGTAATGACCATGAAAGACGGCAGCCTGCAAGTGCTGCAATAAGGTTATTATTTCAGGAAAATATTTTATGCTTTGAACGGTATAATAGAGGCCGTCTGAAAAATAGGTTTTCATTTATGGAAACGCTTTTTTTCAGACGGCCTTTCTTTTTTCCGTATCAATCAATCCTGAGCCATGAATCCAACCGACTCTATCCTTTCCTCTGCCGCAGATGCGGCCATAGCGTTTTTCCGCCGCCACGAAGTACAGGGCGCATCCGTTATTGAGCCTTATGTGGTTCGACTGTTTGCAGCCTTGCAAAACGGGCATTCGTTTATTTACTTGGATAAAGCGGATGTCGATGCCTTAAGCAACTTGCCGAATTTGGTCGGTAATGCGGATAAACCGCTTATCCTGCAAGACCGGAAATTGTTTTTGGGGCGGATGTGGCAGTTGGAGCATGATTTGGCTGTTGAAATCAAACGGCTGGCAAGTGCAGAGGCGGAAGAAGTGAATTTCATGGCGGCTTCAAAAAGCCTGAGCGACTGGTTTGATACTAAAGACAGCAAAGAGCAACGGGATGCTGCTGCTTTGGCCTTGCTGCAAAACTTTATGCTGATTACCGGCGGGCCGGGTACGGGTAAGACGACGACCGTAGCAAAGCTTTTGGGTCTGATTTGTAATAACAGTACGAAGCTGCCCCGTATCGCGTTGGCGGCGCCGACGGGCAAAGCGGCTGCGCATATGGCACGGGCCTTGCAACGTGCTTTGGACGGTTTTGATTTGTCTCCGAGCATTAAAGCTCATTTAGAAAACTTGGAAGGGCAGACTGTCCATCGTTTGTTGAAACTGCGTCCTCCGCAAATGCGCCCTGCGTTCAATCATGAATATCCGCTTGCATTGGATGTTTTGGTGGTGGATGAGGCTTCGATGTTGGATTTGCCGCTGGTGTTGGATTTATTGCGCGCCGTGCCGACCGGCTGTCGTCTGGTGTTGCTTGGTGATGAAAATCAGTTGCCGTCGGTTGGCTTGGGAGCTGTATTGGCGGCATTGTCGCGTCCGACGGCTTTGGATAAAGAAACCGCTGAAAAGCTGGAAGTGTACCTGCCCAATCATGGCTTTGAGATTAAAGGGCAGCCACAGGCTTTATCGCAAAACAATGCCAAATTGACGTTCAGCCACCGTTTTGGTGCAGACAGCGGTATCGGCTGTTTGGCAAGGGCGGTGGTTTCCGGGGAAAAGCAAACTGCGGTCGAACAGTTTGACAAGTTCCCCAAAGAATTGGAAATGAAATCAGGCCGTCTGAAAGAGCAGGTCGCCTTGCTGTATCAAAAGCAACAGGATTATTGGCAGGCCGTGGCAGAGAATAATGTTGCACTCGCCTATGGTCATGCGGCCGATGTGGTGGTATTGGCGGCTTGGCGGCAGGATGCGGATGATTTGAATCAGGCTTATCAAGAATACCTGCAACGACAAGGCAAGGTTTCGGGTGAAATGCCTTGGTTTGCCGGACAAATCATCATGATTACGCACAATGATTACATGCTGGAAGTGTTTAACGGCGACATCGGGCTGATTATGCCGGATAAAGAATCGTTGAATGGCTTGTCTGCCTATTTTCCTGAGAAAGATGGATTCAAAAAAATTGCCATCAGCCGTTTGCCCGATTTTGAATCGGCTTTTGCCATGACTGTGCACAAGAGCCAAGGTTCGGAATATCGGGAAGTATGGCTGTTACCTCCGTCAGTGCCTGCAACGACGGAGAGTGAAGAAGAGGCTCGAGGTTTAGATAAGGCTCTGCTTTACACAGCCATTACCCGTGCGCGTGAACGTTTTGTGTTTTGGGGAAATGCGGAGGAATTATGTCAGGCTGTGGGATGCCATCAAAAACGCAGGACGGCATTGGCCGATGCCTTGAAATGGCAGTTTGAACAGCCTGATGAGCAGGCTTCCGTTTGACTTGAATCAAGAGGCCGTCTGAAAGAGGATAAAGCGTTTAAATCTGCTTGACTGATTACACTAATTTACATACGATAAAAATAATTAGTAAATAAAATGAATAATTTATACGAAATTCATAATTTTGTACGCTTTATCGAATACTTCACTTTCAATACCTTCTTTTGGAGAGTCGGCATGAAATTTCAAACCAAACTGATTGCAACCTGTATTTTATTGGCTTCATCGTCTTATTCATTGGCAGAAAATGCTGATGGCGGACGTGATGCGGCGGCTTTGTCCACCACCAATGATTACGTCAATTCCGGCAGTATTATTCGCAAAGATGACGATAAAATCAGTATTTTCAATGATTTATTGACTGTAAATGGTGGCTTGCGCGTGCGTGCGGATACCAAAGACATCAATGCCAACAACAGCGGCATCAATCCGACGCCTGAAGATACCAATGCCAACTTTAATGCGGAGTTTTGGTTACGCGCAAAACTGTACAAAGACTGGAAATTGGTTGCGCAAATCGAGCCGAATATCGATTTGGAAACCGGTAAATTCAATGGCGATCATGATGTGCCGGTGAATAAACTGTATGCCGAAGGCACTTTGTACAATAACATTAAAGCGCGTGTCGGTAAATTTGGTGCGTTCTCTTCATACGGCCGCGTATGGGATGCCGAAGTAACCGGCGGCGAAATCTTCTTCGACAATAAAACCCTGCCGACCAAAATCTATGCAGGTCGTCGTACTGGCAATCTGAACGACAACGCATGGGGCATTGGCGGCCGTCGCAGACATTTTGCCGCGGTTCAAAGCATGTTGCCTGTGAATGAGAATATCAACGTCGGCGCAACCGTCAGCTATATGAAAGACATCGATGTACGCGGTGCGAAGAAAAATGCGGTCTTCGGAGAAATCGGTACGGACATCAAGTTTAATGATGATTGGCATTGGATGGCCGCAGTCAGCAAGTCCAATATCAAAGCCTATAATGATGCCGGACAAAAAATTAAAAATGATGGCGTGTTCACTGAAGTGCGCTATAAATCAGCCGACTGGAACGTCCGCAATTCTTACGACGTATTCTTGAACTACCGCCGTGTCGGATCGTTGTCCGGTGTCTCTTCTGTTGAGGATTACAGCAAAAACGTCCAAGGTGTGCAAATCGGTGCGACCTATATTCCTTGGAAAAACTGGAAACTCAAAGGCTTCTATTTGGCCGGCAAACAGGTTACGCCTACCATCGGCACAGATAAGCAGGACGTAAACGTTATTCGTGGTCAGTTAGAATATAAATTTTAATCATCACAAATAAAAAACAGGCAGGATGTTCTGCCTGTTTTTGGTTTTCAGACGGCATGGATATGGGGTCGTCTGAAATAATGGATTCAACGCTTACCAGCTATCGCGTTTCATACGGTCAAGCTGGCGGCGGTCGCGTTTGGTTGGGCGTCCGTCCGGATAAGCAGCACTGATGCGGCTGGCTTGGTCGAGTTGTTTTTGAGCTTCGCGTTCGGCAGCCGTTTTCATGTCTTCTTCGTAGAGTAAACGCGCTTCCGGTGCCGGGCGGCGTTGATGATTGAGCGCGGCAACTTTGAATTTATAGGGCAGGGAGTTCAAAGTCATGTCGATGGTGTCGCCAGCAGAAATATTTTTGCTGTTTTTCACCTTTGAGCCGTTTACCAAAACCCTGCCCAGCTCAATATGTTTTTGTGCCAGCGCGCGGGTCTTGAAAAAGCGCGCGGCCCACAGCCATTTGTCCAAGCGCATGGACGAATTGTCATGATCGTTTTTCATAGCCTGTTTGAAATGATTGAACTGAATTGAAGTTTATCATAAGATACGGCACTTCATTCGTTTAGTGCAGATATACTATTTCTTTATTAAAGGCCGTCTGAAAGATTTTTTATTGCAAAAGATGGCAGTTTCCCTTTGAGAAATGCTGTCAAATACGTCTGATTAGCGTATCATGTCAGCAACCGTTACCGAGAGCTTTGTTTTATGAAACCCGTTTTTTTGGACTTCGAACAACCCATCGCCGAATTAACCAATAAAATCGACGAGTTGCGATTCGTACAAGACGAATCTGCCGTTGATATTTCCGACGAGATTGCCAGACTGCAAAAGAAAAGCAGCGAGTTGACCAAGTCGATTTTCAGCAAGCTGACTCCGGCTCAAATTTCACAAGTGTCCCGTCATCCGCAACGTCCTTATACTTTGGACTACATCAACGGTATTTTTACTGATTTTGAAGAGTTGCACGGCGACCGCCATTATTCTGACGATCATGCCATTGTCGGCGGTTTGGCGCGTTTCAACGGCCAAAGCGTGATGGTTATCGGTCATCAAAAAGGCCGCGATACCAAAGAAAAAATCCGCCGTAATTTCGGTATGCCGCGTCCTGAGGGTTACCGTAAAGCACTGCGCTTGATGCAGACTGCCGAAAAATTCAATATTCCGGTCATGACCTTTGTCGATACCCCGGGTGCGTATCCTGGCATTGGCGCGGAAGAACGCGGCCAGTCTGAAGCCATCGGCCGTAATTTATACGAACTGACCCGCCTGCATGTGCCGGTATTGTGCACCATTATTGGCGAAGGCGGTTCGGGTGGTGCATTGGCAGTGGCTGTCGGCGACTACGTCAATATGCTGCAATACTCGACTTATTCGGTGATTTCTCCCGAAGGTTGTGCCTCTATTCTTTGGAAAACTGCTGAAAAGGCAGCAGATGCCGCGCAAGCATTGGGTATTACCGCCAAACGCCTGCAAGAATTGGACGTCATCGATAAAGTGATTGATGAGCCTTTGGGCGGCGCACACCGTGATTTTGAAACCACGATGAAAAACGTCAAAACCGTTTTGGAACAGCAATTAAGCGAAGCGCAAAGCATGACTATGCCTGACTTGCTTTCTCGCCGTTTTGACCGCATCATGGCTTACGGTAAATTTACCGATAAATAAGTTTGACTGCTGAAAAAGCAAGCAGATGTCGCTGCTTGCTTTTTTTGTGTTCTATTTTTGAGTCATTCACAATTTCAGGCCGTCTAAAATGTCGCAAGTATCCCCTGATTCCCTATTTAAAAGTTTTCAAGCAGCTTTTCCTGATTTGCCGAGTCATACTGTTGTTGAAGTTGGCTTGAGTGGCGGATTGGATTCTGTCGTCCTATTGCATCTTTTGCATCGGATGCGCGAATTTCGCCATTTTGATTTGCGTGCCCTCCATGTTCATCATGGTTTAAGTACCAATGCCGACAATTGGGCTAAATTTTGTCAGGATTATTGTCAGCGTCTGAATGTTGCCTTGCGGGTGTGCCGTGTCAATGTGGAAAAACAAGGAAAAGGTTTGGAAGCGGCGGCCAGGGCGGCCCGATATCAGGCATTTTCAGATGGCCTGAAGAAAATTATTGTTTTGGCACATCACCGCAATGATCAAATCGAAACATTTATGCTGTCGGCTGTGCGCGGGGGGGGATTGCGCGGTATGGCGGCCATGCCGGTATGGCGTGATTTAAATGAAGAGATTCAAATTTGGCGGCCGCTTTTGGCATTTTCCCGTCAGGAATTGGCTGAGTATGCGCAACAGTGGGGGCTGTCTTTTGTCGAAGACGAAAGTAATGAAGACTCCGGCTATTTACGCAATTGGATGAGAAATCAGGCTTTGCCGCAATGGCAGCAGCGTATTCCGAATTTTGAGCAGCAAATTTGTGCCAATGTTCGATTATTGCAGGAAGATTTGCAGCTTTTAGATGAATTGATTGAGTCTGAATACCAGCGCATCACTCCAAACGGGATATTTAGCATCAGCCTGTGGCGGCAATGTACGCCGCTTTTGCGTCGTCGGCTGCTTTGGTATTTTTTGCGAAAACAAACAGAATCATTGCCTTCTTATCACAGTATTGCCGATTTTGCCCGAGTATTGGAAACCGCAGATCAGGCGAAGTTGAATTTGCCAGACGGAAAACTGGTCGCATATCGGGACAAGCTGTTTGTTTGTCAGGAAAGTGAGTTTCAAAAACTGCCTTGGTGTAATGGCAGGGAAGTTCAAGGCCGTCTGAAAGATATTTTGCTCGAAAATGGTTTTGTTTTATTACCGTTTAAGGGAGGTTTGTCGGCAGAGGAGTTGGAGAAGCCAGCGGTACTTAGAAGTGTGGCCAAAAGTGATGTGATTCAGTCGGGACAGAGGGAAAAATCAGTCGAAAAACTATTGCAAGAGTGTCATATTGTGCCACTCGTCCGTAAATATTGGCCGATTATCCTAAGTATGGGCAACAAGTGCCTTGCTGTTGTTAATCTTCGGGTGGGAAGCGATGTTCAAATAGGGGAAGGCTATCTGCCTGTTCATGAAAAGTTGGTTAAATATATAGCAGAAAAGCAAAGAGACTAACTGTAAATTTAGTAAGTATTAGTAATTTAACTACTTGTACTAAGTGTATATATAATAAGCAATACAGCTTATGTTAGAGCATCTGCACGAATAAACTTTTGCGATTAAATGTAATCTTGTGGAACTATTTCAAAGCGATGCTGTCTTTATTGTGCACAGCACGCTTTACTATTTTTTGGTTTAAAGCAGTAAAACGATTAAAGGTTGGGTATGAACGATCGCCAAATAGATCAAGTTTTGGTGGAGCGCGCGCAGAAAGGTGACCATAAGGCATTCGAGATGCTGATGTCCAAGTATCAGCGTCGGCTAAACAGACTGATTTCCCGTTTTATTCAGGATGAGCATGAAGTGTACGATGTAACCCAAGAGGCAATGATTAGGGCTTATCGTGCGCTGGTTAATTTTCGCGGTGAGAGTGCGTTTTATACATGGCTGTACCGTATCGGTATCAATACAGCAAAGAACTTCCTGACCACTTCGGGTCGCCAGTTTTTTGTCAGCTCGGAAGCAGCCAATGAGGAGGGAGATGTTCTTGATTTAACCGATCAGATTGCGGATTACCATACGCCGGAAGCTGAAATGATGAATCGGGAAATCTTGCAGACCGTCGAAGCAAGCATTGCGCAACTGCCAGACGATATGCGTCAAGCCATTACACTTAGGGAAATGGATGGCTTGTCTTACGAAGAAATAGCTCGGGTAGTGGATTGTCCGATAGGTACTGTACGTTCGCGTATTTTCAGAGCGCGTGAACTGATTGCAAAAGATTTGCGGCCGCTGTTGGATACTTCTGAAGATCAAAGGTGGTAATAAAAATGAACGACAAAACAAATAAAGCATTGGAGTATGTGTCTGCATTGATGGACGGTGAAGCATTGACTGATGAGATGCTGGATGCCGTATTGGCAGACGAGGAAGCATTGCGCGCTTGGCATGAGTACCATATTATCGGCGACTGTATCCGTCAGGGTGCGGCGGCGAAGGTGGCTGATGAAACCATGCAAAGCAAAGCATTTACAGTGCCTCAAGCCGAAGCTGAAGGTAAACAGGAAAAATATGCTCAGCGTGAAGCGGCCAATAGCGGCTTCTTTAAATTCTTCGCGGCCGCTGCCAGTGTGTGTGCGATTGCTGTTGCAGTATGGCAATTTACACCGCAAACTTCTCGCGACGCTATGCCGGTTGCAGAGAAGTCTAATACTCAGCCTGCCCAAAATATCATTCCAGTAAGCGGTACGCCTGGTGATAAAGCGGCTTCAGAGCCTGGTGAGACTGTTGTGCCGAATGCGGCAAAAGACGGCAAACTTGAAAACCGTCCTACTGTTCGCACCGAGCAGCAAAATGAGCAGCAGACTGTTGTGCAGTAAAAAATGAAATCATGCAAAACCCTTGCTTTATTGCAAGGGTTTTTTATTTTCGTAGCAAAACCGTCAGGCCGTCTGAAAGCATAGCTTCAACGAAGTCAAAACAGTTATAATGCGCTTCATGAAACTGATTACCTCTGCTCAAAACGAACAGCTCAAACATTTATTTCGTCTGTTAACGCAAGTCAAAGCAAGGCGCGAAAGCGGTGAAACCGTATTGGAAGGCGTACATCTGCTGCAAACTTATTTGCAAAGCGGCGGTATGCCCAAACAGGTTTATCTGCCTGAAAAGAAACAGCAACATCCTGAAATTCAAGAGATTGTGGCGCAGTTGGATGAGGGATTGATTACTTGGGTCGGTAACGAGGCATTGTCTAAAATCACCAGTCTGACCGATGCCGATGATGTGATGACTTGGATTGATATTCCGAAACAGGCAGACTTGCCTTCAGACGGCGATTGTGTGGTATTGGAGCGGGTACAAGACCCCGGTAATGCAGGCACAATTTTGCGCAGCGCGGCGGCAGCAGGAGTCAGGCAAATCGTGTGCGGCAATGATTCCGTGGATATCTGGTCGCCTAAAGTGTTGCGAGCGGGGATGGGCGCGCATTTTCTGCTGTCTATTTTCAGCCGAGTGGAATTATCCGCTTGGATGGAAACGTATCAGCATCAAATTTGGGCAACTGCCTTGGGCGGTCGCAATATCGGTTTGTATGAAATGGACCTCAGTCAACCTTGTGCTTGGGTGTTTGGCAACGAGGGCAGCGGCGTGAGCGAAACGGTAAAAGAGAAAGCCGATGCCTGTGTCAAAATCCCAATGTTGGGGCAAACCGAATCATTGAATGTCGCGATGGCGGCGACGGTTTGTCTGTTTGAACAAATGCGGCAGCGTATCCATGCCCAGGCCGTCCGAAAACAATAATACGATTTTATTTTAAGGAACAAAAATGCAAATACTGACTTTTGATGAAGCGGCACGCAGCCGCTTGATGGAATTGCTGGATGCCAAATCCGAAGCCCACAACACCATGCGTTGTGATGAGGTTCAAGGTTTTATGATGGCTTTATTGAGCGGTCCGGATGCTTTGAATCCGACCAACTGGCTGCCTGAGATTTTAGGTGAAGAATCTTTGTTTGATGCCAAAGAGCGCACCGAAATCGAGCGTTTGGTCATGGCAATGGCTGCCGATATGCGCATGAAGCTAAACGAGAAAATTTTGCCTGATTTGTGGTTTTATGAAGATGAAGCCGGCAATCCGGATTTTTACACTTGGTGTAACGCCTACCTTTACGCACTGGATATTGTGCCTACCGATTGGTTTGAAGCAGTCGATCAGGAAGAGTTTGAAGATTTGTTCTATCCGATTATGGCTTTGGGCGGCATCTATGACGATGAGGAAAACGGCGAAGTCATCTTGCATCTGAATGAAAAAGAGCTGACCCAGCTGGAGTCTGATTTGCCGCATGTCCTGCTGGATATTTACTGGTATTGGCAGGCCATCATCAATAAACCGCAAACCGTACGCCGCGAAGGCGAAAAAGTGGGGCGCAACGATCCTTGCCCATGTGGCAGCGGTAAAAAGTACAAAGCCTGCTGCGGCAAATAAATAGTGAAATGAAAAGGCCGTCTGAATGCTTGAAATTCAGACGGCCTTTAATGTTTTGTCTTAGAACAACGAGGCCAACCAAACAAACAGGATGGTCATTGCAATGGTCAATGCGCAGCCGATTTTGGCCACAGTGCCGATGATAAAGCCGATAAACGTACCGATACCGACTTTGCCTGCCTGCCAAGTGTCTTTGCGTGCGATAAATTCGCCGATGGCCGCACCGGTCAACGGACCGAGCAACAAGCCGGGAATGGAGAAGAATGCGCCGACGATACCGCCGATAAACGCGCCCCAAACTGCGGTTTTGCTAGCACCGGTATATTTTGCACCCAATGCACCCGCCACATAGTCCATCGCAGTGCCGAATACGGCAACGATGGCCAAAAATGTCAGCGTACCCGAGCCAAACACTTGATAATCGCCAGCATAACCCAACAGCCATGCGCCACCAAACATCAAACCCAATCCGGGCAAGGCAGGGTAAATCGTGCCTAAAATGCCGACAACAATGGCGATCAAGCCGAGAACGATGAGAACAGCAGTCATGAGGTTCCTTTTGAATTTAAGAGTGTAATAACGGCAGTATTATGGGCACGTTTTGTTATATTTTCATGAGAGATTGTGCAATAAAATGAAAAATTATCCGGAGGCGCACCCAATTAAAATCGATGGATAAATATCTGAGTGAATTATTGTGAATCATGCTCTGAATGATTGAATAAATTTCTATTCAAATATAAAAGCAGGCCTACCAATACGGCTAAGTACACTGCAACCCAATACGCATCTGTATAACCAATAGCCTTTGCCAGCCGTAGGGCGGCGAAACCGGCCGCGTAACTACCGAGCAGGACGACGGAAAATTGCAGGCTGCTGTCGAGTGCAGCGGTGGCGCGGTCGGATTTGTCCATCACCAACGCCAGTATCACCGGCAGCAGCAGCGTGTAGCTCAGGCTAAGGGCGATGATTTGCGCGGGGGGCAGCCAAGGGTGGACGCGGGCGAGCGTATCGATGGCGGTCATGGACGCCAAAAGCGGCAGTTGCAGCGCGTAGAGCAGGAACACAAGTTTGCGGCGTGGATAATTGCGCGAAAACCAGCCCGACAGCGGAGTCACAATCAGGCAGGCAACAGGAATGCCCACCGCCAAAATTCCGCCCGTCTGTTTCGGAGTGAAGCCCAAATCCGCTAGTTTGGGCACAAAAGTCGCCGCCATAAACGCATACGGTGCGGCAACGGCAAACAGCAAAACCAGCCACCGCCAGCCTGTTTCAGGCCGCCGCCAAAAAGAAACCAGCCGTGCTGTCAACGCCGTCCAACTGCCTTGCGCAGTCGGACTTTCCGGCTCGCGGTAGTACAAGAGTTGCAGCAGCATCAGCAGGCTGAACGCCAGCATAAAGCCGGCCGCCGCCGTCTGTCCATATTCCTGATACAGCCACAACACCAGCGCGCCGCCGATCATCTTGCCGCCGCGTGCCGCCATCGTTTGAATCACGCCGCCGAAACCACGTTCGCGGTGCGGCAGGACAATGCACGACAAACCCAGCATCGCGCAGCCGTACACCGCCGACATCGCCGAGAGCAGTACGCAGCAGGTCAAAAGCAGCGCGAAGTTCTGCGTTATGTCGGTACAGGCCATCAGCCCGAACACTGCCGAAAGCCCCAGCGTCGCCGTCAGCAGCCAGCCGCGAAACCGCCCTGCCGGCCGCCGCTCCATCAGTGCGGCAAACAATACCTTCGCTGCTTCGATACTGCCGATTAAATGAATCCAGCTCAGTTGATTCAGGCTATAACCGTGATTTTTCAAAATAGCGACCAGTGCTACCAGATAAAAACCGGTTAGCGTGAATTTGTAAGTGCTGCCGCCGATAAGCAGCAGCCAGTCGCGTGAGTTTGGGGAAGTCTGATTGTCGGACATCACATGATTCTTTTGAAGATGAGGCAAATAAAGGGACAAGGCCGTCTGAATATATTGGGTGGCAATACTTGATTTGTATTTAAATAGGTTTAGTATCTTTTCAGAAGGCCTTCAACGCTTCTTCTGCGCGAAGTAGGGCGGTTGTTTCATCTGCTTCAACGATGTAGTTCACGCCCAGCGCGGGGCCGAGTTTGGACGATTGTTCGCGGAAGAACGCCAGTTGTGCCGCGTCGGGTTCGATAAGGAGCATGGCGGCGCAGCGTTCGGACAGTTGCGGCCGATGTGCCTTTATCCATTCGATGTAAGTTTTACGGTCGGCAATGCGCTGTTCGTCGCTTACCTGCCGCCGCATCGGGGTGCAGACGGTGGCGAAGCGGGAGGTTTGGTTTAACAGGGTTTCGAATTCGGTTAGCCAGTCGGCGAAGTCGGCGACGTGAGTCAGGTCGGTTAGGTAGATGGTGCCTTCGGGCAGGGTTTTGGCGGGGGTGAAGTAGTGCATGGGATTCCTTTGGGTGTTTTGGAGGAATAAACAGTAGGTCGGGCATAAATGTCCGACCTATGTTTTTTTCAGACGGCCTTCATCATTTCAGCTTCATTTAAAACTTCCATTCCGCGCTCATGCCCACGCTTCTGGGGCGTTGGTAGAGCGCGTCTTGGCGGTCGGAGCTGGAAATGAATATAGGTTGGCGGCGGTTGAACACATTGTCGGCGTAGAGCGAGACGCGGCCTTGTTTGAAGTTGTAGGCGGTGTAGAGGTTGACTTGGTTGTACGCGCCGATTTTGCCCGATTCGGCATTGTCGGTGGCGGAGTAGTAGCCGCCGTAGAAGCGCACGTCGCCGCCGGCTTCCCAGCCTTTGTCGTTCAGGTATTTCACGCCGATGTTGGCGGTGTATTTGGGCGCGCGGCCGAGTTTGTTGCCTTCGATGCCGCTGTCGGGATAGCTTTTGATTCTGGTGTTGAGCAGCCCCAGTCCGGTGGTGAGTTTCAGGCTGTCGGTCGCCTGCCAGTCGGCGGCGAGTTCCGCGCCGTAGGTATGGACTTTTTTGGCGTTGCGGATGACGACGGAATTGGTGCCGAGATAGAAGGGGAGCTGCATGTCGCGGTAGTGGTTCAGGAACAGGTTGCCAGAGAGTTGCAGGCGGCGGTCTGCGCTGCGCCAGCGGGTGTACCACTCGTAGTTGTTCACATATTCGGGTTCATAAGTGTAGGTTACGACGGGGCGGCCGAAGGTGATGCCCGCCCCGCCGGGGTTGTAGCCGCGCGCGGCTTTGATGCCGCTGACCCATTGGTCGGTGGGTTTGAAGGCGATATCGATTTTGGGCAGGAACACGGTCTGGCCTTTGTCTAAATCAAGGTGCAGTGCGCCGCTACCGCCGCTTCGTTTGTGCGTTTCTTTTTCAATGCGGGCGGCGGCCGTGATGTCCCATTTTTCGCTGGGGCTGTATGTGGTTTCGGCAAACAGGGCACGCACGTTATTGCGGTCGTCAAAGGTGTTGCGGCCGCCGACGCTGCGGATATCTACCCATTCGTCTTGTTTGCTGCGGAAGTAGTGCAGCCCGGCAAGGCCTTTCAGACGGCCTTTGTTGGAAAAATGCAGTACCGGCTCCCATTGCAGTTCGCGGCCTTTGAGTTCGGCGGGCACGCCTTGCGGGCTGACGGTCATCGGCAGGTGCAGCCGCTCGTTGTGGTAGCGGCCGTAAACCAGTTTGTTTTCCAGTTTCAGATAGTCGTTAAGTTGCCACGATACGTCCCAGATGCCCGATGTCGAGCCGGTTACGAACACGGGCTTTTCTTTTAAGAAACGGCGGCTGGCGGTGTTGCCCATGATTTCATTTTGCGGCGCGCGCGAACGGATGTGGTTCAGCGTCAGGCGGCTGTAAAAATCGGGATGGTTTTCGGGCGTGAGCAGGAGTTTGAAGCGCACGTTGGTGTTTTCCACGCGGCGCGGGTTGCCGGTCGGCTCATAGGACACGAACGGCTCGTAGCTTTCGCGCTGCTGCCGTTCCGCGCTCAAGCGGAAGGCAAGGTTGTTTTTCACAATCGGACCAGACACTACGCCGGCGATGTTGCGCGTTTTCTGGTTGCCTAAACCCAAGCGCAGCGCGCCTTCCCATTCGTCGGTCGGGTCTTTGGAACGCATCACCACCGCGCCAGCCACCGCGTTCTGCCCGCGCACATGGCTTTGCGGCCCGCGCAAGACTTCCACCTGCTGCATGTCCCACAGCGACTGCGTGCCGAAGGCGAATTCGTTGTAAGTGGCGGAGCGGCCGTCTATGGACAGGTTCAGGCGCGGTCGCGTGCCCGCGAAAAACGCCACCGCACCGACGGCAGGGCCGGAGCCGTCCACGCCGCGCACGGTCGGCAAATCGTTGCCGCTGCCCAAGTCCACCGTGTTCACAGTCTGTTTGAGCAGGTCGGTTGCGGAAAGGTTGTGGCCGCTGCGGTCGATGTTCGGCGTGGAGAAAACGCGGTTGGACGTGGCGGTTTCAAAGCCACTGCGGTTGGTGCGTTCGCCGGTTACGACGACTTCTTCCAACTGCACCTGTTCCGCATCTTGCACCGCATCGGCAGCATAAATCCATTCGGAGGCGAAAGCGGCGGCAATCAATAGGGGGAGGCGGCGGAGGGTGTGTTTCTGCATTTCCTTATCCTTTCAGACGGCATACGTCGGGGTGGATTGAACATCAGGTAATCCAATTGCTCCGTCAGTATGCAAATATTTGTGTTTACACATTTACATAAAACAAACTATTAATGTAAAGTATAAGAAATAAGAAACAGGAATGCAAGTGTTTATCATTCACTTTACTTCCCTCTTATCTTGTGAATCGTCCAAAAAAATCCCTCTCCTATTTGGGGAAGAAGGTTGGAGGAGGAAAATTATGTAATTTTCATGAATTTAGCCTGCTAAGCATCCGACAGCCTCTATCAGTAGGGCAGTGAAGGAATAAGGAAAGAGGCCGTCTGAAACGCCGCCGTATTGCCATTGCCGCCGTGGGGAAATATGATGAGTATCCGACTTGCGGATAACTTTAATGAAAAACCTTTATGAACAAAATCAAAATCTTCTTACCGTCATGACTGCCAGCAAACAACAAACCATCGCCGACACCGCTCGCCGCCTATTCCGCGAACATGGCTTTTCTGCTGTATCCGTAGGCAGTATCTGCGCCGAGGCCAGCGTCAGCCGCGTCACTTTTTACAAATATTACAGCGGTAAAAACGCACTCTTGCAGGAAATTGTTACCGAGCAGAAAAACCGCGTCCGTGCCGAATTTGAAAATCTGCTTGAACGGCAATGCAGCCTGCGCGAAGCCGCCGAGGCTGTGTTTGCCCTGCAAAGACAATCGTTTGAAGAACTCTATTCCGCCGCTTTCCTGCGCGACATCGAAGAGAACACCGATTTGGAGCTGGAGCGGTTTTTCCACGAATTGAACGAAGAAAAATACGCCTTTATGCGCGGATTCTTCCATACTCTGCAGCAACGCCGCCTGATTCAGCCTGATTTGCCGGTGGAACTTATCGACCTGTTTATCCGTCAGGCGGATATATTGATGCGCCATCCTCAACTGACCGCGCTTTATGCCGCCGCGCCGCAAAAGCTGCCGCAAGACGTATTAGGATTGCTGCTGCACGGTTTGTCAGGGAAAGAATAGATAAAAAAGAATAGAAAAATTTTAAATATGAATATTCAGACGGCCTTTCGGTAAATAGCTACCGAAAGGCCGTCTGAAAATTAAATGGAATTATAAACCGCAGGTTTTGGGTTTGTTTGCCAAAATATTGATGACTTTGCGTTCGGCTTTTTGCGGTTCGATTTTAATTTCGCTTTCGTCTTCTTCGCTGCCGTCGGAGAAACGTTCCGGCATTTTTTCGCTGTCAAATGCCAAGTCGCCGCCGTGTTTCAGGCTTTGACCGCGTTCCAAGCCGACAAAGTCGAAAAGTTCGGTATCGGCCAAATGTGACGGAACGACGTTTTGCAGGGCGGAGAACATAGATTCGATACGACCGGGGAAGCGTTTGTCCCAATCGCGCAGCATGTCGCCGATGACTTGGCGTTGCAAGTTGGGCTGCGAGCCGCAGAGGTTACATGGGATGATTGGGAATTGTTTCAGCTCGGCATATTTGATCAAGTCCTTCTCTTTGACATACGCCAGAGGACGGATGACGATGTGTTCGCCGTTGTCGCTGACCAGTTTGGGCGGCATGGCTTTGAGTTTGCCGCCGTAAAACATATTCAGGAACATGGTGGCAAGGATGTCGTCGCGGTGGTGTCCCAAGGCGATTTTGGTGCAGCCCAATTCTTTTGCGGTGCGGTAGAGGATGCCGCGGCGCAAACGGCTGCACAGCGAACAAGTCGTTTTGCCTTCGTCCAATACGCGTTTAACGGTGGAGTAGGTGTCTTCTTCAACGATTTTGTAGGGAACGCCGATGCTTTCGAGATAGGTCGGCAATACTTCTTCGGGGAAGCCCGGCTGTTTTTGGTCGAGATTAACGGCAACCAGTTCAAAATCAATCGGCGCACTGGCTTGAAGCTGGCGCAGAATATCTAAAAGGGCGTAGCTGTCTTTGCCGCCTGAGAGGCAGACCATGATTTTGTCGCCCGGCTCGATCATATTGAAATCGTTAATGGCATCGCCGACGGCGTGGCGCAGGCGTTTGCTGAGTTTGTTGTTTTCTAATTCTTGCTTGGTTTTTTTGGACATGGCTGTTTGTGCTTTGAAATAATAGAAAAATTTAAGGGCGGTATTGTACCTCAAAAGAATAAAGGCCGTCTGAAAAACTGCGCTTGTTTGATTGAAGCGGCGTTTTCAGACGGCCTGATATTTGTGTTTTATTTGATTTGAAGGGCGGTGATTTTGATTTCAACCTTCCAGTCGGGCGAAGCCAGTTTCGCTTCGATACAGGTGCGGGCCGGAGCGCGTTCAGGGGCTGTCCATGCGTCCCAGGCTTCATTCATAGCGGCGTAGTTGTTCATATCGGGCAGATAGATGGTAGCTTCTAAAATGTGGGCTTTGTCGGATTGGCATTGGGCGAGCCATGAATCGATTTGCGCCAAAACATTTTCAGTCTGCGCTTTGGCATCGGCTTCAGGATTTTCGGGAACCATGCCGGAGAGGAAAACCAAGCCGTTGGCTACGACGGCTTCCGAATAGCGTTTGCTTGTGCCAAGATAGCGGATGTCCATGTTGTCTCCTGATTTCAAAAAGAAGGTATGGTAACATTGCGACTGTTTACGTTCCACATTTAAGAGGGGCCGTCTGAAAAGGATGGCGGAAAGCAACCATGAGTAAAGCAGAATATCCGGTTACGCAGGCGGTGCGCTTTTTACGCAGTAAAAAAATCGATTTTATCCCTTATGTTTACGCGTATGAAGAACACGGCGGTACGGCGCGTTTTGCCGAATGTACGGGCAAGCCCGAGCATCAAGTCATCAAAACGATTGTCTTGCAGGATGAGCATAAAAAAGGCTTGGTTGTTTTAATGCATGGCGACAAACATATTTCCACCCGCAATCTGGCGCGTGAACTGGGCTTGAAACACATCGAGCCGGCAACGGCGGATCAGGCGGCGAAATGGACAGGCTATTTGGTCGGCGGTACGTCGCCGTTCGGTATGAAAACCGCGTTGCCGGTTTATGTGGAAGAAAGTATTTGGGCTTTGGACGAGATTTTTATCAATGGCGGTAAACGAGGGTTTATCGTAGGCATGAAGCCTGAAAACCTGAGGACGCTCAATCCGCAAGATGTTCATGTTGCAGTCGATTCATAAAGGATAGGAATACAGATGGAACAATTGAATTTATACGAAATTTTGGGCGTGTCTCAGGATGCTGATATTAACGTTATCCGCGAGGCTTACGGCAAATTGGTGGTCAATCCGGATATTCAGAAAGATGCGGAGCGGTTTAAAGCCATCGGACAGGCGTTTGAAGTATTGTCTCATCCGGAAAAACGTCTGGCTTATGATGCGGCTATGCAGTACGAGCGTCAGGAAGTCAAAGACAACAGCTTCAATAATACGGTGGTCAATCATACGGAAAACTATAATACAGGGAACAATAATACGGAGGCCAATGTGGTCAATACGTCCAAATCCGAAGTGAAAAACTATGTTTTTATCGCTTATGTGACATACGCCTTGGGTCTGTTGATTTTGTTTACGCCCTTCATCGGTGTGCTTTTGGCGTTTATTAAGCGCGATGAGGCTCAAGGTAGTATTTACGCCAGCCATATTGATTGGCTGATTAAGACATTTTGGGTGTCTTTGATTGGTCTGCTTTTAGGACGATTAACTATATTTATCTTAATTGGTTGGCTGATTTTGGCGGCAACCGGTATTTGGCTCATTTATCGCGTAGTTGTCGGACTGATTAAACTGAATGAAGATAAGCCTGTTCCTACTCAAGGATGGTTCTAAAGCATGGCATATTTATTGGCAAGTATCGTTTGCAGCGTGTTGGTTTCCGTATTGCTGAAAGTGGCGCGCAAGCAAAAAATCAATATTGAGCAGGCGGTGGCAGTGAACTATATCGTTGCCGTTACTTTGACCATGCTGGTGTTAAAACCCAATTTGAGTAATCCACAGGTATTTTTACCGACTTGGTGGCTCTTTGCGGCTTTGGGTATCTTACTGCCAACCGTGTTTGTCATTATGGGCAAGTCCGTAGATGCGGCAGGTATCGTAAAGTCGGACGCAGCGCAACGCTTATCGCTGTTTCTGCCGATTGTCGCTTCATTCACGCTTTTCCATGAGCAGTTGACCGAAGGCCGTCTGATCGGTTTGGTATTGGCATTTACGGCACTGTTTTTCTTACTTTGGAAAAGCGATGGCGGTAAGAAATCCGGCGGCTTCGGCACGCAAGTGATACTGCTTTTGGGCGTTTGGTGTGGCTATGGTGTCATTGATATTTTGTTCAAGCAAGTGGCGAAAAGCGGTACCGCGTTTGCCGGTAATTTGCTGGTGGCATTCTGTTTGGCCGGTATCTTGATGTTTGGCTACCTGTTTGCCAAAGGAAGCAAATGGACCAAAGAGGGCATAGTGGGCGGTATGATTTTAGGCTGTCTGAACTTTTTGAATATTGTTACCTACATTTCGGCACATCAAATCATGAAGGATAATCCGACCTTGGTATTTGCCGGTATGAATATTGGCGTGATTGTATTGGGTACGCTGATTGGTGCGGCAATATTTAAGGAAAAAATCAGCAGCATTAATGCAGCCGGTATCAGTATTGCTATTTGCTCGATAGCCTGTCTGTTTTATTGGCCGCAGATTCGCAGCTTGGTAGGTTAAAAATACTTATGCCGTCTGAAAATTTTCAGACGGCCTTATTTTTATTATAAAATAGCCATTCATGCGCCGATTTGGCCGTATGGGAATTATTTTGCGCTTACGGGCGTTTCTATGTTAAACAAAGAAGTTGAACTCACACAATAATATCGATAGTTACATCATGAAACATATTAAAAAACACATTCAATGCGCCGTTTTCGGCATGCTGGTATTGTCCGGTTGCCAATCGTATCAGGAAGATCAAAGCCGCCGCAGTAAAATGGCTCAATTCGCGCTGAACCATCCCGTAGCCGCCCAAGTTATCGGCATGGAAGACGAAGGCTTAATCAATATGACCAGTAATGCCACACGCTTTGCCGAGCGTACAGGTTTGGACGACAAAGCAAACGGCGACAGCAGGGGAACACAGGTCAATGCCGTACGCCAAGCATTATGGCAGGCGGCGATTGCTTCTAAATTCGACAGCATTATTGCCGAAAAAGCAGGGAATGCGCGTTTGACGGATATGGAGTTGCGAGAAGGTAAAGACGACTACTTCAGCCGTTACCTTGCCGACCAGGCAGTCGATCAACGTAACAACCGTATCGGCCGCAGTATCGGCAGCGCCAAGCCCGACAGCGATATGAAAACGCTGGCGGCAAGCATTTTGTTCTACTACAACAAAGTAGGCTTGTGGACGGCTTCTGAAGTGAACAACCGTTGGCACATTAAACAGGAAAAACTTTCAGACGGCCAGTATGCCGAGGCATTGAAAAATATCGCCAAATTGGATCAAAACGGTATGACCGAGCAGGAACGTAATAGTTATAAAACCGGTACGCTCAGCGAAATCAAACGTTCGGTCAAAGCCATACGTCAAGTCGAAGACTGATTTTAAGACTTCATTATTGAAAGGCAATTGTTATGAATTTCCCTCCGCGTTATGTCTCAAATACCCGTATGCGCCGTATGCGTAAAGACGATTTTTCACGCCGTTTGATGCGCGAGCATACTTTGACGGCAGATGATTTAATCTATCCGGTTTTTGTATTGGAAGGCCAGAATCAGGAAGAGGCAGTCCCATCCATGCCCGGCGTCAAACGCCAAAGTTTGGATAAATTGTTGTTTACCGCTGAAGAAGCGCTGAATCTCGGTATTCCTATGCTGGCTTTGTTTCCCGTGGTAACGCAAAACAAAACTGAGTTTGCGGAGGAAGCTTATAACCCTGAAGGCTTGGTACCGACAGTAGTGCGAACCCTGCGCGAGAAATTCCCAGAGCTGGGTATCATGACCGATGTTGCCTTGGATCCCTACACCATTCACGGCCAAGACGGTTTAACCGATGAAAATGGCTATGTCCTGAACGATGAAACCATTGAAGTTTTGGTAAAACAGGCTTTGTGTCATGCCGATGCAGGCGCACAAGTCATTGCTCCGTCAGACATGATGGACGGACGTATTCTTGCCATCCGCGAAGCCTTAGAAGATGCCGGACATATCCATACGCGCATTATGGCGTATTCGGCAAAATATGCTTCAGCGTTCTATGGCCCGTTCCGCGATGCTGTCGGCAGCTCCGGCAATTTGGGTAAGGCAGACAAGAAAACCTACCAAATGGATCCTGCAAACACTAATGAAGCCTTGCACGAAGTAGCATTGGATATTCAAGAGGGCGCAGACATGGTAATGGTAAAACCTGGTTTGCCGTATCTGGATGTCGTCCGCCGAGTTAAAGACGAGTTCGGCGTACCGACTTATGCTTACCAAGTTTCCGGCGAATATGCCATGCTTCAGGCAGCCATTCAAAACGGTTGGCTGGATGGCGAAAAAACCATTTTGGAAAGCCTGTTGGCATTCAAACGCGCAGGCGCCGATGGTATTTTGACTTACTACGCGATTGAAGCGGCAAAATTGTTGAAGAAGTAAAATAAAGAAATAAATTAAAAAGCGGCAAACAGTGTTTATCCTGTTTTGCCGCTTTTTTGTATTGCTCAATAGAACCTAGCTAAGGTTTATTTTTTGAAAATCTAAAAAATTTTGTATAGTAAGTTATGACCAAATAAAGGCCGTCTGAAAAAACAGTCTTCTGATTTTTCAGAAGGCCTTATATGATTTAAACTTTAGTGATGGCTGCAACCGCCGTGGGTTTCACGCAATGCTTCGGCTGCTTGTTCGTCTGCATGGTAGCTGGAGCGAACCATTGCGCCGATGGCGGCATTGGTAAAGCCCAATTCGTATGCTTCTTTTTCAAAAATTTTGAATTGGTCAGGCGTTACATAGCGCAAGACGGGCAAGTGGCCGTCTGAAGGTTGCAGATATTGGCCGATGGTAATCATCTCGATATTGTTGGCACGCATATCGCGCATGATTTCACGCACGTCCTCGTCTGTTTCGCCCAAGCCGACCATGATGCCGGACTTGGTCGGGATATGTGGCATCATTTCTTTGTAGCGGCGCAGAAGCTCGAGGGAGTGTTGGTAGTTGGCACCCGGACGGGCTTTTTTATACAGGCTCGGATGGGTTTCCAAGTTGTGGTTCATCACGTCGGGCGGTGTTTCTGCCAAGATTTCCAGTGCGATGTCCAGACGGCCGCGGAAATCAGGAACAAGGATTTCGATTTTGGTATTCGGGCTGGTTTCGCGGATGGCTTTGATGCAGTCGGCGAAGTGTTGGGCGCCGCCATCTCGCAGGTCGTCACGGTCGACGGAAGTGATCACGACATAGCGCAGGTTCATGGATTTGACGGATTCGGCCAAGTGTTTAGGCTCGTCGGGATCCAGCATATTTGGACGACCATGGCCAACGTCGCAGAACGGGCAGCGGCGGGTACAAATATCGCCCATAATCATGAATGTGGCCGTACCCTTGGTAAAGCATTCGCTGATATTCGGACAAGATGCTTCTTCGCATACGGTATGCATTTTTTGTTCGCGAAGAATGTTTTTGATTTCAAAGAATTTCTTGCCCGGTAATTTGGCGCGGATCCATTCGGGCTTTTTCAATTTTTGTTCCAATGGAACAACTTTAATCGGAATGCGTGCAGTTTTGTCTGCGCCTTTCAGTTTGATGCCGCGTTTGGGGTCGTGTTTTACTTCTTCACTCATGGTGATGTGTTCTTTCTGTCGTTATAAAGGCCGTCTGAAAAGCTTATTGTAGTCTTTATGACCTAAGGGCTTGTGGGTTCAGAGGGGCAGTTAAAAGATGGTGTTGGGTCGAATATTTTCAGACGGCCTTATGCCAGCTCTTTTTGTAAATGCTTGGTCAGTTTGTCAGAAACTTCTGCCAAACTAGGTGCCGGAGAGACATAGTCGGCAATTTGGGTCATTTCCATACCGGCATAACCGCAGGGGTTAATATGGGTAAACGGACTTAAATCCATATTCACGTTAAGTGCCAAGCCGTGGTAAACGGAGCCGTCTTTAATACGCAGGCCTAGGGAAGCGATTTTACGCTCGCCGACGTAAACGCCGGGACGTTTTGGGTCGGCGGCTGCTTCGATGCCGTATTCTGCTAAGGTGGCGATGATGCTGTTTTCAAGTGCGGAAACGATATGGCGGACGCTGGTTTTACGGCGTTTGAAATTGATCATCGTATAGACGACCAATTGACCGGGACCGTGATAGGTAATTTGACCGCCTCTGTCAATTTGGACAACGGGTATATCGTCGCGAATGAGGAGGTGTTCAGGGTTTCCGGCCAAGCCCTGGGTGAATACGGGCGGATGTTCGACCACCCATAATTCGTCTTCGGTGTTTTCGTCACGCGAGGCATTAAATGCCTTCATGGCTTCGAAAGTCGGCAGGTAATCGACCAAGCCTTTGTGCACGATTTTCATTACAGCACCACTTTTACCAATTCGTGTGAAGTCAGGTCGCGGTAGATATTGTCGAGCTGCTCTTGGTTGTCGACATTTACTTTGACGGTTGCGCCGGTATAGTTGCCTTTGCTGCTTGGGCGCGTAGTAATGTGGTGCGGCTCGGTATCGGGAGCATGTTTGCGCACGGTTTCCAAGATGGCGGATTCAAATTCCGGATGAACCGCGCCCATGACTTTTACAGGGAAGGTGCAAGGGAATTCAATTAATGATTTTTTTTCGGTTGAGTCTGTCATGGTTTACTACCTTGTTTGGTTAGCCAGGGCCGTCTGAAAAGTTTTCAGACGGCCCAAAATCCGATATATTTTATCGTAAACGTCCATATCGGGCTATTAAAAATGATGTTTTTGAAAATAGGTGCGGATAAGCTGTTTTCAAGTCTTGAAATGGAGCGCTTCAGCCCAATTTTGAGCTACATTCTGATTTAACAATGATTGAGATTATTAACTATGCCGACAAAAGACAAATATTTCGAGGAATACAGTGCGCTGGCTACTTTGCCTTTACGCGATGTCGTGGTGTATCCGCATATGGTATTGCCGCTATTCGTCGGTCGTCCTAAATCGATTGCGGCCCTTGAGGCGGCAATGGCCAATGATGATCCGGTTTTCCTGTTGGCCCAGCTTGACCCTAATACAGAAGACCCTAAAGCCGAAGATTTGCACCAAACTGGTACGGTTGCCCAAGTTTTGCAGGTTTTGAAGCTGCCTGACGGCACCGTTAAAGTATTGGTAGAAGGTATCCGTCGTGCGCGCGCGTTGACGGTTGATGAAACAGGCGGATTGTTTTTATCCCATGTTGAGGCGATTGATGAAAACAGCGACAAGGACAATCCTGAAATTGAGGCCTTGCGCCGTACTCTGCTGACTCAATTTGAGCAATATGCGAAGTTGAACAAAAAAATCCCTGCCGAAGTTATCAGTACCATCAGTAGTATCGATGACAACAGCCGTCTTGCCGATACGATTGCCGCGCATTTGCAGCTGAAATTGGAGCAGCGTCAATATGTGCTGGAGACTGCCGGCATTGTTGAGCGTTTGGAATTTCTGCTGGCTCAGTTGGAAGCCGAACTCGACATCATGCAGGTCGAGAAACGCATTCGTGGCCGTGTGAAACGTCAAATGGAAAAATCCCAACGTGAGTATTACTTGAATGAGCAAGTAAAAGCGATTCAGAAAGAATTGGGCGAAGAAGACGAACGCGGCGAGCTGGACGCATTGGAAGCAAAAATCAAAGAAGCAGGCATGAGCAAAGAGGCTGAAGAAAAATGTCTGTCTGAATTGAAAAAACTGAAAATGATGCCGCCGATGTCTGCGGAATCTACCGTTGTACGCAACTATATCGATACTTTGCTTGAGCTGCCGTGGAAGAAAAAATCCCGTGTCAGCAAAGATATTGCCAAAGCTGATTTGATTTTGAATGCCGACCACTATGGTTTGGAAAAAGTCAAAGAACGTATTTTGGAATATTTGGCTGTTCAAAAACGTATGGACAAGCTCAAAGGCCCGATTTTGTGTTTGGTTGGTCCTCCGGGGGTAGGTAAAACTTCCTTGGGTGAGTCGATTGCCAAAGCCACAGGTCGCCAATATGTGCGTATGGCGTTGGGCGGCGTGCGTGATGAAAGCGAAATCCGCGGCCACCGCCGTACCTATATCGGCTCTATGCCGGGCAAAATCCTGCAAAACATGGCGAAAGCAGGTGTGAAAAATCCATTGTTCCTGCTTGATGAAATCGACAAGATGGGCAGCGATTTCCGCGGCGATCCGGCCAGTGCATTGCTTGAGGTGCTGGATCCTGAGCAAAACAACAAGTTTGCCGACCACTATGCCGAAGTCGATTATGATTTGAGCGATGTGATGTTTATTGCCACTTCAAACAGCTTGAATATCCCGACTCCGTTGCTTGACCGTATGGAAATTATCCGTCTGTCCGGTTATACGGAAGATGAAAAAATCAATATCGCCATGCAATACCTTGTGCCGAAACAAATGAAGCGCAATGGTGTGAAAGAGGGCGAGTTGGTGGTTGATGAAAGTGCGGTGCGCGATATTATCCGTTACTACACCCGCGAGGCCGGTGTCCGTTCGTTGGATCGCGAAATTGCCAAAATCTGCCGTAAAGTGGTGATGCAGGTTACTTTGAATGAGGACAAGAAAAAAGCGTCCAAATCCAAAACAGTAAGCAAGGCCAAGCCTAAAGCGATTAAAGTTACTGAGAAAAATCTGCATGACTATTTAGGCGTGCGCCGTTTCGACTATGGTGTGGCCGAAAGCGAAAACCGCATCGGTCAGGTAACCGGTTTGGCTTGGACCGAAGTCGGTGGCGAGTTATTGACCGTAGAGGCAGTTGCCTTGCCGGGCAAAGGTACGATTCAATGTACCGGCCAACTGGGCGATGTCATGAAAGAATCGGTATCGGCCGCATGGTCGGTTGTCCGTTCCCGTGCTGAATCAGTGGGTTTGGCTCCTGATTTTTACGAGAAGAAAGACATTCACGTCCATGTGCCTGAAGGTGCGACGCCCAAAGACGGTCCGAGCGCAGGTATCGCCATGACTTTGGCGATGGTTTCTGCCTTCACCAAAATTCCGGTGCGTGCGGACGTGGCGATGACCGGCGAAATCACTTTGCGTGGCGAAGTCTTGCCGATCGGCGGTTTGAAGGAAAAACTGCTGGCTGCTTTGCGTGGCGGGATCAAGCATGTATTGATTCCAAAAGACAACGTCAAAGATTTGGAAGAAATCCCTGAAAATGTCAAAACCGGTCTGACCATTCATCCGGTCAAATGGATTGATGAAGTGTTGGCTTTGGGCTTGGAAACTCAGCCTGAGCAATGGGCGGCTGAATTGGCGGTTGCCGATACCCCGCAAACTTCTAAGGCGAAGTCAAGAACAAAAGCAACCAAGCATTAAGTTGGCCGTCTGATGTTGCAAAAAATGTGGTTTTGCCCTGAATGCCACAAAAATAGGGCAATTCCACATCTTTTACTTGACATGATAATTTCAGAATTGCTATAAAGTGCGTATGTGCTTTAAAAGTGCTTAAGCCCCGAGTATTCGGGCATTTCATCATTTTTTACGATAGGAAGGGACTAATTGTGAACAAGTCTGAATTGATCGAAGCAATTGCTCAAGAAGCCGGCATTTCCAAATCTGCTGCGCAAAAAGCTTTGGATGCTACTACTAATGCCGTAACCAACGCGTTGAAAAACGGCGACACTGTTACTCTGGTCGGTTTCGGTACTTTCTACGTCGGCGAACGCGCCGAACGTCAAGGCCGCAACCCTAAAACTGGCGAGCCTTTGACTATTGCTGCTGCTAAAACTCCTAAATTCCGTGCCGGTAAAGCATTGAAAGACGCTCTGTAATTTAGAGTCTTTCCCTGAATGGGAATAAAAAACCGATTTGATTCGGTTTTTTATTTTGAAGGCCGTCTGAAACCTTTCAGACGGCCTTTAGTTTATCTTGTTACATTTGATTTTTACATTAATAAGATTTATCATTAGCAAAGAAAATAACAATACTTAAAACAAACCGCACTTATCGAAAGAAGAGGCAAATAGCCACTCATAACCAATCTTTCAAATGTGCCGCACATTCGTCATTCTTCTCACGTTTTTTAATAATCTACTTTTAAAACAAATGAAAAGAGAGGCTTATGTCTACCATTCCTTTGTCGCGCCTGAAAAAAGGCGCAGTCGTACATATTGATTCCATTGCTCCCAATCCTGTTTTTGGTGATTTGGATACCTTGGTAACCCGTCGTCTTTCGGATTTGGGTTTTTCCAGCGGAATGCCGTTGCAAGTGATTGCCGTGGGCGGTTTTGGGAGAGGCCCGTTTGCGGTACGTTTGGGTAACCAATCTCAATTTTCCCTGCGTTTGGAAGAGGCCGGGAAGATTATGTGTCGTATCGTTGAGGCCGTTTAAGGCCGTCTGAAAGAATAAGGAAAAATGATGGAACTAAGCTATTTTGCCTTGATTGGCGCGCCAAACTGCGGCAAAACCGTTTTGTTTAACGGTTTGACCGGCTCACATGCCAAGGTTGCCAATTATCCGGGCGTAACTGTCGATAAGCGCGAGGGCGCCTTCCTCGACGACGAGGCCGTCCGCATTATCGACCTGCCGGGCACATACAGCCTACGCACGACCAGCCCCGACGAAGCGGTGGCGAAAGATGTAATGGTAGGCAAGATGGGCATTCCGCCCGATGCCATTATTGCCGTTGCCGACGCGACCAACCTGCGTATGACCCTGCGCATGATTTTGGAACTGAAAACGCTGGGACTGCCTATGGTGGTGTCGCTGAATTTGAGCGACGTGGCCCGCAAAAGGGGCTTGAATATCGACGCGGCCAAACTGAGCGAGTTGTTGGATGCACCTGTTTTGGAAACAGTTGCAGTGAGCGCGTCGGGCGTACAGGCTGTACGCGAAGCCGTGGCGAAGCTGCCGCGCAAACGCTCTTTCCCCGCAAACCCCACCTCTGCCGAACGCACGCTCGATGCGCTGGATAGCGACAAACTTTATCAAGAAGTCGAATCGATTTTGGCACAAGTGGTACGCACCCAGATGACGCTGCCCGCATGGCACAAAAAACTCGACGACATCGTGCTGCACCCCGTCTGGGGCATGATTATGCTGCTGGTGATCCTGTTTATGGTGTTCCAAGCGGTATACACTTGGGCAGCACCGATTATGGACGCCATTGAAGGCGGTTTTACCGCACTGGGAGAATGGATAGGCGCGAACATGGAACCGGGCATCCTCAACGATTTGCTGGTCAACGGCGTCATTGCCGGTTTGGGCAGCGTGTTGGTGTTCCTGCCTCAGATTACGATTTTGTTTGCCTTTATCCTGCTATTGGAAGACTCAGGCTATCTGCCGCGTGCAGCCTTCCTGCTGGATAACATCATGGCAAAAAGCGGTTTGTCCGGCCGTTCGTTTATTCCCCTTTTGTCCAGCTTTGCCTGTGCCGTTCCTGCCGTGATGTCGGCGCGTACCATTAACGACCCGCGCGAACGCCTTGTTACCATCGCGGTTGCGCCGTTGCTGACTTGTTCCGCACGTTTGCCAGTGTATGCGCTGATTATCGCCGCTGTTATTCCTGACCGTACAGTGGGTGGGATTTTCAACCTGCAAGGCCTGACATTGTTTATTCTTTATATCGTAGGCATTCTGTCGGCCGCATTGGCAGCGTATATCATGAAACGCTTGGCGCGGATGAAAGGCAATGTGCAACAATTCCCACTTTTGATGGAATTGCCGACTTTCCGTACGCCTAACTTCAAACACATCATGACCAGCTTGTGGGATAGGGTAAAAGCCTTCCTGAAACGCGCGGGTACCATCATTTTTGCGTTGGCCGTGGTTCTGTGGGGCTTGGTAAGCTGGCCGCAACCGCCTGAAGGCGCAACCGGTGCCGCCATCGATTACAGCTTGGCAGGTACGCTTGGTCATGCTATTCAGCCGTTTTTTGCACCTTTAGGCTTTACTTGGGAAATGTGTATCGCCATGATTCCGGGTATTGCCGCGCGCGAAGTGGTCGTTGCCGCTTTGGGTACTGTTTACGCCGTCAGCGCATCGTCTGAAGATGCAGTACAAAACGCACTGATTCCTATCATACACAACAACTGGGGCTTGCCGACTGCCTTTGCCTTCTTGGCTTGGTATGTGTATGCTCCGATGTGTGCCGCAACTTTGGCCGTAATTAAACGCGAAACCAAATCCACGAAAAATATGCTTATGATTACAGGCTATTTGTTCCTGATGGCTTATTTTGCCGCATTCGTGGTTTACCAAATTTCTTCAAGGATACTATCGTCATGACTCAATATATTATCGTCGGCTTGATTATGCTCGCCTGCGTATTCTTCCTTTTGCGAAAATTCGTGTTCAAACCGAAAAAACGCGACTGCAGCAGCGGCTGCGGCAAATGCGGCGGTTGCGGTTAAATAAAGAGGGTTAGGTAAGTAAAAGGCCATCTGAAACTGTTTCAGACGGCCTTTTTTATTGCTCTATGGCTTTTCAGATGCAAAACTAGGTATTTAGAGCTTAGCACCAGGATTTATTGAACGGGAAGTCTGAAATGTCCGGTAATGGTGTAGCGGTAGAGGACATCGTCTTCACGGGTTCCTGAACCGATATTATGGATAATCAGGGGCCTGTCTCCGATTTTTCGATCGGAGACGATACCGATATGGGGACGGTTGCCTTTCAGTTCCCAAGTTACAATATCGCCAGCTTGATAGTTTGTATCTTGAACTGCCCAGCCTTGACGCGTGAAATAAGTCATTAGGTTAGGTACGCGGCGGTGGTCAATATTGGTATCAGGTTGTTTCAAACCCCAGCGTTTCGGATAGACGGAAAAGTTGCGGCTCATGTCTTGATGAACAAGATCTTGCAAATCTATATTTTGGTCGCGCAAGGCACGGATAATGACGTCTGTGCAAACGCCTTTTGATATCGGCACATCTCCCATCGGATAAGTGAGCTTCGTGTAAGCTGGGTCGTAACGAAGGGTTTTGCCGATTTGGTTGCGCGCAGATTGTACGATTTGCGGTGATGGTCCTTTGGGTTCGGTAATTTTTTGTTGTAGGAAATCGGTATTAATACTTAGGATAGAATTGTGATGACGAGCAAAAAATACAACTGTTGTAATCAGAAGGATAGAAAGCGCAATACTGAGAACTATGGGCTTAAAGGCTATTTTGTGTTTCATGATATATGCACGGCTTAGATGTTGTCTGCATTATTATCAGATTTTTGAGTGGGTTGGCAATGCATAATGGAAAAATGGTCTTGAGCAAGTATGTACGGGTAAATAATAGATGAGTGTTATTTGGGTATTACCAAAACATTTTTCGTAAATATAGATTTTAAATTGGTACATGATAAAAGGCCGTCTGAAAACTTTTCAGACGGCCTTAGTTATTGGGGAAGGCATTATTTCAATGCTTCTAACAGCTTTCCGTGTATTCCGCCGAAACCGCCGTTGCTCATGACCAAAATATGATCGCCTGCTTCGGCATTTTTCACGATTTCGGCAACAAAGGCATCGAAGTCTTTGCCGACGTGCAGCTTGCTGCCTAAAGGCGCGAGGGCTTCGGCAACATCCCAGTCCACGCCGCCGGCGTAGCAGAATACTTGGTCTGCATCATTTAAACTTGCGGGTAGAGCGGCTTTCATGGTGCCGAGTTTCATGGTGTTGGAACGCGGCTCGAGGACGGCGAGGATGCGTGCGTTACCGACGCGCTGGCGCAGACCTTCGATAGTGGTTTCGATGGCGGTCGGGTGGTGGGCAAAGTCATCGTAAACAGTGATGCCGTTTACCGTGCCTTTGATTTCCATACGGCGTTTGACGTTTTTAAATGCACTTAAAGCTTCGCAGGCCGTCTGAATATCGACGCCGGCATGACGTGCAGCGGAGATAACGGCGAGGGCGTTCATACGGTTGTGTTCGCCCATCAGTTCCCACGCGACGTGTCCGACTGTTTCGCCGTGATGGCGTACGTCGAACGAGCCGTCGGCATGGACGGTACCAACCTGCCAGCCTTGTTCGGTACCAAATTTTTCTACGGGCGTCCAGCAGCCTTTATCCAGAGTATCTTGCAGGCTTTGCTGCTGGCCGTTGCAGACGATTAAGCCTTCAGACGGCACGGTGCGTACCAAATGATGGAATTGGGTTTGAATGGCGCCCAAATCGGCAAAAATGTCGGCGTGGTCGAATTCTAAATTGTTCAAAATGGCGGTACGCGGACGGTAGTGTACGAATTTGGAGCGTTTGTCGAAAAAGGCAGTATCGTATTCATCGGCTTCGATAACGAAAAACGGCGATTTGCTGTTCGGGTCTTGGTGCGGAGTTTGCGGCAGACGGGCGGAAACGCTGAAGTTTTCCGGTACGCCGCCAATTAGGAAGCCCGGTGCGAGACCTGCATATTCCAAGACCCAGGCGAGCATGGAGGCGGTAGTCGTTTTGCCGTGTGTTCCGGCTACGCCGAGTACCCAGTGATGGTGTAATACGTTTTCAGCAAGCCATTGCGGGCCGGAAATGTAAGGCAGGCCTTTATTCAAAATGGCTTCAATCACATCCATGCCGCGTTTGGCAACATTACCGATAACGTAAATATCGGCTTTAAATTCGTCCAATTGAGCGGCATCAAAACCTTCATGTACGTCTATGCCCAAGGCTTCAAGCTGGGTACTCATCGGCGGATATATCTTGGCGTCGCAACCGCTGACTTTAAAACCTGCTTCTTTGGCAATAGCCGCTACGCCGCCCATAAATGTGCCGCCGATACCGATAATGTGGATGTGTTTCATGATAAGACTGTCTTTGGATAAATTAATTTTAAAGCCATCATTATAACGGAGTTTGGATAAAGAAAGGGGTCGTCTGAAAAGTTAGGCAACAACAAGAATAGGAAAAAATGCGAAGAATTGATTTTAAAAGGAGGGCATTGAGGTTTTGCAAGTATGGGATTGGGGTTAGCCCTGCTTTGGAAAGAGTTATTTGATACGGTAAAGTCGTTCACGAAGGTCAGGTGAAGCATTGCCTCGAACTCCTCCATGCTTGATAGCGTGAGGTTTTCGGTAACCGGTTTATTTGGATAGACTTTAGAAAATGGATGGTTGTTGTTATTAAAATAATGCCGTCTGAAAAATAAGTCCTGAGCAAACCACGCTATGACTTATTTTCAGACGGCATTTGTCTTCTGTATTTTAGGATTTCTATTAAAGCGCTGCTTCCGAGCGTTCACCGGTACGGATACGGATAGCTTCTTCAACCGGATAAATAAAGATTTTACCGTCACCGATTTTGCCGGAATGTGCGGTTTCCAAGATGGCATCAACAGCTTGATCGACTTTATCATCAGCCAATACCAATTCGATTTTCACTTTAGGCAGAAAATCGACTGCGTATTCCGCGCCGCGATAAATTTCCGTATGGCCTTTTTGGCGGCCGAAACCTTTGACTTCGCTGACGGTCATGCCGGTAATGCCGATTTCAGTCAGGATTTCGCGTACATCGTCGAGTTTGAAAGGTTTGATAATAGCTTCGATTTTTTTCATATTGAGTCTCCTAATTTGCGAAAAGGCCGTCTGAAACATTCAGACGGCCTTTGTTCCATCAAGTTCGTTCAAATTTTATTTGAGTGAACTTATTTCTTTTTCTGAGCAGGCAGGTCGGTACATACGCCCAATGCCACTTCCGCAGCCATACCGATGGATTCGCCAAGGGTTGGGTGTGGGTGGATGGTTTTACCGATATCGGCTGCATCACAGCCCATTTCAATCGCCAAGCAGACTTCGCCGATCATATCGCCGCCGTTAGGACCAACGATACCGCCACCGATGATACGACCGGTTTCAGCATCAAAAATCAGCTTAGTGAAACCATTGTCGCAACCGTTGGCAATCGCACGGCCGGAAGCAGCCCATGGGAAGTTGGCTTTGGTGATTTTGCGGCCGGAAGCTTTGGCTGACAATTCGGTTTCGCCAACCCATGCCACTTCAGGAGAAGTGTAGGCAACGCCCGGAATAACGCGTGCGTCGAAGTAGGCTTTGTGGCCGGCACAGTTTTCAGCGGCAACGTGGCCTTCGTGAACGGCTTTGTGTGCCAACATCGGTTGACCGACGATGTCGCCGATAGCGTAGATGTGCGGCACATTGGTACGCATTTGTTTGTCCACTTCGATAAAGCCACGGTCGGTTACGGCAACGCCTGCTTTTTCAGCGCTGATCAGTTTGCCGTTAGGAGCACGACCGGCAGCTACGAGTACGGCATCGTAACGTTGTGGCTCTTTAGGTGCATTTGCACCTTCAAAGGTAACGTAAACTCCGTCTTCTTTAGGCTCGACAGCAACAGTTTTAGTATTGATCATGATGTTGTCAAAACGGTATTCGTTTTGTTTTTGCCATACTTTAACCAAATCGCGGTCTGCGCCTTGCATCAGGCCGTCCATCATTTCAACAACATCCAGGCGAGAACCCAGCGTGCTGTAAACCGTACCCATTTCGAGACCGATAATACCGCCGCCGATGATCAACAGTTTGCCCGGTACTTCTTTCAAAGCCAATGCGCCGCTGGAATCGATGATGCGTGGATCTTCAGGGATGAAAGGCAGTTTGGTTACGCGGCTGCCTGCTGCAATGATACAGTTTTTGAAGGCAATGATTTTTTTCTCACCGGTAGGTGTAGCTTGTTCGTACACGTCGCCGGTAGTCAGCGACACTTCCAAGTGGTGCGGATCTAAGAATTGGCCGTCGCCTTGGATAACGTCTACTTTACGGCCTTTGGCCATACCTGCCAAACCGGTGGTCAGACGGGAAACTACGCCGTCTTTGTAGGCACGAAGCATGTCGATGTCGAGTTCAGGCTCAGGGTATTTGATACCGTTGGCAGCCAAGTGGCGTACTTCATCGATAACGGCAGCATTGTGCAACAGGGCTTTGGAAGGGATACAGCCGACGTTCAAGCAAACGCCGCCCAAAGTTTTGTAACGTTCAACGATGGCAACTTTTAAGCCTTCGTCAGCAGCGGCAAATGCAGCGGAATAACCACCGGGGCCGCCACCCAATACAACTACGTCGTATTCGGCATCGGCAGAGCCGCCAAATTGAGCAGCTTGAGGGGCAGGAGCGGCTGCTTTAGGTGCTTCTTGTACAGGAGCGGCAGGCGCTTCGGTTTTAGGAGTAGTAGCTGCACCTTCAGCCTCAACGACAACAATCAAACCGCCTTCAGAGATTTTGTCACCCACTTTAACTTTAACTTCTTTGACTACACCCGCAACTTCGGCAGGTACGTCCATAGTCGCTTTATCGGTTTCCAAAGTAATCAGGGTATCGTCCACAGCAATGGTGTCGCCTACATTTACTTCAACCGCAATAATATCTACGTTTTCGTGACCGCCAATGTCGGGCACTTTTAATTCAACTAAGCTCATGTCTAATCTTTCTGAATGATGTTCGGACTTCTTTTTTCAGACGGCCTTTCTATTACAGGCCGTCTGAAAATGCTCGGATTACAGAGTAATGCGGCGGAAGTCTTTCAACAGGTTAGCCAGGAATACGGTGAAACGCATACCGGCGGCACCGTCGATGACGCGGTGGTCGAAGGACAGGCTCAATGGGCACATCAGGCGAGGAGCAAATTCTTTGCCGTTCCAAACCGGTTTGATTTGGGATTTGCACACGCCCAAGATAGCAACTTCAGGAGCATTCACGATTGGCGTGAAGCCTGTACCGCCGATACCGCCCAAGCTGGAAATAGTAAAGCATGCGCCTTGCATTTCTTGTGGTTTGAGCTTGCCTTCGCGGGCTTTTTTAGACAATTCAGTCAGCTCTTGGCTGATTTGTTTCAAGCCTTTTTGATCCACATCTTTGATGACTGGAACAACCAAGCCGTTTGGCGTGTCGGCTGCAAAACCGATATTGAAGTAGTTTTTCAGCACCAAGTTGTCGCCATCCAAAGAGGCATTGAATTCAGGGAAGGCTTTCAGCGCAGCAACAGAGGCTTTAATGATGAACGCCAATGGGGACAATTTCACGCCTTCACGTTCCCATTCTTTGTTCAGTTGTTTGCGGAATTCTTCCAATTCGGTCATGTCCGCTTCTTCGTGTACGGTAACGTGAGGAATCACAACCCAGTTGCGAGACAGGTTTTGACCGGAAATTTTCTTAATGCGAGACAACTCTTTAACTTCGACGCTGCCGAATTTAGAGAAGTCAACTTTAGGCCATGGCAACAAGTCCAGACCACCTCCCAAAGAGGCAGCGGCAGGTTTGCCTGCACCGCTTTGCATAACGGATTTAACGAAGGCTTTAACGTCTTCGCCCATGATACGGCCTTTCAGACCGGTACCTTTGACTTGACCCAGATCTACGCCCAATTCGCGTGCCAGTTTGCGTGCGGAAGGACCGGCATGAGCTTTGGCAAATGCAGCTTCGTCGATTTTGGCAGCTGCAGGTGCAGAAGGTGCAGGCGCAGCGGCTGGTGCGGGAGCGGCAGCAGGAGCTGGAGCAGCGGCTGGTGCAGGTGCGGCAGCTTGAGCGACAGGAGCAGCTGCGGCGGAACCGGCGGTTTCTACTTCGATAATGGCAGAACCTTCAGATACTTTGTCGCCAACTTTTACAAATACGGCTTTAACCACACCGGCTTCTGTACATGGTACGTCCATAGTGGCTTTGTCGGTTTCCAGAGTAATCAGAGTGTCGTCAACGGCAACAGTGTCGCCAACTTTAATTTCAACGGCAATAATGTCTACATCTGTATGACCGCCAATATCCGGTACAACAACTTTTACAGTTGCCCCGCCTGCAGGGGCTGCGGCAGGAGCGGCAGCGGGAGCTGCAGGAGCTTCAGCTGCAGGAGCCGGGGCTGCATCGGCAGCGGCGGCATCGGTTTCAACGGTCAGAATAACGCCGCCTTCAGAGATTTTATCGCCAACTTTAACTTTAACTTCTTTCACGACACCGGCTGCATCGGCAGGTACGTCCATAGTGGCTTTGTCGGTTTCTAAAGTAATCAGGGTGTCGTCAACGGCAATGGTGTCGCCTGCTTTAACTTCTACAGCGATGATGTCGACGTTTTCATGACCGCCGATATCAGGGACTTTGATTTCTACGATACTCATTTGAGTTCCTTTAATATTTTCAGTTTGATGCCGTCTGAAAACTGTTTCACACGGCATCGGTACAGTTTGTCTGTTCAAACCATTCAAGCATTTGGTTTTCAGACGGCCTAATGTTGGCATGAAGCAAACAGGCCGTCTGAAACATCAATTAGCGTTTCCAGCTAGGAGCCGAATCAGCTTTAATGCCATATTTTTCAATGGCTTGTTGAACGGTTTCTTTGCTGACTTTGCCTTGCTCGGCCAATGCGCTCAATGCAGCAACGGCAACGTTGTAGCGGTCAACTTCGAAGAAGCTGCGCAGGTTGGCACGGCTGTCGGAGCGACCGAAGCCGTCAGTACCCAAGACATGGTAGTCGTTAGGGATATAGGCACGGATGCGGTCAGCATAGCTGCGGATATAGTCGGTAGCGGCAATAACCGGACCGTCATGACCTTGCAGTTGAGAAGTAACAAACGGTACTTTTGCAGTTTCCAAAGGATTCAGGCGGTTGAAACGTTCTGCTTCGATAGCGTCGCGATGCAACAGGTTGAAAGATGGGCAAGACCAGATGTCTGCTTCTACGCCGAAGTCGGCTTTCAACAATTCAGCACCGGCAATGACTTCTTGCAGGATGGTACCGGAACCCATCAATTGGACTTTTTTGTCGCCTTTTCCGCCGGCTTTCAGCAAGTACATACCTTTCAGGATGTCTTGTTCTACGCCTTCAGGCATGTCCGGATGGGTGTAGTTTTCATTCATCAGGGTGATGTAGTAGAACACGTCTTCGTGGTTAACATACATGCGGCGCAAGCCATCGTGTACGATAACGGCTACTTCATATTGGAATGTCGGGTCGTAAGAAACGCAGTTTGGAATCAAATCTGCTTGAACATGGCTGTGGCCGTCTTCGTGTTGCAGACCTTCGCCATTCAGTGTTGTACGGCCGGCAGTACCACCCAGCAGGAAACCGCGTGCATGCATATCGCCTGCTGCCCATGCCAAGTCGCCAACGCGTTGGAAACCGAACATAGAGTAGTAGATGTAGAAAGGAATCATGGCAAAGTCGTTGTTTGCGTAGCTGGTCGCAGCAGCAATCCAGTCAGCCATGGCACCCGGTTCGTTAATACCTTCTTGCAAGATTTGACCGTCAACAGACTCTTTATAAAACATCAGTTGGTCTTTATCTTGAGGAGTGTATTGTTGGCCTTTAGGGTTCCAAATACCGTATTGGCGGAACATACCTTCCATACCGAACGTACGGCTTTCATCAGGAACGATAGGCACCACGCGTTTGCCGATTTTTTTGTCTTTCAGCAAAGTAGACAGGATGCGGACGAAAGCCATGGTGGTTGAGAATTCACGGTCGCCGCTGGATTTCAGTTGAGTCTCAAATGCTGACAGTTCAGGCACTTCCAGAACTTCTTGGGTAGGTTTGCGTTGAGGCAGGTAGCCACCCAAAGCTTCACGGCGTGCATGCAGGTATTTGTATTCTTCGCTGTCGGGAGCAAAAGTCAGGTAAGGCAGGTCGCCGCTGTCGATTTGCTCGTCGGTAACAGGAATGTCAAAGCGGTCACGGAATTGTTTCAGAGAAGCTTTGTCCATTTTTTTGGCTTGGTGGGCAACGTTTTGACCTTCGCCGGATGCACCCATACCGTAACCTTTAATGGTTTTCGCCAAGATTACAGTAGGTTTGCCGTCGGCGTGGTTCACTGCGCGGTCGTAAGCGTTGTACACTTTTTGAGGGTCATGGCCACCACGGTTCAATGCCCAAATTTGCTCATCAGTCATATCGGCGACCAATGCTTTCAGTTCAGGCGTATTGAAGAAGTGTTCGCGAACGTATGCACCGTCTTTGGATTTGTAAGTTTGGTAGTCACCGTCCAAGCACTCTTCCATACGTTTACGCAGGATACCATCTTTGTCTTTTGCCAAGAGGCGGTCCCAACGACGACCCCAGATGACTTTCACAACATTCCAGCCTGCGCCGGCAAAGTTGCCTTCCAGCTCTTGAATGATTTTGCCGTTACCGCGTACTGGGCCGTCCAAACGTTGCAGGTTACAGTTGATGACGAATACCAAGTTGTCCAAGCCTTCGCGTGAAGCCAGAGCAATAGCACCTTGGCTTTCAGGTTCGTCCATTTCGCCGTCGCCACAGAATACCCATACTTTACGGCCTTTGGTTTTAGCCAGGCCGCGAGATTCCAAGTATTTCAGGAAACGGGCTTGGTAAATCGCCATCAATGGGCCAAGACCCATAGATACGGTTGGGAATTGCCAGAAGTCAGGCAACAGGTGAGGGTGAGGATAGGAAGGCAGACCATGACCGGCAACTTCTTGACGGAAGTTGTTCAATTGGTCTTCAGTCAGACGGCCTTCAACGAAAGCGCGTGCGTAGATACCAGGGGCAACGTGGCCTTGGAAGAATACCAAATCGCCTTCTTCGCCTTCACCTTTAGCTTTCCAGAAGTGGTTGAAGCCGACTTCGTACATAGTGGCGGCTGATTGGAAAGATGCAATGTGTCCACCCAATTCCAAATCTTTTTTACCTGCGCGCAAAACGATAGCGGCAGCGTTCCAACGAACGAATGCACGGATACGGTGTTCGATGTTTTGGTCGCCGGGGATGCCTTTTTCGTCTTCAACGGAAACGGTGTTCAAGTATGGAGTAGTGGTACCGTGAGGCATACGGATGCCTTTGTCACGGCTGTATTTGACCAAACTTTCCAGGAGATACTGGGCGCGTTCGCTGCCTTCATATTCTAAAACAGAGCTTAACGCGTCTAACCATTCTTTGGTTTCA
Source organism: Neisseria sp. P0019.S002 (assembly GCF_051957155.1). Classification (NCBI taxonomy): domain Bacteria; kingdom Pseudomonadati; phylum Pseudomonadota; class Betaproteobacteria; order Neisseriales; family Neisseriaceae; genus Neisseria; species Neisseria sp. P0019.S002. The sequence goes on from NZ_JBQCWS010000001.1 coordinate 611,687, forward strand.
ATTGGGTCAACATCGTGTAATTGGGTGGACATAATATCTATCCTTGTGTTGAGTGTTTTTCAATGACGGAGTATTACTCCGATATTTTCGTTTGTGAACAAATACGGCTTATAAACGAAAATTCCAAGAGTCAAATTCGAAAAAATTTTAATTATTTAAATATTTTCAATACGTTATATGAAGCAATGAAAATTCTGAAAAATTAAAATTTTTTGCAAACTGGCTAACCTGCAAATGCTATCAGTAATTGGGCAAACTGGCAAATCGCGCTGTTGATATTAATAGGAGGGTAGAGGTTGAATTGATGATTTTTAAAAGTGCCCTTATGATGGTTTTAAAATTAGAATATTAAACAGACACGGTAAAAGTCTCTGTTGTTTGGATGAAAAAATTCGAATACGAAAATTAATTTTCAAAATTTGTCTAAAATCGAAAATTAAATTTAAACTTTGAGTTTGAAAAAGAAAATTCAGACCGTGTTATTTTTTACAAGCGAATGGGCCGTCTGAAGATTTTGGAAGAGGTTAAGAAAGAGTGAAATTTTAAGAGGACGATGATTGAGGAAGGGAAAATTAAAAAATGACATGCACAGGCTAGTTAAATAGCTGGGCATGTCATTTGTTAGTAGTCTGAGAATTTCAGACGGCCTTTAAACTGCAGAGGATTTTTGAGCAAATTGCTTCCATTGAGCTAAAAGCTCTTTGAGAACATCTTGCTGCTCATGTCCATGTTGGATGGCTTCTTGCAGCCAAAAACATGCATTATTGATGTCTTTCTCTACACCCAGGCCGTGGTAATACAGACAGGCAAGATTATATTGAGCCATTGTATCCCTTTGTTTGGCTGCCGCCTCAAACCATTTCGCCGCTTGGGCATAATCGACAGGTACGCCTTGTCCGCTGTAATACATCATGCCAAGATTGGTTTGTGATTTACTGTGTCCTCGTTCTGCAGACTGAAGGTATAGCTCCAGTGCTTCAGCATAATTTTGTTGGCGTTTTAAGCCATAGTGCGCTGCAAATGCCAGCTTGTAAAGACGTTCAGCTTCCTGACGTTGAAGGGCGATTTCTTTCGTCAGCTCATAGTTTTGCTGGTTATTCAATGCGCTGTCAGACAGAAGTTTTTGGTAAGCGACAAGATTACCTAAATCAGCCGAGCGTTGATAATATTGACGCGCGGTGTCTGTATCAACTGCTCGTCCCAATCCGTAGCGATGGATATCGCCTAAAAGACGCAATCCTTCCGGGTCATTTTGATCTGCAGCCAATTTAGCATGCTGATAGGCCTTTTGAGGGTCTCGTTCGGTGTTTTTACCCAGAAGATAGATTTCGGCAAGTGCTACATGCGCATTGCTGTCACCTTGTTCGGCAGCTTTTTCAAACCATTCCAATGCTTCAGCAGGATTTGATACGGCTAAGAGTTCTGCAAGAGAAGTTTGCGCTGGAACAATGTCGTAATCGGCGGCAATACGCAAATGTTCGATTGCTTTTTCAGGGTTTTGTGCAACACCTTGCCCCAATTTGTATTGAAGGCCGAGTTGCCAGTGTGCCGCAATAAATCCCTGTGCAGCGGATTGCTGATAAAGTTTATGGGAATATTCCAAATCAGGAGAGCTGGAATATTGGTAATGCTGGGCTAAGAAGTATTGTGCCTGAGGATTTTGTTGTTCGGCAGCTTTCAGTGCCCATTTGACTGCTTCTTGGTCATTGCCATTGTCTGCATATAAACGCATCAGGCGCAGTTGGGCAGGAGCCAATCCTTCTTCAGCAAGCTCTTGATAGGCTGCGATGAGCTTTTCTACTTCTATTCCATTATTTTCTTGTAATTGGAGAAGATTATAGCGGGCGTATGGATGACCAGCTCTTGCAGCTTGCTTTAAATATTCAACTGCAATTGCTAAATCTTGTGCATTTTCGTGGTGTTCGATCAGGCATCCTGCCAGCTGAAATGCAGCCTCAACATGCCCGGCTTCTGCTGCTTCGCAGAGCAATGGGATGGCTCGTGCAAAGTCAGGTGGGTCTTGAGTGATTAATTTTTCTGCTAGCAGAAAAGATTCTTCATATTGTTGAGCATTCATCGGTTTGCTTTTATATTTTGTGAAGGATTAAGAATAAAATAATCGGCCGACAGGGTGCGGCCGTTATGATTTTGTAATTTTGAGGTTATTTACAAAAACAGGCAACCGTATTTGTATTTTTATACTTAGAATAATGGAATAATTTGTTTTATGCTGCATAAATACAACAGAGGCATGTGATAAAGTGGGTTGAGAAAATACTTCTGCTGTTTATTCACTTTAAATTATTTATCGTCCGATTTTTTACGCCACAAAACAAGTAATTTGCCAATATGTTGCACCAGTTGAGCACCCAGTGTTTCACACAGGGCATCACAAATTTCAATACGTTCAGCACGATCATCGCCAAAAACACGGACTTTAATCAATTCGTGCGCTGTCAATGCGGCATCGGCTTCTTTGATGACTGAGTCGGTCAAGCCTTGTTGGCCAACCATAACGACAGGGTGGAGGTGGTGTGCTTGGGCTTTCAAGGCCAAAATTTCTTTGGTGCTTAATTTGTTGTCGCTCATATTAATAAGTATCCAATTCAAAAGAATAATGGCTATATTGTACGCGATTTAGAACATTTACGGGGGAAATAACGTACAATGCTGATTTTAACTTAAGCATTTCAAATCAAGATGGCTGTACGCTCAAAATCTTCAAAAGCATGGCTGCATGAGCACGTCAACGATCATTATGTCCATATGGCACAAAAGGACGGATATCGTGCCAGAGCGGCTTATAAATTATTGGAAATCAATCAAAAAGATAAATTAATCAAACCAGGTACGGTTTTGGCGGATTTGGGTAGTGCGCCGGGTAGTTGGTCGCAGGTGGCGGCTAAGCTGGTCGGTAAAACAGGGGCAGTGTTTGCTTTGGATATTTTACCGATGGATGCGATTGAAGGCGTTTCGTTTATTCAGGGCGACTTTAGGGAAGATGCCGTTTTGGAGCAGTTTGAAGCCTTATTGGATAATCGTCCGTTAGACCTTGTAATCTGTGATATGGCACCCAATATGTCAGGCAATGCCGTAACAGACCAGGCACGCAGTTTTTACCTGTGTGAACTGGCTTTAGATTTTGCCTCGCAGCATTTGAAACCCGGAGGCAGTTTTTTGGTGAAGGTGTTTCAAGGCGCGGGCTATCAGGAATATACAGCGGCAATGCGCGAAATTTTTGCCAGTGTGCAAACTCGAAAGCCGGATGCTTCCCGCAATCGTTCCAGTGAGATTTACCTATTAGGCAAAAATAAACGCTGACAATGTAGGGTGGGTGCTTTAAAATTCTTTCCCTTGATTTTATTTATTTTGTAACCATGGAGCCTGTTCAGTGGGGAATACCATTAAAAACATATTAGTCTGGGTAGTGGGTGGTGCTATGCTTTTAGCAGCATTCAATGCACTCAGCGATAAGCAGGAAGATAAACAGCAAATCGAATATTCTCAGTTTATTCAGCAAGTTAATAGTGGCGAAGTATCCAATGTCAATATCGAAGGATCTGTTGTCAGCGGCTATCTGATTAAAGGTGAGCGCACCGATAAAACTGCCTTCTATACCAATGCGCCTTTGGATGACAACTTGGTTAAAACACTGTTGGACAACAAAGTACGCGTCAAAGTAACTCCGGAAGAAAAACCAAGCATGCTGGCCAGTCTGTTTTACAGCCTGCTGCCTGTTTTGTTGTTGATTGGTGCATGGTTCTACTTCATGCGCATGCAAAGCGGCGGTGGCGGTAAAGGCGGTGCCTTCTCTTTTGGTAAAAGCCGTGCGCGTTTGTTGGATAAAGATTCCAATAAAGTGACTTTTGCCGATGTTGCCGGTTGTGATGAGGCAAAAGAAGAAGTACAAGAAATTGTAGATTATTTAAAAGCCCCCAATCGTTATCAAAGCTTAGGCGGTCGTGTGCCGCGCGGTATTTTGTTGGCAGGCAGCCCCGGTACGGGTAAAACATTACTGGCCAAAGCGATTGCCGGTGAGGCAGGGGTGCCATTCTTCAGTATTTCAGGTTCTGACTTCGTAGAAATGTTTGTCGGTGTCGGTGCGAGCCGTGTCCGCGATATGTTCGAGCAAGCCAAGAAAAACGCGCCATGTATCATCTTTATCGATGAAATTGATGCGGTCGGCCGTCAGCGTGGTGCTGGTTTAGGCGGTGGCAATGATGAGCGTGAGCAAACATTAAACCAATTATTGGTTGAAATGGATGGTTTTGAAAGTAATCAAACCGTTATTGTGATTGCAGCAACCAACCGTCCTGATGTACTTGACCCTGCGTTGCAGCGTCCGGGTCGTTTTGACCGTCAAGTCGTTGTTCCATTGCCTGATATCCGTGGCCGTGAGCAAATCTTGAAAGTACACGCTAAAAAAGTACCTTTGGATGCATCCGTAGATTTGACTTCTTTAGCACGCGGTACACCAGGTTTTTCAGGTGCGGATTTGGCAAACTTGGTCAATGAAGCAGCTTTGTTTGCCGGCCGTCGTAATAAAGTTAAAGTCGATCAAAGCGACTTTGAAGATGCTAAAGACAAAATCTACATGGGTCCGGAGCGTCGCAGTATGGTAATGCACGAAGATGAAAAACGTGCGACAGCCTATCATGAGGCCGGTCATGCAATCGTAGCGGAAAGCCTGCCGTTTACCGATCCGGTTCACAAAGTAACGATTATGCCTCGTGGCCGTGCATTGGGTTTGACTTGGCAACTGCCTGAGCGTGACCGCATCAGTATGTACAAAGACCAAATGCTGAGCCAGCTCTCAATCTTGTTTGGTGGCCGTATTGCTGAAGATATTTTTATTGGCCGTATTTCTACCGGTGCATCTAACGACTTCGAGCGTGCAACTCAAATGGCACGCGAGATGGTAACGCGTTATGGTATGAGCGACAAAATGGGTGTGATGGTTTATGCTGAGAACGAAGGTGAAGTATTCTTGGGTCGTAGCGTAACCCGTTCTCAAAATATTTCCGAGAAAACCCAACAAGATATCGATGCAGAAATCCGCCGTATTTTAGATGAGCAATACCAAGTGGCTTACAAAATCTTGGATGAAAGTCGCGATAAGATGGAAACCATGTGCAAGGCACTGATGGATTGGGAAACCATCGATCGAGACCAAGTTTTGGAAATTATGGCTGGTAAACAGCCTAGTCCGCCTAAGGATTACAGCCACAATGTCCGTGATGACAAAATAGAAGAGCCTGAAGCGCCTATTGCTGAAGCTGCTGAACCTGTTGAGCAAAATGAGGTTCAGAATACTGAGTCAGTAGAAGCAGACAAAACAGATAAATCTGTATAAGGTTTGAAACAGAAAACGGTAGCTTTAAGCTACCGTTTTTATTTTGAAGATAAGCTAAAGGCCGTCTGAAAAGCTTCAGACGGCCTGATTTTATTTGGTTAATTACAAAACAGTCAAAGCAGCTTCGTAGTCAGGCTCGTTCGCAATTTCAGATACCAGCTCAGCGTGGAGAACTTGGTTTTGCTCATTCAAAACCACCACTGCACGGGCAGTCAGGCCGCGTAATGGGCTTTCTGTCAGTGTTACTCCGTAATCGTTAGAAAAGCTGCTGCGGAATGTAGAAAGTGTCACTACATTTTCTAAACCTTCTGCGCCGCAGAAACGGGCTTGTGCAAACGGTAAATCGGCAGAAATGCACAAGACGACGGTATTGTCCAAAGATGAGGCACGTTTGTTGAAAGTGCGGACGGATTGGGCGCATACGCCGGTGTCAATGCTGGGGAAAATATTCAGTACTTTGCGTTTGCCTACAAAGTCAGCCAATGATTTCTCAGATAGGTCTGCCGCTACCAATGTGAAATCAGGTGCAACTTGGCCGGTAGCGGGCAAATTGCCGTTTGTAGAAATAGGAGAGCCTTGGAAAGTAACTTGAGCCATGATTCAGTCCTTGTGTCTGGGGAAAATAGGATAGTCTGGGTTTTAGTAATGACGGCGGCGGAAATAGAACATGCCTTCGCTGTCAATTTCTAAAATATAGCGGCCATTTTGTACGGCGGCATAGCCGCTTTTGCCTTCGGTATAAGGCTGCAAAGCAGCGTGTGAAATCAGGTAGTCGGTCAATTTGCTGCCGTCTTGGGCAATATTGTCCACCATTTTTGCAAAGACAGTGTGGCAGACACCGTTGGCTGACCAGCCGGCTGAAACGCCTTTTTCATTTTTTTCCATGCATTGGCCGCTGATGACTTCTAAGTCGGTAGGGTGCTTGCCAATCAGATTGATGATGCCGCCCTCTATGCCGTTAATCGGATAGGTGCGTTGTTTTTTACCTTCTTTCGTTTCGCCTTCTTGAGCTGTACCCAAATCCAAACCGGCTATGGCTTGTTCATCGATGTATTTGACTTTAAAGGTAGGTTTAGGCGCTTTGCCTGAAGCAGCATCATTGGCGGCAGTATCTTCAGATTTACCGCCGCAAGCAGCCAATGAAAGGCTGAGCAAGATAAGGGGGAAGGTTTTTTTCATATGAGAAACCCTAGAAAAACGATTATATTTCAAATAATAAACGATATTATGGCCATCTGAAATATTCAGACGGCCTTACCATTATTATTTCAACGGACGAATACCTACCGCATCGCGTACTTTATCCAATAATTCGCGTGCTTCTTTACGCGCTTTTTGTGCGCCGGCCTGCAAAATGTCTTCAATTTGAGAGGGTTTGGCTGTCAATTCATTGTAACGCTCGCGCGGTTCTGCGAGCTCGGCATTGATCTTTGCACCCAAGAGTTTCTTGGCTTCACCCCAAGCAAGGCCTTCGGCCAGCATTTGCGTGAACTCGGCAGTTTCAGACGGCGTGGAGAAGGCTTTGTAGATTTCAAACAGAGGACTTTCATCAGGCTGTTTCGGTTCGCCGGGCTCTTTCATATTGGTGATGATTTTGTTAACCGATTTTTGGGTCTTCTTGTCGTTTTCCCAAAGCGGAATGGTGTTGCCGTAGGATTTGGACATTTTGCGTCCGTCCAAGCCGACCAAGAGTTCGACATTTTCGTCGATTTTCACTTCTGGCAGGGTGAAGAGTTCTTGGAAGCGGTGATTGAAGCGGCCGGCAATATCGCGTGCCATTTCAACGTGTTGGATTTGGTCGCGACCGACTGGAACTTCATGGGCATTGAACATAAGGATGTCGGCAGTCATGAGGATAGGGTAGCTGTACAAGCCCATTTCCACGCCGTGATCCGGATCTTCCTGACCGTTTTCGGTATTTGCCTGTACTGCGGCTTTATAAGCGTGGGCGCGGTTCATCAGGCCTTTTGCGGTGATACAGGTTAGAATCCAGTTCAACTCCATCACTTCGGGAATGTCGCTTTGACGGTAGAAAGTAGTCTGTTCCGGATTGAGTCCGCAGGCGAGCCATGTAGCGGCAACAGCTTGAGTAGATTGATGAATCATTTCCGGCTCATGACATTTGATGATGCCGTGATAGTCGGCCAAAAAGAGGAATGATTCGGTATTGGAATCTTGCGCTGCGCGGATAGCCGGGCGGATGGCACCGACATAGTTGCCCAAGTGTGGAATACCTGTTGTGGTAACGCCTGTTAAAACTCGTTTTTTGCTCATGAAAGTATCCTTCGGCACAAAGGCCGTCTGAAAATAAATATGGTGCCGATTATACCTGATTATTCTTGATTTTTCAGACAGCCTTTTGAGCAAAGGGTAACTGGACAACAAAAGTTATACACATAAAATTATAAAAATAAAAATATATAAAACAATAATATAGTAAAAATTTTTGATTAATTGAGGAAATAGCTATTGAGTTATCCACATTTGCGCTTATATAGGCTCTAACAGAATATATTTGAAGAGGAACGTAAAATGAGATTTGATAAATTGACTGCTAAATTCCAGCAAGCTCTGCAAGAAGGTCAAAGTTTGGCTTTGGCTGCGGACAGCAGCTACCTTGAAGCCGGATTTATCTTAAAAGCGTTGCTTGACGATCAAAACAGTGGTGCTGCTGCGTTACTGGCTCATGCAGGTGTGAATGTACCTCAAGTAAAACAACGTTTGCAGCAACATTTGAGCAGCTTGCCAAAAGTATCCGGACAAGGTGGCGATATTATGCCTAGCCGTGAGCTGCAAGCTGTATTGAACTTGATGGACAAGGCTGCAACCAAACGTGGCGATGCCTATATCGCCAGCGAACTTTTCCTGCTGGCTTTGGTCCAGCAGAATGATGCGACCGGCAAAATCTTGAAAGAAGCCGGTGCGACCGAACAAAATATCAATGCCGCGATCGATGCGGTACGAGGAGGACAAAACGTGAACGATGCCAATGCCGAAGATCAACGCGATGCTTTGAAAAAATACACACTTGACCTGACTCAACGCGCCCGTGACGGCAAGCTCGACCCTGTTATCGGTCGTGATGATGAAATCCGTCGTGCGATTCAAGTATTGCAACGCCGTACCAAAAACAACCCTGTACTGATTGGTGAGCCGGGTGTGGGTAAAACCGCTATTGTCGAAGGCTTGGCGCAACGTATTGTTAACGGCGAAGTACCTGAATCCCTGCGTAACAAACGCCTTTTGGTTTTGGACTTGGCGGCTTTGATTGCCGGTGCAAAATACCGCGGCGAATTTGAAGAACGCTTGAAAGGCGTGTTGAACGACTTGGCTAAAGACGATGGCAACACTCTGATTTTCATTGATGAAATTCATACTTTGGTTGGTGCAGGTAAAACCGACGGCGCGATGGACGCCGGCAATATGTTGAAACCGGCTTTGGCGCGCGGCGAATTGCACTGTATCGGTGCGACTACTTTGGATGAATACCGTCAATACATCGAGAAAGATGCGGCACTCGAACGCCGCTTCCAAAAAGTATTGGTTGGCGAGCCAAGTGTGGAAGATACCATCGCTATTTTGCGCGGTTTGCAAGAGCGTTATGAAATCCACCACGGTATCGATATTACCGACCCTGCTATCGTTGCCGCAGCGGAGTTGAGCGACCGTTATATTACCGACCGCTTCCTGCCTGATAAAGCGATTGATTTGATCGACGAAGCTGCCAGCCGTATCAAAATGGAGCTGGACAGCAAACCCGAGCAGATGGATAAACTCGACCGTCGCATTATCCAGCTCAAAATGGAAAAAATGCACGTTGCCAAAGAAAGCGATGACGCCAGCAAAAAACGTTTGGAACTGATAGACGAGGAAATCGACGGCCTTCAAAAAGAATACGCCGATTTGGACGAAATCTGGAAAGCCGAAAAAGCGGCATCATCCAGCACTGCCGACATCAAGAAACAGATGGACGACATCAAAGTCAAAATCGAACAGGCCAAACGCCAAGGCGATTTTGCCCGTGCATCGGAGCTTGAATACGGTGAGTTGCCTAAATTGAGCGCACAGTTGCAAGCGGCAGAAAGCAATCCTGACGGCAAAAAACAAAACAAACTTTTCCGTACCGAAGTCGGCGCGGATGAAGTAGCCGAAATCGTTTCCCGCATGACCGGCATTCCTGTGTCAAAAATGATGGAAGGTGAACGCGATAAGTTGCTGAAGATGGAAGAAGTATTGCACCGCCGCGTGGTTGGTCAAGACGAAGCCGTGCGTGCTGTGTCTGACGCTATCCGCCGTAGCCGTTCCGGTTTGGCTGATCCGAATAAACCTTATGGCAGCTTCTTGTTCTTAGGCCCGACCGGTGTGGGTAAGACCGAATTGTGTAAGGCATTGGCAGGCTTCCTGTTTGACAGCGAAGATCATCTGATTCGTATCGATATGTCTGAATACATGGAAAAACATGCTGTTGCCCGCTTAATCGGTGCGCCTCCGGGCTATGTCGGCTACGAAGAAGGCGGCTACCTGACCGAACAAGTCCGCCGCAAACCATACAGCGTGATTCTTTTGGACGAAGTGGAAAAAGCCCATCCAGACGTGTTCAATATCTTGCTGCAAGTTTTGGATGACGGCCGTTTGACCGATGGACAAGGCCGAACTGTGGACTTTAAAAATACTGTTATCGTCATGACTTCCAATATCGGTAGCCAACATATCCAACAAATGGGTACTCAAGACTACGAAGCAGTAAAAGAAGTCGTGATGGAGGATGTGAAAGAACATTTCCGTCCTGAAATGATCAACCGTATTGACGAAGTCGTCGTGTTCCACGGTTTGGATCAGGCCAATATCCGCAGCATTGCGAAAATCCAGCTTAAAGGTTTGGAAAAACGTTTGGAAGCGCAACATCTGCATCTGAAAGTCGATGATGCTGCCTTGGATCTGATTGCCAAAGCCGGTTTCGACCCTGTGTATGGTGCCCGTCCGCTCAAACGCGCCATCCAGTCGGAAATCGAAAACCCGCTGGCAAAAGCCTTGCTTGAAGGCAAATATGCGCCCGATAGCACAATCCATGTTAAAGAAGAGGGTGGCAAGCTCTTGTTTGCATAGGATTAAATTAATGTAGTATTTTGTTGTAACAGGCCGTCTGAAAGAATTCAGACGGCCTTTCTTGATTATTGATTCATATTATATAATTTTTATGTGATTTGATTATTCTTTGAATTTTAGGGAAATTGATCAAAATCTTATGCCTTAGTTTGATAAAGAATGCGCTATAATCCGACTTGTTTACCAAGGTTCTTGCTAAATACCTAATTTAATGTAATAATACTACAATGCAAAAACTGACTAATCAAAATCTTCACATTATTTTGTCGGAACGCTTAAACGATACCGACTTTGTTCTTATCCTCAACGCCTTAATCAAATTTTTGCGCCGAGGAGGCAAAAAGAAGGCTTCCGAACGTTTTGATTTGATTTTATCTACTTTAAAACAAGACGATGCTTTATGCCGTCAATTCAGCCTGCGCTTCTATGCATGGTTGTCCAAAGTTCACATCTATCCTGCGCTGATTAAGCTGGGTATTTTCTCGCGCCATAGTTTTACTCGGGAGATGGGCATACGGATTTACGAACGTTTTAGCCCGTCTTATAAAGATTTTTCCAATCTGCGCGAAGTATTTTTATATCTTTTTCATTCAAAAAACGATGATAAATGGTTGCAAACCCTGAGTTTGCGCCAATGGTTGAGCATGTATGAATTGTTGCAGGGTAAAGCAGATCCTGCTTTGCTTCAGACGGCCGACCGACAGTTGGCAGATGCCCGTTTGCGTGCAGTGGAAATGCTGTCTATTTGGATTGCTTCCGAAGCGATTGAGCCGGATTTAATACGAATTGCCCCCCGTTTGTTGGAGGCAGATTCGGCATTTGTTGCTTTACAGCGCGAAATTGCAAAATTGGTTGAACACTATCGCCATAGCGAAGAAACTTACGATACGGCGCACTTGGAGGTCATGTTTGACCAGTGCGACAAGCAAATTGAGTATCTGCGTCGTCGTGGTACAGGAGCAGGGTCTGGTTCGTCAGTGAAAGTGGCGCACTTGTTGGAGCGTTTGCAACAAACTATCAGCCGTCTGAAACTATTGACCAATATTCAAATTGAAACCGGCAGCCGTACCCGCTTAACCATCAATCTGATGAATGCGATGATTTACGCGGCGGTAGAGCAATACAGTACCAGCCACTTGCGTAAAAGCAGTATCCGAATGCTGGCGCGCAGTATTACGGAAAACAAAAGCCATCATGGTGAGCATTACATTACGCGCAACCGTAGCGAATATTTCAAAATGTTTTATTCCGCAGCAGGAGGCGGCGTAATTATTGCTTTGATGGCACTGAATAAAATCCATATTGCGTCTTTGGGATTCGGCGAGTTTACTACTTCATTCCTTGCCGGACTTAACTACGGCTTAGGTTTTATGCTGATTCATATGCTGCACTGTACCGTTGCGACTAAGCAGCCTGCTATGACGGCGGCGAGTTTTGCCGAGCAGGTGGACTCAAATGAAGGCAGCAAAGCGGTGGACAATAAATTGGCAAAATTGCTGATTGACGTGTGCCGATCGCAAAGTGTTGCTGTATTTGGCAATGTATCGATTGCTGTATTGTTGGCGGCGGGGATTGCTTGGGGTTATGCCTACACGCATGGCCAGCCTTTATTGAATGAGGCGGTTACAGCCTACCAGCTTAAATCTATTGAGATTTTTACCCAACCTACCTTATGGTATGCCGCTATTGCCGGTGTATGGTTGTTTTGTTCGGGGATTATTGCGGGTTTTTTCGACAACCGTTCTGATTATCTGAACCTGCGTCAGCGCCTGCCTTTTAATCCGTTTTTACGAAAAATCATGCGTCCGCAGCCGCGCCGCCATTTGGCCGCTTATATTCATAAGCATTACGGCTCGCTTATGGGTAATTTTATTTTCGGTATGCTTTTGGGTATGACCGGCTATTTTGGTCATCTTTTCGGCTTGCCGCTGGATATTCGCCATGTGGCGTTCTCTTCGGCAAATTTGGGTTATGCCGCGATTAGCGGTCATGCAGATATATTCACTTTTATGCTTGGCTTGGCAAGTGTATTGGCAATCGGCATGGTGAATCTGGTGGTCAGCTTTTCTTTAGCTTTGGCTGTTGCGCTTCGTTCTCGCGGTACGCGTTTGGGCAGTATGCGTAATCTGCTGAAGAGCTTCTGGAGTCAAGTGAAAGCCAATCCTTTGATTTTGCTGTATCCAGTTCAAGTGAATAACAAAGATAACACGAAGTAAGATTGAAGAAAGGCCGTCTGAATATATACTTTTCAGACGGCCTTTTAATTTAAAACCAATAAAGGTTAGGCTTGCAGAGAGGCGCGGTTTTCCAGAACTTGGTCAATCAAACCGTATTCTTTAGCTTCATCGGCAGACATATAATTGTCGCGGTCGGTATCACGTTCCAAGTCGGCCAAATCGCGATCACAATGTTTGGCAAGTAAACGGTTCAGTTTCTCTTTGATTTTCAGCAGCTCTTTAGCGTGAATTTCAATATCGGAAGCCTGACCGGCCAAGCCGCCGCTGATGAGCGGTTGGTGAATCATGATGCGGCTGTTTGGCAGGGCAAAGCGTTTGCCTTTTTCGCCTGCGGACAACAGGAATGCGCCCATGCTTGCTGCTTGACCCAAGCATAAAGTAGAAACATGCGGCTTGATGAAGTTCATGGTGTCGTAAATCGACATACCGGCAGTAACCGAACCGCCCGGAGAGTTGATATAGAAGAAGATATCTTTATCAGGGTTTTCACTTTCCAAGAACAGCAATTGCGCAACAACCAAGTTGGCAGATTCGTCTGTCACCGGGCCGATCAAGAAAACGATGCGCTCCTTCAAAAGGCGTGAGTAGATGTCGAATGCGCGCTCGCCACGACCGCTTTGTTCGATAACGGTAGGGACAAGGTAATTATTGAAATCGAAGGACATTTTTGTCTCCTGTTAATGATGGAAAAGCACCAAAGCCATTTAAAGCGCTTCGGTGCTTTTGATTGTCTGTTTCAGACGGCCTTAGAGCAATTAAGCTTGTGCGCCCATTACTTCGTCAAAAGACAGCGCTTTTTCAGTTACTTTAGCTTTGCTCAGAACGAAATCAACAACGTTGCTTTCTACTGCCAAAGAAGTTGGGCCTTGCAGGCGGGAAGGCTCTGCGTAGTACCAGTCGATAACTTCTTGAGGATCTTCGTAGCTTTCTGCGAAGTTGGCAACAACAGCTTTGATTTGGTCTTCAGTTGGCTCAAGTTTGTTTTCTTCAACCAATTTAGCCAAAATCAGACCCAAAGAAACGCGGCGTTCTGCTTGTTCTTTGAACATATCCAAAGGCAGATCCAAGTTGGCAGCGTCAGCCATACCTTGGTTAACGAAATTTTGTTTCATTTCGTTTGCCAAGCGGGCGGCTTCTTCGTTGACCAAAGTAACAGGAACTTGCAAATCGGCTGCTTTGAGCAGGGCGTTCATTACAGATTCTTTGGTTTGTTCACCGATGCGGCGCTCAACTTCGCGGCCAACGTTTTTCTTCACTTCTTCACGCATTTTGGCAACGTCGCCGTCTTCAATGCCCAGAGCTTTAGCAAAGTCTGCATCAACTTCAGGCAAAGTAGCTTCAGAAACGTTGTTCAGAGTGATGGTGAATACGGCAGATTTACCGGCAACATCTTTACCGTGGTAGTCTTCAGGGAAGTTTACGGTAACATCTTTGCTTTCACCGGCTTTCATGCTGACAACACCGGCTTCGAATTCAGGCAGCATTTGACCTGCACCCAATACGAAAGCGTAGTTTTTAGACGCGCCGCCAGCGAAAGGTTCGCCGTCGATTTTGCCTTCAAAGTCGATGATGACGCGGTCGCCGTTTTGAGCTTCGCGGTCAACATGGTTGAAGCGGGTGCGTTGTTTACGCAGGATTTCTACAGTTTGGTCAACTTCGGCATCGCCAACAGTCGCAGTAACTTTTTCTACTTCTTGGGCAGATAGGTCGCCAATAGTTACTTCAGGGAAAACTTCAAAAATAGCGGCAACTTTGAAAGACTCTTGATCGTCTTGTTCTTCAACGCCTTCAAAGCGTGGGTAACCGGCAACTTTCAATTCTTGGGCAACGGCAACTTCGTAGAATTCGCGTTGTACCAATTCGTTGATAACGTCGTTTTGTGCGCTTGCGCCGTACATTTGGGCAATCATTTTGAACGGTGCTTTACCCGGACGGAAGCCGTCAACTTTTGCACGGCGTTGGGTTTGTTTCAGTTTTTTCTCAGTTTCTGCGTTGATTTTGGACCAAGGCAGAGACAATACTACTTTGCGTTCCAGATTTTCTAAAGTTTCAACAGTTACGCTCATCGTAAGCCCTTAAATTTGTTGTGTTTAAACGGTTATCCTTCTGCTCAGTATTCCGAAGAATTTCGGAAGCGTGCATAAGGTCAAAATTTAGCTGCTTAGTATAACACAATGTTTCACGAATAACATAAAAAGGCCGTCTGAAAAGTAGGAAATTCTTTTCAGACGGCCTTTGTGTTTCGATATTGTTGTTTTTTACAGCTGGTCTTTTTGCGCCAGAATCCGTCGGCTGCCGTTGATGTCTGCAGGAGAGAGAACACCGGCATTTTCAAGCGCATCTACTAAATTGGCGGCACGGTTGTAGCCGATGCGTAATTGGCGTTGCAGTGCGGAAATGGAAGTTTTCCGGCTTTCCAATACGAAGGCAACGGCTTGATCGAATAGCTCATCGCTGTTTGCATTCGGATTGACAAGATTGGCGGTTTCGATGGCTGCTTCGCCACTGAGCAGGCCTTCCACATAATTGGTCGGAGCCTGTTCTTTGACGAAATTGACGACTTGATGTACTTCATCATCGGAAACAAATGCACCTTGCAGGCGTATCGGTTCTGCGCTGCCCGGTTGTAGGAATAATGAGTCGCCGTATTTGAGCAATTCGTCTGCACCCATTTGGTCAAGAATAGTGCGGCTGTCGATTTTGCTTTGTACGGTAAAGGCCATACGTGTCGGAATGTTGGCTTTAATCAGGCCGGTAACCACATCAACGCTTGGGCGTTGGGTGGCGACAATCATGTGAATGCCTGCCGCACGCGCTTTTTGGGCAAGGCGTGCGATTTGCTGCTCAACGGATTTGCGTTCGGTCATCATCAAGTCTGCCAACTCGTCGATAACGACCACAATCAACGGCAGTTTTTCCAGAGGCTCAGGATCATCAGGATTTAAGCTGAACGGGTTGAGCAATGGTTTGCCTGCTGCTTTGGCTTGTTCGACTTTTTGGTTGAAACCGTCCAGATTGCGCACGCCGGCATGGGAAAGTAGGCGATAGCGTTTTTCCATTTCGGCAACACACCAGTTCAACGCTTGCCCAGCCTCGCGCATATCGGTCACAACCGGGCAGAGCAGGTGCGGAATGCCGTCGTAAATGCTCAATTCCAGCATTTTCGGGTCAATCATGATGAAACGGACTTCGTCGGGCGTGGCTTTGAAGAGCATGGACATAATCATGCCATTCACACCGACAGATTTACCCGAGCCGGTCATACCTGCGACCAAAAGATGCGGCATTTTTGCCAAGTCACCGACAACGGGCGTACCTGCAATATCTTTACCCAAAGCAACGGTCAGTTTGGACTTGGCATCGGTAAACACGGATGAAGAGAGGATTTCGCTCAACATGACGTCTTGGCGTTTCTCATTGGGCAATTCAATACCCATGGTGTTTTTACCGGCAATGGTTTCTACGATACGTACCGCTTGCAGAGACATCGAGCGCGCCAAATCTTTGGATAGCGCGACAATTTGGCTGCCTTTGACACCTTGTGCCGGTTCGATTTCGTAGCGGGTAATCACGGGACCGGAAGTGGCGGAAACAACTTGTACGCCGATGCCAAATTCAGCCAGCTTGGCTTCGATTAATTCTGCGGTCTGTTGCAATTCATCCGGATTGACGGCAACCGGTTCTTCAGACGGCATACGCAACAGGTTCATGTTGGGTTTGTGGTATTCGCTGTTGTTTTTAGGTTCAGTATCGTCAAACAGGGAAGTTTGGATTTTAGGCGGCGGCGCAACAGATACGGCAACGGTTTTACGGTTGCTGCTGCTGCCTGCCAACGGAGCAACCGGAGTAGCGGTAATAGTTTTGGCCTCTTTAACCATGCGGCGCGTATTTTGGGTTTCCAAAGCTTCGGAACGGACATCTTCTTTTTTATTTTGGAATTGAGACAGTTTTTTCATCAGGCTGCTAAACAGGCCGCCCACATGGCTGCCGGATTTGGCCATGACTTCCAACCATGACACCTGAGCCAACAGGGAAATGGACAACAGCAACATCACCAGCATAATCAACAGGCTGCCTGATTTGCCCAACAGCCAAGCCAAGCCTGAGCCGGCCAATAAGCCGACCAAGCCGCCGGCGCCGACGGGAAGGGATTCGCTTAATGCGTTGTCAAACAGGAAATGTTCGATAATCGGGCTGCACACCAGCAGGAGGAACAATGCCAAAGCGGCTACGCCGTGATTGTAGGGCTTGTGGTTTTCCTGCTTTTTCATGGGGCGGAAGTTTTTGTAGAGGAAAACGCAAGAGGCAGCTATCCACCACCAAAATGATAAGCCGAACAGATAATATCCGACATCAGAAAGATAGGAGCCAAAGAGGCCGCCGAGGTTGGCGACATCATGGCTTTTGGGAACGCTGCGCGACCATGCAGGGTCGTCCATGCTGAAGCTGGCCAGGGAAATGGCCAGATAAATGGTGATAACCAAGCCAAACAGCCATAAAGCATCATTAATCAAGTTGACGACATGCTCTGGACGTGCTTTTTTTTCTTCGTTTCTTTGCAGCTCTTTGGCGGCCTTGAGGCGTTGGGAGACTTTATTGTCGGCTTGAGTTTGTGCTTTGGTGGATTTGCGTGTGGTCGGTTTGGCTGCCGGTTTGGTTGAGACGCGTTTTTTTGTTTGGGTTTTAGAAGATTTTGCAGTCATGAGATAAAGGCCGTCTGAAAAGACCGGAGGTAATGTGCGTAAAGGGCAAATTATACCGTATTTACTAGGCACAAGAAATTGAAACGGGCGTAATCATTATGGGATTCAGGCCGTCTATTTGGCATGACGAAAATTTTGGATTTCGTTTCCACCTGTTCAGACGGCCTGATGTTTTGATTGATTTGGACTTACATTCTGCCCAGTTCGCGCTGGAGGGCTTGAATGTTTTTTTCCCTATCCAAAACCGCACCTTGCAATGTGCTGATGGCCTGTTGATTGACGCTGCCGCCTTTGGCTGTCCGTGCTTGGCTCAGTTGCTTTTTGGCATCGGCCAAAGCTGCGCGTTCATTGGATAACTCAGTTTCCAAAATAGAGCGGCGGCTGTTGACGCCGGAGGATTTGGGAACCGGAGGAGAAGCTGTTTCAGAAGCGGTGCGGACAGGGGCAGGTTTGGGCGTTGCTTTGTGGTTGGATTTTGCAGCCGTATTTTTGCTTTTTGCCGGAGCAGGCTGTGATGTCGGTGCGTTGAGTGTAGGTGCATCACTAACCGGGGCGTCGTAGCGGCTGCTGCTGTATTTGCCGACAATCGGCAAATCGTTGACGGCTTGGCAGTTGCCGCTTGGGCGTGAGGTATAGACAATCGAGCCGTTGACTTCACAGGTGTAGATTTTTGCGGCGTGGGCTTGGCTGTTCAAAACGGCAAGCAGCAGGGATAGGGTAAGCAGATATTTTTTCATGATTCAGGTAGTGCCGATTCGTTGCAGTTGAGCATTTTATTCTTGTTCAGACGGCATGGGCTGCTGTTTTTTAGCTTTTGTACCGTTTTTGTTTTTGCTCGGTTTGTCGGCTTTTTTCTCTTGTTTATCGGATTTTCCCGCGCGTGCCTTTTTCTTAGGTTTTGCACTTGCGCGTTCATCAGAGGCATTGAGGCTGCGGATGTTGAGATGGTAACCGCTGCCTTGATGGCCGCTGATTTTAGGCAATTCGGCCTGTGCGCAGGAGGAGTTGGGTTCGGAAGTATAGCTGCCGTTGCCGCAGGAATAAACTGCGGCGGCTGCGTGAAGAGAAATGCCCAAGACGAAAGAGGATACGAGGAAGTATCCGGCTTGTTTGATGGTTGAAGTCATGTTTTTCCGTATTGTGTTTTATTTCAGATGGCCTGATGGCTCTATTTTTATTGGGAAAACTCGGCTTCGACATCCACTTGGATTTGCTCAAGCTCTTCCTGCCATTGCAGCCAGTTTTCTTCCAGTTGCGTTAATTTTACTTTAGTTTCTGTTAATTGTGCGAGTATCTCTTGCAATTTGGGTTTATTTTCTTCTGAATAAGCAGATTCTTGTGCCAAAAATGCTTCACAGGCCGTCTGAATATCAGTCAATCGTGCGATTTCTTTTTCGGCTTTGTCAATTTTCTGCTGAATCGGTTTGCTGCGTTTGGCTTTTTCCTGACGGATTTGTGCTTCTATGCGCTTGGTGTCTTTGCGACTTTGGCTTTGTGCAGATGCGGCGGGGGTTGCTGCGGCGTTTTCTTGTGCCAACCGCCATTGACGGTAGTCGTTCAAATCTCCGTCGAAGTTGTTCAGACGGCCTTTGTTAATCAATAGGAAGCTGTCGGTAGTCGCTTCAAGCAGGCTGCGGTCGTGCGAAACGACAATCAATGCGCCTTGGAAACTTTGCAGGGCAAGTGTCAGGGCGTGGCGCATATCCAAGTCTAGGTGGTTGGTCGGTTCGTCAAGCAGCAGCAGATTAGGTTTTTGCCAAATAATCATGGCAAGGGCGAGCCGCGCTTTTTCCCCGCCGGAGAACGGCTCGGTCTTTTGAACCGCCATATCGCCGACGAAGTTGAAACCGCCTAAAAAGTTACGGATTTCCTGTTCGCGGACTTCGGGCGAAAGCTGCTGGATATGCCAAACCGGACTTTGATCGGCGCGCAATGTGTCTAGTTGGTGTTGGGCAAAATAGCCGATATTGAGCTTCTCGGAGCGTACGATGCTGCCGGAAAGTAAATCGATTTTTCCTGCCAATGCTTTGATAAATGTAGATTTACCGCTGCCGTTAACGCCCAATAGGCCGTAACGTGCGCCGCTTTCCAAAGACAAGGTGATATCGTGTAAAACGGTATTGTCGCCATAACCTAAGTCGGCATGGTCGAGTTTCAATAATGGATTAGGCAGATGGGTCGGATTGGCAAACTCAAAGGAAAACTCGCTATCCAAATGCGCAGGAGCGATGCGCTCAAGTTTGGCTAATGCCTTCATGCGGCTTTGGGCTTGTACGGCCTTTGTGGCTTTGGCTTTGAAACGGTCGATAAAGGATTGCAGATGTTTGATTTGCGCCTGCTGTTTGACGTAGGCGGCTTGTTGTTGCGCCAGACGTTGGGCGCGTTCGGCTTGATAGAAATCGTAATTGCCGCCGTATTGGGTCAGTTTTTGTTGCGACAGCTCGATGGTGTGCGTTGTGGTGGCATTCAAGAAGTCACGGTCATGGGAGATGATGATTTGCGTACAGGGCAGGGAAGCGAGATGGTTTTCCAGCCATAACACGGTTTCTAAATCCAAGTGGTTGGTCGGTTCGTCCAAAAGCAACAAATCGGCACGACAAATCAGCGCTTGGGCAAGGTTGAGGCGCATACGCCAGCCGCCGGAGAAGGATTTGACGGGGCGCGTATGTTCTTCTTGTGCAAAACCTAAGCCGTTAAGCAGTTTGGCGGCACGTGCCGGAGCAGTGTAGGCATCGATTTCTTCAAGTTTGGCGTGATATTCGGCTTGCTTCATGCCGTCGTTTTGCGCTTCTGCTTGAGCCAAGGCCGTCTGAAAAGCCTGCAATTCGGCATCGCCTTGTAAAACGTAGTCTAAAGCGGAAATATCTAAATCAGGTGTTTCTTGAGAGACGGAAGCAAGGCGCCATGTTTTGGGAATAAGGATTTCGCCGCCATCTTGAGTGATTTCACCTTTTATTAGCGCAAACAGGCTGGATTTGCCCGTACCGTTTTTACCGATTAAACCAACGCGTTGGCCAGGGTTGATTACGGCATCGGCTTTATCGAGCAGGACTTTCAAACCGCGTTGCAGGGTGAGTTTTTTGATTTCTATCATGATGGCAGGCAAGGGGGTAAGTAAAACGAAAGGCGTTATTTTACCTGAAAAGACATATAAAAGGCCGTCTGAACAAGTATGAAAACGAAATCAACGATTTCTATTTCACTTATTCAGACGGCCTTTATGAAATGACAGTAGGAAATGCTTTCAAATTGTCTGTCGTTTCAATTAAATTTGAAGATCGCCATTGTCCGCACGGATTTGGCGCAGGAATTTTTGTGTCCGCTCATGTTTGGGATGATTGAACAAATCTTGCGGGCTGCCTTGTTCGACAATAACGCCGCCGTCCATCACGACGACGGTGGTTGCCACTTCCAAGGCAAATTTGATTTCATGCGTAACGACAACCATGGTCCAGCCTTCTTGTGCCAATTCCTTCATGGTATCCAAAACATCTTGCACCAATTCAGGGTCAAGCGCGGAAGTCGGTTCGTCAAACAGCATCAATTCAGGCTGAATCGCCAATGCTCGGGCAATGCCGACGCGCTGCTGTTGACCACCGGAAAGCTGGTAGGGGTAGAGGTCAATCTTATCGCCCAAACCGACTTTTTTAAGCAATTTGACAGCATCTTCACGCGCTTTGGCGACAGGCTTGCCTTGTACGGCAACCGGCCCTTCCATGACGTTTTCCAACGCAGTTTTGTGCGGAAAGAGGTTGTATTGTTGGAATACCATGCCGGACTTGCGGCGCAGTGCCAAAATATCGTGTTTGCTTGGTTTTTTGGAAAAATCGATGCTTAACGGCTGCGCATTGTCAAACTCGATTTGACCTTGTTCTGGCATTTCCAAAGCGTTTAAACAGCGTAAAAACGTGGTTTTGCCTGAGCCGGAAGGGCCTAGGATAACGACCACTTGTCCTTTGCCAACATCCAAATCGATGCCGCGCAAAATGGTATTTTCGCCAAAGGTCTTATGGATATTGCGGATTTTAATCATGACAACTCCTTATTTGGCGACATAACGGTCAAAACGTTTTTCCAAACGCGCCTGAATCAAAAACAGCACTTTGCAGAAACACCAATAAATCAATGCGGCTTCGATATAAACGGGTAAAAAGTCATAAGTACGGTTTGCTGTCTCTTGGGCAACACGGAAAAGCTCCGTTACCGTTACCACTGCGGCAAGCGAGGTGTTTTTGAACAAGCCGATAAACTCGTTGCTCAAAGGCGGTACGGCAACGCGGAATGCTTGTGGTGCGACAATGCGGCGGAAAGTCTGCATATAGGTCATGCCGATGGAGAAACCGGCTTCCCATTGGCCTTTAGGTACGGACAAAATTGCCGCGCGTATGGTTTCGGAAGCGTATGCGCCGACATTGAGCGAAAAGCCGATGATGGCGGCAGGAATCGGATCGATATAGATGCCGACGGAAGGCAAACCATAGAATACGATGACCAACTGCACCAAAAGCGGTGTACCGCGAATGACGGAAATATAAAATTCCACCAGCTTCAGCAAGCATTTTTGGAAAATACCGCCGGAGGGCATGATTCTTACCAAAGCAACGGCTACGGCAATAATCATGCCGATAACGAAAGAAGCGATCGCTAAAGGCAAAGACACTGCGAAGCCGGCTTTAACCATAGGCCAAAACGCGCTAATGAGCATATCAGCGCGTGTTTCCGTCATAAACGGCAGAGAGGCAAGGAAATTATTTAACACTGATGTCTTTTCCGAAGAATTGTTCGCCCAGTTTTTTCAGCGTGCCGTCTGCTTTCAGCTCAGTTATGGCTGTGCTGAATTTGGCCAATGCCTCATCATTGCCTTTATTGACAATCAAGCCGGAGCCGACTTTTTCGTCAGCCGGGGCAGACCAAACGATTTGTACGCCGGCATTCGGATTTTTCTTCAGATAGTCCAATACCGCCAATTCGTCGTTCAGGGTTGCATCGGCACGTTTTTGTTCAATCAGGGTCAGGGATTGCGCCAAGCCGTCTACCGGTACGAGTTCTGCGCCTGCAGCTTTGGCTTTTTCACCATAGTTACTGGTCAGGGATTGTGCAGTTTTCACACCTTTGATGTCGTCAATGGATTTGATGTTGCTGTCTTTACGGGCAACCAATACGGCACCGCTCCAGCTATAAGGCTCGGATTTGTCAAAAGTCGCTTGACGCTCAGGGCTGGTCAGGCCGACTTGGTTGGCAACCACGTCAAAACGGCCGGCTTTCAAACCTGCCATCATAGAGTCCCATTGTGTTTCTTTAAATTCAACTTTGATGCCCAGTTTGTCGGCGACTGCGCGGGTTACTTCGACATCGTAGCCGGTCAATTTGCCGTCTTTGTCGTGGTAGGTGAAGGGTGCGTAAGTGCCTTCCGTACCGACTGTGATGGTACCTTTGTTGTTGATACGCTCAATCAGAGAACCGGAGGCCGCGCCGGATTGGGCTGGTGCAGAAGAAGCTGAGTTGCTGCCTTCACCGCCGCAAGCAACCAAAACTACTGCAGCGATGGTGCCGAGTACGAATTTTTTCAACATAGATTTTTACTCCTGATTTTTAGTGTGTCATCTGGTATTAAAGCATGCATTCTAAGCGAAACTACCCAAAATACAAAATACATCTTATGCCTTAAAAGGCCGTCTGAACGCTGATTTGTTCAGACGGCCTTGAATGATGTATAAAAAATTCAGCTTATGCAATTTCAAGCCACATGACTTGATAGGGTTGCAGGACCAAATCCTGATTCAGAGAAACGGTTTGACCGCTGATCAAATCGTGCGCTTTAAACGGCATGGCCTGCAGGGTGTGCGCACTAATGGTTTGCGCATGTTCGCTGAAGTTGCCGAATGCCAAAAGCGCGTTGTTGCGCATATAGCCGATGATATGTTTGTTGTTGGTATTGAAGGTAACCAACCTGCCGCCGTCAAAGCGCGGATTGCTTTGGCGGATGGAAATCATATGGCGTAAACCTTGGAAGATTTGACCGGCAGTGGTCGAGCTGTCGTGGCGTTGGTTGTACAACTCCTCATTGTAACGAGGACGGTGTGCCCAGCGGCTGTCGTCGCTCTTATTGCTGTCTTGAGACCAGTCGTCGTCATTGAGCGTACCCACTTCGTCGCCTAGGTAAATCAGCGGCAGGCCGCCAGTACTCAAAGCAATGCTGTACAAGAGTTTGATGCGGTCAACAGCATGCGGATCGTTTTGCGCTAAGCCGACCAATGCTGCTGCTGTACCGCTGACACGGCAGTCTCCTGTGCTTGGGTTGTATTGGAACGGTACGCCGCGCGCGAAGCTGCCGTCGAAATGGTTGACGAAGAAGCGGTTGAGGAATTGTCGGTGGTCGTAGCCGTGGATGCCAAACTGCCATGCATCCTCATCGGCAAATGTCCAGCCGATGTCGTCATGGCTGCGGACGTAGTTGACCCATGCTGTGTGGTCGGGCAGGTTGTGGCGGTAGGTCAGTGCTTGATGGAGCAAGTTGACTTCGCGTGTGGCGAGGGTGTTCCACAACAATGCCATTTGCAGAGGGTTGTAGCCGATTTGACATTCGTCTTGGCTGATGTATTGGACAACTTGGTCAGGGTGGACGATGGCTTCCGATTTGAAGAATACGGCTGGCGCTGCGATACGCATTACAGAGTTAAACGCGCGAATCAGAGCGTGTGCCTGAGGCAGGTTTTCGCAGCTTGTGCCCATTTGCTTCCAAATAAAGGCAACGGCGTCCATGCGCAGAATATCAACGCCCAAGTTGGCAAGGAACATCATTTCGCCTGCCATGGCACGGAATACCCATGGGTTGCTGTAATTCAAGTCCCATTGGAAAGAATTGAACGTTGTCCATACCCAGCGTCCGTCTTCCAGTTGGGAGAAGCCGCCCGGGTGTTGGTCGGGGAAGATTTCACGCAGGGTGCGGTCGTATTGGTTGGGCATCCAACGGTCAGGGAAAATGTAGTAGAAATTGTCGTAGAGCGGATCGCCGGCGGCGCAGCGTTTTGCCCATTCGTGTTCGTTGGAAGTGTGGTTGAAGATGAAATCGACAACGGCGGAAATACCTGCTTCGTGCAAGGCGGCAATGACATCGCGCAAGTCGTCTATTGTGCCCAGTGCCGGATTGACATCGCGGTAGCTGCTGACCGCATATCCGCCGTCGCTTTTGCCTTCAGGGCATTTAAACAGGGGCATCAGGTGCAGATAGGTCAGGCCCAACTCTTGGAAATAAGGAATTTTGGCTTTCAAGCCTTGCAGATCGCCTGCGAACAAATCGACGTAGCACGCGCCGCCAACCTGTTTGTTGGACAAAATCCAATCAGGATCGTTTTCGCGCGCGATATCGATTTCTTTTAAGGATGAGTTGCGTTGGGAATAGCTTTGCCATGCTTGGGCAATCAGTTGCTCCAACATGGGGAGGACGGCTTCGTTGTTGTTGTAAACGTTGTCCAGCTCGTGCATCAGTTTTGGAAAGTGTTCTTCAAGCCGTCTGTCAAACTGTTTCCAGTCTTCAGATGCCTCGATGCTTGCACGCTGTTCGGGAGTATATATCGATAGGGTGCGTTCTTTAAGGTGATGCAAGGTCAAATCAATCTGTTGAGTCTGGGTCAACATAATGCCTACTCCGAAATTAAGGTGAAATTGTTTTGAAGCTTGGTTTCACTTCTTTTGCAAATCCATGCCGATTGTGGGCGGCTAAGACTGTAATTTTGCGTCAAGAAACTGTCTCAATGATACTGGAAGTGCTTGAGTGTGCAAAGGGTTTTCAAGGTTAGGAACGATGATTTTTCAAGTGTTTGATTTTGATTAAAAGTAGGATTAAGCAGATGGAAAGAGGCCTTTTGACGAACTTATCTTTCAGACGGCCTGAGTCTTGTGAGAAAAACTTTTATTTTTATTGTCTTAGATATCTTTTTATTCCAATATGGCCGTCTGAAACATATTTACAGCATAGCGGATTGCTTGTTTCATCTAAAAACGTGTCATAGAGATTAAGTTCATGACTTCTGATGTAAATCAAAATTCTATAAAGAGGCAGTGATTGTGTTTTGAAGAGGGAAGGAATGTACGAGTTTCATTTATTAAAAAATGAATCCATCAGTTTTCTTATTGATAGTGGTTATTATGTAGATTATCAAGTTAATAAGGAAAAGGTGTTTGTCTGGTTTGTCATGCTTTTTTAATATTATTTTTTAAAATTAGACTTGACCCATTACAAGCAATTACTTAAAGTACCCATCTTATTTTTACACAAGAAAACGGGTTGTCCCGTTCCAAAAAAATGAGCGCAATCAAACCACCACAAATCACCGTATTCGACAGCAAGCCAACCGATGCTTATTTCTTCGGTACTTGCGTTCTTGACCTTTTCATGCCCGAAGCAGGCATGGATGCCATCACTTTAATCGAACAACAGGGCATCCGTATCCATTATCCGATGGAGCAAAGCTGCTGTGGTCAACCGGCCTATTCGTCAGGTCATCCTAAAGAAGCCTTTGATGTTGCCAAAGCGCAACTGGATTTATTCCCTGAAAATTGGCCGATTGTCGTGCCTTCTGGTTCTTGCGGCGGCATGATGAAACACCACTGGCCGACTTTGTTCAAAGGCACCGAGTACGAACAAAAAGCCATTGATTGCGCCAATCGTATCATTGAATTTACCCACTTCCTGCTGGCGATTGGTTACAAACCTGAAGATAAAGGCGAGCCGGTTAAAGTGGCCGTTCATACTTCCTGCGCGGCACGTCGCGAGATGAATGTCCATTTGTCAGGCTGGCAGCTGATTGACGGCATGGAAAATGTTGAACGTATCGTTCACGACCATGAAAGTGAATGCTGCGGTTTTGGCGGTACATTCTCTGTAAAACAAGCCGATATTTCCGGCGCGATGGTAACCGACAAAGTTGCAGCACTGAAAGAAACAGGCGCAACTGAAATCATTAGCGCGGACTGTGGCTGCATGATGAATATCGGCGGCAAAATTGCCAAAGACGAACCCAATATGCCACGTCCGAAACATATTGCATCTTTCCTGTTGGAACGTACCGGAGGTAAAGCATGAGCGCGCGCGAAAATATTTTAGCGAAATTGAAAAAAGCCGATGCCTTGCCGATGGAAGAGCCGCCGGTTTTCGATTATTACCGTGAAATGGGTGTTTCTTGGGCAAACGATGTCGAACGCTTGAAACATTGGGCGGCTGCCATGCGTGCCGTCAAAACTGAAATCTATTGGGTTACTAAAACCAACTGGCCGCAAGTATTTTGCCAAGCAGCCGAAGGCAAAGGCTTGAAAAACATTCTGCTTCCATTGGAAACGGAACATGGTCAGCTGGCTCGTGCAGCTTTGGCCGATACCAATATTGAACCGCGCGGTTTTGAGCGAAAAATCGACGACTGGAAAAATGAATTTTTTGCCGATATTGAGGCTGGATTTAGCGGCTCTAAATGCGGTATTGCCCGTACCGGTACGATTATGCTGGAGTCCAGCCCTGTCGAGCCGCGCAGCCTGAGTTTGGTTCCGCCTGTGCATTTCTGCCTGTTTGACACCAGCAAAATGTACAACGAATTCCATAATGCTGTTGAAGGCGAAAAACTGGTAGAAAAAGGCATGCCTACCAACGTTATTTTGATTTCCGGCCCGTCTAAGACTGCCGATATTCAATTGACTTTGGCCTATGGTGCACACGGCCCGCGCGATTTGGTGGTTTTGGCCGTTCTGCCTGATCACATTTCCCCTGCCGATTTGGAGGAAAAAGCATGAGTTCCCAAACCATTAAATTCCATATGAAGCCGGAAACGTTCAAGCAAAACGCCGCAATTTCTTTGCAAGACAAGCCTCTGCGTAAAAGCTTGCGCACAGCGATGGATATGCTGATGACCAAGCGCAAAGCCGTTTTGACAGATGAAGAAGAGCTGCAAAGCCTGCGTGACTTGTGTGAGCATGTCCGTCAACGTTCGTTGTCCAAATTGCCTGCATTGTTGGAGCAATTGGAAGAAAACCTGACCAAGTTAGGCGTTAAAGTCCACTGGGCGGAAACACCTGCCGAAGCCTGCCAAATCATTCACAACATCATTACCGATAAAAACGGCAAGCTGATGGTGAAAGGCAAATCTATGGTCAGCGAAGAGATTGAGCTGAACCATTATCTGCAAGATCAAGGCATCAAAGCGATTGAGAGCGACTTGGGCGAGTTTATCGTTCAAATGGCCGGTGAGAAACCAACCCATATCGTGATGCCTGCCATTCATAAAACCAAAGAGCAGGTTAGCGAGCTTTTCCATCAAAACCTCGGTACTCCATTAACAGATGATGTAGACCAACTGACCGGATTTGCGCGTAAAGCATTGCGCGATATTTACAGCACTGCCGATGTCGGTTTGAGCGGTGTGAACTTTGCCGTAGCGGAAACAGGTACTTTGTGCCTGGTCGAAAACGAAGGCAACGGCCGCTTGAGTACCACTGTACCGCCTGTGCACATCGCCATTACCGGTATTGAAAAAGTGGTTGCGAAGCTGTCGGATGTTCCGCCTTTATACAGCCTGTTGCCACGCTCCGCCATCGGTCAGAACATTACCACTTATTTCAATATGATTACCGGCCCTCGCCGTAGCGAAGAGCTGGACGGTCCTCAAGAAATGCACTTGGTACTGCTTGATAACGGCCGTAGCCAAGCTTATGCAGAAGATCAAATGCGCCGTACCTTGCAATGTATCCGTTGCGGTGCGTGTATGAACCACTGTCCGGTTTATACCCGTATCGGTGGCGCGGCTTACGGTACGACTTATCCTGGTCCGATTGGCGAGATTATCTCTCCACATTTGTTAGGCTTGGATGCAACACGCGATCTGCCGACTGCGTGTACCATGTGTGGCGCCTGTGTTGAGGTTTGTCCGGTACGTATTCCGATTACCGAACAAATGCAACGTCTGCGTGTTGAAGCGCAACGTTCGCCAACCGAAACCGTTCCTCATCCTATCCGTGGTCAAGGTGCATCGCATACTTTCGGCGAACAAATGGCATGGCGTACGTTTAACGGTATTTTCAGCGGTAGTAAAGCTTATCGAGCATTCGGCTGGGCTGCTACCAAATTCCGTGCATTGACGCCAAGCAAGCAGTTAAGCTGGACCAATAACCATGTTCCGATGAAACCTGCCAAGCAAACATTGCATGAGATGATGGCAGAAAGAAAACGTCAGCAAGAAAAAGCATAAGACTTGAAAATAAAACCTGGGGGATAAAAGCCTCAGGTTTTATTTTTTATTAAATACTGCTGGTGTAGCATCGCTATTTGTAAAGGCATTTGATTTGATTATTGTATTTTGATTCTTTTGAATAAAAAGGCCGTCTGAAAGATTTTCAGACGGCCTTTATTACAGCCAAAAGTTTTTATCTAAGTCCTTAGAGCAATACTTTTTCTACACCGCCGTTATTGGCTTTTTTCACAAACTCATCCAGCCAGTTTTCGCCGAGGATGTGTTTTGCCATTTCGATGACGATGTAGTCTGCAGGCATATTGTTGTCGTCGGCGTAGCGGCTCAAGCCTTGCAGGCAGGCTGGGCAGGAGGTAAGCATTTTGACAGGTTCGCCCTGCGGCAGCTCTTTGAGGTTTTTCTCAATTTCCTCTTGTTTGCGGAACTTGACCTGAGTGGCAATGTCTGGCCGTTTAACGGCAAACATACCGGACTCGCCGCAGCAGCGGTCGCTTAAGACGACTTTCTGTCCCATCAGGCTGCTGGCCATTTGGGTGGCGTTCATGGTTTTAATCGGGGTATGGCAAGGGTCGTGGTAGAGGTATTGCTGACCTTGCACGCCGTTTAGCTGCACCCCTTTTTCAAGCAGGTATTCGTGGATGTCGATGATACGGCAGCCTGGGAAGATTTCCTCAAAACGGTATTTTTCGAGCTGGTCGTAGCAGGTGCCGCAACTGACAACGACGGTCTTAATGTCGAGGTAGTTGAGGGTGTTTGCCATACGGTGGAAAGCCACGCGGTTGTTGGTGCTCATTTCTTCGGCTTTAGCCTTATTGCCGCCTGCGTCTTGTGGATAGCCGCAACACATATAGCCGGGTGGCAGGACGGTTTGTACGCCGACATGCCAAAGCATGGCTTGAACGGCAAGCCCGATTTGGCTGAACAAGCGCTCAGAGCCGCAACCTGGGAAATAGAACACGGCCTCGGCATCTTCCGGAGAAGCCGGATTGCGGATGATAGGAATACTCTTGTCGTCTTCTATGCCCAGCATGGAGCGCGGAGTTTTGGCAGGCACGCTTTTCGGCAAAGGACGGTTGATGAAGTGGACAACCTGTTCTTTGATTGAGGCGGTACCGACAGTGGCTTTCGGTTCGGCTTTTTGCTTTTTAGTGCCGATCGGAAGAAGCTTGCCGATTTTGTAGGCAAAGTTTTGCGCAGGGAAGCCGGTTTGTATCATGGCGGCGCGAAGGGCTTTGATGGTTTTGGGGCCTGTGGCGTTCAAAAATGCCATGCCCATTGAAGCCGCAGGCGCAAAGCGTTTGTGGCCGGAATCGGCAAGGTAGTTGCGGACGGCTACGGTAACGTCGCCGAAGTCGATGTTGACAGGGCAAGGCTTAACGCAGCGGTGGCACACGGTGCAGTGGTCGCCGATGTCCATCAGTTCTTCAAAATGTTTGACGGAAACGCCGCGACGGGTTTGTTCTTCGTATAAGAAGGCTTCGGTCAACAGCCCCACGCCGAGAATTTTGTTGCGCGGGCTGTACAGCAGGTTGGCACGCGGAACGTGA
Source organism: Neisseria sp. P0019.S002 (assembly GCF_051957155.1). Lineage (NCBI taxonomy): Bacteria > Pseudomonadati > Pseudomonadota > Betaproteobacteria > Neisseriales > Neisseriaceae > Neisseria > Neisseria sp. P0019.S002. The sequence continues at coordinate 641,867 of NZ_JBQCWS010000001.1, forward strand.
GTAGAGCAAACAGGTTTGCATTTGCCGCAGCGCAGGCAGTCTTTGACGGAATCGGCAATGGTGCCGAGGTCTGATTTTTCCATAATCAGCGATTCCGCGCCCAAAAGCTCGAACGACGGCGTGTAGGCGTTGCGTAAGTCCGAGCCTTTCATCAGTTTGTGACGGTTGAAGGTGTGTTTGGGATCGACTTGGTTTTTATAGTCCCAAAACGGCTGCAAATCTTCATCGGTCAGAAATTCGAGCTTGGTGATGCCGATGCCGTGTTCGCCCGAAATCACGCCGCCGAGCGAGCGGGCGATTTTCATAATGCGTTCGACCGAACGGTAGGCGGTCTGAAGCATTTGGGCGTCGTCTGAATTGACGGGGATGTTGGTGTGGACGTTGCCGTCGCCGGCGTGCATGTGCAGGGCGACGAAGACGCGGCTGCGTACGGTTTTGGCGTGGATTTTGCCCAAGCCTTGGATAATTTTGGTATCAGTTTTGCCGCTGAAGATTTCAGAAAGCGGCTTCATTACGTCCGCTTTGACAGACACGCGCAGGCGGAAATCGCGGAAGGCAATAAAGCAGCTTTCATTGTCTTTGGCTTCGGGCGCAGCGTGGACGGATGCGCCATAGCGAGTCTTATAGTCGGCAAGCGGCGCGTCTAAGTTAGCAAGCAGCCATTCCCAACGCGCTTTGACAGCGGAAACGTGGGCTAGGGCGTGTTTGCCGCGTTCGCCCAATAGTTCGGCGGTTGGCAGGTCTGTTCCCATTTTGTCGATGGGGAGTTTACCCGACAGATATTGCTCCAATGCGGCGCAGAGTTTGAGTTTGTTTTGGATGGAAAGCTCAATGTTGATGCGTTCGATGCCGTCTGAATACTCACCGAGCCTTTCGAGTGGGATTACCACGTCTTCATTGATTTTAAAGGCGTTGGTGTGTTTGGCGATGGCGGCGGTGCGGCTGCGGTCAAGCCAGAAGGTTTTACGGGCTTCGGGAGATATGGCGATAAAGCCTTCGCCGTCGCGGGCGCGGGCGAGTTCGCAGATGTGTTCGGCGGCTGCCTGTACGGCGGCTTCGTCGTCGGAAACCACGTCTGCCAGCAAGACCATTTTAGGTCGGCCTTTGCCTGCTGCTTTGGTGGCATAACCAACGGCGCGGACGTAGCGCCAGTCTAAATGTTCCAAACCGGCAAGGCGTACACTTTCATGTGCAAGCAAGAAGTCGCGGATTTCAACAATGGACGGCGTGGCAGTGGCGACCGTGCCAAAAAACTCCATACACACGGTGCGCGTGTATTTCGGCATGGTGTGCAACACGAAGGCAACGCTGGTGATGATGCCGTCCGTACCTTCTTTTTGCACGCCGGGCAGGCCGCTCAAGAATTTGTCGGTAACGTCTTTGCCCAAACCGACTTTGCGGAATTTGTGACCGGGGATTTCCAAACGTTTGGTATGGACGATATTGCGGCCGTCTGAATCCAGCGTATGTACGTCAAATATGGCGGTTTCTTCATCGTGGATTTTGCCAAAGTTGTGACGCACACGTTCGATACGCAACCATTCGCCTTGAGGGTTAACCATGTTCCAGTAGGCGAGGTTGTCCAAGGCAGTACCCCACAGCACGGCTTTTTTACCGCCTGCGTTCATCGCCACATTACCGCCCACGCAAGACGCATCGGCGGAAGTCGGATCAACGGCGAACACTAAACCTGCGTGATGCGCGGTTTCTTCCACTCGGCGGGTTACCACGCCTGCGCCGCAATGGATAATCGGATGTCTGCCATCCAAGCCTGCCAGCTCAACGTATTCAACGCCGCGATGCTTGTCGAGTTTTTCGGTATTGATGACTGCGCTGTTTGCGTCCAAAGGTACTGCGCCGCCGGTATAACCCGTACCGCCTCCGCGTGGGATAATGACCAAGTCCAGCTCGATTAAGGCGCGCACCAAAGGCGCGATTTCTGCCTCGGTATCAGGATTGACGACGACAAACGGATATTCCACGCGCCAGTCGGTTGCATCGGTAACGTGCGTTACGCGAGCCAAGCCGTCAAACATGATGTTGTGCGGCTTGGTGATTTTGCTTAAGCGTTCCAAAATTTGATGGCGTTTTTGGCTGGTTTCATCAAAACTGCTATCAAAACGCTCGACTGCTTTTTCTGCTGCGGCAACCAAGACATCCACTTGCCGATTATCGTCGCGGCGTTTGCGAATTTCATTTAAGCGGTGGCGCATTTCCCGCACCAGCGCGGCGCGGCGTTTCGGGTGCTCCAACAAGTCATCAACCAGATACGGATTGCGCACGACCACCCAAATATCGCCCAATACTTCAAACAGCATTCGTGCCGAACGTCCTGTTTTGCGTTGACCGCGCAGGTCTTGCAGGATTTGCCACGCTTCGTTGCCCAACAGTCGGATGACGATTTCGCGGTCGGTATAAGAAGTATAGTTATAGGGAATTTCTCGAATACGCTGAGGGGCAGTAGTCGTGGTCATGGTCGTGTTCCGTTGATGGATGTAATGTTTTTATATTAAAGGCCGTCTGAAAAATGCAATTTCTTCTTGATGGCGTAAAGTGTTAATGTAGTGTAATTTTCGATATTTTTCAACGGAAAAGACAATAAACATTTCAATGGGAATGATTTGCAACTAGGCAATATTGTTTACAATCTTGTCGTGTAAATAGTTTTCAGACGGCCTGACAGATTTTATCGCTTGAGTTTTTCTGTAAAACCGCTATAATGCCTTTCTTCTATGGCGGGTCTCCCCGCATGGTAATTCGGAACACCGGGTCAGGGGCGGAAGCCAGCAGCCCACTCTGATGAGCCAGTGCCGGGGGTTCGGCTCGCCACCTTATTCAAAAATGCCGGAGATGATAAAGTCTCCGGCATTTTTCATTGTATAAAGCGTAATAAAAAGGCCGTCTGAAATCTCATTTTCAGACGGCCTTTGAGTTTATGAACCAGCTATTTATGCTTCTTCTGATTTTGTATTGGGCAAAACGCAGTTCAGGATAATGGCCAATACGGCGCATAAACCTACACCGGCGAAGCTCAAAGTACCTACTTTGATAATCATGCCGCCGATACCGGTTGTCAATACGGAGCTGACGATAACCAGATTTTTCGGCTGCATCAAATCGACTTTCGCATCAATCAATGTTTTGATGCCCAAAGAGGCGATTGTGCCGAACAGCAGCAACATAATACCGCCCATAACCGGCATAGGAATCGAAGCCAAAAACGCGTTGAATTTACCGAAAAACGCCATGAAAATCGCAAAAATTGCCGCCCAAGTCATGATGACGGGGTTGCTATTTTTGGTAATCATCACCGCGCCGGTTACCTCGCCGTAAGTGGTCACAGGAGGGCCGCCGATCAAACCGGCCACGCACACACCCAAGCCGTCGCCGGCGAGGGTTTTGTCCAAGCCCGGGTCTTTAGTGTAGTTTTTTCCGGTTACATTACCGATGGCCATAATGCCGCCGATGTGTTCGATGGCCGGGGCGATGGCAACGGGCAACATAAACAAGGCAGCCTGCCAGTTGACTTGAGGCGTTTCAAAATGAGGGACGGCAAACCAAGGAGCGTTGATGATGGCACTGGTATCGACCAAGCCCATGATTAGAGCCAATACATAACCGGAAGCCACGCCGATCAAAATCGGAATCAGCTTCATCATTTTGCTGCCGAAGACAGAAACAATGACGGTTACCGCAAAGGTAAAGCCGGAGAGAATCAGCGAGTCGATATAGTCGATGACCTGTTTTCCATCTGCCTGACCCATGGCCATGCTGCTGGCTGCAGCGGCCACGGACAAACCAATTACCATAATCACCGGACCGATAACCACGGGCGGCAACAGTTTGTGTACCGCATCCAGACCACGCCATCTAATCAGCGCGGCAAAGACAAAGTACATGAAACCTGCCGCAAACAGGCCGAACATGGTAGAAGGCAGGCCCCATTCGCCGATGGAATAGATAATCGGTGCAATAAAGGCAAAAGAAGAGCCGAGGAAAATCGGCACTTTACGTTTGGTAACCAATTGGAACAACAAAGTGCCCAAGCCTGCGCCCAATAATGCCAAAGCCGGGTTCAGTCCCGTCAGAAGCGGCACAAGCACCATGGCACCGAATGCGACAAACAAAATCTGCGCACCGGCTACCGCTGTTTTAAGCTGGTTCATAAAAGCTCCGAAGAAAATTCAAACGGCGCAGATTATACTGATTTATCCTAGTCATGAACATTTATTTACAAAAGGCCGTCTGAACAAATGTAACGATGACACCTGTTCAGACGGCCTTGTTCGATAGCGAGTGGTTAGTAACTTATCAAAATCGATTAGGAAAATTTTCAGCCGCGTGTTTCGCGCCAAACCAAATAATCGCGCAGGGGCGGCATGGGCGGATTGATACAGTGCGGGCAGATACCGGTTGTGTCTTCATCGTCGCTGTCGATATGGTAGTCGTTTGGATCGAAGCGCACCTGCTGCATCACAGCTTGTGCTAAAGCTTGTTCCTGTACGACATCAAATTCAAATTTTTCCAAAATCTCATTCAATAGGCAGATTTCGCCGTCGCTGAAAGATTCGCTGTGTTTGACAATGAGGCGTTGATAATCTTCATTGCTGATTTTTTCGTGAAGTAAATCGGTCTGGATAGTCATGATTTTTATTGTTGAAATAAGGTGGTTAAGTTGCGGATTATAGCAGATATCGTGGTGGCTGTTTTAAAGGCCGTGTTCTGGTTCGGAAAGTGCCTCTGTTTTGGCTTTTTTTGGCATTAGGCTATTTAATTTTGAGTTAATTGCTTGGTAATCGTCGCTATAAAAAAATTCTCCGATATATATGGTTTCCCCATGATAAACAAATGACCATGCACCTTGTTTACTATTTGGTTGTCGTAAGGGGCTGGAGATGGTGGATGTATTCCTTCTCTGGCTCAAATAGTTACGCAGTGTTATTTTAGTGTTTTTAGTATTTGCATGGTTCTCATGTGGCTGCCATTGCGCTATTTCTACGAGTGAAAATTTTTTACCTTTTCCCAATCCAAACAGCGCGAACTGGTGTGAAAGTATTCCATTTTGAACATGAATATGTTCTTGTCCAAAAAGTTGCCACAGTAAGTCATAAATACATTGGAAAGAAAGCAGACCCAAAAATATGAGGAGTATGATATTAAATGCTGATTCAAAGTTTAAATTTGGAATGTTTGCTAATATCAATAGTACGATTACAAGGTCTCTGCAAGTTAATAGAAGTTTGAGTCGGTTACGTATAATTTTTGCTGACAAGGTAATTTTGCTAGGTGTTTGTTCAATTTTATAACGCGAAGATGCCATCAATAGCCTCCTACTTTGTCTGCCTGATACGCTTTTTGCAGCGGTGTAATTTGCGCTAAGCGGGCATGATCAATTTGTTCGGCGATAAGGTGAGCTTTTCCTTGCGCGCGATACTCGGCGGCAATTTTGCCTGCATCTACTCGGTTGGCGGCTTCAAGTAAGGCCAGCCAGTGTTCGCGTTGCGGATAGGGGGCGTCTTCAAGGTTCAGACGGCCTTGTTTGTCGGCCACGCAGACGTTTAAGGCCGTCTGAAAACGTTCGGGGCGGCGGAATGCGTCGTTTTTTTTCAAAACATTCAAAATGGTTTTGCTTTTGAACTGCCCGACTTGATGGAGCATGATGTGCCAACGGCAGACGAGTTCGGCAAGCTCGGCGCAGTGTTTGGGCGCGCGCAGGCGTTGATTGACTTCGCGGACGGGTTCGACGCCATTGACGTCGTGTCCGTAGTGTTTCGGCAGTATATCGGCCGGTGTTTTTGCCTTGCCCAAGTCGTGTAATAAGGCGGCATAGCGTTCGGCGAGGGAGAGGTTCATCTCGGCGGCTCGTTGTACAACCATCAGCGTATGAATACCGCTGTCGATTTCGGGATGATAGTCGGCGCGTTGCGGTACGCCGAAAAGGGCATTGACTTCGGGCAGTAAAACTTTGAGTGCGCCGCATTCGCGCAAAACTTCAATCATTCTGCGCGGACTTTTTTCCATCAAGCCTTTGGCCAATTCTTGCCAGACGCGTTCGGCAACCAGAGCATCCGCTTCGCCGTTTTCTACCATTTGCCGCATCAGCGACATGGTTTCATCGGCAATTTGAAAACCATAACGCGCGGCAAAACGGGCGATACGCAAAATACGCACGGGGTCTTCGGCAAAGGCAGGCGAAACATGGCGCAGGATGCCGGCCGCCAAGTCTTGTTGTCCGCCAAAAGGATCGATGATCGTGCCGTCTGAATCCTGAGCCATGGCATTGATGGTCAGGTCTCGGCGCATCAGGTCTTGTTCCAGCGTAACGTCTTTATCGGCATGAAAGCTGAAACCGGCATAGCCTTTGGCGGTTTTGCGCTCGGTACGGGCGAGGGCGTATTCTTCGTGGCTGTCCGGATGGAGAAAGACGGGGAAATCCTTGCCGACAGGTTGATAGCCTTGAGCCAACATGGTTTGCGCATCTGCACCGACGACTACCCAGTCGCGGTCTTTGACGGGCAGGCCTAACAGATGGTCGCGGACGGCACCGCCGACAAGATAGGTTTTGATGGTTTGTGTATTCATATAAAAATCGAACGATATAAAAAGGCCGTCTGAAAAGCCGTATTGGGTTTTCAGACGGCCTGATTCAGAACGCTATTATGACGCTTTAGGCTTGTTGCCGTCGATGATTTTCAAACCGGCGGAGACCAAGCTGCCGATGTCGGCAACGTTGGCAGGCATAATCAGCGTGTTGCTTTCTTTAGCCAAATTGCTGAAGGCGGCAACGTATTGCTCGGCAACTTTCAGGTTAACGGCTTCAGCACCGCCCTCTGATCGGACAGCCTCGGCGATTTTGCGGATGGCGTCGGCGTTCGCTTCGGCCACCAGGCGCAGGGCTTCGGCTTCACCTTGTGCGCGGTTGATGCGGGCGATTTTTTCACCGTTTGACGCGTTGATGGCGGCTTGCGCTTCACCTTCGGATTGTTGGATTTCTGCTTCGCGCTGACCGCTGGCAAGGTTGATCTGCTCAATTTTACGACCTTCAGATTCGGCAATGCGTGCGCGTTTTTCACGTTCGGCGGTAATTTGCGCCTGCATGGAGCGCAGAATTTCTTGCGGCGGAACCAAGTCTTTGATTTCGTAACGCAAGACTTTCACACCCCATGCGCCTGCCGCTTCGTCCAAAGCAGCAACGACAATGCTGTTGATTTCATCACGTTCTTCAAAGGTTTTATCCAATTCCATGCGGCCGATGACAGAGCGCAAAGTTGTCTGCGCAAGCTGGGTAATCGCCATGATGTAGTTGCTGGAACCATATGAAGCGAGTTTAGGATCGGTAACTTGGAAGTAGATAATGCCGTCCACAGTCAGCTGAGTGTTGTCGCGGGTGATACAGACTTGGCTGGGAACATCCAAAGGAACTTCTTTCAGCGAGTGACGATAGGCGACACGGTCGATAAATGGGATAAGGATGTTCAGGCCTGCGGTCAGCGCTTTGTGAAAACGGCCTAATCGTTCAACCACATAAACTTCCTGCTGCGGCACAACGATAAAGGATTTGAAACCAAAAACAACAACGACGATGAAGAAGAGGACGATGGGGCTGAGCAGAAATTCCATAATGTTTCCTTATGATGATGGTTGGGAGAGTGTGCGGATAATCAGAAGATTACCGTTTTTGGCAGTAATGACTGCGCTTGAGGCCGTCTGAAAAGTATCTTGAGGCCGTTCGGCTTGTGCCTGCCAGTGTGTACCGCGGTAGGCGACTTCGTAAATATTGTCATGCAGGTGGCGTAGGATGCGGACGTTTTGCCCAATATCCAAATCATCGTTGAGCACTTGGGGAGCCAAACGGTTTTTCAGACGGCCGTGTACCAGCCAGATACCGAGTGCGCTGATGATGGCTGCGGTTAAAACGGCAGCAGAGAAGTGTCCGCTTAATCCGTACATGATTCCGGCGGCAGCCAGCGCTACGCTGACCACCAAAAGATAAACCGTTCCGATAAACAATTCGACAATCAGAACAACGGCGGCGGCAACAAACCATATCGTCATGCGGCATATCCTTTTAATAATCTTTTGATAATCCTTATCATAATGGCAAGAGCTTAAAATGAAAAGGCTAAGGCTGAAAATTATTTCAGTTATAATAAGTCTATTCAAATACGGAGCGGCAAATAATGCAGACTTGGCACGAGGCGATTGGTGTGGAAAAAGAAAAGGCGTATTTCCAAACGATTTTGGAGAAGGTGCGCCATGAAAGGCAGGCGGGGATAACCGTTTATCCGCCCGAGCGCGATGTATTCAATGCCTTTCGGATGACTGAATTCGGAAATGTAAAAGTAGTGATTTTGGGGCAAGATCCGTATCACGGTGCGGGTCAGGCGCATGGTTTGGCGTTTTCCGTCCAGCCTGAAATTGCGGTGCCGCCGTCGCTGGTCAATATTTATAAAGAGCTGGCGACGGATATTGAAGAATTCCAGATTCCTCAACACGGCTATTTGCAGCATTGGGCGGAACAGGGCGTATTGCTGTTGAACACGGTGTTGACTGTCCGCGCCGGTGTGGCGCATTCCCATGCGACCTTCGGCTGGGAGGCGTTTACCGATGAAGTCATCCGACAATTGGATAAGGAGCGCGAGCATTTAGTCTTTATGCTGTGGGGCAGCCATGCGCAGAAGAAAGGCGCGTTTATCGACCGCAACCGCCATTTGGTGCTGACCGCGCCGCATCCTTCGCCCTTGTCGGCGTATCGAGGCTTTTTCGGCTGCAAACATTTTTCGCAGGCAAACGCTTATTTGCAGGCGCATGGTTTAGAGCCGATTGATTGGCAGGTTTAACTAAGATGAAAGGCCGTCTGAAAGCAGATTTTCAGACGGCCTTATGATTTAGTCTCAAATCGAATATTCAATCAGTTCGTTTTGAGAAAAGACATAAACCTGTTTCGGAATCAGCTTCAATTCTTTGCCTTCAGCGATTTGGTAACGCGCTGCATCGCTGCCAGCCAGCGTGATATGCACGTCTTGTTTGTCGTGTTTTACCAAAATATGCGTCAATGCCCCGACGGCGTGGATTTTTTCGATTTTGGCACGGATCATCGGTGTTTCGTTTTCGGCGGCAAGCTGCCATTCGTGCGGGCGGATATAGCCGATGGCGGTTTGCTCCTGCCATTTGTAGTGCGCGTCCAATTTCCACGCGAAGCCGTTGTAATGCCAGATGCCTTTTTCGATTCTGCCTTCAAATGCGTCGGTTTCGCCGAGAAATTCGGTAACGAAGGCGTTTTCGGGTTTGCGGTAGATGGCTTCGGCGCTGCCGGTTTGTTCGATTTTGCCGTGGTTCATGACGACGATTTCGTCGGAAACTTCGAGGGCTTCTTCTTGGTCGTGCGTCACCAGAATGCTGGTTATACCTAGGTTGTGATGGATGTCGCGCAACCAGGTGCGTAATTCTTTGCGCACTTTGGCATCCAGTGCGCCGAAGGGTTCGTCCAAAAGCAGGAGTTTCGGTTCGACCGCAAGCGCGCGGGCAAGGGCGATGCGCTGGCGTTGGCCGCCGGAGAGCTGGTGCGGATAGGATTTGGCGAGGTGGGAGAGCTGCACGAGTTTGAGCAATTCTTCGACTTTAGCGCGGATTTGTTCTTTGGACGGGCGTTCGGACTTGGGCAATACGGTCAAACCGAAGGCGACGTTGTCAAACACGTTCATGTGGCGGAAGAGGGCGTAGTGTTGGAATACGAAGCCGACTTTGCGCTCGCGCACATGCTTGGCGGTTACGTCTTGCCCGTCAAAGAGAATTTGGCCGCCGTCGGCGTTTTCCAGTCCGGCGATAATGCGCAGGAGCGTGGTTTTGCCGCAGCCGGAAGGGCCGAGCAGGGAAACGAGTTTGCCGGTGGGGACGTTGAGGTTGATGTTTTTCAGCGCGTGGAACGCTCCGAAGTGTTTGTTTAAGTTTTGAATAGTGATGCTCATGCTGCGTTCCTTTCGGCGGCGGCGAGTTTTTTATCTTGTAATTTTGTGATGATGTTTTGCACCAGCAAGGTGGCCAAGGCTAAAAGTGCCAATACGCCGGAGAGGGCGAATGCGCCGGTAAAGTTGTATTCGTTGTAGAAGATTTCGACCAAAAGCGGGATGGTGTTGGTTTCGCCGCGGATGTGTCCCGATACCACGCTGACTGCGCCGAATTCGCCCATCGCGCGGGCGTTGGTGAGGATGATGCCGTAGAGCAGCGCCCATTTGATGTTGGGCAGGGTAACGCGCCAAAACATCTGCCAGCCGTTTGCGCCGAGAATCAGCGCGGCCTGTTCTTCGCTGTCTCCCTGCGCCTGCATTAAAGGAATGATTTCGCGTGCGACAAAGGGGAAGGTAACGAATAAGGTCGCCAAAATAATGCCCGGGATGGCGAAGATAATCTGTATGCCTTGCGCTTCCAGCCAGCCGCCCAATGCCGTGTGCGCGCCGAACAATAAGACGAACATCAAACCGGCAACCACGGGCGATACGGAAAACGGCAAATCGAGCAGGGTAGTCAGCAACTGCTTGCCGCGGAAGTCGAAACGGGTCAGCAGCCACGCCATCGCCACGCCCAATACGGCATTGACGGGAACGATAATCAGTGCGGTAATCAGCGTCAATTTGATGGCAGACCATGCCTCGGGATCGGTCAAGGATTGCAGGTATAAATCCCAACCGCCTTTTAAGGCCTCATAGAATACGGCAACCAAAGGCACGACCAGCATCAGCAGCAGAAAGCCCAAGGCGGTAGCAGTCAGCAATACGCGCAGCCAACGCGGTTCGCTCAAGTTTGGATTAGTGGAATGGGTTTTCATGGTAGGGTAGTCTCTATTTATTCTTGTATCCGTTTAGGCCGTCTGAAAAATGTTGCTTGATGTTTCAGACGGCCTGTTGTTTGTTAAACCCTCGCTCCGGCGCGGCGGCTCAAAGTCCATTGCATAATGTTTAAAATCAGCAGGATGACAAACGAAATCATCAGCATAAACAGAGCAACGGCTGACGCGCCCTGAGCATCGTATTGCTCCAGTTTGCCGGTAATAATCAAGGGCAGAATTTCAGACACCATTGGAATATTGCCCGCGATAAAAATGACCGATCCGTATTCGCCGGTAGAGCGGGCAAACATCATGCCTGCGCCGGTCAACAGGGCCGGCGTGATTTCAGGCAAGAGGACGCGGCGGAACGTAGTCCAACGGCTTGCGCCTAAAGTCGCCGCCGCTTCTTCATACTCGCCCGACAATTCTTCCAATACCGGCTGCACGGCGCGGACGATAAAGGGCAGGCTGACGACAATCAGCGCAATCCAAATGCCGATGGGCGTAAAGGCGATTTTGATGCCCAAAGGCTCGAAAAAACGGCCTATCCAGCCATTGGGGGCGTATAGGGTTGCCAACGCAATGCCTGTTACCGCCGTCGGTAGTGCAAACGGCAAATCGACCAAAGCGTTTACTAATCCTTTGCCTGGAAATTCATAGCGCACCAATACCCAGGCAACCAGCGTGCCGAACACGATATTGGTCAACATCGCATAAAACGACATCCGCAAACTCAGCCAGACGGCCGCCAAGACATTGGGTTCGGTAATCGTGTTCCAAAATCCGCTCCAGCCGATTTCCGCTGCTTTGGCCGCCATCATCGCAAACGGCAAAACCACCAAAAGCGACAGGCATAAAACTGTCAAACCCAGGCTGAGTTTGAAACCCGGCAATACAGAAGGCGTTTTGAGTAACAACATAATGGCAACCGTCAGAATTTAATACATGCTTACTTTAACAAGGCCGTCTGAAAACTGGAAAGAATGCTTTGTTTGGTATAAAGACGATTTTGTTATATTGAAAAGATGAAAAGGCCGTCTGAAAACCAAATTTCAGACGGCCTTGCTGGTGTGGTAAATATCAATAGGCAACAGGATCTTGATATGCAGGCTGGCGTTGCGCCGCGTCATAGTTTTCCTGAGCCGAGCGGACAGCTTTTTCCAAACCGTTTATCCGTTCGAGATAGCGGGCATAGTTGCGTTCGTTGCCATAACGCTCTTTTTTGCCTTCTTCCAAATTTTTCTTGGCGGTATCTAAAGCACGCTTGGCTGCGCCGACATCAGCAGGATTGACCGGGGCAACAGCTTCTTCTGCTTGTTCGGCTTTGCTTGGGGACATCGGCGTTGCCGGTGTTGAAACAGGCGCAGAAGTATATACGGACGGTTTGCCGATATTGCTGGCTTTGCAGTTTTTGCCGCCGGCTTGGGTATAGATTTTGCGGCCTGCAGAATCGGTACATTCAAAAATAGGCGCGGCGGAAACCGCAGTTGTCAAAGTGAGCAGTAATGTGCTGATCCAAAGTTTGTTCATTTTTATTTTTCCTTAAAACCATTTCCACCAAACAAACAAAGCCGCAATCATGATGATGTTGGCGAAGAGGATGGGTTTCCACTGTCTGGGCGCGCGCCGCAATTCGGCGCCCGAGCGCGTGCGGCGGATATAGAAAAACGGGCTGAGCAGCATGGAGGCGGCGCATACCAAAATAATCACGGCGTAATAGATTTTGTGCGTTTCCATATCGTTTCTCCGTTTCAGACGGCCTGAAATGCTGACTGCAACGCATTTTTGCGTGAAGCGTTGCATGTTTTCATCTTGCATCGAAATTGGGCGCATTTGCCATGGCCTCAATCCTGAGGTCTTTGCAAAAATATGCTACAATCGCGTCCGATTATAACATTCTATTTATAAAGGTTTTACGAATAATGATTTCTACCAACGGCATCACCATGCAGTTCGGCGCAAAGCCGCTGTTTGAAAACGTATCCGTCAAATTTGGCGAAGGCAACCGTTACGGCTTGATCGGCGCCAACGGCTCAGGCAAGTCCACCTTCATGAAAATCCTCGGCGGCGATTTGGAACAGACTGCCGGCGAAGTAGCAATTGAAAACGGCGTGCGTTTGGGTAAATTGCGCCAAGACCAGTTTGCCTACGAAGACATGCGCGTGCTGGACGTAGTGATGATGGGCCATACCGAAATGTGGGCGGCGATGACCGAGCGTGATGCGATTTACGCCAACCCCGAAGCTACCGAAGACGACTACATGAAAGCCGCCGAACTGGAAGCCAAGTTCGCCGAATACGATGGCTACACCGCTGAAGCGCGCGCTGCCGAATTGTTGAGCGGCGTGGGCATTTCCGAAGATTTGCACAATGCGACCATGGCAGAAGTTGCCCCGGGCTTCAAACTGCGCGTATTGCTGGCGCAAGCCCTGTTCTCCAAACCAGATGTATTGCTCTTGGACGAACCGACCAATAACTTGGACATTAATACCATCCGCTGGTTGGAAGGCGTGTTGAACCAATACGACTCCACCATGATTATCATCTCGCACGACCGTCACTTTTTGAACGAAGTCTGCACACACATGGCGGACTTGGACTACAACACCATCACCATCTATCCGGGCAATTACGACGACTATATGCTCGCTTCCGCCCAATCGCGTGAGCGCGCCCTGAAAGACAACGCCAAAGCCAAAGAGAAACTGCAAGAGCTGCAAGAGTTCGTCGCCCGCTTCTCCGCCAACAAGTCCAAAGCCCGTCAGGCAACCAGCCGTCTGAAACAGGCAGACAAAATCAAATCGGAGATGGTCGAAGTCAAACCTTCTACCCGTCAAAACCCGTATATTCGTTTTGAAGCCGACGAAAAAGCCAAGTTGCACCGTCAGGCAGTGGAAGTTGAAAAACTGGCCAAACGTTTTGAAACCCAGTTGTTTAAAAACCTGAACTTCATCCTTGAAGCAGGCCAACGCCTTGCCATCATTGGCCCGAACGGCGCAGGTAAATCCACTTTGCTGAAACTCTTGGCAGGCGCATACAACTCCGAATATTCAGACGGCCTGTTGCCGGACGAAGGCACCATCAAATGGGCAGAAAAAGCCAGTGTCGGCTACTATCCGCAAGACCATGAAAACGACTTCGACGTCGACATGGACCTGAGCGAATGGATGCGTCAATGGGGCCAGGAAGGCGATGACGAACAAGTCATCCGCGGCACTTTAGGCCGCTTGCTCTTCGGCAGCAACGATGTCGTGAAAAAAGTGAAGGTTCTCTCCGGTGGTGAAAAAGGCCGTATGCTTTACGGCAAACTGTTGCTTTTGAAACCCAATGTTTTGGTCATGGACGAACCGACCAACCACATGGACATGGAAAGCATTGAATCCTTAAACATGGCGCTGGAAAAATACAACGGCACGCTGATTTTCGTCTCGCATGACCGTCAGTTCGTATCTTCATTGGCTACCCAAATCATCGAATTGGATGGCAAAGGCGGATATGAACACTACTTGGGCGATTACGAAAGCTATCTGGAGAAAAAAGGTTTAGCTTAAATCTTTACTAACGATCTAATAAGGCATTGAGATGCCGTCTGAAAATTTCTATATTTTCAGACGGCATTTTCTTTTCAAAATTAAACAATAGTATATTGAACTTTTATGCCAAAATTATGACTAATAAAAGCTTTTTGAAAAAGAATAATTCAATATTACGACATTTTTGAAGGAATATATTAAATGGTAAACATTAAAACAGCAGTGCCCGATGCCTCTCAATATGGTGCAAAACTTGGCTATACGACTTATGAGGCAGAACAAAGTGAACTGAAAAACGGCGTTGTTAAAAATGCCTCTTCTTCAGAAGCAGAACGCGCAACTGCCCGTGAAGCAAGCGGTCAGGCATATGTTGATTTGCCGACTAATGCATCTGTGTCATTTATTGCACAAGCAGATGCCAATGCCGTAACCATCCGTTATACCGTTCCTGACGGTGAAAGCGGTAAAGTAAAAGTCAAAGTCAATAATACAGTGATCGGTACTTTGGATTTATCTTCCAAATCTAACTGGCAATATTTGGATAACTATACATATCATCCGAATGACGATATTAAAGTTCATGATACGCCCGCGGCAGATAGGCTTGCCCGCTTCCAATTTGACGAAGTCAGCCAATTATTTAAAGATGCCCATATCAATAAAGGAGATACAGTTACCATCACTAATCTCGACAGCACGCCTGTAGGCATTGACTTGGTTGACTTGGAAAAGGCACCGGACGCCATTAGACAGCCTGAAAACAGTGTCAGCATTACTGATTTCGGCGCAGTCGCCAATGACGGCTCGGATGATTACCAAGCATTTATGGCTGCGATTGAATCTGCAAAAGCATCTAAAAAATCTGTTTACATTCCTGAAGGTCAATTTGATTTTTCACGACCGATTTCTCTTTATGTTCCTGATGGCATTAAGATTACCGGTGCAGGGCAATGGCACACTAAGTTACATTTTTTGAATACAGAAGCTGCTAAATACGATGATAAGGGTTATGCGAGCGGTGGCGGTGGTATTACTTTTGAACCCGGTAGTAAAGATATAGATTTGGGCAATCTCTCTATGGATTCAAATCTAAATTCAAGACATGATGAGAAAGCCAATTATAAAGGGATATCCGGTACTTTAGGTACTGGCTCTTCTATTCACGATATCAAAATTGAACATTTTGAAGTAGGTGTATGGATTGGGGATTATTCTAAAAACAAACCTTTAAATTACACTGATGGTTTGACTATCTCCAATGCCACTATTCGTAATAACTTTGCAGACGGCGTTAACTTTGCACAAGGTACCAGCAATTCCACTGTTATCAATTCCAATATCCGCGGTAATGGTGATGATGGCTTAGCAACATGGTCAAGTCATCATGAGAATACCAATGCCCATGTTGCTGAAAATAACCACTTTTTAAACAATACCGTTGAATTAGGCTGGCGTGCGGCAGGTATTGGTATCTTTGGCGGCAAAGGTCATGAAGTAGCCAATAATCTTATCAAAGATAATGCCAATTGGGGTGGTGTACGCTTAAACACTGTATTCAAAAACAGCCATAATTTTGATTTCAATGATACGGGTATTTCCTTTCATGATAACTTGCTGGTAAACAATGGGACTAATACGGACACATATGGTCGTGTTAAAGGTTCTATCGATTTGGAAGAAGGCAGGGATTATGCTACTCCAGAAAAAGTTATTTTGGGAGAACTCAACAATATCAAAATTGAAAATAACACTATTGTGAATAATCTTTCCGACCAAGAGATTACTAAAACCCGTAATCCTAAAGAAGGCAATATTCCGGAGCCTGTAAACGAGACTACATTAACCATCGAAAATAATCATAGCCTTTCGGTAGCAGAAAATACTTCTGCAAAAAATGTAGCGGAAATAGATGATCACAGTCTTACCCAAGCTGCGAATTATTTAGGTGCTGATAATATCATCACAATTACAGACAGCAGCCATGCTCTTGTCAGCGGCGGCGATGGCAATGACCGTATCAGAGGCAGTTTGGGCAATGATACGATTAACGGTGATTCAGGTGATGACATCATTTTCGGCTATGATGGAGACGACTGTCTTAATGGCGGTCTTGGTAACGACTCTGTACATGGAGGCAATGGCAACGATACTTTATGGGGCGAAAGTGGCAATGACCGTTTGAATGGCGGCGATGGTAACGACGTTTTGTTCGGCGGACAAGGAACCGATTACTTGGTAGGCGGCAAGGGTGCCGATACTTATGTTTTCAGTCTTGGAGAAGGTAAGGATACGATTGTCGATAATGTGGGCGAACATAATGCGTTGCAATTCGGCCAAAATATCTCTGTTAATGACCTACATATTGATGCCATCACTGATATTCGAGGCAATATCGATTGGAAAATTACCATTAAGGGATCAGAAGGGAACAGCATTACCATCAATGACCAATTCGTTTCCGGTAACACTAACAATGCCGTGATTGATACCTTCCGTTTCGATGAAGGCACATTGAGCCTGCAAGAGTTGATGGGTAGGTTGTCAGGTAATGGCAATATCAGTAATTTGTCAGACGTCAATACGCATACTGAGCGCATGAGCTACTCGTCTGCCGATACGGCTGATGTTCACGATGACACAGCATCTACCGCCAACGCTGGAATCATCTAATTGATTGTGTGTTAGATTGAATAAAAAAGGCCGTCTGAAATCTGGCAAACAGGTTTCAGACGGCCTTTTTGTGGCTTATCTTGTTATGGGTAATCGTTTAGAAGGATTTAACTGAATAAACCTTTAAACCACAACACAATCGCGTCCCACATACGGCGCAACCAGCTGCCTTCTTCCACGCCGGTCAGGGCGACGACGTCTTTTTCGGCAATGACTTTGCCGTCTTTCATGACTTTCAGTTTGCCCAATACTTGGCCTTTTTCAATTGGGGCGAGGACGGGCTGAAGCGTTTCTAAGATTGGTTTGACGTTTTTGCCGGTATCGTGGGGAATGGTAATGTAAACATCGTCCAAGAAACCGATATCTACGGCTTTGGTGCTGCCTTTGTAAACTTTGACTTGGGAAATCACTTCTCCGCCGTTGTAAAGTTTAGGCGTATCAAATGCCTGCAATGACCAGTTGAGCAGTTTGCTGCTTTCGCTTGCGCGCGCTTCGGTAGATTCGGCACCGGCAAGGATGGAAACAATACGGCGGTTGTTGCGTTTGCTGGAAGCGGCAAGGTGATAGCCTGCACCTTCAGAATAGCCGGTTTTCAAACCGTCGATACTGCTGTCGCGATAGAGCAGGAGATTGCGGTTGGGCTGCTCGATATTATTGTATTTGAAAGATTTATTTGCAAATAAAGGATAATATTTCGGATAGTCGTTGATCAGCGCGGCTGCCAAAATGGCTAAGTCGCCAACGGTTGAAACATGGCCGTTAGAAGAAATACCGGTCGGGTTGTTGAAGTGGGTGTGCTTCATGCCCAAGCGTTTGGCTTCTTCATTCATTTGTTTGACGAATTCGTCGATGGAGCCGTTGCCGATGGCTTCTGCAAGGGTAATGGCGGCATCGTTGGCCGATTGGATGGTTGTACCCTTAATCAAGGAGCTGACGCTGACAGGCACTTTGGGGTCGAGGAACATACGCGAACCTTCGACTTTCCATGCAGCATTGGAAACGGTCAGCATTTGGCTTGCTTCAAGTGTACCGTTTTCTAATGCTTTAAAGGCAAGGTAGGCGGTCATCATTTGCGTCAACGCGGCAGGTTCGATAGGCGCGTCGGCATTGTTGGATGCCAAGGTTTGCTTGCTGTGCAGGTCGGTAACGATGTAGGCGGTCGCCGCGATTTCCGGCGGCGTTGTCGGGCTGTTGATGCTGTGCAGCAGCGGCTGCGTTTGAGCCTCGCTTTGTGCGGCAGGTGCAGATGCAACCGGGTCAGCAGCAAGGGCAGGGGTATTCAGGAGGGCAGCAAAAATTAAGCTAAGTAGCGTTTTTTTCATCATTATTTGTAGATTTGAATATGAGTGGACACTGTTTCAGAGTAAACAGTTTGACATATTAAATAGATATTAAGCGGACATTATACCGTCTCATTTAGGCTTTGCTAAGATTTTTCTTGCCTTCAGACGGCCTCAGGGGTATGGTTTTAACTTTTTCCTCTGGTCGATTTGACCGAATTGCAATTTATTTCCGAACACTAAAAATACCATGAACCATTCCCTTCCTCTTTCTGATTATCTAACCCGTATTTTGACCGCTTCCGTTTATGATGTAGCCGTAGAAACGCCTTTGGATTTGGCACGCAGTTTGTCAGGCCGTCTGAACAATCAGGTTTTGCTCAAACGTGAAGATTTGCAGCCGGTGTTTTCGTTCAAAATCCGCGGTGCGTACAACAAAATGGCGAAGCTGCCGAAAGAAGCCTTGGATTGCGGCGTGATTGCTGCCAGCGCGGGCAACCATGCGCAGGGTGTGGCTTTGTCGGCGCAATATTTAGGTTGCCGCGCCGTCATCGTGATGCCGGAAACTACGCCGAAAATCAAAATTGATGCAGTAAAGAGCCGAGGCGGCGAAGTGGTATTGAAAGGCGTATCTTATAATGATGCCTATGATTATGCGATGGAGTTGGCAGAAAAGGAAAAACTGACTTATATCGCGCCGTTTGATGATCCTGATGTGATTGCCGGTCAGGGAACCATCGGCATGGAAATCCTCCGTCAACACCGCAATATCAATGCGATTTTTGTTCCGATTGGCGGCGGCGGTTTGGCAGCAGGCGTAGCGGCATTTATCAAACAGGTTTGCCCTGAGATTAAAGTGATTGGCGTGCAAACCGATGACTCTTGCTGTATGAAGCAATCGGTAGAAGCAGGGGAAATCGTACATTTAAAAGATGTCGGTCTGTTTTCAGACGGCACGGCAGTTAAAGTGGTGGGCGAGGAAACCTTCCGCCTGTGTAAAGAGCTGTTGGACGAAATTATTACGGTCAATACGGATATGTTGTGCGGCGCGATTAAAGATATTTTTGACGATACGCGCAGCATTACCGAGCCTGCGGGCGCATTGGCGCTTGCCGGCTTGAAGGCTTACGTTGCGAAAAACAATATTCAAGGTCAAAACTTGGTTGCCGTCACCAGTGGCGCCAATATGAACTTCCACCGCCTGCGCCATGTTTCAGAACGCAGTGAGCTGGGCGAAGGCAACGAAGGTATTTTTGCCGTTACCATTCCCGAAGAAAAGGGCAGCTTCCTGAAGTTTATCAATTTGTTGGGAAGCCGGAACATTACTGAGTTTAACTATCGCTACGGCAGCGATAAAAATGCGCATATTTTTGTCGGCTTGCAAACCGCCGGTGCGCAAGACTTGGCCGTCATCAGTGAACAACTGACTAAAGCAGGCTTGCCCAATGTCGATTTGACCAATGATGAGATCGCCAAAATCCATATCCGTTACATGGTCGGCGGCCGTACGGAAAAAGTAGCCAACGAACGTTTGGTCAGCTTTGAATTTCCTGAGCGCCCGGGTGCGTTGTCCCGTTTCTTGAACCATATGCGCGCCGAATGGAATATTACTTTGTTCCATTATCGCAATCATGGCGCAGACTACGGCCGTATTTTGGTCGGTATCGATGTACCTGAAAGTGACAATGAAGCCTTTGCCGACTTTTTGGAGAGCTTGGGTTATGTTTATAAAGAAGAAACCGATAATCCGGCTTATAAACTTTTCTTGGCTTAATCAGTAAGATAGAAGGCCGTCTGAAATTTTTCAGACGGCCTTGTGTTTTATGTTTGGCTTTATTTCTTACGGAACACCAAGTCCCAAACGCTATGACCCAATCGTTTGCCTCGGGCTTCAAATTTGGTTTCAGGACGATAATCAGGCGTAGGGGCGTAATCGGCAGCCGTGTTTTGCAAAGAGTCGAAACTGCTCAAAACCTCCAGCATTTGCACGGCGTATTCTTCCCAGTCGGTCGCCATATGGACATAGCCGCCGCTTTTGAGTTTGGGCAGCAGCTTTTCAACAAACGGCACTTGTACCAAGCGGCGTTTATTGTGGCGTTTTTTGTGCCAAGGGTCAGGGAAGAAAATATGAATGCCGTCTAAAGAACCGTCTTTCAGCATCTTTTCCACCACTTCCACTGCATCATGACGCATCACGCGGATATTGGAAATGTGTTCTTCCTCAATCAGCTTCAAAATATTGCCGACGCCCGGGCCGTGAACATCAATCGCTAAAAAGTCGGTATCGGGCAGACGTTTGGCAATTTCCACTGTTGCGACGCCCATACCGAAACCGATTTCCAAAACTTTAGGATTGTCCCGTCCAAAAGCATGGTTCAAATCCAAAGGAGCTTCTTGGAAGTCCACACCAAATTGCGGCCACATCGTATCGATGGCGCGCTGTTGGGCTGCAGTCATATGGCCTTGGCGCAAGACGAAACTGCGGATGCTGCGTTTGTGTTCTTCAGGAACGGTATTTTCAGGTGTATTTTCTGGAATGTTTTCGGACATGTTGTTTTAAATCAGTGGGAAATCAAATAAAAAGGCCGTCTGAAAAATCAGACAACCCTGCATACAAATCGCCGTGATTATAGCGAATAAACGCTTTACCTGAAACCTTTTAAAAAGAAGGTTTCAGACGGCCTTTTTAAGACAATTCCGGTTGCGGTACTTTGTGTTGCACCGCATAAACCGCAGCTTGAACGCGGCTGCTTAGATTCAGCTTGCGCAACAGGTTCTGCACATGCACTTTGACGGTTGACTCTGCCAAGTTCAAATGGCGGGCAATGATTTTATTGCTGTGTCCGGCGGCAAGGTAGCCTAAGATTTCCATTTCGCGCGGGGTCAGCTGCGCCAGCAGATGGTCTGAGCGGGAAGGAGATGGAGAAATCAGTGATTGCACCAAGCGGCTGGTCATTTCTGGAGAAAAGACATTATCGCCATCGACAGCTTTGCGGATGCTTTCCAACAGGAAGTCGGCGTTGATGTTTTTCAGCAAAAAGCCTTTTGCACCCATACGCATACATTCGGTCAAGTCGTCACTGTCTTCGGAAACAGTCAGCATGATGACGGTCAGTTGCGGATTGATGCTCAGAATTTGAGCCAGTGCTTCGCGGCCGTTCATGACCGGCATATCCAAGTCCAGCAAAACTACGTCAGGCTTGAGCTGTTCGACCATTTTTACGCCGGCCAGGCCGTCTGAAGCTTCGCCGACGACTTCAAAATCAGGCTGGCGGGAGAGCAGAGCTTTGATGCCGCTGCGAAATAGGGTGTGGTCGTCAATAAGGGTAATTTTAATCGTCATGATGCTGTTCTCATTTGTTGCGGCAAAGTCAGCATAACCGCCGTACCTTGCCCAATCTGCGATGTAATGGCCAATTCTGCGTTAATCCGTTGGGCACGTTCCTGCATAATGCCCAAGCCGACATGTTCGCCTGAAGGCCGGTTTGATAGGTGTTCTTTATTAAAGCCTGCGCCGTCGTCCCGAATCGTCATGACAAAATCGCCGTGGTTGGCAATTTCGACGCTGACATGTTGCGCACGCGCGTGTTTCCGGATATTGGACAGGCTTTCCTGCAAGATGAAGATGATTTGCAAATGCTCATCATAATTTAATGCCTGCCCGTCGTCCTGCCATTTTAAATCAACTGGAATACCAGTTTGTCGTTCAAAACGTGCCAGCAGCGATTCTACCGCTTCAGGAAAATCTTTATTACTGATTTTGGTGCGGAAATTCATCAGAAGCTCGCGGACGTCTTCATAGCATTCCTGCACGCCGTCTTTAATGAAGCTGATATTTTCTTCAGCCTGATCGCGTTGGTTTGAAGCAAACGCGCTTTCCAACATTTGCACCTGCAAATTCAAAAAGGTCAGGGCTTGTGCAATGCTGTCATGCAAACCTTGTGCAATCAAGTTGCGTTCCTGCAAGACAGCAAGCAGACGGCGTTCTTGTTCCATGCGGTTGTTGGCGATGGAAATCCCCAGCTGCCCGCTTAAAGTCTGCAACAATTTTTCGTCTTGCTCATCAGGCATATGGCCATCTGAAAAATACAGGGCCAATACACCGAGCTGTTCGTCTTGGTAAACGATTGGGAATTCTACACGATTTCCCTCTTCGGTTTCACCGACACTTGCCGCCAAGTCAGAGCGTTTGCGTTCTTCATCGGAAAGATATACCGTACCGCCCAAAGCGGAAAACGCCGGCAGAATCTGAGCCAAAAATTCTTCTGCGGCCTGTTGCGGCGTAAAGGTTTGGTGCAGGTTGCGCGTAGTCTGGTAGAGCAGGGTCAAGTCACGGTTTTGCCGGGCCAAGTCTTGGGTTTGTTGGGCAACCTGTCCTTCTAAATCCGTATAAAGCGTTTTCAGACGGCGGCTCATTTGGTTGAAGCCCTTGCTGACTTGGGCGAATTCACGAATTTGGTCTGTATCGATTTGCACCCCGAAACGACCTTCGCTGATGGTTTCCACCCCGTCGCGCAATTTTTCCAGCGGCCGGATGATCCACGAATAATGCCAAACAATCATCAAGCCGGCGGCCACTAAAATCATCAGCATCATCGCCATTTGAAAACGGCGCAGCCACAAAGTATTTTGCTCGTTGGCGTTTTCCATTGCTTGTAAAAACAGCTCGATATTGCCGGCAAAACGGTATAGGCCGATTTGGGTCGGCCGCTCGTAATGTTGCAAAGAAGGCTTGATGTTGGATTCCCAATCAATTAACAGCATCGATTGGATCAAATCGTAAGCCAGCGGCATTTGTGACGGAATCAGCGGATGAATGGCATCGCTTTGCGTTACATTGGCCAGCGTACGTTCAAATTCTTTGATTTGGTTGTCAATTTGAGCATTGGGCGTACGGACGCTTGCCATATAAGCCAAGCGATACACCTGCATTTTCAAGCTGCCCGCATCTTCAATCGTTTTGGCCGCGCTTTCCAAACGCCAAGAAAGCAGCAGGGTAAAGGCAATCGACAAAAAAGCCGAGCCGACCCATAACACAGTCAGCAGTTTTAAACGCGAGGACAGGCTCAGGCCGTCTGAAGATCCGGAGAATAAACGCATAAAGCACGCAGGAAGACTAATCCGATAATCTTATAAAAATATCATTCTTTCGGCCTATAAACAACCTGTCTAAAATAATTGTATGGTTATGATAAGAAAAAACAGGGGTTTAATGTAAAATCATGTTATGATAAAATTCATCTTAAGTGAATTAAATCACAAAATCAGGTTTTAGACGGCCTGAAACCTTAAAAACTTATTCCATAAATACAACATCTCGAATAACACTTACACACTCTGCTTTGCAAAGGACTACCAAAATGAAAATTTTTGCACTGATATTGGCCGGCGGGCAGGGAAGCCGGATGGGAGGTGTCGATAAAGGGTTGGTGCAGTGGCACAACAAAGCCTTGATAGACCACGTTATCGAAAAAATCCGCCCGCAAGTCAGCCATATCGCCATCAGTGCCAACCGCAACCTTGAATCTTATGCCCAACGCAGCGCGCACGTTTTCTCGGATGCGCGCCAATGGCAGCATTACGGCCCTTTAGCCGCCTTGTGTACCGCCGCCAACGATTTGCAAATTGCTACTGCAGACTGGCTGCTTATCGTCTCCTGCGATATGCCCCGCCTGCCTGAAAACTTGGTTTCCCAGTTTGAGACCATCGCCAAACGCACGCCGTTGTGCAATGCATTTTACGTTGAAACCCCGTCCAGACCGCATTACAGCGTGATGTTTATCCGTCCACAAATCCTGCAAAGCACCGTGCCATACCTTTATTCAGGAATGCGCAGCATCCGCGGCTGGTTGCAGCAGCAACGCGCACGGGTCGTTCCTTTCCCTCATGAGCAGGATTTTATCAGCTACAACACGGAAAACGATTTGGCTCAGCCTTTGTAGCTGGGTCAGTAAGGGGACTAATATTCAGATAGGAATATGCCATTTGATGATGGTTAAAATCTTCCAATAGGTAATAACTATCTTGTAATTAGTTCCCTTAGAAATTCATCAATCCGTATATTTAAATAAAATATACGTTCTTCGTTAAAATAAGCTTTGGCTTTTTCCCTATCGACTGTTGCTTTTAGGTCATTTAGTCTGCCTAAGTCCAAATTTTCGCTGGTATATTTTCTTGCCAACAGCGCACGTAGCAAATCTCCATCCAGCCCTAAACCTTTAATTACTTTTAGCACCTTATCATTGGCATCTTTTTGTTTATACGTGGTGATGTAATCACTTAATGTTAAATTTGGATCAAGCTTGATATCGCCGGATTGCACATCATGTAAAAACAACTCAGCAAATTTTTGATCTTCCTTAGAAAGCGTAGCAAAAGAGTGGTGTAGCTCCTCAAGTGCAGCAGCTTCTTCTATGCCGCCGATGGTTTTAAGCCATTTTTCAAAACGGGCATTCATATAATTTTGATCAATTTTATCGGTTTCGATTTCGTTGATGTGCGAACGCAAATCAAACGGCACATCATCGCTACCGCCACCATTGCCTGAACTTTCTTTAAACAAATCTTTATAACGAGCCAGCAGTTTATCGTAGGTCTCTTGATCGAAATTGAGTGTGGCAGTGATCACGCTGTCGTCTTCCTGTACCACGTCATAGCTTAATTTTTCCCAAGAAAAGCCCAAGAGCCGAGCAGCTTGTAAGTGCTCATTGAGCTGATTGAATAGTTTGACAAACTTTGCGCATGAGGTTGTATCATCAGGGTTTTTTGAAAAATCCTCTAATCCTGCCCATTTGAAAATATCGGCAATATCGGCAAAACAGACATTCATTTTGTCGATAACCTTATCTAAATTATCGACAAACAGCCCCATTGGACGGTCGCCCGAATAAAGTTTTACGGCTCGCTCAATATTGCGTTGCATCGTATGCGGCTTGCGGTAATAGCGGATTAAACCAAAAGGCTTATCCGTTTTGTCGCATACGCGGTTAGTACGGGAAAACGCCTGAATCAAGTTGGCGTAATCTAAAATTTTGTCTAAATAGAGCGTATTGAGCCATTTGCTGTCGAAGCCTGTCAGCATCTGATCGACCACAATCAACAAATCCAGCTGCTCGTCGGGCTTGATTCTCTTATACGCATTGATATGCGACAACCTATCCGACAAATCCGTTTTAAATCGGGAATAGGTGGCATAGCCGAAGCTTGTGCCGAACTGGGCGTTGTAATCTTCCAAAATTTCGGCAATCCATATTTCCTTGTTGTTGCCTTGCCCATCGTTAAGAATATTCGGATCGAAAAGGGTGGTCAGTTTCGGCAAGGAATTTTTAGCTTCCTCAGAATTTCCGACTTTCTCAGCAATTCTGATTTTCTCAGCAATTTTGGCTTTAATTAAGCGATAATAATCGACCGCTTCGGGAATAGAGCTGGTGGCAAAAATAGCATGATATTTTTTGCCTTGGCTGAGGCGTGGCCAATTTTCCAGCATGTCGTCGATCACTGCATTCACATGTTCCAGCGTTTGATATTGCACATTGGGTATATAATCTTCAATGCCTTTTTGATATTTGCCGTCTGAAGTATATTCTCCCGCCATCGGCACATCGTTCATAAATTGATTGTAGATTTTTTTCTTTTGATCATCGGCAAATACTTCGCTTTCATCTGTTGCTTTGGCTTCTTGCAGGGCGACAGATCTGCGTAAATCGCTGTCTTTAAAGGTACGGATATGGAAGGGGTGAAAGCCCAGCACATTTTCATCACGAATGCCGTCTGCAATCGAATAGCGGTGCAATTCATTGCCGAAAACCGTGGCAGTGGTTGAATTTTTCTTAGCGTTTTCTTCTTCAATCGGCGTGCCGGTAAAGCCAAAGAAAAGTGCATTGGGGAAGGTATGCTTAATGGTGAGCAACATATCGCCAAAAGTAGTGCGGTGGGCTTCATCAACGATAAACACCAAACGTTTACCACTGATTTGCTCGATATCAGCCTCATTTACCCCTTCTTCCGCCTTGATATTACTCATTTTTTGAATGGAGGTAACGATTAAGCGGTCGCGGTCTTGTTTGCTTTTCAGCTTGGCGAGCAAAATAGCGGTGTTTTCCGTTGCCTGCACATCATCTTTACTATCGGCAAAATTCTGATATTCCTCCAGCGATTGCTTGCCCAGCTCAATACGGTCGAGCAAGAAAATCACCTTATCCGCATCTTTGCGACGGCTGATTAACTGCGCCGATTTAAAACTTGACATCGTTTTTCCCGAGCCTGTGGTATGCCAAATATAGCCACCGCGCTGATTGCCCGAAGTCCAATCTGTTTTTGCCACCGTGTCGGCAATTTTGTTGACCGCATAATACTGATAGCTGCGCAACACTTTCAGCTGCTCGTCGTTCGCATCGGCAATGGTGTAATCGCCGATAAACTGATGCGCCATCGGAATCGAGAGGAAATGCGTCGCCACCTTATCCCAATCGTTCATATACACATTATTGAAATCAGCCCAACGGAAGTAAAACACCGGATTTAATTGACCGCCGGTATTGGCAAAATAGCGGCATTCTTCCGGCGTCATCGCCACAAACACCTGCACCAGGCTAAAAATGCCCGAAAACGCGCCTGCCTTATGGTATCGCTCAATTTGATTGGTCGCTTGGCTGATGGGCACACCTGAACGCTTCAGCTCAATATGAAACATCGGCATGCCGTTGATTAACAGCATCAAATCGCCTCGCTGCTTAGGGTATAAATCCGAACGAGGAGTAAATTGGGGCTGCTGGGCAATTTGATAGCGGCTTTTGCCGGCAGAAATTTCCTCACGGTCGAAAATATCCAGCGACACTTCCTTGCCGAAATGACGGCTTTCCTCATTTTCACGCTTGATTGCCACCGTTTTGCCGTTGATAAAGCCGTTTAACGCATAAGGCGTTTTCAATGCCTGCACCTGCTCCAAAATCTGGTTCATTTCTGAGCGAATCAACGGCACATCGAGCTTGTCGATATGTTGGTTGGTTTTATTCAAATGCTCCTGCCAGTTGGCAATCAACTCTTCTTCGGTGGGATAGCGCAACACTTCCTTTTCCCAGCTTTTGGTGGTAAGCAAGGCAATCAGTGCGTTTTCAAAATCAGCTTCTTTATTAAACATTCTTTTTCTCCGTAAGGGCGCTACCACAATTTTTCAGACGGCCTCAATCATGGGCAGGAACGCCCGCCCTATACCAACATCACCGCCAATAGCCCTTTTTTGAGTTGGTTTAGTTTTTCGACCTCTGCCGACTGTAAGGCAATGGTTTCGTCCAATTGGCGGAAAAAATTACCAATGGCGCTTTGTTCTTTAGGGGTAGGAATAAACACAATATTCTTCTCAATATCTTTTGCATTTATGGATGGCAAAGCTCCGATTTGGGCTAATGCAGGCAAATCAATCGTATCAAAAAGTGTTTTCATAAAATAATTATCCAAGCTTGAATCTAAGATAAACGCCATTGTATTGTTATCAAGTAAAAATGGAGTATTAACCAGCCGTTTACGATTTAACAGTAAAGCTGCTCCAACTTTGGCAAAAAATATACATGGGAGCTGTTGAATAACTTGCCATCGTTGTTTATCAATTTGTTCTTGGGTTACATAGTTATTGGCTTTTCTTAGATAAACTTCGTTACCCGATAAATTCATATCTGACACTTTGAAAAATGGTATGCCATTTTCTCCACCTTGCTCATTTTCAGAAAAACCAATACCTGATAAGCAATAACCCAAGCAGCCTAATTCATTTCGCTCCCACTCCCCCTCAAACCCTTTAAAACGGATTTTCGGTATTTTTTCACCGTTTGCGGGGAACATTTTTGCCAACATGGCCTTTTTAAGCTGACGGCTTTTTTCCAACACCGTACGGCTCTCTGCAATTTGGCTGTCTAAGCGACGGAAAAAATTGCCAAGATGGGCTTGTTCTTCAGCAGTTGGAGGAAGTAAGATTGCTATGTTTTGTAGACTACTTGTATTAATTGCTGGGTAACTTGTCCCCGTGCAACGTAATAGAACTTCTTGAACAAATTCTTCTTTCTGCACCAACGTTAATAAAAAATAACCATCATTTTGTGGACGAATTTGAATATATCCAGTTGAAAATACGAAATTTTCATTATTTTTCTCAAATAGATAATTGTTTTTTTGGTAAGGACGAACAGCCTGAAAAAACAAATCCCCATTTTTAGCTAATCTTTGTGCTCTTGAAGGTGCTGTTTCCTTAAATTCTTCCCTATAGGAAATTAGTTGAGTACCAACAACAGACTCTAAATCAACATACTGGAAAATTTGGGGAATTTCTGCTTTAGGATTAAATTCTCCAACGCTTTCAAAACCTTCCGTCTTCCATTCTCCCGTAAAACCCTGAAACCGCAAACGTGGCTCTTGTTGCTTATTCATTTTTCCCCCTTAGCCTTTCAAAATCGCCTGCCATGCGGCAATACCCTGCAAATCAAAGTCGCTGCCGGTGAGTTCGTCCATCATTTGCGCCAGTGCGGTGGCGCTTTCTTGTTTGCGTTGGCTGATATGCTGATAGGTGTCGGCATATTTGTCGCAAAGTGCGGTCAGTTTTTGGCTGAATTGCGCCAGCATGTTTTCAGGCAGCCTACGCATCGCCGCATTGAGCGGAACAAACCATTTTTGGCGGAGCAAATCGAGGGCTTCGGCATCATCCAGGGATTCAATGGTGGCTTTGGTTTTGCTGTGCAGCTCAGCACTGTCTGCTTTAATATCGTCTTTAATGTCTTTTTCTTCAGCTAATAAGTCTTGTGCCTTTAACAACTTACTTTCTAAGCTCGCTTCGGGAAATTCATAGCCATGCCGTAATGATTTTAAATAATTGTTCACATTATTTTTGCCATAAGTTCCATCTTTAGAAGCTTGAATATTTGTCCAATTAACTGCGCTATTTGATTCAATAAAAGCTAATTTTTCAGCCTTTTTAGCCTTGTTTGACAATAATTCTAGGTAATTTTCCAATGCGATTGTTTCTTCTGTTGTAACGCTTGCATAAATTACTTTGAAATAAGCAGCAATTTCTTTAGCAATAAATGCATCATTATCGTCATTGACATAAGGTCCACTTTTTTCTTCTTCGCTCAAATCATCTAAAATACTCTGTAGTTCGGCGGCGATTTCCGCTAAGCGGGTTTCTTTGGCTTTCAGGTTTGCCAATTCCTGAGGCAGTTTGACAGCCTGCACCAATTCAAACGGCAGAATATGCCCCACCCAGCCCTCTTGTACTTCGGCTTCTTTTTTGGTTTTTTTGTCTTTTTTCAGCACCATAAATGGATCAACCTGCTTAATTGCCTGTTTGCCCTCGGTTTGGATCATCTCCAAATCGGCGGCAATGCCTGCCGCATCGGCACGCCATAAGTCATCAAGTTTTTGATAGGCGGTATAAAAATCCAATAAGGGCATTGCCTGCACTTTTTTCCGAATGAGTTCGGCAAGCTGTTGCTGGGTTTGGGAAATATTGAGTGTTTCCATCGGCTCAATCAGCAGGGTTTCCAAGCAAGCGGGGAAATCGGCAAAGTTTTGGGCAAATTGCGCTTGGTAATTCAGCACGCTGGCGTGGCTTTGCATGGCGGCTTTGAGATTGTCGGTTTTCGGCTGCACATAAGGTGTGCCGTTATCGGTAAATAAGGCCGTCTGTAAACCGTCAAAGGCTGCCCAATAGTCTGCGAATTGTGCCAGCTCGGCTTTGGGAATGCCGCCGTGCATGGTGGCGAAAATATCCCATTGCTCCACCGGCTCGGCAGAATCGACATAGCGCGGAATGTTGAGGTTGTAGCCGTTTGCTACAATTTCGGCTTTCGGCACAATGCGGGAGAATTTAGGCAATTCCCGACGATGGGTCACGCAATCGACAATGCGCTTGATGTCGCTTGCCTGCAAATGGTTGTTTTTGCCCACTTTGATGAAATGCTTGGAGGCGTCAATCATCAATACATCGTTACGTTGGCGCTCTTGGCGTAAAACGATGATGATGGTGGGAATGCCCGTACCAAAAAAGATATTGGCAGGCAGACCGATAATGGCATCGATATGATTGTATTCAATCAGATTTTTTCTGATTTTCTCTTCTTCTCCACCTCTCTAAAAAGCACGCCATGCGGCAAGACGATGGTCATGATGCCGTCGGGTTTTAAGTGGAAGAGGTCGTGCAATAGAAAGGCAAAATCGGCTTTTGCCTGCGGGGCGACGCCAAAACGTTTGTAGCGGATGTCGCCTTCTTTGTCTTTGGGATTCCACGGCTGGGAATAGGGCGGATTGGACACTACGGCATCCAGATACAGCGGATCGCCTTCCAGTGGCCAGTCGTCTTCTAATGTATCGGCATTGTGGGTGAAAATATTGCTCGGCAAAATGCCGCGCATGACCAAATTCATACGCGTGAGGTTGTAAGTGTTTTCTTTTAATTCTTGGGCGTAATATTTGATGCTGTCGGCGCTTTTGAGATGTTTGGCAACGCTATGGCCGATGTTGATCAGCAATGAACCTGAGCCGCTGGTCGGGTCGTAAATGCTGATTTCTTCACGGTCTTTGAGATGGTCGGCAATGATTTCAGACATCAGCAAAGATACTTCGTGCGGCGTATAAAATTCGCCCGCTTTTTTGCCTGCGTTGGCAGCAAACATACTAATCAGGTATTCATAAATAAAGCCCAATACGTCATAGCCCTGTTTACCGTCCATCGGAATATCGGCAATCAGTACAAAAAGGTCTTTCACTGCATTGGTTTGGTTGGTGGCGCCATCGCCCAATTTGCTCAAACCGGATTCTAAGGTCTTGAAAATACCGTCAAAAACAGTGGTGTAATTGTCGGCAATATTGCGACTGAAAGCGCTCATTGCCGTACGAACGTGGGCAATATTGAAATCCGAGCCTTGGGCTAGCCAAGTTGAGAATAGATGTTCGTAGCTGATGAAATAGCCGAGGTTTCTTTTGATATGGTTGACAAGCACCCCGTTAGATTCGGTAAGCTCATCGGCAAAATTTGATTTTTCTAAGCCTTGTTCAAGGGCAAATTTCTCCAGTTTGTCGGACAAAAATTTGTAGAAAATAAAGCCTAAGATGTAGTCTTTGTATTCGTTCGCTTCAATTTTGGAACGCATTTTATTCGCAGATTGCCAAATTTTGGCTGCAAGTTGTTGTTTATTCATTTTTTCTCTTATTGGTTTTTGATTTTATACATATTGCGGTATTTATGATTGCTTAGTGCAGGCTTTGCTATGATAAACCATCAACATAGTGTTTACATAATTTACATCGTAGAGGGAGTATGATTCATCGATGCAATGCAAAATGGTAGGAAAGCTCACATTACACAAAGGCCGTCTGAAACTCAACTTTCAGACGGCATCTTGTATCCATATAAGAGCCGCTATCTCTATTGGCGAGGATGAGATTGAGATTGTCATCTTTGAATATAAATGATTAGGATAGAACAAGCGTTTGGATTTTGAAGATGATTTATAAAAACTCTTTGAAATTTCTCTACTCTTTGAAAAAGAAAAAAGGCCGTCTGAAAAGTGCAGGCTGCTTTTTGGGTTTTCAGACGACCTCCAAAGCAGCCCGCACTCAAGTATTTTGGATTGACTAACGCGAGCTATCTGCCAAATACTTTCCGCCAGGCATTCGGATTGATTTTAAACTTAGCTTTGAACTGCAAACGTAGGTTTGCCGCGCTGCCGAAGCCGCTTTGTTCGGCGATGCGTTCTATCGGCAAATCCGTATTTTCCAACAAATCCTGTACCTGCCATAGCCGCTCTGTGGTGAGCCACTCACCGAAATTCATGCCTGTGGCTTGGGCGAAATGACGGATAAAGGTACGGCGGGAAACGGCTAATTTTTTTGCCAAATCGTCCAAGCGGTATGGGGTTGCAAGGTTTTGGCGCAGTTCGTCCAATAAGTGATTGATTTTGTCATCGGCGGTACGACGTTCGACAGGTCGGTGGATAAACTGTGCCTGCCCGCCTTCGCGGTGTGGTGCGGCAACTAGGGTACGGGCAAGGTCGTTGGCAACGGTTGCACCGTGGATTTTGCGGATGAGGTACAGGCAGCAATCCAGCCCGCCAGCCGCGCCTGCCGATGTTAAAAAGTTGCCGTCTTCCGCATATAGGCGGTTGGTATCCAGATGAATTTTAGGGAAACGGCGGACAAAGTCGTCTTCGGCAAGCCAGTGGGTGGCGGCGGTTCTGCCGTCTAAAAGTCCTGTGTAGGCAAGGGCGTAAGTGCCGTAACATAGGGCGGTGATATGCGCACCACGTTGTACTGCTTTCTGTAAATGTGCGCTCAACTCGGGTGTCGGGGCTTCTTCAATATTGCGCCAGCCTGCGATGATGATGATGTCGGCTTCTTCCGTCAAATCCAAGCCGCCGTATACGGGAATGCTTGTGCCTAGTGCCGTGATGACGTCTTTGCTGTCATCGGAACAGATTTTCAGGTCAAAGAGCGGATTGTCCCGATAGGTCGTCTGAAAAACAGAAAAGGGAATGTTGAAGACAAAATCATTCATGCCCGATTGAGCATATAGCACGATTTTGGGGACAGTTTGATTTTGGCGAAACTCGTTACGCTCGTTTTCAGACGACATTTTGGCACTATCCTTACGTTTATTGGCAATATTGCCTATTTTAGCCGATGTACCTGCTGCTTAAAATACGCTTCATGATTTTTTAAGGAGCAACATCATGAAATTCAAGCAATTTATTCTTGCCACTGTTTTGGGCGCGACAGCCTTTTCCGCTTGGGCAGACGATTCATACCAACATATCCGTAACGCTACTGCCAAAGTCGAATATGCGGGGCAGACGTTTTTGATTGACCCGTTTTTCGCCCCCAAGCATTCCATGAAGGGCTTTGCCGGCACGTTTAATAACCAAGCCAAAATGCCGCTGGTCGGGCTGCCGATGAGCGTGAATAAAATTTTGGACGGTGTGGATGCAGTTATCGTTACCCATACTCACGAAGACCATTGGGACGAAACCGCCGCACGTTCCATTCCGAAAAACCTACCCGTATATGTGCAGCACCAAGCTGACGCGGCCAAAATCCGCAGCCAAGGCTTTACTGATGTACGCGTGTTGAACGGCAGCACTGTCTTCAACGGCGTAACTATCAGCAAAACCGGTGGCGTACATGGTACAGAAGCCATGTATACCAACCCGCAGCTAGCCGAAATCTTAGGCGATGCAATGGGTGTGGTATTCCAAAGCAACGGACATAAAACCGCTTATATTATGGGTGATACTGTGTGGACGGCAGATGTAAACAAAGCATTGAACCGCTACAAACCCGATTATCTGATTATGAACACGGGCTACGCGCTGATTTCAGGAATTTCAGACGGCATTATTATGGGGACGGCTGATGTATTAAAAGCCAGCCAAGTCATGCCTAAAGCCAAAATCATCACCGTACACATGGATACCGTGAATCATACCGCCGTCAGCCGCGCCGATATGCGTAAATTTATACGCGGTCAAGGCATTGAAAGCCGTGTGAACGTTCCGGAAGACGGAGAAATCGTAAAACTGGATTGATAAACGGCTTTTACCTTAAAGCAGCCTGCACCTTGCTTTTCAAAGTGCAGGCTGCTTTATTTTTTGCCACTTTTGTTAAACCGTCCAACCATGCTTGATGGCCGTTTACCATTGGGTTTAGCACAGTTTCTGCCAAGCCTTTGGCGAGTTTGCCGATTTGGCTTTCTTCGGTTAATACATGCACGCGGTTGTTAGGCAGATTTTCTAAAATCCAAGCGCCGAAAATTAAAGTGGTGGTGCTGGCGATTAACGAAAGCATCATACAAAATCAGCTTGAACAGCGACAAATCAACTTTGCGTTGGTAACACCTGATTTCCAAGCACCGGATATTCACGCCAAAAATTTGTATGACGAACGCTATATCTGTGCCGTTCGCCACGATCACCCCATAGCTCAACAAACAGAACTTACCCTTGAGCAATTTTGCCAGTTAGAGCAAGCCTTGATTTTCTATAATGGCGGCCGCTTCAGCGGTGTTACCGACCAAGCCCTGAAAGCGATGGGGCTACAAAGAAATGTCAGCCTGTCGGTAATAGGTACGAGAAATTTCCCTTTATGGTCTGTAAATAGCGTATAAGTGAATGCACTTTTAAAAGATGCAGTAAAAAGGCATAATTGAAGCCCTCATTTTTCAGAATTATTTGTTGTAGGAGCAAAAAGATGAATATTTTATTATTGGATGGCGGTAAAGATTTCGGACATTCACATGGTGAGTTGAACCACACGCTTCATAAAAAAGCGAAAGAAGTTTTGACCGCACTTGGACACAATGTTCAAGAAACCGTGATTGATGCCGGCTATGATGTTGAGGCAGAAATCGAAAAATTCTTATGGATGGATGCAGTGATTTGGCAGATGCCAGGATGGTGGATGCACGAACCTTGGACAGTGAAAAAATACATAGATGAAGTATTAACCGCCGGACACGGCAAGCTTTACCACAGTGATGGCCGCCATCGTGTCAATCCAACTGAAGGCTACGGCACAGGTGGTTTGTTGCAAGGCAAAAAACATATGCTTTCACTTACTTGGAATGCGCCGATTGAAGCGTTTACTCGTGAAGGCGATTTCTTTGCAGGTAAAGGTGTGGATGTATTGTATATGCACTTCCACAAACTCAACGAATTCATCGGTTTGACCCGTCTGCCGACATTCTTATGTAACGATGTGATTAAAAATCCACAAGTAGAACAATACTTATCCGATTACCAAGCACATTTGGAAAAAGTATTTGGATAATTGCAAAAAAGGTGGGTAAAAATGCCCACCTTTTTTATTATTGATGAATAGTTGTGATCATTGTAAATGAGCCACATCGTTAAGTTGCTCAATATGAAAACCGCTTTCACTATCGTATTTCACGATACTGATCGAAGTATTCAACAATGACACGGATTTACCCTCATCACGATGGTTTTCCCAAGTCGCTCCGTCTAGTAAGGATAATAAAAGCCGCAAGGTATGGCCATGCGATACCACTAAAATATTGGCTCCCGATTGATGTACTTTAACGATATCGTAAAGGGCGGCCATTGCACGTACTGCTAATTGTTCAAAGGTTTCGCCACCATTGCTTAATGCTTTATAAGCTGCCGGGTCATTAGTCAGTTGTTTGAATTCGGTTAGCTTCCGCAAGTCGGCGATCTGCATACCTTCCCAACTTCCAAAAGATTGCTCATTTAATCCACAGTGCTGAAAAAGAGGGATGGGACGCTGGCCGATAATATGGCCAGCCGTATCAATGGCGCGTTGTAAAATACTGGAATAAGCAGCGGTAAATTCTACTTGTTGTAGCGCCGCCCCGGTTTTCTGAGCTCCTGTAATTCCTTGTTCGGTCAGTGGTGAATTGCCTGATCCCTGCAAAAGCCCCTGTTCGTTCCATTGGGTACGGCCATGGCGAATAAAATAAAATGTGAGCTGTTTTGACATCATAGTTCCTTGGAGAACAGGAAGTATAGGGTATAACTAACTTATGATGCAAAGGCCGTCTGAAACGATAATTTCAGACGGCCTTTTACTTTAACGTGTGCCGTTTAGATACGGTCGTGCTTGGAGAATAACAAGCTTACCGTTGTCAAACGCCCATTCGATATCCTGCTCGCCATTGGCAAATAGCTGTTTGATTTGTTGGCCGGTTTGGTCAAGGCGACGGATTTGTTCTTGATTCATCACGTTGCCACTGGTTACAGGCACCTCCCGTACTCCACCATTTTTATCCAGTTGCAATGCCGTGGTTTCATTAGAGGAGCTGAGACGTTGTACAGAATCATTTCGACGGTTATAGACTACCTGTTCGGCTATCCGTTTGCCTTCAACTACACGAATACCCAACCCGCGTTTGGCGGCAATGTAGGAGCTGTTTTTCTGAGCAATATCATAAGGATTGATGGTAACCAACACGCCGGAGAGATCTGCATTGATGCTTTGTTGCACAAAGACACTCATTTTCACGCTATCGTGAGGCAAACCGGCAATACGGCGGGCTTCGTATGCGCTGTAATTGAAAACGGAAGCCCAAGATTGCTTCACTGCTTCGGCCAACGCGTTTTCATCGGTAACATTTGGCACGGTGGTGTATAGCCCTGCGCCGCTGAAATTGGATAGGTCTTCGGAATTAGAGGAGCTGCGGACAAACACGCCTTTGCTGTTTAATTGATTGCGCCATTGCTCAGCCCATCTGTGTTTCCATTCCGATGGGATTTCGGCATCGGTAATTTTTTTCTGCAGTGTGAGTAAAGCAGTGCGTCGCTTGCGGTTGTCTCCATCACTTTGTGTTTCGATTTGGGCCAGTGTTGTTGCATTAATACCAAGCCTATCCATCATGGCTTGATAGTAGGCAAACGGAATGCAGAATCCGTCAGGTACATTACTACCTTTAATATGGGCGCGGATATGGCCGAGGTTAGCAGCCTTACTGCCGCAGTAACGGCTGTCATCACGGCGCAGGTTTGCCAAAGCCCTAAGGCCATAATCGGAAACATCAGGTTGGGGCAGGGTAAGGCCGTCTGAAAAGCTTTTACTGGTAGTGTTCCGGTTGGTTTGGATAATTCGGTATTGCTTAGCAGTCGCTTCAAATTCGATACGATGGCCAATATACGGGGCTAGGATTTTTTCTGCGTCTTTAAGGTAAATATTAGGAATCCCCCAGCCGCGTGCCAATACATTCACATGGGACAATGCAGTGGATGGTTTCTCACTAATAATCCCCGCCACAGGTGGCAGCTCTAGGGGAACCTCTTTCAAAATAATAATATCGTCGGAGCCGACATTATAAAGATCATCTTCTTTGGCAATAACGCGTAATGTACCTATCGCTTTACCTTGGTTTAGAGGCAGGTAGGGGAAATTCTTAATCAAACTTTCTTGGGTAATAAAAGGAACTTTGCTTTGTTCGGCAACGGTTTCCTGCCATAAAGAATTGGTTTTATAACGCAACGGAGCGTAGAAACTGTCTTTCAGACGGCCTGCTGCCAATCTCAACAATTCAGGCGTGATTTTATCTCCTTCCCAAAACTCATAAACATATTCCTGAGTACTATTCTGCCAACTGATAGTACCAAACAGATAACGCCGATTAGGACTACGGTATTGTTGATTCAATTCAGATTTTGACAGCATGGGTTTCAAGATAGTAGCCAGATAGTGCTCGTGCAGCCGAAATTTGGGAGTATTGATGTAGTCGGTACGGCCGTCGTCTTCACGATCGATGAGAAAGAGGATATGAGGAATTTCATATTCATTACCTTGCTCATAGATACGCGAAAGTAAGTCAAAATCGGCTTGGCTTTTGATTGCAGATAACGCAGGAACTTGTGTTTTAACTGGAGTGACTGCAGTTTGACGCTTTTCAGACTCGTAATAAGAAGGCTTACGCGCCGTTGGTGCAGCCGTATTGACTGTCTCAGCTTCAGGACGGCACGCTGAAAGTAAAAACAATATTGGGAGGCAAAAAGCAGGTTTCATGATGTTGTCGGTTATCCAAATCAGATGAAAAGAAATATACCTATTGTAAAAATCTAAATCAAACTGTTTGTTGCCTGGATAAATCAGTTTTATCATCTTATATTTATTTCAAAGACTGTCTGAAATTACATTTCAGACAGTCTTTGAAATGTTTTAGTAGCTGTTCTATATAACTAGAACAAATCTTCCTTTACTAATTGTTTCAAAATGGAAATTTTAGACTTTATTTCACTGCTGTTAAAATGCTATTCACACTCCTTCAAACTATAGCTCCAAATGCTCTTTGGAAATGCCGTTAAACTTACGTAAATGGCGTTTTGCTTGGTTCAAAAGTTCTCAACTCCTTAATATATTTTGTCGTTCAATACATCATAACTGTGATAATAATCCGTATAAACAATGCTATCAGGTTTAACTTGTTCGCGAATAATAGGGAATAAAATTGCTGTTTTAGTATTCATTATTGTAACGGTGTAAACCTTACCATTTCTCTTCAAATCCCGCATACAGCAACCTTGCCGATAGAATCACGACCGTGTTTACCTTTGCATTGTTCACTAAAATAACTTTCATCAACTACTCTTTTAAAAATTTTTAAATGCAGACTGTTTTGATAGACAATTAGATGTAAGTAATGAAAATAATAGGTAGTGGTATTTTTATTAACACTTACTAACTCTACTGCCGTTCTTGCAGTTACACCCGAAACAAAGAACTTAATGAGGTTATTTTGTTTGTATGGACTTAGACGATATTTTGCATAGGGATAATTCTAACTTAATTTGAATTTCCCTAGTTGTCTAGAACAGCCCTAAATTAATTTATAAATTACTTGTCCGCTTATTTTTTGTTATTTAGAATTTCACGATATCGTTCTAAAACCTCAGAAACAAAGTCTTGACAATTGTGAGTAATTACGTTGTAGGTTTTATTGCCATATCTAGGGACATTTTCAGGCTCAGGAAGCACGCCCCAATCATAGTTAGAAGGAGGATTAATCGATTCGTACCTTTTTGTCACATCATCAATAGCTTGTTTTAAAATTGCATCATCTAAAGTTTCAGGTGAACATTTATAACTACTCTTAATTATTTTAGGGTCAGTTTCTTGAAATAATCCTGTTGTAGTAAAGCCGATGTTTGAGTCATCACCAAAGAAAATATGTGAATGAAAGATGCCCAAATTTAAACCGGTCCAACCTGAAGTTCTGGCATTAAACGGTATACCACTCAATGGTCGAGTACATATGCGTGCGAGGCCTGATGAATCTATCCAAAATTGTACATTCGGCGCAAACTGATACAAATTGTCTCCACCCAACAACCCAATCGGATCCTGATTCACAAACCGACCTACATCAGGCTCATAATACCTGAAGAAGTTGTAATGCAGCCCCGTCTCGCGGTCGCAATACTGGTTTTGCAATCGGAAGGGTTGGTGCGCCGTTCCCGTTACGTTCGTTTCACTCTTCAGTTTGCCCCAGCCGTAATAATCGCCGAACCAAACCAGGTTGCCGTCTTTATCGGTCATCTCACGCGGGATGCCGATTTGGTCGCAGTGGAAGTAGTGGGTTTGTTGTCGGCTTTCTCCGTCTTCGTTGGTCCAGTTTCGGACTTGTGCTAAAGGCTCGTAGGAATCCGGGTCGGTGTAGATATAGGTATATCTGCCGTCCGAGCGGACTTCTTGCAAGAGGTGGCTGCCGTCCCAAACGAAGCGGGTTTGGTTTTCGAGGCCGTTCCCGCCTAAATCATGCGGGAATGACGTTTCTGAAACTTCTTCGTTTTTCAGACGGCCTTTGCCTATCCTTCTGCCTAGGGCATCGTAGGTGTAGGCCCAAGTTTCTTTCGTGCCGTCTTTTTTGAAGATTTCGGCTTTAACCAGTTGGTCATGCAGGTCGTAGAAGTAGTTCTGCACTTCGCCGTCGGCCAGTTCGCGGTGGATCAGGTTGCCGAGCTCGTCGTAGTAATAGGTCGTGCCGTTGTAGGTTTTCAGGCGGTTGTCGGGGATGGGATTGAGGCCGTCTGAAAGGATATTGTGCGCAGGGTCGAAGGCGAACATTTCATTACCCGCTTGGGTAATCCGGCCCAGTTTGTCGTACTCGAAGTGGGTCGTTCCCATCCGTTGGTCGGTACTGTGGGTCAGGTTGCCGGTGCGGTCGTAGCCGTAGCTGCGTTTGACGGCATAGACCGATGTTACTGCATTTTTCGCCGTCTCGGTCTGCGTCAGCTCGTTGAGTGCGGCAATTTGTTTTTTCAGACGGCCTAAAGGGTCAAGTTCGTAACGGCTGGCGAGTTTACCCTGTGTGCGGTAGATTTCGCGGTGCAGCTGATCACGTTCGATGTCGGTGATGACTTCGTCGTCGAGGCTGATTTGGTGCAGGTGGCCGCTGCCGTAATACAGGTAGTTGATCTGTCTGCCGTCGGGCAGGACGGTGGCGGTACGGTTACCGTTGAAGTCGTAGTGGTAGCGGATGCTTTCGGTAACGGGCAGGTACAGCATGTCGTACTGCGCATCGCGCCAGTCGGTTTCGGGCAAACCGTTTTGTGCGTTCTCTTCCTTAGCCGGTACTTTCCATTGGTGCTGGCCGATGATTTGGCCGTTGCCGTTGTAGTCGAAGCAGGTGATGCTTTGGCTGTTGGCGGCGCGGACGAGGTTGCCGTCCAGG
Source organism: Neisseria sp. P0019.S002 (assembly GCF_051957155.1). Taxonomy (NCBI): domain Bacteria; kingdom Pseudomonadati; phylum Pseudomonadota; class Betaproteobacteria; order Neisseriales; family Neisseriaceae; genus Neisseria; species Neisseria sp. P0019.S002. The sequence continues at coordinate 682,370 of NZ_JBQCWS010000001.1, forward strand.
TCGTATTGGTAAGCGGTTTCCTGAACCTTGTCGTTATCGCGGGCGAGGGTATGGATTAAGCGTCCCAATACATCGCGTTTGAACTCGGTAATCCGCAGCGGGGTTTGGCTGTCGAGGCCGTCTGAAAGCGGGGCGGCTTCTTTTTGGGGGACGGGTTGTCCGCCCAGTTGCGCCATCAGTTTGGCGGCGAGGGAGGCATCGTCGCCGAATTCGCGCTGCTCGACCAGTTCGTTGCCGGCGTTGTAGCGGTAGCCGGTGAGCTTATGGTCGAAACCGCTTTCGGCAATCAATCGGTCAAGGACGTCGTAGGCAAAGCGGTAGTGCGCACCGTTTTCATTGGTGAGGCCGACTAAGCGGCGGGCTTGGTCGTAATGGTAGCCGAAGGTATGGCCCAGCGCATTGGTGCGTTGGGTCGGCAGACCATCCTGGCCGT